>NZ_CP101458.1:0-744248 GCF_024362525.1 Natrononativus amylolyticus
CAGGAGGCCGCCCTCGTCCGTGACATTCTGGAGGAGGGCGGCTCCTCGCTCGTCTTCGTCAACTCGAGGCGAAACGCCGAGGCCGCGGCCAGGCGGTTGAGCGGCGTCTCGAGCGCCGAGTTGACCGACGACGAACGGGCGAGGCTGGCCGCCCTCGCCGAGGAGATCCGGGAGGTGAGCGACACCGAGACGAGCGACGACCTCGCGGCCTGCGTCGAGTGCGGCGGCGCGTTTCACCACGCCGGGCTGGCCGCCGAACACCGGTCCATCGTCGAGAACGCCTTCCGGAGTCGGCTGCTGAAGGTAATCTCGGCGACGCCGACGCTGGCCGCCGGGGTCAACACGCCCGCGCGACGGGTCGTCGTCCGCGACTGGCGGCGCTTCGATTCGACCGCGGGCGGGATGGCACCGCTGTCGGTGCTCGAGGTCCACCAGATGATGGGGCGGGCGGGGCGACCGGGCCTCGACCCCTACGGCGAGGCCGTCCTGCTCGCGAAGAGTCACGACGAGAGCCAGGAACTCTTCGACAGGTATATCTGGGCCGATCCAGAGCCCGTCCGGTCGAAACTCGCCGCAGAGCCCGCCCTGCGAACCCACGTGCTCGCGACCATCGCCTCGGGCTTCGCCCGCACCCGCGGCGGGCTGCTCGAGTTCATGGAAGAAACCCTCTACGCGAGCCAGTCGGCCGAAGCGGGACGACTCGAGACGGTGACCGACGACGTGCTCACCTACCTCGAGGCGAACGACTTTATCGAGTACGAGGCGCGTAGCGCCTCGGACGCTGCGAGCGGGGAGGAACGACCCGCGAGCGGCGCGGAAGAATCCCCCGGCTTCACCTCCGCCGCCGACCTCGCAGAACGCGAGGCGGCTCGTAACGGTGCCGAGCTCCGGGCGACCAGCCTCGGTCACACCGTCTCGCGGCTCTACCTCGATCCGATGAGCGCCGCGGAAATCGTCCACGGCCTCGAGTCCGCCGACGAGCGACCCACCGCGCTCGGGCTCTACCAGTTGCTCTCGCGCACGCCGGACATGTACGAACTCTACCTCCGCTCCGGCGAGGACGAGCAGTTCGGCGAACTCTACTACGAACGGGAGGCCGAGCTACTGGGAGATGCCCCCAGCGAGTTCGAAGACGAGCGCTTCGAGGACTGGCTCGCCGCCCTGAAGACCGGCAAACTGCTCGAGGACTGGGCCGACGAGCACGACGAGGACCGGCTCACCGACCGCTACAAGATCGGCCCCGGCGACCTGCGGGGGAAAGTCGACACCGCCGAGTGGCTGCTCGGCGCGGCGGAGTCGCTCGCCGCCGAGATCGACAGCGAGTGGACCGTCGCGGTGCGGGAAGCCCGCGCCCGCGTCGAACACGGGGTGCGCGAGGAGCTGCTCGAGCTGGTGTCGGTTCGGGGCGTCGGCCGCAAACGCGCCCGCCAGCTGTACGCCGTCGGCCTCGAGACGCCCGCCGACCTCCGGGAAGCCGACAAGGGCGTCGTACTCGCCGCACTGCGGGGAGAGAAGACCGCGGAGAACATCCTCGAGAACGCCGGACGAGACGATCCCTCGATGGAGGGGGTGGAGCCGCGAACGGATCTCGACGGTGCCGAAACCGACGTGGACGGCTCGAGTCCGTCCGGAGCCGAGACGGAGCCGGGCGACGACCAGGAACCGGATGACAGCCAGGCCAGTCTGGGTGACTTCTGATGGAGGCGCTCGAGTGCCGCCTCGTCGTCGGGGACATCGACGCGTTCGTGACCGAACTGGGCGGGGTCGGCGCCGACCACGGCGTGACGGTCCAGGCGGTCGACGCCCGCTACGTCGCCGGCGAGACCCACCTCGAGCGCGCAGTCGAGTTAGCGGACCGCGCCCGCGAGCGCGGGGAGAACGTCGCCCGCGACCGGGCGGTCGAGATCCTGCTGTACGCGGCCGGTCGGCGACAGATCGACCGCGCCCTCGAGATGGGTGTGAGCGAGGGCGAAACGGACGCAGTGGTACTGATCGCCACCGAGGGCGGTGCGGGTGACGAAACCGCAGCGGCGGCCGCCATCGAGTCCCTCGAGTCGTTCGGCGGTCGGATCGACGCGCTCGGACAGGTGGACGAGGAAACCCTGTGTACCTTTTTCGGGATCACCGACGCCGAGCGGGCGGCGACCGACGCGAGCCTCGAGGAACTGGTCTGTGAGCGGGCCGCGCTGCTCGAGGTGGAGAAGTGAGTTTCGAGCGCACCGGCCAGCCCGACTGGGACTGGTGGGGAAACCTCTTTCCGGACCCGCAACGGCTGCTGCGGGACGTCGGCGTGGGGGATGGGACGCGAGTCGCCGACGTCTGCTGCGGCGACGGCTACTTCACGCTCGCTGCCGCCGAGCAGGTCGGCGACGAACCCGTCTACGCGACCGACATCGACCCCGAGATGCTCGGTCGACTCGAGCGACTGGCGGCCGAACGTGGGCTGACGACCGTCGAACCCATCGAGGGCGACGCTCGTAATCTTCCCGAGCTGCTGCCGGAAAACGTCGACGTCGTCCTGCTGGCGAACGTCCTCCACGGCGTTCCCGAGCCCGCCGCGCTGGCCGACGCCGTCCGCGACGTGCTCGCATCCGACGGCCGGTTCGTGGTGATCAACTGGCACGACCTGCCCCGCGAGGAGACGACCGTTCCGCGCGGCGACGACGACGCCCCCGAACCGCGCGGGCCGCCGACGGAGCTGCGGCTCTCGTCCGAGCAGGCCGAGGCGGTCGTTGACGAGGCAGGGTTCGACCTCAAGTCGCTCGCGGACGTCCCGCCCTACGAGTACCACTACGTCTCCGTCTTCGAGGAGGGCTGACCGCGCGTTCTTTGTCCCGGCGGCCGAACGGGTAGTCATGGCTACCCTCGAGGACCCGCTCGAGATCGGCGGGATCGAGATCCCGAATCGCCTCTATCGCGCGCCGCTGCTCGAGTGTGCGGGCAACGGCCCCGACGCCGTCGACACGCTGATCGACGACCTCGAACCCGCCGCCGCGTCGGGCGTCGGACTGCTCTGTCAGGGCGCGACGATCGTCCGCGGCGAGGGCGGGTGCGCCGCGCCGGGGATGACCCGCGTCGACGACCCGAAGTTCGTCTCGAAACTCTCGCGTCTTACCGACCGGATTCACGATCACGGGAGCCGGATCTTCGTCCAGCTCGAGCACGGCGGCCTCCGGAGCATGGAAACCTGGCACGCCGAGTTTCGCGAGCGGAACCCGGGGCTCGAGCAGCTCGCGGTCTCCGAACCGCCCTGGCAGCTTCGGCTGCTAGATCGGCTCGGCTTTCTCTCCTACGACCCGCAGGTCCTCGCCACGGAGGAGGTGTACGACCTCGCGGCCGACTTCGGCCGTTCTGCCGCCTACGCCGCCGACGCCGGCTACGACGGGATCCACCTCGCCGGGGCGAACATGGGGATCGTCCAGCAGTTCCTCTCACCGTTTTACAACCGCCGCGACGACGAGTTCGGCGGCTCGCCCGAGGCGCGACTGCGGTTTCTCGAGGTCGTCTACGGGGAGATCCGCGACCGGGCGGGCGAGATTCCGGTGATAACGAAGGTGCCGGCGGAGACGCCCGCACCGCCCTCGCCGGTGGTCCGCCTGAAGCTCTCGCTCGACGACGGCGTCGAGATCGCCCGCCGACTCGAGAGGATCGGCTACGACGCGGTCGTTCCCGTCCAGACGTCGGTCACCTGGGACATGAGCATCGTCCGCGGGAAGTACCCGTCGCGGGCGTGGGCGAACGAGCCATTGCGCGAGGAGTACGACGCGGCCTTCGGCGGCGCCACCCGTCGGCGGCTGGTCGCAGCCGCCAACTGGGTCCAGTCATTGCAGTACGGCACCGATCCCGCCTGGAACGAGGCGTTCTGCCGACGGGTGCGAGAGGAGGTTTCGGTACCCGTCCTCGCGGAGGGCGGAATCCGCGAGCGCGGCGAGATGGACCGACTGCTCGGCGGCGAGCGCGGCGGAGACAACGACTCGAGCGGCCCGGCCTGCGACATGGTCGGGATGGCCCGGCCGTTCTACGCCGAGCCGCGACTCGGCGCGCGGTTGCTCGAGGACGGTGACGAAGCGGACGAAACCGACGGGCGCGCCCGCGTGCTCTGTGAGAGCTGTAACAACTGCACGGTGCCGCAGGTGACGGGGGCGCCGGGGCTCTGTCGGACGCCCTCGGTGTTGCGAAAGCGCGGCGACCTCGAGCGGGCGGGCGCCTACGAGATCGCCGAGAAAGCCGACGACTGACCCGAGTCAGCCCGTGATCGGACCGCTCGTGAGGTCGGCCAGCGTCGCCTCGAGGGCGTAGTCGGGTGCCTCGAGCGAGAGGAGCGAGTCGTCCTCGAGGCCGGAGAACCGAAGCGTCATCTCGTAGCTGCCGTCGTCGGCGATTCGGGCGATCTCGTGCTGGTCGGCGACGGTGTCGGAAACCCAGACGAACTCGCCGGTGTGAGCGGCGTCGGCGACCCCGTGGAGGGTGTACGCCGGCAGGTCCATAGAGGCGTTGACGCCGTCGGTCGGGTAGTTGTTTTCGCGCCACGGGACGAACCCCTCGTCGATCGCGTACACCTCCTCGAAGCCGTCGTCTATGAGCAAACTCGCACGAATGCCCGCGAGCTGGTGTGGACAGTCACAGTAGGTGACGACGCGGTCGGAGGTGTCCCAGTCGGCGACGGGATCGTCGTCGAAGTCGCCTTCGACGGCCTTCGCCGCCGGCGACAGCGCCGCGCCGGTGATGTGGCTGTCGTTGAACTGGTCCTCGCCCCGCGTATCGACCATGCGCGCCTCCTGGCGTTTGTACCAGTAGAGCGCGTCGTCGATCGGTGCGAGCGGTACGTCGTTGCCGCCGAAGTCCATCGTTTCGTACCCGCTGGTGTCGATCGAGCGCTCCTCGGGAACGTCGTCGGAGTCCGCCGCGTAGCCGTCACCGCTTTCGGGCTCGTCCGCGAGACAGCCGGCGAGGCCGCCGAGTGCGGCCGCCCCGGTCGCGGCGAGCAGCGTCCGTCGGTTCATTTGGAACCCGTAGGGCCGCCCAAATGATATGAGTTCTGGTGAGCGAGTGCGCGCGACAAACCCCTTCGTTTCGAGTGGAAATCGAGAGGCTGCGCTGGGAGGTTGCTCGAGTCGAAGTACGAGAAGTAGTCCCACCAGGATTCGAACCTGGGTCGAAGCCCCCAGAAGGCTTCAGGATTGGCCGCTACCCCATGGGACTGCTGCATCACTGGTTTGGAAACAGGCCTATTTATGATTGTCGGGTTCGGGCGATGACGAGAGGTGAACGGAGTTCGAGTCGGAACCGACACCCATTTTCCCGCCACCCGCACACCTGCGAGTATGTACGTCGGACGATTCCTCGTCGTCGGCCCCGATGTCGGCGCCTACCGCGTCTCCTCGAGATCGTTTCCAAACCGGCAGATCAGCGCCCGCGATGGAGCGCTCACCGTCGGCCCTACGGAAGATGCCCCCGAGACGGACAACCCGTACGTCGCCTACAACTGCCTGCGGGTCGTCGAGACGCCGACCGACGAGGCGGTCGCGTTCGGAAACGGCTCGCACGTCGATCCCATCGCGGAGAAACTCGAGTCGGGCTACCCCGCCCGCGACGCTCTCGCGGTGAGCCTCCTCGCGCTCGACTACGAGAAGGACGACTACGACACGCCCCGGATCGCGGCGACGATCGACGCGGACGGCGAGGCGCTGATCGGCACCGTCCGCCGGGACGCCCTGCTGATCGAGACCGTCGAGGAACCGACGCTCGTGGCAACCTACGAGAAGAACTCGCCGGAGGCGTTCGAGTTCGCCGCCAGCGGGGCCGACGAGGCCGCGAGCGAGGCGTACGGCCTCGAGTTCGACCACGCCGTCTGTGCGGCGGGCGTTTTCCGAAGCGACGACGGCTTCGAGACGGCGGTCGAGAACGGCGACTGAGAGCCAACCTACAAGCGACTGGCGACCCCATCTCGAGCCATGCGAATCGGGCTCGTCTCCGATATCCACGGCAACCGGGTCGCCCTCGAGGCCGTCCTCTCGGACATGCCGGCCGTCGGCGCGCTCGCGTGTGCGGGCGACGTGGTCGGCTACAACCCCTGGCCGGGCGAGTGCATCGACGAACTCCGGGTGCGGGAGGTGCCGACGGTTCGGGGTAACCACGACGCCGCGGCGCTCGCGGAGACCGCGTTCGGGTTCAACGGGATGGCCCGCGCCGGCATCGAGTACACCCGCGAGCGGTTGAGCGACGACCAGCGGAAGTGGCTGGCCTCGCTGCCGAGCGACCGACGGCTGTTCGACGGGCGGCTGAAGCTGGTCCACGGCCACCCCGACGACCCCGACCGCTACACCTACCCCGAGGACTTCTCCCCCCGACTGCTCGGCGAGGAGGACGTGCTCGTCCTCGGTCACACCCACGTCCAGCACGTCGAACGCTACGCGGAGGGGATCGTCGTCAACCCCGGTAGCGTGGGCCAGCCACGGGATCGAGATCCCAGAGCGGGGTACGCCGTCGTCGACCTGGACGCGATGACGGTCGACACGCGTCGGGTATCCTACGACATCGAGGCCGTACGAGCGGAGATCGAGGCGGTCGGACTGCCGGAACGTCTCGGAACGCGGCTCACCGCGGGTCAGTGAGGTCGCGGCGGGTTCGGTATCCTCAGGCCGTATCCGAATCGTAGACGAGCTCGAGCGAGAGCTGAGCGCCGCAGTCCATCGACCCCTCGTCGACCTCGGTCTCCCCTCTCTCCTGATCGAGATAGGCGTTACACCGACCGTGCTCGACGACGTTCATCAGCGTCGCCGCCGAGCCACACTCCGGACAGTCGAGGTAGTAGTCGCCCTCGTCGTTCTGGTGCCAGGCGTCGGGCTCGAGTTCCATCCGCGCCGGGCCGTCGTCTGAGCTCATACGCGAAGAAACGGCGTCGACATGGGTAAGGTCCCACCCGGAGAGCGCAACCCGGCGACGGAACGGAGCGCGAACGACCGCGTTCAGACGAACCGCTCGACGAGCGCCTCGCCCGCATCCAGCAGTTCCGCGACGCGCTCGTCGTCGGTCGCCTCGGCGTACACTCGCATCTTGGGCTCCGTCCCACTGGGTCGGACCAGCAGCCAGGAGCCGTCGGAGAGTTGCAGTTTGAATCCGTCCGCCGTGTTCACCTCCTCGACGGGCGTGTCGGCGACCGCCTCGGGGATCTCCGCCTCGAGATCGGCGAGCACGCGGGCCTTCTCGTGGTCGGGGCAGGCGACGCTGCGCTTGTTCTGGGCGACGGTGCCGTGGGCCTCGAGCAGGCGGTCGACCCGGTCGTCCAGCGATTCCTCGACCTCCATCGCGGCGGCGAACAGCGCCAGCAGGACGCCGTCTTTCTCGCGGACGTGGCCCCGGATCGTGAAGCCGCCCGACTCCTCGCCGCCGACCAGCGCGTCGTGGTCGGCCATCGCCTTCGCGATCCACTTGAAGCCGACGGGGACCTCGTGAACGTCCTCGCCGTGGGCGGCGGCGACGCGGTCGATAAGGTACGTCGTCGAGACGGAGCGGACGACCGGGCCCGCGTCGTTCTCGAGCAGGTAGTCGTACAGCGCGGCGAAAAACAGGTTCTCGTCGAGGTAGCCCCGCTCGGGGGTGACGACCGCGATCCGGTCGGCGTCGCCGTCGTTGGCGATCCCCAGCATCGCGTCGGTATCGGGGTCGGTCACCCGGTCGGCGAGCGCCGTGAGGTTCTCCGGGGCGGGTTCGGGCGCCGCGCCGCCGAACTCGGGATCGCGCGCACAGCGCAGGCGGTCGACGCTCACGCCGACGTCCTCGAGCAGCGCGTCGGTCGTGTCCCGACCGCTGCCGTGCATCGCGTCGTAGGCGACGGTGAGCCCCTCGAGGTCCGTACCCGCGGCGTAGGCGTCGAGCAACTCGAGGCAGTGAGCGGCGTGGGGGGTAACGAAGTCGACCTCCCGAACCGTTCCGTGTTCGTCCTCGGGAAGCGACTCGGGTTCGGCCAGCCGGTCGGCGACGGCGTCCATCACCCCGGGGAGCGCCGGGGCGCCGTTCTCGGGGATGAACTTCACGCCGTTGTACTCCGGCGGGTTGTGCGAGGCCGTGACGACCATCGCACCCGCGAGCTCTCGTTCGACGATGGCGTGGGCGTACAGCGGCGTCGGGCGGTCGCGCTCCGACAGCAGGACGTCGAACCCGTTGGCACACAGCACGCGGCTGAGCTCCTCGGCGAACCCGCGGGAGGTCTCGCGGGCGTCGTAGCCGACGGCGACCGGCGCGTCGGCCCCCTCGTCTCTGAGGTACGATGCGACGCCCTGTCCGACGATCCGGACGCGCGGAGCGGTGAACTCCTCGAGCGGCGCCCGCCAGCCATCAGTTCCGAACGAAATCGTCTCCATACCCCCACCCTCACGGGCGGGGGCGAAAAAGGCGACGCCCGGCGGCGGAGTGATCGGTGCCGCCACCCCGCCCGAGTTCACAATCCGGACATGAAACACAGATAGCGGCCGTCCCCGTCGGTTCCGACGATGTTTTACGATCCGAAACGATAGGAACGGTTATGAGCGATTCCCCCGCCATCCTCGCGGTCTGCGGTAGCCTGCGCGAGGAGAGTTACACCCGAACGACGCTCGAGTACGTCCTCGAGGCCGCCGCGGCGGCCGGCGCCGAGACCGAGTTGCTCGATCTCCGGGAGTACGACCTGCCCGTCTACGACCCCGACGTCGACGATCAGGGCGACGGCGAGGAGGCCATGCGTCTGGTCCGAGAGGCCGACGCAGTCGTCCTCGGGACGCCGGTGTACCACGGCTCGTACTCGGGCGCGCTGAAGAACTTCCACGACTACTGCGGCTGGGACGAGTACGAGGACACGACGGTCGGACTCGTCGCCATCGCCGGCGGCGGCAGCTACGGCTCGACGCTCGATCACCTCCGGATCACGGTTCGCGGGGTCCACGGCTGGGTCCTCCCCCACCAGGTCGGTATCCGGAGCGCCTCCGATAAGTTCGAAGCCGACCCCGACGCCGTCGACGGACGGGCGTTCGTCGACGACAGCCTCGAGGAGCGCGTCGAGAAACTCGGGCGGATGCTCGTCGAGTACGCCTACATCGACCCCGAGGTCACGACCTCCCGGACGGCCGCCGCCGACGACTGACGGCGCCGACGGACGCAGATCTCACTCCCCGGAGACGCCGCCGTACTTGAGAAATACGTACGAGAGCCCTAACACCGCGACCAGCGAGGCGACCGTCGCGACGACCAGCGTCGTCGCCGTATCGGGGACGAGCTCGGCCGGACCCGCGGCGCCTGCGTCGCCGTTCTCCGAGACCACGATTTCGGCGACCATGCCGAGCCCGATGTGTGGCGTGCAGTGGTACTCGTACTCGCCCTCGACCTCGAACGTGTGTTCGTACTCGAATCCCGCGTTCTCGATCGGCTCGTGTCCCTCCCAGTCGGACTCCTCGGGCTGTGAATCGACCGCGATGTTGTGGTTGTCCGTCTCCCAGATCCAGTGGACGGTCGTTCCGGGTTCGATCGTGAGCGGTGAATCCGTCCCCGGCTCGTACGCGTAGTCGACCACGGCGACCTCGACGACGTCACCGTTCCCGGTTTCCGCCCCGTCCCCGTCGTCTTCGGCCGGTTCCTCCTCGTCTTCGGCCGGTTCGTCGTCCTGTGCGAGGGCCCTCGAGGGAACCGCGAGCCAGCCGAGGCCGAGCGCCGTCGTCCGGAGGAGCCGACGGCGAGCCAGTCGGGAGTCGCTCGATCGCGCGTCGTCGCGAGAGTAGAGGGGCGATCTGCGTGGTGACATGGGTTCCGAATCCCTACACCCTCCAGCGGTAAAGAACGAACACGTGGATCGAGCGCGCCTACTCGAGCCCGATCAGTCGCTCCTTCTGTCCCCGCGAGAGCTGTTTGATCTCGTACTCCCGGGACATCGCCCGCGAGCGCGAGTCGTGTCGCTCGCTGTAGACCAGTTCGACCGGCGTCCGCCCGCGGGTGTACTTCGCACCGTCGCCGGCTCCGTGCTCTGCGATCCGGCGCTCGAGATCGGTCGTGTAGCCGGTGTACAGCGTCCCGTCGGCGCACTCGAGGACGTAGACGGTGTGGGTAGCCATCGCTTCGAACGTCGTCTCCGTCGAGCAAAAAGGGTCCCGTAACGTGGTGGGGGCGTGTGGTCGTTCTGTGTGGGGACTCAGACGGTTCGTGATCGTTCTCGCGCGACCTCCGCGATTCCGGCGTTCGCGGAGCAGCTGATACAGGCATGAATTTCGCCGTACTCGTCGGCGAACACTCGTGCGAACCGTTCCGAGACGTGCGCGCTGCAGTGGTTGCACTCGGGCATGATCACACCGGCGTCGGCCGGCAACCAACTCTACTCGGCCGAGCGATAAATAGCCTTTCCCAAACCCTGCATTGATTTTTGCTATCGGAACAATATCTTCATGGTTCCCCAGTTCTAGCCGTCTCGATCGCCCGGGCGATCAACACCGCCTGGGCGCCGGCGACGAACCCCGCATCCACGTTGACCACGGACAGCACCGTACACGACTGTAACATCCCCGAGAGCGCCGCCGCCCCGTCGCCACCGTATCCGTACCCGCTCGAGACCGGCACCCCGATCACCGGCGTATCGACGAGGCCGGCGACCACCGTCGGCAGCGCCCCCTCGCGGCCGGCGGCGACGATCAGCACGTCCAGTTCGCGGAGGCGCTCGACCTGATCGAGGATCCGGTCGAGGGCGGCGACGCCGACGTCGTCGATGCGCTCTACGGCCGCCCCTGCGCCCTCACAGACGACCTGAGCCTCCGCGGCGACCGGCCCGTCGACGGTGCCGGCCGTGACGATGCCGATCGTCGCCGACAGCGACGGCCGCTCGTACTCCGGGCCGGTCGCGACCAGCGTCCCCGCCCGGGCCTCGAGTGCGACCTCGGGGTGGTCGTCCTCGAGCGCTCGCTCGACCGTGCTCGCGTGTTCGTCGGGGAGACGAGTGACCAGCGCCCGACCGGTGGCCTCCAGGGCGGCCGAGGCGAGCGCAGCGATCTGCTCGGGCGATTTCCCCTCGGCGAGGATGGCCTCGGGAATGCCCCGCCGGCGCTCTCTCGCGGCGTCGAACCGGCCGGCGTCGTCGGTTACGTACCCTCTGAGTTCGGCCTCCGCCCGCGTCGGTGAGAGGTCACCGGCGGCGACGGCCTCGAGAAGCTCTCGCATACGTCACGCTCGGTCGCCCATCTACTCGAATCCGTCGGCTGGAGGCCACCAGTCTGTCGCATCGGCGCGCGCGAGGGCCGAACCGGAGAAACGTCGGTCTTCGAGACCTGTCGGCGGTTCATACAACATATACTTTCTGGTGGTGAACCGGGTCGAAACGCACGTTTCGGACCCCAACGGGCCGGTATCACCGATTCTAAACGCAACACTTATATGAGGGAAGGGGGAACGGGTATATCGTATGGCAGACCTTATCGTCAAAGCCGCGGTGAAGGAAGCACTCGATGACAAGAACGTTGCCTCGGACTTCTACGACGCGCTCGACGAGGAAGTCTCCGAGCTTCTCGACGACGCCGCACGCCGTGCAGAGGACAACGACCGAAAGACCGTCCAGCCCCGCGACCTGTAAATCGGACGATCACCGTTCTTTTATCGAGACCGACCGCTGAGCGGTCGCGCCGGTACTGTACGATCAGACTGACCGCCCGGTAGTCGACAGCTTCCAGCGGCCGTCGTCCCGACTCTCGAGGCGGTCGGCCGATCCCGCCGCGAGCCGGTAGCCACCCTCGGCGCGCTCGACGTCGCCCGCCTCGAGGAGGTGTTCGAGGTGGGCGTACGCCTCGCCGGGACCGTGAAGGATGTGGATCGCCTCGAGGTCGCCGAACAGCCGCGCGCTGACCGTCCAGGCGTCGGCCGGCTGATCCTCCGAGAGCGCCGAGAGCACGCGGTAGGCGCGTTCCTCGTGGTGCTCGAGGATGAACCGGGCCCTGTCGGCCGGCTCGTCGATCGGATCGCGGTGGCCAGGCCACGCCCGGTCGAACCCCCGACCCGCGAGCGTCTCGAGCGTCTCGACGTAGGCGGCGAGCGGGCGGTCGACGCGAACGTCCGCCCCGCCGACGTTCGGCGTGTACTTCGGGAGCAGCGCGTCGCCCGTGAGCACCGCCGTTCCGTCCCCCGGCGCGGTGGGACCCCGCGGAACGAAACACGACAGCCCCGCCGTGTGTCCAGGCGCGTGGAGCACCTCGAGTTCGAGCCCGTCGAACTCGAGGGTGTCGCCGGCCGCAAAGGTCGTGACGTCGACGTCCGCGCCGTAGATACCGGCCTCCTCGCCGGCGGCGAAGAACGCCAGCAGCTCCTCGCGGGCCTCGGCGGGCATCCCCCACTGCTCGAACAGCTCCCGCTGGGTGGCTTCCATCGCCGCCCAGGCGTCCTCGTCGCCGGCGATCAGCGGCGCGTCGGCCTCGTGGGCGTACACGTCGGCTCCGCTCGCGGTCTGGATCTCGCCGGCCAGCCCCGTGTGGTCGGCGTGGTAGTGGGTGAGAACGACGGCGTCGAGGTCCGAAAACGAGCGGCCGTGGGCCTCGAGACCGGCCGCGAGCTGGTCTCGAGTGTCGTCAACGGCGACCCCGGTGTCCACCAGGACCGTCTGCGCGCCGTCGAACAGGTAGGCGTTGTTCTTCCCCTCGAAGACGGTGTTCCCGAGCGTGATCCGTTCCATTAACGGAGGGGTAGACGGCGGACGGTTATCAGTCGTCGGAAGCCCGATGGAAAACGTCCCCGACGTCGTCCTGCAGATCGGTGTGTTCCTCGTACAGCCGAACCATTTGCCCGAAAAAGACGACCATTACGAGGAGCGAAACCCCCGTTCCGACCGCCGTTCGAACGGGCTGGCGCTCGACTGCTGCGCGGATCGTGTACAGGTAGATCGGCACACAGATCGCGGTAAATAGCGTCTCTCTCGACGCCAACAGTCCTCGCTCGATCCACACCCGTTCACCGAGCACGACCCGCGTTGCCCAGGCCTCGTCGTCTCGAGGCGGAGAAAACACGAGCGGGTTCGCGATGACGAACCCGAGCGCTCCGGCTGCGAGCAGACGATCCCGGCGGTACACCGCCAGGATCAACACCGGATAGGTCAGCACGAGCGTCCAGACGCTCCACGGGTTGGCGTGTCGGGACCAGAAGCGCCGGTTTTCGAGTGGGCCCGCATTCGAGTTTGTTGCAGCCATGGCGGTATCGAATAGCGCCAGGAGAATAAACGCCTCACCACCGTAACCGACGATCGATTCGCCGCGGCGGGGACGCAGCGCATCGAGTGCTCTCGAATCCCGATCTACTCAATCCCGAGCCGTCGCCAGACCTCGCTCCTCGAGGTACTGCTTCGTCCGGCCGAGAACCACGTACTCCGCGGTCTGGAGCTCCGCGACCGACGCCGAGCCGGTGACGAACATCGCGGTTCGCAACTCGAGTTCGAGCGTCTCGATCAGGTCGACGACCGCCTCGGTGCCCTGTCCCGCCGGCGCGAGGAAGGGTTTGGCGAGCCCGCCAGCCCGCGCGCCCAGCGCGATCGCCTTCGCGACGTCGAGACCCGAGCGGACGCCGCCGCTGGCGATCACGCAGTCGTGGGCGTTCGCGGCCTCGAGCGTGCTCACCGCGGTCGGGACCCCCCAGGCGCGAAACAGCTGGCCGATCCCCTCCTGGCGAGTGGCGCCGACCGCGGCGGCCCGGTAGGACTCGATCCCCGACCAGGTCGTCCCGCCCTGGCCGGCGGTGTCGATGGCGTCGACGCCGGCGTCGGCGAGACGCTTTGCGGTCGATCGGGAGATGCCGTTGCCGGTCTCCTTGACCACGACGGGGACCGAGAGCTCCGCGGCGACGGTCTCGATCTCGGCGAGACAGCCCCGGGCGTCGACGTCGCCCTCGGGCTGGACGGCCTCCTGGAGGAAGTTCAGGTGGATCGCCATCGCGTCCGCCTCGATCATCTCGACGGCCCGCTCGACGTCTCCAACGTCGTACTCGAGCAGCTGGGCCGCACCCACGTTGCCGTACAGCAGCGCGTCGGGGGCGACCTCCCGGACGACGGTGTACGACTCGAGGAGGTCCTCGTCGTCGAGTTCGAGCCCCGCCCGCTGGCTGCCGACGCCCATCGCGATCCCGGTCTCCTGGGCCGCTTCGGCGAGCGAGCGGTTGATCTTCGTCGTGTTGGGATGTCCGCCGGTCATGCTCTCGATGACGATCGGGGCGGCCAGCTCGTGGCCGAACAGCGTCGTCGAGGTGTCGATCTCGTCTCTGTGCAGTTCGGGGAGCGCCTCGTGGACGAGGTCGATCTCCGCGAAGCCGGCGCCGGACGTTTCGACGTCCTCTTCCTGGATGATGCGGATGTGGTCGTCCTTCCGGTCGGATGTCTCGGGCATCGCTCTCTTACGGAGAGGTGGGAAGGGGGTATTGAAAAGGTGTCCATTCGACGGCTCCTCGAGCGCACCGAATCGCACGCGCCGCGGTGGCCTCGAGGCCGCCGTCAGTGCTCGAGCGCGTCGGCCCCCTCGTCGGTTCCGACGTACGTCGCGTCGGCGAGGTCGACGAACAGCCCGTGCTCGAGGACCCCCGGCAGCGCCGACAGTCGGCTCGCCAGCGTCGCCGGATCGTCGATCGGTCCGAACGCGCAGTCGAGCACCAGGTTCCCGTTGTCGGTGACGACCGGGCCGTCCTTGCGTTCTGCATCGCGAAGCGTCGGCTCACCGCCCAGCTCACGGACCCGCTCCGCGACGACCGTGTGCGCCGCCGGCAGCACCTCGAGAGGCACCGCGCCGTCGAGAGTTTCGACGAGCTTCGAGGGGTCCGCGACGACGACGAATCGGTCGGCCGCCGCGTCGACGAGCTTCTCGCGGGCGTGGGCCGCCCCGCCGCCCTTGATCAGCGCGCCGTCGTGGCCCCCGCCGTCGACGACCTGATCCGCGCCGTCGATGGCGAGGTCGACACCGGAGACGGCGTCGAGATCGGTAAGCGGGATCCCCGCCTCGAGCGCCAGCCGTCGGGACTGAAAGGAGGTCGGAATCCCCCGCACCTCGAGGCCGTCGGCGACCGCCTCGCCGATCGCCTCGATCGCGTACGCCGTCGTCGAGCCGGTTCCGAGGCCGACGACGGAGCCGTCCGTGACCGCCTCGGCCGCGCGTTCGCCCGCTCGCCGCTTCGCCGTCTCGGAGCCGCCCGCTGTCTTCATACCTCCACGAGCGGGCGGTGGCGGGAAAAGCGTTCACCCTCGGCGACCGGACCGTCGGCGGACGTGATCGTACCCGCGAAGGTTTTTCGCCCACGGTGTCGACTGAACGGTAATGGAATCGGGCCCGGATTCGAGGGCGGAAGCGACTGTCGACGGGCGACGGGAACCTGACCCGGCGGTCGTCCTCGACGACGTTCGAAAGACGTACCACGTCGGCGAGCCGGTCCACGCCTTAGACGGCGTGAGCCTGACGATCCCTCGAGGGTCGTACACTGCGATCATGGGTCCGAGCGGCTCCGGGAAGTCGACGCTGATGAACCTGATCGGCTGTCTCGACACGCCCACGGAGGGGTCGGTCGCGGTCGGCGGCCAGCGGGTCGACGGGCTCACCGACCGCGAGCGCACCCGGTTGCGGGGGACGGAGGTCGGCTTCGTCTTCCAGACGTTCAACCTCATGCCCCGGCTCACTGCGCTCGAGAACGTCGCCCTCCCGCAGCTCTTTCAGAACGTGGATCGGAGCGAGCGCAACGAGCGCGCCCGCGACCTCCTCGAGCGGGTCGGCCTCGCTGACCGGGCCGACCACCTGCCCAACGAGCTCTCCGGGGGACAACGCCAGCGCGTCGCCCTCGCCCGCGCGCTGGTGAACGAGCCCTCGAGCGTCCTGGCCGACGAGCCCACCGGCAACCTCGACAGCGAGACCGAGGCCGACGTGCTCGACCTCTTCGCCGAGTTTCACGGCGCGGGCACCACGCTGATCGTCGTCACCCACGAGCGCCACGTCGCCGAGCGCGCAGAGCGGGTCGTCCACCTGTTAGACGGGCGCCTCGAGCGCGTCGAGGAACTCGGCGACCCCGGCGAACCGGCGCCCGAGAGCGCCTCCGACGGGGAGAGCGAGACCGGGGAGGCGAGCGACGAGTGAACCCGCTCGAGTCACTCAGACTCTCCTGGCGGTCGATCCGGGGCCACCGGCTGCGGTCGGCGCTGACGACCCTGGGCGTGATCATCGGCATCGCGGCGGTGATCACGTTCGTCACGCTGGGGGCGAGCCTGCAGGCGGGGCTGATCGGCGACATCAGCCCGGACGACCAGCGCAACCTCTACGGCTGGGCCGCCGACCCCGACACCGAGGGTGGCCCGCTCGCGGGCGCCCAGCCGGTGTTCAGCCAGTCGGATACCGACGCGGTAGCCGAACTCGAGGGCGTCGAGGCGGCGTACGGCTACGCGGCGATCCAGGCGCAGGCCGTGAGCTACGACGGCGAGCGGGTCCCCCAGGGCGACGGGGTGATCGCGGCGGGGCCGTCGTACATCCGCGACGGCGACCTCCGGGAAGGGAGGCAGTTCGAGGCGGGCGAGCGCGAGGCGGTGATCAACCCCGCCGCGGCCGCCCAGTTCGAGACGAACGTGAGCGTCGGCGACGAGCTGGCGATCACGACCATCGGCGGCCAGGAGACGACGGCGACGGTCGTCGGCATCACCGACACCTCCGAGGGGCTGAGCCCGTTCGAAGGGTTCGAAGCGTCGCCCCGGATCTACCTCCCGACCGACCCCTACTACGCCGAGGGAGCGGCGGGGATCGGGTTCGGCGGAGAGGGCGAGGAAGGCGACGGCGAGGGCGCCAACCCGCGGTTCGTCGCCATCGTCGTCGAGGCGACCGCGCCCGACCAGGAGGCGGTCGACCGCGCCCGCGAGGCCGCGATCGCCTACCTCGAGAGCGAGGAGAGCGACGCCGGCGAGTTCCTCGGCGACGACCTCGCGGTCACCATGCAGACGAGCACGGAGCTGCTCCAGCAGCTCCAGGACATCCTCGACTTGCTCCAGAACTTCATCGTGGGCATCGCGGCCATCTCGTTGCTCGTGGGCTCGATCGGCATCGCGAACATCATGCTCGTCTCCGTCACGGAGCGAACCCGCGAGATCGGGATCATGAAAGCCGTCGGCGCCCAGAACCGGGACGTCCTCGGGCTCTTTCTCGCCGAGGCGGTGATCCTCGGCGTGATCGGTGCCGTGCTGGGAACCGCCCTCGGGCTGGCCGCGGGCTACCTCGGCGCGTGGTACATCGACCTCCCGCTGGTCTACCCCCTCGAGTACGTCGCGCTCGCGATCGTCGTCGGGATCGTCGTCGGCGTCGCCTCCGGGCTGTACCCCGCCTGGCGAGCGGCCCGGACCGACCCGATCGACGCCCTCCGGTACGAGTGACTACCGGTCGAAGCGATCCTCGGGGTCGCCTCGGTCGGTGGCGCTCGAGTCGCGATCCACCTCACCGACGGGTTCGTCGGCGAACGGGTCCTCCCCCTCGGCGGGAGAATCGGCGCGCGAACCGGCTCGTGGGCCACCCCGTCGGCTCCGGCGACCGGCGCGGCGGGACCGGTCCGGCGCGTCCGCGAACCCGATCGTCTCGCGCGTCCTGTGGCGGTGTTCCGGGTAGTCGCGGGCGACGTACGCGCCGAGGTAGCCGCCGAGTGCGCTCAACCCGACGGTGTAGACGAACACGACGGCGCCGATGAGCCCGAAGACGAGCAGGACGACGACGAACCCCTCGACTGGCAGACCGCCGACGCCGAACCCGAAGCCGAAGAGGCCGAGGAACACGAACGCGACCGCGGCGATCGGCAGGAACATGATCGCGCCCGCGACGGCGCCGACGACCGCGCCCGCACGACCGTCGGGTCCCTCGAGAAACCCGCTGACTGCACCCCCGAGCAGCGTCGAGAACGGGAGAAACGAGAGGACGACCGCGACGAGGGCACCGATGATCGCGTGAACGGCGGTTCGACTGGCACTCATGGCTCGAGATACGGGGGCGAGCGGCAAAAATCGGCGGGTTCGGCGACGACGACGCGAGCGGGTACTAACGGACACTCCGCCGAATCCGTCGTCTCGCGTGAACGTGATCACGGCGTTTAAGACCACCCAGTGTCAAAACCGTATAATGAACAGACGGGCGTTTCTGCGGGCCACCGGCGGCGCCGGCGCGGTCGCGCTGGCGGGCTGTGTCACCCGCGAAAGCGACGAAGAGGAGCCCGAACCCGAGGAGGGCGACGAGGGTGAGCTTCGGATCGCCACCTACAGCTCGTTCGTCGACACCGAAGACGCTCCCGGCGAGTGGATCAGGGAGGCGTTCGAGGAGGAGTACCCAGACGCGGAACTCGTCTGGACGACGCCCGAAGAGCGGGTGAACCACTACATCCAGCAGGAAGAACAGGGCGTCACCATCGAGGCCGACGTCTACGTCGGATTGAACGTCGACGACCTCGCGCGCATCGACGACCAGCTCGGCGCCGGCGCGCTGTTCGGCGAACTCGACCGGGGACGCCTCGAGCACGCCCACCGCGTCCAGACGGGCCTCGAGATGGGGGACCCGAGCGGCCGGGTGATTCCCTACGACACCGGCTACATCAGCCTGGTGTACGACGAGAACGAAGTCGAGACGCCGGAGACGTTCGACGATCTGATCGACTCCGAGTACGAGAGCACGCTGCTGGCCCAGAGCGCCCAGACCTCCGATCCGGGACAGGCGTTCCTGCTGTGGACGATTCACGAGTTCGGGGAGGAGGACTACCTCGGCTACTGGAGCGACCTGGTCGCAAACGACGTTCGAATCCTCGGCGACTGGTCGAGTTCCTACGAGGCCTACACCAACGAGGAGCGCCCGATGGTCGTCTCCTACTCGACCGATCAGGTGTTCGCGAGCGCCGAAGGTGCGGACATGAGCCGCCACCAGGTCGCCTTTCTGAACGACCAGGGGTACGCCAACCCCGAGGGGATGGCGATCTTCGAGGACACCACGCACCCCGACCTGGCCTACGCGTTCGTCGACTTCATGCTCTCGGAGGAGGCTCAGGCCGAGATCGCGGTCCGAAACGTCCAGTTCCCCGCCGTCTCCGAGGAGTACGTCGATCTGCCCGACGACTTCGACCAGTACGCCCACGAGCCCGAGGAGGCGGTGACGATGGGGTACGACGACCTCCGCGGAAATCTCGAGGAGTGGCTCGACGACTGGTCCCGGGAGGTCATCGAGCAGTAACTCGACGGTTTCTTTCACTCGAGGTTGCTGTGCGCAGCCACGTTCAATACAGGCCGCACACATATCACCGGACATCTGGCCGGGCAGGCTGTCCAACCTAAAATTAACCATCCAGCGTGCGTTCAGCTCACACACTAGCACTATGATTATCAAGGGATGCTGTGACCAGTGAGTGTGAGACTGAGTTCCCGCACTCGTACAACGCTCCAACAATATTGGGGTGACCGTCTTGGTATTTCATCTGAGGCATTCACGCGGAATGGCGTATCAGTTGGCACGACTGCACACGGTGGAGTACATCTGTTTTGTTTCGATGAGACTCTGATTATCAGTGTTCCAACCCCACTTCAGAGTATAGCTGAACACCGAACTCATAGCCTAGAAAACCTCGATACCTCCAATCGGGCTGAAATTGTAGAGTGGTTCGGTAACTTCGATACTATCGAGACTGTGCTTGGTCCAGCGTTCTGGGGATATACCGACCAAGGGGTGTTCAACTCTATAGAATCCGATGCTCGTATTCTTGTCACCGCTGACGATTCTGCCTATGATGCATTCCGGAGTGTTGTTTCTGAAGACGACTGGGACAATGGCGGGCCGAGTTTCGTTTCCGGGGAAACAGTCGGCCTTTTTGTTGAGGGCAAACTTGTTGCAGTGTCAGGATACGAGGTGTGGGATGAATTGATCGCACATATTTCGGTCGTAACCCATCCGGAGTACCGAGGGAATGGCTATGGTCAAGCAGTTGTGTCACGAGCAACTGAAACAGCCCTTACTGAAGGTCTCCTCCCTCAATATCGCACCTTAGATGCATGGCCGTGGTCAGTCGCACTCGCTCAGAAACTCGGATATACACGGTTTGCGACGGGGTATTTTGGCGTCGGTGGGCAGTAACTACTGCTGCCGGCTGGTCAATACGCAGGGCAGAGATAGCACGTCAGCCCGCTTCGCGAGAATCGAGCTACCTGAATAGCCGACAATCACTCGAGCCGACTTCGAAACCGCTCGAGGCCGAACTCGAGCATGTCCGGGCTCACCGGCTGGAACTCGTCGTCGTCGGGGAGGTATTCGCGCACCGAGTCCCAGCTGTCGCGGGCGTAGCGCTCGTCCAAGAGCACCCGGACGCCGACGTCCTCCGGCGAGCGGATTACCCGCCCGATCGCCTGCCGCGCTTTTCGGACCGCCGGGACCGTGAGCGCGTAGGCGAAGCCGTCCCCGAACTCGTCGTCGTAGGCTCGCCGAACCGCTTTCGTCCGGGGACTCGAGGTGTTGACGATCGGCACCCCGCAGATCACCGCCGCCGTCAGGCGATCCCCGCTGTAGTCGACGCCCTCGGTGAGCGTTCCCCGGAGGCTGGTGACGAGCACCTTCCCCCCGCCCGCGAAGAACTCGTCCTTGAGGGATTCGGTCGCCTCGTCGCCGCTCGAGGCGTCGAGCAGGACGGGCTTCTCGAGGCGGTCCTCGAGAACGCCCGCGGCCCACTCGGCCTCGCCGTAGCTGGGCATCCCGACGAGGACGTTGCCGGGGACGTGGGCGACCTTCGCGAGGGCGTCGGCGTATGTGGTTCGCGTCGGGTTCTCCTCGTGTGGCGGTCCCCGGTTGCCGTAGGTGAACTTCGGGAGCGATACTGCGAAGCTCTCCCGGTTCTCTTCGGGGAAGTGGAGTCCGTACTGGCGTTCGGCGACGGGGCGGCCGTCCTCGAGTTCCAGATACTGGAGCCCCGTCACTTCGGTGAAGGCGTCCATCGGCTCGAGGGTCGCGCTCATCAGGACGCCGCCGCCGAACTCGGCGAGGCGGGCGCCGATGGCGTCGCTCGGAACGCAGTTATAGAGGGCGAGCCGGGCGGTGTACGCGCGCCGCCAAGAGTCGGCCGGTTCGGTGTCGTCCCAGGTGCGTTCGAGTTCGATCTCCCGGAAGTAGTCCGTGTGGCCCTGGCGGTACCACTCCCCGAACAGCCGGCCCACGGCGGGGGCCGCGCGGCTCTTCTCCTCATCCTCCGCCTCGTTCAGAATCCGCTCGACGACGGCGCCGACGGTTTCGGCACGCACCCAGACCGCGTCGCTGAAGCCAGCGCGGGTGGCCCACTCGCTAATCTCGTCTTCCGCCGGTTCGGCCGGATCCCGCAGCGGAATCTCCGCGTCCTCGAGGCTCGTCAGATCCGCCTCCCAGTTCGGGAACTCCTCGTCGAGGTGGGCGCGCACCCGCCGGTCGAGTTCCCCCCGCAGATCCTGGAGGAACTCGAGGGTCCGGCGAAGTTCCTCGATCGAGACGTCGGTGTCGTTCAACTCCGCGCGCACGAGGTCGGCGTCGGCGGTCTTCGACCCGCCCTGGGTCCGGTTGCCCCGCCGGTCGTCCCGGATCGGCTGGAGCACCCGAGAGAGTTCTGTTTCCGCGTCTCTCAGGGTCGCGTCGGCCACGCCGTCGCTGACCAGGTCGCGCACGCGAGGCTCGAGCATGTGCGCCTCGTCACAGACGACGAACGTCGACTCGTCGAGCAGCGCTCCGGTGAACGCCGCCGTCGTGGTCGGGTCGAAGGCGTGGTAGTAGTTCCCGATGACGACCTCGACCGATCCCAAAAGGGCACCCATCACCGAGTGGGGGCAGGTGCCGTGGCGAACCGACTCGGCGACGAGGTCCTCGGGGGTGATCAGCCCCGCCTCGGTGAAATCGAACGGCACCGCCTCGGAGGCGTGTCCCTCGTCCTCGGGGAGGTCCTCGAGATACTGGGCGTAGAACGGACAGTACTCGACCTCGCTGCCGACGGGGCCGCCCTCGCTGTACTCGGGAATCTCAGGGGGGTAGGGCGTTGGCTCGCCCGCCGTCTCGAGGTATTGTCCTGCCGTCGACCGACTCCCGCTATCGGCGAGGCCGATCTGCTGGCTGCGCGCCTGGCTGACGAGCGCGCCGGCGGTCGTCGAGCCGCCCTCTCCCGTGAGGTCACGGGTTCGATCGCGCAGGGTCTCACAGCGATCGTAGACGTTCCCGTCGTCGATGCCGCCCGCGTTCTCGCGGTTGTACGGGCAGACGTCGGCCTTGCCGACGAGGGTGAGCCCCGAGACCGGCTTCCAGTCGGCCGGGAGGTTCGCGTTGATCGTCTCGAGGTCGGTCTCGAACTGGCGCAGCTGCTGTTTGACGCTCGTGAGCACGAACACGCGCTCGAAGTCGGTGTCGGGGTCGCGAACGAGGTCGATGCCGGCGGTGAGGGCGATCATCGTCTTTCCGGTCCCGCAGGCCCCCTCGATCACGGTGTAGCCGCCCTCGCGCGCGGTGTCGACGGCGGTCTCGATGCCGTCGACCTGCTCGTCGTAGGGCGTGTCGTGACCGAACACCGCTCGCCAGTCGCTCATCTTCTCCGTACTCATCGTCGGTCGTCCATAGGGGTGTCGGACCGTACTCGCCGCGGCATCGTACGTAAACCTCGAGAGCCTACGAGGGTCGCCGCGAGCGCAATCGATTTCCCCCCGCCGCGAGAGGTGCGCGTATGCGCGTATTCATCTCCGCCGACATGGAGGGCGTGTCGGGCATCGCGGCGCCAGAGGACGTCTCGAAGGGCGAACCGGAGTACGGCCGGGGCACGGAACTGATGGCTGCCGACGTCAACGCGGCGATAGACGGCGCCCTCGAGTCCGGTGCAGACGAAATTCTCGTCAACGACTCCCACTCGACGATGCGAAACCTCGAGGCGGGAGCCCTGCGGGAGGAGGCACGGCTGATCCGCGGGGGGTCGAAGCCGCGGTCGATGATGCAGGGGCTCACCGCGGACCACGACGTCGCCTTCTTCGTCGGCTACCACGCGATGGCCGGAACGCCGGGAGCGGTGCTCAACCACACCTACTACGCCCACGAACTCGTTTCGTTGCACGTCGACGGTCGCGAGGTGGGCGAACTCGGCTACAACGCCGCCCTGGCCCGCGCGCTCGGCGTTCCCGTGGGGCTGGTCACCGGCGACGACAAGACCGCGCTCGAGGCCGAGGCCGAACTCGAGGACGTCGAGACCGCCGTCGTCAAGGAAGGCGTCTACCGGTTCGCCGCGGACTGTCTCCCGCTCGAGGCCGCCCGCCGAGAGATCCGCGAAGCGGCGGCGACGGCCGTCGAGCGCGCGCGAAGCGGCGATTTCGACCAGCCGGACAGGCCGCAGTCGGCGACCGTCGAGGCGGCGTGGGCGACGACGAACCTGGCGCGGGCGGCCGCGCGGGCCGACGGCGTCGAGCGCTCCGACGGCCGGACGACCCGCGTCGAGCGCGAGAGTTATCTGGACGCGTTCGACGCGGCGACCGCGATGCTCGGCTCCGCGGCGGGCAACCGATCGGAGCACTTCGGCTGAGGACCCGAAACCGCAACCCACTCGAGGCCAAACTACCTACCCCCGGTATGAGCGACGACGCGGCGTTCGACTCGGAGCGCTGGCGCGCCGAACTCGAGGAGAAGCGCGCCGAGAAGGAGGAGTTCTTCGCCGACCACCCCCAGTCGCCGGTGCCGCCCGAAGACCGCGACGGGTTCGAGGGGCTCGAGTTCTTCGAGCCCGACCCCCAGTACCGGGTTCGGGCGACGGTTTCGCTGGCCGACGATCCGGCCGCCGACCCCGTCTACATGGAGACGACGACGGGCGGAGAGGTGCGCTATCTTCGGACCGTGACCCTCGCGTTCGACCTCGAGCGCGACGATCCCGACCTCGCAGACGGCACGTTCGAGCTCTCGGGGTACGAACAGGAGGGGTCGGCGGCGGGAACGCTGTTCGTCCCCTTCCGGGACAAGACGACGGGTCAACAGACCTACGAGGGCGGTCGTTACATGGAGCTCTCCGCAGACGACGACCTGACCGGTGGCGACGAGATCGTTCTCGACTTCAACCTCGCGTACACGCCCTTCTGTGCGTTCAGCGAGGCGTTCGAGTGTCCGCTCCCGCCGGCGGAGAACTGGCTCGAGGTGGCGATTCCCGCCGGCGAGCAGTTCGAGTAGGGGGCGCCTCGAGGGCGAGTGAAACGCGACTCGAGTCGAAACTCAGGGTGCGACGCCCACAGTGAGAAGCGTGCCGAACTCGCGGTAGCGCTCGACCATCTCCTCGCGGGTGTCCCACTTTTCGGTCGGGAACTCGGCCTCGGCGGGAATCGCGATCTCCCGGTCCGGAACGTTGTCCTGTTCGGCGACGTGAAGTCCCGCCTCCCGGAACGCCTCGCGGTACTCCGCCCGACTCCAGCGGGTCATCTCGACGGAGATGTACTCCTGCCACTCGTGGGAGTGGACGTTCTCCTCGTAGTAGTTGACGGCGCAGTAGACGGTGCCACCAGGTCGGAGGACGCGAGTGATCTCCTCGAGCGTCTCGTGCGGATCTGCCGCGTAGTAAAAGGCCTCCATCGTCCAGACGTGGTCGATCGAGTCGGCGGCGAATGGAAGCGACCCGAAGTCGCCGACGACGTAGCCGACCCGCGGATCGTCGGTGTAGCTCGCGGCATTGCGCGTCATCTCGGGCGCGCCGTCGAGACCGTAGACGCGGCCCGCGTTCTTGGTGTCGCACAGCGCGCGCCCGGCGTAGCCGCTGCCACAGCCGAGGTCGAGCACCGTCTCGCCGGCCTCGACGGGCATTCGCGCGAGCGCGTGTTTGGCCGTGTGCCAGTGGCGCTCTTCCATTCCTCTGTCGCGGCCGTCTGCGGCCCAGGCGTCGAACTCCTCGCGAACGCTCATAGCCGGGGTGTTTACCCCCTGCGGCAAAACGGGTTCGGTCCCGTCGCGTTCGGGATCGACACGTTCTTTAGGTCGGCCTAAAAAGATTCGATCGGAGGGGTTTAGGTCAGCCGAAACCCGTGGGCATCGGGTTTCGTCGGTCGAAGAGCGACAGCTGACCGGCCCCGTCACCGGTTCTCGCTCGAGAAATCGGAACCTATTAGTGTTTTAGGCCGGCCTAAAACAATTATGGACGCGACCGACGACCGACAGTCCGGCCCGACGATCGGCCGACGACGACTCCTCGCCAGTTCGACGCTCGCACTCGGCGCAGTCGCGGGACTCGCCGGCTGTCTCGGGGAAAGCGGCGACGAAAATAGCGACGACCACAGCGGATCCACCGAAGACGACACCGACGGCGGTTCGTCCGACGGTCCCGTCGACGACGACTATCCGACCGTCAGCCCCGAGGGAACCTCCTGGGACGATCTCGAGCCCCTCTCCGGCTCGCTCGCGATCTACTCCGGACGGACCGCAGACCAGATCGAGCCCGTCCTCCGGGAGATCGAGACACTGTACGACGACTTCACACTCGAGGTTCGCTACGGTGACTCCTCGGGGATGGTGGGCCAGATCGTCGAGGAGGGGGATAACTCGCCCGCGGACCTGTTCTACACGCAGGACTCCGGCACTCTCGGCGCGCTCAAAGCCCGGGGACGGACGGCGCCGCTGACCGAGGACGTCCTCGAGACGGTCCCCGAGGAGTACCGCGACCCCGACGGCACGTGGACGGGCGTCTCCGGGCGGACTCGGTGTGTCGCCTACAACACCGACGTCTGGGAGGCCGACGAGCTGCCGGACGACATCTTCGCGTACGCCGAGGACGACCGCTTCGACGGCGAGATGGGCTGGCGCGTCGACTCCGGTTCGTTCCTCTCGTTCATCCGCGCGATGATGCTCGAGTACGGTGAGGAGGACACCCGCGAGTGGATCGAGGGGCTGCAAGAGCGGGGAATTACGAACAACGAGGGCGGCTCGACGACCCCGCAGGCGATCGCCGACGGCGAGCTCTCGATCGGCTTCGTCAACCACTACTACGTCGGCCGACACCTCGACGACAACCCGAACGCGCCGATGAGCGTCACGTTCACCGACGGCGACATCGGCTCGCTGTTCAACGTCTCCGGCGTCGCTCCGATCGACACCGCGGAGGACCTCGACCTCGTCCGCAACTTCGTCCGCCACCTGCTCACCCTCGAGGGCCAGGAGTTCTTCGTCGACACCAACGCCGAGTACGCCGTGATCCCCGCCGTCGAGTACGACCGCGGCGACGTTCCGGAACAGGACGAACTCGCCGTCCCCTCGTTCGACCTGAACGAGCTCGCCGACGTCGAACCCGCTCAGGACCTCCTGCGGGACACCGGCGTGCTCTGATCGGCGGCCGGAGTTTAGGAAGCCCTAAAACGACGCGTCGGCTACCGACACCTCGTGAGCGACTCCGACCCGACCTCGAGTCACCGCCCCACCGTCTTCGGGCGCGTCGACCACGCGCTGGGGTTGACGCTCGTCAGCGGCGCCGTCGCCGCCGTCATGGTCTTCCCGCTGACCTGGATCTTCCTCCGGGCTCTCGAGGTCGACCCCGGCCGGGCCGGCGCGATCCTGTTCCGGCCGCGCTCGCTCGAGATCGTCGCCAACAGCCTGCTGCTCATGGCCGGCGTCACGGCGCTGTCGGTGCTGCTCGGCGTTCCGCTCGCGTGGCTCACCGTCAGAACCGACCTGCCGTTCGCCCGGTTCTGGACCGTCGTCGTCGCCCTGCCGCTGGCGATTCCGAGCTACCTCGGCGCGCTCGCCTACATCGCCGCCTTCGGCCCGCACGGCCAGTTGCAGTCGCTGCTCGAACCCCTCGGCGTCGACTCGCTGCCGGAGATCTACGGCCTCGGCGGCGCCATCCTCGTCATCACCCTCTACACCTACCCCTACGTCTACCTCACGACCCGCGCCGCGTTGAAGACGTTCGATACGACCCTCGTCGACGCCGCACGCACGCTCGAGGCGGGCTACCGCGAGACGTTCCGCCGGGTGACTCTCCCACAGATCCGCCCGGCGATCACCGCCGGCGCGCTGCTCGTCGCCCTCTACGCCGTCTCTGACTTCGGAACGCCCGCGTTCATGCGACTCGACGTCTTCACCCGGCAGATCTACGTCGAGTACCGCGGCTGGAACCTCGATTACGCCGCGATGCTCTCGATCCAGCTGATCGTCCTCACCGTCTTCATACTGGCACTCGAGTCGCGCGTCCGCGGCCGCGAGCGGCTGTACACCGAGTCCGGTGGCGGTCACGGGGGCGGTCACACCGTCGAACTCGGCGCGTGGCGCCTGCCGGCCACGGCGTTCTGTGCGCTGGTCATGGTCGCGACGCTCGTGCTCCCGGTCGCCGTCTTCGGCTCGTGGCTCGCCGGCGGGGCGACGAGCGACGTCGCGGCTTACCAGTTCCAGTGGGAGTACGCACTCAACTCGACGTACGTCTCCGCTGCGGCGGCGGTCGTCGCCGGCATCGCCGCGCTCCCCGTCGCCTACCTGGCCGCCCGCTACCGCTCCCGACTCAGCGAGCTGTTCGAGCGGGCGACGTACGTCGGCTACGCCGTCCCCGGTATCGTCATCGGACTCGCGCTCGTCTTCTTCGGCGCGAACTACGCAGGGGTGCTCTACCAGACGCTGCCGCTGTTGATCTTCGCCTACGTCGTGCGGTTTATGCCTCAGTCGGTCGGCTCGACGCGGACCGCCATCCTCCAGGTGAACCCGAAGCTCGTCGAAGCCTCGCGCACCCTCGGGCGCGGGCACGTCGAGACGTTCCGGTCGGTGACCCTGCCGCTGATCGCGCCGGGGATCCTCGCCGGCGCGGCGCTCGTCTTCCTGACGACGATGAAGGAGCTCCCGGCGACGCTACTGTTGCGCCCGACCGGGTTCGAGACGCTCGTCACGCACATCTGGCGGGCCGAGGAAGCCGCCTACATGAGCCACGCCGCGATTCCCGCGATCGTCATCCTCCTCGTTTCGGGGCTGTCGATGGTCATCATCCTCCGCCAGGAGCGGTGACCCGCCGGGCGCCCGCCGACGTATCCGATCCCGCCGCCGCGACCCCGGCGAGCGGGACCGCCAGACGGAACGACTGCACACACCCGCACTCTTAAGTCGATTCCGCAAGTTGTTCACGCCAGCATGGAGTATTCACTCGAAATCGACGGGACGCCGGAGACAGTCCCTGGGGGAACCAGCGTTCTTCTCTTGCATCCGAGCACGGGCGAGACGGACCGCATCGACACCGACTTTCTGAAGACCGACACCGACTCCTTCCTCGTCGTTTCCACCCGAACGACCGCCCGCGAAGTGCGCCAGAAACTCGAGTACTACGACGTCGACGAGTCCCGCGCGGAGATCCTCGACACGTTGAGCATCGAACGCGGCTACTCCCGGCGCTCGAGTGCGAACGTCCACTACGTCTCCGCACCCGACAACTTAGACGCCATCGTCGAACACGTCGAGGGGTTCCTCGAGGCACACGACGGCAAGCTCCGGGTGAGCTTCGACTCGATCACCGAACTCGCCTACTACGCGGGCGAGGAGCCCACACTCGAGGCGACCAAGCGGATCCTGGAACTGCTCGAAGCACACGACGCGGTCGGCCTCTTTCATCTCTCCGACGAGGTCCACGACGAGCGCGTCGTCGACGACTTCCGGGCGCTGTTCGACGGCGTCATCGACCTCCACGAGGACGACACCGTCGACGTCGAGTTCTAGCCGGCTCTCGAGACCCGCAGACGACCGACGTCAACTCGCTCAAGACCGCCGACTCGCTCAAGACATGACACGCCCGCCTACACGCGACGACGAGCACCCGCCTGCGAGCGACGACGAACGCGCGTCCACGGCCGACGACGAACGACGCGAATCCACAGCCGGCGTCGACCACCGGTCGGCCCACGACGACCCCGCGACCAGAACGTACGACAAACTGGTTCGCGATCGGATTCCAGAGCTAATCCGCGAGAGCGGCGACCGACCGGTCACGCACGCAGCGACCGGCGCAGAGTACGACCGTCGACTCGCCGAGAAGCTCCAGGAGGAGGCTACGGAGTTCTGCGAGGACGGCGACCTCGAGGAGCTCGCGGACGTCCTCGCCGTCGTCGAAGCGATCTGTGAGCGAGCGGGCGTCTCGAGGGAGGAGCTGGCGACGGTACAGCGGGAAAAACGGGCCGAACGGGGCGGGTTTTCCGAGGGGATCGTCCTCGAGCGCGTCGAGGTCGACGGGGCGACCGACGGGTAAGTCGCCGGCTCGAGGGCCGTCCGAGCACCGGTCGGCGACGGCCGACCGGGACCGTCGCCCCAGCGCGCCCGGTCACTCCGCCAGTGCGTCGAACGTCTTCTCGGCCCAGCGAACCGCGTAGGCGGCGCCGTGGTCCGCGTAGGCCGTCGTTTCGAGTGCGGCGAACGGCGCGGGCAGGTCGATCCCGTGTTTGATCGCGCTACAGGCGAGCTCCGTCGCGTCGGCGAAGTCGGTCTCGCCGCGGGCGACCGCGCTCGGGAGCGCGGAGACCCGTCCCTCGAGCCGCGAACCGGCGTCCCGCCAGGCGTCGAAGAGCGCCGGACGGTCGTCCTCCCAGTCCGCGAAGACCGCCCGCGTGTGCAACCCGACCCAGCCGTCGTACAGCGCGGCGGCGATCTGGTAGGTGGCGTTCGGGTCGAGGGGGACGGCCGCGTCGAGCTCCCGGTAGCGGTCCTCGAAGAAGCCGATGAAGTGTTCGGGGACCTCGAGGCCGACCTGCACGAGCGCCTCCGCGACGAGGAAGTCGATGAACGCCTCCGGCGACCCCTGGACGCGCGGTTTCACCAGCACCACCGGCGGGTCGGTCTGGCGGGTCCAGGCGACGCTGCCGTCGCCGGGCATTCCGATGGTGAACTCGCCGCTCGCGTAGCGCGCGAGCAGCCGCGGCGCGTCCTCCGGCAGCCACGCCGCGGGATAGCTCGACGGCGCGAGCCCGTCGACGAGCACTCCCAGCTCCTCGGCGACTGCCGGCGGGAGCGTCTCAAAATCCCGTTCGGTGTCGAGAACGAGCGCAGCCGGGGCGTGGGCTTGCCGGACCGCGTCAGCGGAACTCGAGAGCGCTCGCGTCTCGAACATCAGACGAAAACGATCTGGAAGACGAGCAGGATCGACAGCAGCGTCGAGGCGCCGACGGTCGTGAGAACGATCTTGGTTGCAGTGCTCATACTCCGTGGCTATCGGTCGGATCGCTTAAATCCATCCTTCCGCCCCCGCCGTACCGGGTTCGTCTGGCGCAGGCAGGAGGAGGCGCGAAGTGAGAGACGAGGCACTCGAGGTAGTGAGCCAACGGGAGAGTGCGGAGGTAGTGAGCCAACGGGAGAGTGCGGAGGTAGTGAGCCAACGGGAGAGTGCGGAGGTAGTGAGCCAACGGGAGAGTGCGGAGGTAACGAGCCAACGGACAATACGCACACCGGTTCGGTTGCGACCGGCGGGGACCGCAACCGAACGAACTGCGACCAGGAGTACGGAAGCAGCCACTCTTCGTGTCGAGCCTAAAGTCAGGGGTTGAGTAAGGCAACAGGTAGTCTCGAGTGTGTTCCAGTGGAAACAGAAGGGGTTCGGGCGGGCACAAAGAAGCGGCGCCGGCAACCGAGGATCGAAAGTCACCGTCACCGGCGACGGGCCCCGGGTGTCGTCGCAGTCGGCAACGGGGCCTCGAGCGATCCCCAAGTCGTCACGTGAGAGGAGCTTACTCGGACCCGTCGCGCCAGGAGTCGGGAACGTTGATCACGTACCGGCCGTCTTCCTGGAGCGAGACGATGTACTCCTCGCGGTCGTACAGCTCCATCAGGTTGAGTTCGTACTGGCCGGGGCTGACGATCTTGATGCTCTCGAACTGGTCGTTGAGTTCCTCGCGGAGGTCCTCGAGCGACTGCTCCTCGCCTGACGGTTCGCTGACGACGCGACCGTGGTTCGGTGGCCGTTCGCTTCCCTCCTGGTCGCTCGGAAGCTCCTCGGGCGAGACGACCTCGCTTCGGGCGTCGGCCTGTGCCGAATCCTCACCGTCGGTCCGGTCGTCCGGTTCCGGTGACCGCTGAGCCTCGTCCTCCTGCGTCTCGGTCGACGGCCGACTCGAGTCCGGCGACGGCGAGCGGATCGGGGGCGACACCTCGGTCGTCGTTGTCGCGACGTCGGCAGCCGACTCCGGTGTCGACTCGCGGTCCTCCGGGGGGCGTGCGGTCTCCGGCCACTCGGCGAACCCCGTCTCGCTCGAGCGCGCGACTGCTCGATCCGGTTCGGCCCGATCTACAGCCCGGTCGCCGGGGCCGACACTCGAGTGTGAGGCGTCGGTGTCGGACGAGGCGGGTGCCTCCTCCTCGACGGACGTCGCCGTCGGTCGATCGACCTGTTCCGTGACGGATCGGTCGGCGACGGAGCGGTCGGCGGCGGATCGGTCCTCGTCACCTTCGATCTCGCCGCTGTCGCCCGCGTCGTCCGAAGCGCCCGCGGGGGTGAACTGGAACTTGTTCCCGCCGCAGTCCGGACACCCCGACAGCATCTCCTTCGAGCCGTCGGGAAACGTGCGACCGCAGGTCGTACACTGGTGGGGCATTAGTTGCGGGAGACGAGAGCGCTGATGAGTGTTTCGTCCTTGTGGAGGGTTTCGATCTGGTTCGCCGGCCCGATCACCGTGAGTTTGTTCGCCGACTCGTCGGTTCCCATGATCCGTCCGAGCAGCGAGGAGTCGCGCGTGCTGGATTTCGGGTAGGTCTCGATTTCGATCCCGTTGAACTCGTCGGGGCTGATCTCCGCCATCGTCACCTCGATGAGTTTGCTCTCCTCGTCGGGAGAGAGCCCCTCCTCGAGGATCACGATGTTACCGTCGTGGACGCCGTCGAGGATCATCCGGATCTTCTCCATGCTCGTCAGCCCGTTCATTCGCTCGCCGCTGATCAGGTCGATCTGGACGCCGTCGGCGCCTTTCCCGTCGTCTGCGTTCGTTGCTTCTGGCATTCAGCTCACCCGAAGTACTCCGCGATATTTTCGTACACTTCGTCCATGTTCTTTCCCTCTTTCGCCGACAGCGGGACCGTCTTGTGCTGTGGGAACGCGTCTTCGATCCGCTTGATGCTCGACTCCTCGAGGTCGATCTTGTTCGCGAAGATGAGAACCGGGAGATCGCGGGACTCGATGATGCCGATCAACATCGTGTTGACCTGCGTGATCGGGTCCTCCGCGCTGTCGAGGACGTAGATAACGCCGTCGACGTCCTCGCGCAGCCAGTGCATCGCCTCGGCGACGCCCTCGGTCGCCTCCCGCGAGCGACGGATCGCGTCCTCCTTGTCCATCTCGTCGGTGAACTCCTCGTAGTCGACTTTGGTCGTGACGCCGGGGGTGTCGACGATGTCGATCGTCACCGACTTGCCGTTGCGCTCGATTTCGACGTTCTCCTTGCGGCGGGCGCGGCGCGTTTCGTGTGGAACGTGGCTTTCGGTCCCGATCGCGTCACCGGTCCAGTCGCGGGCGATGCGGTTCGCAAGCGTCGTCTTCCCTGCGTTGGGCGGGCCGTAGATGCCGATCCGCTTTGGCTCCTGTTCGGAGAACAGGCGATCCGTAACGCGAGAGATGCTGTCTTTGAGTCCTGTAAACAATCCCATCCTTGAGATCCTCCATGCACCAGGGGGTGCGTCTGCGCGTACTACTGAACCGAACTCACTTAAGCCTACGTCAGACGTGTGGACTATCCAAGAGATAACACGTACCACGATCGGTGAGAGAACGGTAACACGTGCCATGGGTGAGAGAAGAAGGTAGTGGCAGGGGTGGGTTCCACCCGAAACTATGGTTGGTGTGATGAGCCGACGGATTCATGGTCAACGATAACACAAACCGTGCTAATTTGACCCACAGTAAGTGGGCGAAATCCATCACGTCAGACGAGGATAGTGTGGAATCATTGTCCTTTTCTCTCTCGAGGCGAGACCCCCACCCCTTCGTTTCGGGTGGAGACCCGATCGGGTGTGGGGTCGAGATCGGCGGTTGAGTCCAACGAGCGTGACGTTCGGACCCCTGATCTCGCGTCGAGCAGAAGTGTCGAGCGCTGGCTCGAGTGATTTCGACGGTTTCGGGAGGTCTAGTAACAGAGTGCCGTTAGTGGAGCGAATCTAGTAGACTCTAGTAATATAAACCGACAGACCTAGTAACACTATGGTTTTTCTAATGCTACGGACCGTGTTCTACTCACACCCACATAAAACCTTCCAGTCCAAAATCTTCGGTACCCCCTCCCCCCTCGGTCCCGTCTCCACCTGAAACAAAGGGGTGGGGGGTGTCCGAAGAATCGACTCACGTTTCTCAGGGTCGAACTGTCGATTCTACCGGCGTATTCTCACACTCCCAACGTCTCGCGGCCTTGGGACTCGCGTCTCTCCGGACGCTCGTCGGTGACTGCCGAACGCACGCCCGTTGAACGAGACTCAGCTCGGACCGGCCGTCGGCGGCATCTCGGACTCCGAGTTGATTCGGTGGCACGCATCCGACGAAGTTCGGGCTCTCCTACACGCGTGGCCCCATCCTCCTCCATGCGTCCACATTACACGTCCACCGTCCTCCTACACGCGTACACACATTACACGTCCTCGCACATTTCCTCATTATACACGCGTGCATACATTATGTGTAAACAATTCACAGGCGCTCTCGCTCAGTCTCGGCTCCGGCCGTCCACCCGGACTGCTCGAGTCGAACCGATCGGCACGCCGTCGTCTCGAGACGACAACCGATCCCCGTTCGCTCGTTCGCCCGTCGGCATGGTTTGCGGTCGTCTGTCGATCAGTACAGCTGGTTGCGTGACTGAGCGGGCAGCACGTTACTGTAACGTAGATAGATTGCTTTACTGTCCAGGGGTATTACTGGTCTACGACCTGAAGGGAAGAGTTTATTAGCTAGGTATTCCTCTGGTTCGTTTGCATCAACTGGACCCGACGGGAGCGACGAATCTCCTGAAACAGGGCATCTGAGGCCTACCACCTCCATTCTCTGTGCTGTCGGGCCGTACTCCACACGAAACAAGGGGGTTTCGAACAACGGATGTCTGACGATGAACTCGAGTCGGGGCAAACCTCCGACTCCGGCGCCGCTCGCGGGTTTGCAACGGACTTCGGGGAGAGCGACCTCTCCGAGGAGGAGTCGAACCAGGGACTGTTCGACGACCTGCTCAGCGGGGAACCGATCTTCGAGAACAAGGAAGTGCTCCGGCCGTCGTACACGCCCCACGAGCTGCCCCATCGCAGCGACCAGATCAACAAGATGGCGACGATCCTGGTCGCCGCGCTCCGAGGCGAGACGCCGTCGAACATCCTGATCTACGGGAAGACGGGAACCGGCAAGACCGCGAGCGCGAAGTTCGTGAGCAAGGAACTAGAAAGCACCTCCCAGAAGTACAGCGTCCCGTGCGACGTCGAGTACATCAACTGCGAGGTGACCGACACCCAGTACCGGGTGCTGGCACAGCTCGCCAACAAGTTCATCGAGGAGAACGAGGCGATGATCGACGAGCGGATCGCCTCCCTCGAGTCGCTCCTCGAGTCCCTCGAGGCCGACACACCGGCGGTCGCCGACGAGGGCGACTCTCCAGTCGAAACGGAGGGGTCTGCGACCACCTCCCGGCGTTCCGAAGCGGGCGCGACGAACGAAGCGGACGAGACGCCGGCGGGCGATTCGACGGAGACGGACGACCCGGCGGCGGAACCCCACCCGCTCGCGGAGACGCCGTTCGATTCGGCCGAGGAGGTCAAAGCCCGGATCGAGTCGCTCGCGGCCGACCGCGAGAGCTTCGAGGAGGTTCCGATGACGGGCTGGCCGACCGACCGGGTGTACAGCGTCTTCTTTGACGCGGTCGACTACTCCGAGCGGGTGGTCGTCATTATGCTCGACGAGATCGACAAACTGGTCGAGAAGAGCGGCGACGACACCCTGTACAACCTCTCGCGGATGAACTCCGAACTCGAGAACTCGCGGGTGTCGATCATCGGCATCTCGAACGACCTCAAGTTCACCGATTTCCTCGACCCGCGCGTGAAGTCGAGCCTGGGCGAGGAGGAGATCGTCTTCCCGCCGTACGACGCGAACCAGCTCCGGGACATCCTCCAGCACCGCTCCGAAGTCGCGTTCAAGGAGGGCGCGCTCTCGGATGACGTGATCCCGCTGTGTGCCGCCTTCGCCGCCCAGGAACACGGCGACGCACGGCGCGCACTCGATCTGCTGCGAACGGCGGGCGAACTCGCAGAGCGCAGCCAGTCCGAGACCATCGTCGAGGACCACGTTCGACAGGCCCAGGACAAGATCGAACTCGATCGGGTCGTCGAAGTGGTGCGGACCCTCCCCACCCAGAGCAAGCTCGTCCTGTTTTCGATCATCCTCCTCGAGAAAAACGGCGTCCACAGCATCAACACCGGCGAGGTGTTCAACATCTACAAACGCCTCTGCGAGGAGATCGACGCCGACGTCCTCACGCAGCGGCGGGTCACGGACCTCATCAGCGAACTCGACATGCTGGGGATCGTCAACGCAGTCGTCGTCTCGAAAGGCCGGTACGGCCGAACCAAGGAGATCAGCCTCTCGGTACCGATCGAGGAGACGGAGGTCGTCTTGCTCTCCGACTCGCGGCTCTCGGATATCGACGACGTCCAGCCGTTCGTCCAGGCACGCTTCGAAAACTGAGCAGCCGTCGTCGACGGTCGGCGCCGTCTCGGATCGTTTCGACCTCGCTGTCCCCGATCCGTTTTCGACTCACTCGAGTTGAAACACCGCCCGCGTCGCCCGCTACCAGTGCCCGGAGCGACGACCGCCGACCACGGCGACGGCGCTGGCGAGGCCGACGAGGCCGACGGGGACGCTCGACGGTCCGGTGCTCGTTCCCTCTGGCAGCGTCGGCGAGTCGATGAGCATCCCTGCGAGGAGCTCGTCGAACGTGAGTCGGACGTAGCCGAGCCACGGGATGCGGAACATCCCCTTCCCGGTGACCCACTCGGACTGGACGACGTCGGTCGGGGCGCCGCGCGAGAGCGGGTCCTGATCGTAGCCCGGATTGTTGTCCCCTTTCGTGATGAAGCCGTCGTGTTCGGCCGGACAGGTCTGGATCTGATCGCAGTTCGTCGCCTCGACGTAGTCAGGGTTCGCCATCTCGACCCAGTCGTCGCCCTCCTCGACCCAGAAGTGCGCGCGATGGATGATCGGCGTCTCGAACTCGTTCCCGTTCGGCGCGAAGACGATCACGTCGCCGTACTCGCCGAACTTGTCGTAGCCGTTCTGCTCGCCGCTCTCGAGCGTGACCACGCCGGTGCCGTCGACGGCGTCGTCGCCGACGAAGCGGTCGTCGGCGGTGATGAAGATCAGGTCGCCGCGCTCCATGTTCGGCTCCATGCTGCCGCTCTCGACGGCGACCAGCGGCGGCCAGATCCCGCTGACCGCGAAGAGGATCAATCCGATGAGTGCGACCACCGCGATGCTGCTCAACACGTCGCGGACGGCGACGACCGTTCCGTCGTCCGATTTCAGGAACCAGCGGACGACGCCGTCGTCCTCGATCGTGACCTCGTCGGTCGAACTCGCGGCCGGCGGCGGCGCCGACCTCGAGCCCTCGCGTCCCTCGCGCGTCGCGCCGTCTTCCGTGTGATCGCTCGAGGCGGCCGCGGTCGAGTCGAGCGCGTCCCCGGACCCGGCCGCGGGAGCCGCGTCAGTGTCCTCGGCGTCGATCTCCTCGGAATCTCGGTCGTATCGCTCGTCGTCATCGCCGGGGCCGGGGCCGCTCATTGCACCACGTTTTACCGGGACCGGCAATCAAGGTTCTGTTCCGAACGGTGGTCGGAGCCGTCGCCGGGTGTACATTCGCCACGCTTTTCTCGCCGCCCTCGAATGCGAGTCGTGTGCCACTCGAGGGGCCCGCACGGATCGTCAGCGAACTCACGAGCCGCGGCTACAACGTCGAGCGTGAGGCCGTGACCCTCATCGCGTCGGCGGACGACCCCGCGCGCGCACTCGAGCGCGTCGTCGACGCTGCGCCGGCGGAAACGCTCGTGGTGACGACCGACCACGTCCGGTCGGTGCTCTCGACGGCTGAGCCGGCGGCGGACCCGACCGCAGCCGACGGTGCCGGCGCTGCTACCGGGAGGTCCCCAACACCGTCTTCCACCGATTCAGACCCCTTCGTTTCGACTGGAGAACCGGATCGGAATCCCACGGACGACGGCGGGTCCGCTCCAGTCGAAACGAAGGGGTCTTCGACGGGGTTCGAACGCACCAGTGATCCGACCCTGCGCTCGCTCGAGATCGCGAACGACATGACCGGCGAGAGCACGGGAACCGGGGAGTACAGGGACTTCGTGACGGTGTTTCGCGATCGCCTCGAGCGCCTCGGATCGAAGCTCCGGGGCCGGGTGAACCACCGGCCCGCGACGGCGATCCAGAGCATGCCCGGCGGTGCGGAGGCGGGAATGGTCGGGCTGGTCAACGACGTCCGTTCGACGGCCAGCGGCCACTGGCTGGTCGAACTCGAGGACGCCACCGGCACCTTCCCGTGGTTGGTGATGAAAGACCGCGAGTACGCGGACCTCGTCGGCGAACTGCTCTGCGACGAGGTGCTGGCGATGGAGGGAACGCTGTCGGACGACGCGGGGATCGCGTTCACGGACGCGATGTACTTCCCCGACGTTCCCCGGACCCACGAGCCCTCGACCGCGGATCGCCACGTTCAGGCCGCGCTCATCAGCGACGTTCACGTCGGCAGCCAGGAGTTCATGCGCGACGCCTGGAACGCGTTCACCGACTGGCTCCACACCGAAACCGCCCAGCACGTCGAGTACCTGCTGATCGCGGGCGACATGGTCGAGGGCGTCGGCGTCTACCCCAACCAGGACGAGGAGCTCGACGTCGTCGACATCTACGAGCAGTACGAGGTGTTCAACGAGTATCTGAAACAGGTTCCCGGCGACATGGAGATCGTGATGATCCCGGGGAACCACGACGCGGTCCGACTCGCAGAACCCCAGCCGGGGTTCGACGAGGAGCTCCGGTCGATCATGTCCGCCCACGACGCCCGCATCGTGAGCAACCCCTCGACGGTGACCCTCGAGGGCGTCTCGGTGCTCATGTACCACGGCGTCTCCCTCGACGAGGTCATCGCGGAGCTTCCCGAGGAGAAAGCCAGCTACGACGAACCTCACAAGGCGATGTACCACCTGCTGAAAAAGCGCCACGTCGCCCCGCAGTTCGGCGGCCACACCAGACTCGCACCCGAGGAACGCGACTACCTCGTCATCGAGGACGTGCCGGACATCTTCCACACCGGTCACGTTCACAAACTCGGCTTCGGCAAGTACCACAACGTGCTCGCGATCAACTCCGGCTGCTGGCAGTCCCAGACCGACTTCCAGAAGAGCGTCAACATCGACCCCGACTCGGGATACGCCCCGATCGTCGACCTCGATACGCTCGACGTAACCGTCCAGAAGTTCAGCTAGCGCTCGCCGGAGCCGGCTTCCGCTACGGCTCGAGTCGGTACCGGCGCGTCTTGATGCCGTCGAAGCACGGCCCGGTGCCCGTCTCGGTGAACCCGAGTTCGTGAGCGGCCCCCTCGACGGTCGGATCGTCCGGCGGTACCAGCACCTCGACGGCCATCGACTCGCGCTCGGCGAACCTGACCGGTTCGGCGAGCAGCCGCTGGCAGGCGTCGGGAGTGCCGCCGAGCTGGGTCACGTGGACCGTGTCCGATTTCGCGTCGAAGCTCACGAAACCCAGGAGGTCCTCCGGATCGGAGCCGCCGTACTGCGAGCCGGCGGTCGTGTCGCTCGAGACGTCCGCGTTCGGATCTCTCGGTCCGTCTTCGGCGACGCGCACCGTGCGGTCGTGGACCAGATTTCGCATCACGTCGGTCGGCGAGTCCGCGATCGACGCGAGCGCGTCGGCGTCGGCCTCGAGTGCGTCCCGTACGTTCATTGGTGCGTGGTAATGACTTGCACGAATATAAATCCCGCCCGAACGGACGGCAGTCGGTAATTTCTACGCGCAATCCGGGAGGACCGCTCTGCGGTCCGGACAGGGGTAAAAATCCGGCGGAGGGACACAGTTATCTGCCCGCTCTGGTAACGAACCCACAGATGAGCTACACTGTTTGCGCGGGCGGCGCAGTCGGGGTGAACCGATGCGCGTCGTAGCCAAGTTCGGCGGGACGAGTCTCGGCAGCGGCGATCGGATCAATCGCGCCGCGGACTCGATCACCGCCGCCGTCGAGGACGGCCACGAGATCGCCGTCGTCGCCAGCGCGATGGGTTCGACGACCGACGACTTACTCGAGGAGATCACCTTCGAGGCAGACGAGGAAGACCGTGCCCAGATCGTCAGCATGGGCGAGCGAACCAGCGTCCGGATGCTGAAAGCCGCTCTCTCGGCGCGGGGGGTCGACGCCACGTTTCTCGAACCCGGCAGCGAGGGCTGGCCGGTCGTCACCGACGAGTACGGCGAGGTCGACGCCGAAGAGACGCGAAGCCGGGCGCTAGCGGTCGCCGACGCGCTCGACGCGGAGGTGCCCGTGATCACGGGCTTTCTCGCGGAGGGCCCCGACGGCTCGGTAACGACGCTCGGCCGCGGCGGCTCCGATACGACCGCCGTGATGCTCGGAAAGTACATGGAAGCCGACGAGGTCGTCATCATCACCGACGTCGAGGGCGTGATGACCGGCGACCCCCACGTCGTCGAAGGTGCCCGGAACGTCGGCGAGATTTCCGTCGACGAGCTCCGAAACCTCTCGTTTCGCGGCGCCGAGGTCGTCGCTCCGTCGGCGCTGTCGTACAAGGACGGCGGCCTCGACGTCCGCGTCGTTCACTACCAGCACGGCGACCTGCTCACCGGCGGGACGAGCATCGAGGGGCAGTTCGAGAACCTGGTCGACATGCGCGAGCGGCCGCTGGCCTGTCTCACCGTCGCCGGCCGGGCGATCCGGAACCAACCCGGCGTCTTCCAGTCGCTGTCGGCCGCCCTCGGCGAGAGCAACGTCAACATCGATTCCGTCGCCAGCGGTCTCGACTCCGTGACGTTCTACGTCGACGACGAGGAGGCCGAACGCGCCGAGAACATCCTCCATCGCGAGGTCATCGCGCGCGAGGAACTCTCGAGCGTCACCGTCGACTCGCCGCTCGCGGTTATCCGCGTGACCGGCGGCGAACTGCCCAACCAGCCCGGCATCATCAGCACGATCGTCGACCCGCTCACGGACGCACGCATCAACGTCCACGACCTGATCACGAGCGCGACCAGCGTCGCGCTGTTCGTCGACTGGAGAGACCGCGAGCGCACGCTCGAGTTGACCCAGGACCTGTTCTGAGACGGATCGTTGTAACGGCTTACAACGGACCGTCCGCGTGACAGCCGGCCGACCCGAAACGAGGGTATCGGTAATCCTCTCCTGAACGAGTACGGTTTACGCAGGCGTCGAAAATGGCGCATCCAAGCCCAAGCCCTTTTACCCAATTCGTTGTCGTCGGTACCATGCTCGAGTTAGCAATCGTGTTCTTCGTGATCGCGATCATCGCCGGTGCACTCGGCGCAACGGGCGTCGCAGGCGTAACGATGACCATCGCCAAGTGGCTGGTCCTGATCTTCCTGGTGCTCGCGGTCGTGTCGCTGCTGCTGTGACGCCACCGCGGGACGACCCGCACCGACGCTAACCACCTCGAGTCGCCTCGAGGTCCGCGACCCCCTCGAGGGGAACACCTTCCTGGTGTCCGTTCGCCCGCCGAGCCGTCGGCTCGTCCGGCTGGTTCGTCCCGGCGGTCGTCGAACTACCCGCGAGGTGACGCCTCGACGACGGGTTCGTCGGACGGCTCGCCGAGCGGTGGTGAGAACGAACGGGCCCTACCGTCGGTCGCCGACGGCTCGCTTCGCCCGGTCGCGGAGCGTCGGATCGGGTTCGGGTTCCGACTCACCGCCGAGGCGGCGCTTCGCTCGCGTCTTCAGCCCCGCGGACTCCGATTCGGTGTCGTCGATCATCCAGTCGGGAAGCCGCTCGTTGAGCTCCCGTCGCTTCTCTTCTTTGAGCGAACTGTACTGTCGGAGGGCCAGACCGACGGCGAGAAACAGCCCGGCGTCGAGCAGCTCGCGCCGAAAGCGGACCCTGTCGTTGCGCACCGCGATCGCCTTGAGCAGCGAGAGCACGCCGATCGCGATGTACAGCGTCGCACTTCTCGCCGGATCGCCGCTGAGCAGCCGTTGTAGCGCCATGGGCCCCGACTACCACCTTCTGGCTGATAAATCTGGTCCGCGCTCACTCCTCGCGGCTCCGAACGCCGCGGCTGCGGCGGTCGTCGATCGGTTCGATGGCGAACTCGAGGGACTCGTAGAACGGCCGCACGCGCTCGTCGAAGTTCGCGGTGAGCCGACGCCGGCGGTCGAGGGCGGCGTCGACGAGCGCGGTTCCGATACCCCGGTCCCGTCGCCGCTTGCGGACGGCGAGCGCCGCGATGTGGTCGGCCTCCTCGCCGGGCTCGAGGACGATCGCGCCGACGATCCGTCCGTCGGCCGCGTCGGTCGTCGTCCCCGCGTTCGACGGAGAGCCCTCCACTGCGACGAGAACGTCTCCCTCCCGGATTCGGACGTCGACGTCGCCGGGCTCGAGCATGGCCGCGTCGAGGATTCGGCGGATCTCGAGGGCGTCTGCGGGGGTGGCGTTGCGAACGTACATCGGAGGTAGCACTTCGGTCGCGTGTCGGCGGCTCACTCGAGGGCCTCGAGTTCGGCGAGCAACTCGTCGATTTCGGGGCGATCCCAGCGCGAACTGCCGCGGTGGACGGAGGCGACGTCGACCTCCTCGGGCGCGCCCAAGTCGAGAACCACCGCGACGGGCATCCGGCCGATAAGATCGGAGAGTCGCCCCAGGGGTCCCAGGCGAACGGGTTGGTCGAACGCCTCGCCGGCGACGGTTTCGGGGTCGGCACACAGCGGGAACGGGAGGTCGTAGGACGCCTGCCAGCGCTCGACGGTCTCTCTGGACTCTGGAACGATCGAGACGACCTCCGCGCGCCGCTCGCGAAACTCGTCGTACCGGTCGGCGACGGCCCGGACCTGCCGACGGCAGTTGCCGCAGTAGTGGTCGCGCTGTAACAGCACGACCGCGGCGTCGTAGGCCGGGTCGACGCCCGCCCCCGTCGTGGGGTCGGCCGGCTCGACAGAGGCGGCGAGCGCCGACAGCCGCAGCGGGTCCGGCCCGGGTCCGACGTTCGGGAGTGCGAAGTCGACATCGGTGGAGGTCATACCGCCCGTTCGAGGGGGAGGCTCAAAACGACCGACCTTTCACCGTCTGGGCGGGACGCGTCGGCTCCGGGCTCGAGCGACGTCGTCACCGAGGACGACTGAGCGCCCCTTCCGCTCACCCGCCCGTGATCAACCGGAGCACGGTAACTTCCTCGGCGTCGACCGGCTGGTCCTCGGGGACGGGGCGACCGTCGACCAGGACGCTCACCTCGTGGGGACTCAACTCGAGTTCGGCGAGCAGGTCGGCGTAGCTCGGCTCGGCGGCCGGGAGCTCCGCGAGGTCGATCTCGTGGACCGCATCCCCCTTCACGTCGACGGTAACGCGCATGGTCGAAGGGTCGGCATCGCGGGCCCTTGAGCGCGTCGCTCGAGCGGCTAGCCGACCGTCGGCTCCTCCGGGCCAGTCGCCGAGGGCGACTCGCGGACCCGCCGCCGGTGGCCGTAGAGCGCCATCGAGAGCGCACCCAGCCCGAGCAGGAAGATCACGAAGTTCAGAAGGCCCCCGAGATAGGGGATCTGTGCGAGGACCGCACCGCCGACCAGACCCACGACGAGCGCGAGCCAGCGGTTGTCGACGTCGGCGTAGGAGAGCGCCCAGGCGGCGACGGCGAAGCGGCCGTAGACGATCCCAATCCAGACGAACAGCGCGAACGCGAGCGCGCCGACGATCGTGATGGGGATGCCGATCACGGTGATGGCGATCGCGGCCAGCAGGATCGGAACCCCGACGAGCACCAGCAGGCCGACGAGCCCCGAGCGAACGGGATCGGTCGCCACGCGGTCGGCGACCCGGTCGGTGAACGACGGGAACAGCGCGAGCAACACCGCACCGAGCAGCAGGTTCAGCACGAGCGCGTACAGCGCGAACAGCCAGTCGGCCAGCGGCTGGACCGTCGGCGCGACGTCGAAGCCGAGCGTCGAGTCGCGGGTCACGTCGCCGGCGACGGCTCCGGTGTTGCCCTCGAGGGCCCCGTCGTAGCGCAGGTCGCCCGCGATGGCGGCGCTCTCGCCGAGCGCAATCGTCTCCGCGCCGATCGCCGCGTCACCCGCGATTTCGCCGTCGATCACGACGTTGCCGGCGCCGGCCTGTAACGCCCCGATCGTCGCTCCCTCGGCGATTACGACGTTGCCGGCGCCCGCGGAGACCTCGCCGTCGACGGTACCGGTGATCTCGAGGTTGCCCGTCGCGACGCTGACGTCGCCGCCGACCTCGCCGGCGACGTGTACGTTGCCGGCGAGGGCGCTGACGTCACCGGTCACCGTCCCCTCGATGAAGACGTCACCGGCGACCGCGCTCACCTCGTCGACCGTTTCCCCCTCCGCCACGGTGATCGTCCCGCCGACGCCGCTGCGGTCCTGTGCGGCGACGATCCCCGGCAGCGAGCCGAGGACGACCGCGAGCACCAGGAGTACCACGAGGAATCGCGTTCTAGAACCCATACCGTAGGTACGCCGTTCTCGAGCATAAACTCGTAGTGGACATGATATGTGGTGCGAGGCTCTCTCGCGCCGACTCGAGTCGCCTGCGGTTCCGAGAGCGGGCTCGACTGCGTCGGTGGCGACGACCGCGTTCGGTCGTTTTATCTCCCGCCCACCCCTTCCCGGTGGTATGAGCGAGGCCGACGCCGAAGGCGACGCGCCGTCCGGCGGGAAGACCGAGGTCTGGATCGAGAAGTACCGGCCGGAGCGGTTGGCCGAGATCAAAGGTCACGAGAACATCGTGCCCCGCCTGCTGCGCTACGTCGAGCAGAACGACCTCCCCCATTTATTATTTGCAGGGCCTGCAGGAACGGGAAAAACTACCGCATCGCAAGCCATCGCCCGCGAAATCTACGGCGACGACTGGCGAGAGAACTTTCTCGAGTTAAACGCCTCCGACCAGCGCGGGATCGACGTCGTCCGCGACCGAATCAAGAACTTCGCGCGCGCGAGCTTCGGCGGCTACGACCATCGCATCATCTTTCTCGACGAGGCCGACGCGCTCACGAGCGACGCCCAGTCGGCGCTGCGCCGAACCATGGAGGAGTTCTCCCACAACACCCGCTTCATCCTCTCGTGTAACTACTCGAGTCAGATCATCGACCCCATCCAGTCTCGCTGTGCGGTCTTTCGGTTCACCCAGCTCGGCGAGGACGCCGTCGAGGCGCAGATCCGCGAAATCGCCGCAACCGAGGGGATCGAGGTGGCCGACGACGGGGTCGACGCGCTGATCTACGCCGCCGACGGTGACATGCGAAAGGCGATCAACGCCCTCCAGGCGGCCGCGGTTATGGGCGAAACCGTCGACGAGGAGACGGTGTTCGCGATCACCGCGACCGCCCGTCCCGAGGAGGTCGAGGCGATGGTCGCCCACGCCATCGACGGCGACTTCACGGCGGCGCGGGCCGCCCTGGATGACCTGCTCACCGACCGCGGGCTCGCCGGCGGCGACGTCATCGACCAGCTCCACCGCTCGGCCTGGGAGTTCGACATCTCTGAACGGGCGACGGTGCGGCTGCTCGAGCGTCTCGGCGAGGTCGACTACCGGATCACCGAGGGCGCGAGCGAGCGGCTCCAGCTCGAGGCGCTGCTCGCCTCGCTGGCGCTCGAGACCGACGCCGACGCGTAGCTCGAACCGGTGTTCAGCGGTCGCCTCGCCGAGACGCTCGAGCGAGGACCGACGGCCGGCTCGAGGCCGCAGTGTCTCGCGTACTAAAAGCCACGACTACTGAAGGCGAACGGGTACCCGTCTCGTCCCCCTCGGTGTAGATGACGGGAGCCCGAACAGACAGGCAACTCGAACCATAGCACACCCCCGGGCCCCGTTGCGTGTATCGTGCGGTCGACCAGACCCTCCCCCACTGCCTCCCCCGGGCAGTTTTCGACGGACGTTCGATACCGGCCAGCGACGCGGCTGGTGCGATTCCCGTACCCACGGATCTGCTGGTCTGTGAGGGAACGGCACCGACGCGACGACAGCGGCGGTGCCACGGAGGGATGTCGCCTCGCGCCGCGTTCGTCGACGGGTCGTCTAGGGCGGTTCGCGGGTACATCGGAGCTGACTCCAGGAGTCCGTCCGAAGGGACTGGCCGTTGCGGAACTGTTTTAGGCACTGCATGGTCAACAGCACATAGCAATGAGTGAACTGGAGGAAGAGTACCAACTCGAGTACTTCGAGGAGGAGGGGTTCGACCGGAAGACGTGTCCCTCCTGTGGCGCGCACTTCTGGACGCGCGACCACGAGCGGGAGACCTGCGGCGAGCCGCCCTGCGAGGAGTACGACTTCATCGGGAACCCCGGCTTCGACGAGGAGTACAGCCTTGAGGAGATGCGAGAGACGTTCCTCTCCTTTTTCGAGGAGCACGGCCACGAGCGGATCGACCCCTACCCGGTCGCGGCGAACCGCTGGCGCGACGACGTCCTGCTCACGCAGGCGTCGGTCTACGACTTCCAGCCGCTTGTGACCAGCGGCCAGTCGCCGCCGCCGGCGAACCCGCTGACCATCTCGCAACCGTGCATCCGGATGCAGGACATCGACAACGTCGGCAAGACCGGCCGACACACGATGGCCTTCGAGATGATGGCCCACCACGCGTTCAACGCCCGGGAGGACCTCGAGGACCCCGAGCAGTACGCCTATCAGGGGGAGGTGTACTGGAAGGACGAAACCGTCGAGTACTGCGACGAGTTTTTCACCTCGCTGGGGGTTGACCTCGAGGAGATCGTCTACATCGAGGACCCGTGGGTCGGCGGCGGCAACGCCGGCCCGGCGATCGAGGTCATCTTCAAGGGCGTCGAACTCGCGACGCTCGTTTTCATGTGTATGGAGCAGGACCCCGACGGCGAGTTCGAGATGAAAGACGGGAACCGCTACTCCTACATGGACACCTACATCGTCGACACCGGCTACGGGCTCGAGCGCTGGGCCTGGGTCTCTCAAGGAACGCCGACGGTGTACGAGGCGATCTACCCGGACATGATCGACTTCCTCACCGAGAACGCCGACCTCGAGTACACCGACGCGGAGGAAGAACTCGTCCACCGTGCCGCGAAACGGGCGGGTCACATGGACATCGACGAGGCAGAAGACATGGAGACCGCCCGCGCCACGATCGCCGACGAACTCGGCGTCGACCGGGCCGACCTCGAGGAGTTGATGGCGCCGCTCGAGGCGATCTACGCCATCGCCGACCACTGTCGGACCCTCGCGTACATGTTCGGCGACGGGATCGTCCCCTCGAACGTCGCCACCGGTTACCTCGCGCGGATGGTGCTCCGACGCACCAAGCGCCTCTGCGACACGGTGGGCGTCGACGCGCCGCTGGACGAACTCGTCGACATGCAGGCCGAGCGGCTCGGATACGAAAATCGGGATACGATCCGGGACGTCGTCCGCACGGAGGTCGAGAAGTACCGCGAGACCCTGGAGCGGGGCGGCCGCCGGGTCGAGACGCTCGCCGCGGAGTACGCAGAGCGCGGCGAGACGATCCCCACCTCGGAGCTGATCGAACTCTACGACTCTCACGGCATTCAGCCGGATATGGTCGCCGAAATCGCAGCGGAGGTCGGCGCCGACGTGCAGGTTCCCGACGACTTCTACAGCCTCGTCGCAGAACGCCACGACACCGCCGAGGCGCTCGAGACGACCGACGAGGAGCCCGACGAGCGATTCGCCGACCTGCCGGAGACGGAGCAGCTGTACTACGACGACCAGCAGCGCACCCAGTTCGAGGCCGTCGTTCTGGACGTCTTCGAACGCGAGGAGGGGTACGACGTCGTGCTCGATCAGACGATGTTCTACCCCGAAGGCGGGGGCCAGCCCGCCGACTGGGGGACGCTGTCGACCGACGAGACGACCGCGGAGGTCACCGACGTCCAGATCGAAGAGGGCGTCATCCTCCACCGGACCGACGAGCCACTCGGCAAGGGCGAGTTCGTCAACGGCCAGCTCAATGCACCCCGCCGGCGCCAGCTGATGCGCCACCACACGGCGACGCACATCATCATGCACGCCGCCCGGCAGGTACTCGGCGAGCACGTCCGCCAGGCGGGCGCCCAGAAGGGCGTCGACTCTTCGCGGATCGACCTGCGCCACTACGCCCGGATCTCCCGGAGCGACGTCAAGCGCATCGAGCGCGTCGCGAACGGGATGGTGATGGACAACACCTCGGTGAGTCAGGAGTGGCCCCACCGCCAGGACGCCGAGGCAGAACACGGCTTCGACCTCTATCAGGGCGGCATTCCACCGGGAACGAACATCAGGCTGATCCACGTCGCCGAGGACGTCCAGGCCTGCGGGGGGACCCACGTCGCTCGCACCGGCGACATCGGCGCGATCAAGGTCCTCACGACCGAACGGGTCCAGGACGGCGTCGAGCGGATCGTCTTCGCGGCCGGCGACGCCGCGGTCGAGGCGACCCAGCGCACCGAGGACGCCCTCTACGAGGCGGCCGAGGAGCTCGACGTCTCCCCCGAGAACGTCCCCGAGACCGCCCGGCGGTTCTTCGAGGAGTGGAAAGAACGCGGCAAGCAGATCGAGGAACTGAACGAGCAACTCGCCGAAGCTCGCGCCAGCGGCGGCGGAGGCGGCGAGGAGCTCGAGGTCGGCGAGGCGACGGCGGTCGTCCAGCGCATCGACGCCGGCATGGACGAACTCCGGGCGACGGCGAACGCGCTCGTCGAGGAGGGGAAGATCGCCGTCCTCGGCTCCGGGGAGAGCGGCGCCCAGTTCGTCGTTGCGGTTCCCGACGGCTCGGCGGTCAACGCCGGCGAGGTCGTCGGCGAACTCGCGGGTCGGGTCGGTGGCGGCGGCGGCGGGCCGCCGGACTTCGCGCAGGGCGGCGGTCCCGACGCGGAGGCGCTGGACGACGCCCTCGAGGACGCGCCGACCATCCTTCAGCGGACGCTCGACGCCTGAGACGATCTGCTGTAGTCTCGAACTCCCGACACACCTACAAGGGTGGTTCGCGGGGTGCCGACACTGACGTACAGTACTTCCTTTCAGCGCGCTCGCGTCGTCCCCTTTCTGTCGGCCACGGCCACGATTCGTGCGACCATAGAAACATTATTATATGCATAGAAATAACAGAATAAATACTGAATGGGCGCCGGTGGTGTTGACGCAGGAACACGCTATAGTAAATATCCGGATTAATTAATTGGTAAACTATCTGAAAACGCAAGACGGTACGTAATACTTATGTTGGCGTGCGATTCTCTACCAGTATGCGACGGAGGCACTTCGTAAAAAGTGGGGCGGTCGCGGCAACCGGTGTAACGCTCGGACTGGCAGGGTGTCTCGGTAACGGCGACGACGACGCCGACGACACCGCTGACGATACCGCTGACGACGCGGGGGATGCCGGCGACGACTTCCCGACGGATTCGCTCACGTGGATGATTCCGTGGTCGGAGGGAGGGGGGACGGACACGTACGCCCGACAGCTCCAGCCGCTCATGGAGGATCCGCTCGGGCAGACGGTCGAAATCGACAACCGGGAGGGTGCCGGCGGGATGGTCGGTGCACAGTGGCTGGCCGAACAGGACGCCGACGGCTACACGTTCGGGACGATCAACTCGGTCGGCTCGCACTTCACCTGGCTCGCGACCGAGACCGACACTTTCCACATCGAAGAGGACTTCGACCCGATCGCGTACTCGGGGATCTTCGGTTACACGCTCATCGTCAACAACGACGCCGCCGACGACGCGGGGATCGACGACTACGGCGACCTGCGGGACGCCTACGCCGACGGCGAAATCTCCGGCTTCGGTTACCAGGGCGCCGGCAGCGACAGTCATCTCACCACCCTGTTGCTCAGAGACGAGTACGGCCTCGAGTACGACACCGCGGTGCCGTACGACGGCGGTGGCCCGACCTCCGAGGCCGTTATCAGCGGCGAGGTTGCGGCCGGCTTCGCGACGAACACGTCCGCCATCGGTGCCGAGGAGTCCGGTGAAGCGACCGCGCTCGTGAACCTGATGGACATCGACATCAGCGACGCGTTCCCGGATATCGACGAGATCACGAACTACGGCGACAGTCTCGCCTGGATCACGGAGTTCCACCAGGTCCAGCTGGCACCGGCAGGGACGCCCGAGGACGCCCGCCAGACGATCTCGGAGGCGATCGAGGAGGCGGCAACCAGCGACGAGGCGCAGGAGTGGGCCGAGGACACCGGCAACGTCCTCGAGTACGGTGACATGGACGAGGCCGAGGAGGTGTACTTCGGCCTTGTCGACGAGATCGAACAGAACGTCGAGGAGGCGATCGGCGGCATCGACGAGTTCATCCAGATGGCCGAAGAGGAGTAGCCGATACGAGACGCGGTAACCGCACCGAATCGACGGGGCTGACGAAGTCGACCCGAGGACGCCGCCGTTCGGTATCCGTTCCGAAGCAGGGTCGGCTGTCCGTCCGCCGTACGAACGAACCAGTTCGAACGCGATTTCCAACGACGTAGAAAGACGATGACACAGGACGGATCGGGGGTGGACGGTATACAGGAGACGACACTGGCCGTGGTTCGAAGCGTTGCCGACGCCGTCGAACCGGTGTTGGGCGAGCGCCCGACGATGGAGCACGTGCTGTTGTTGTTGTTCCTCGTGACGGGTATCTACATGTACTACGGCGCTCGAGAGTTCTCTCCGGCCGCAGCGGAGTTTCCGCAGGTCATGGCCGGGCTGACGATCATCCTCTCTGTGCTGCTTCTCGCCAGGAACTACCTGACGGTCGTCGGTCCGGTGATGCTGGCCGCGCTCGGCCTGTACGCGGTCTACACCGGCGCGACCACGTATCTGGAAACCGGCGATGGGCTGTTACGAACCGTGGTCGGACTCGTCTTCGTGATCGTGAGCGTCGTCTACCGGGAGCAGGTCGGCCAGTCCGCGGAGTCGTTCGTCGCCGAACCCATGCAGATAATGGGCGAGGAGGACATGGATCTCCCCGGCGGCGACGCGGAGGAGGACGACCTCGAGGAGTCGGCCGAAGACGGCGACGGATCGGGAGCGATGTACACCTACGACATCGACGACCCGAGGGGGCCGGTCGTGACCGGCGTCCTCTGTATCGCCTACATGCTGGTGACGTTCGCGATCGGGATGCTGTACGCGACGCCACTGTTCGTGGCGGCCTGGGCGCTCTGGGTCCGGATGGAACTCCTCAGGGCGGTCGCGCTCACGTTCATCAGCTTCGCCAGCGCGCACCTCTTCTACGAGTACATCCAGTCCGACATCGCCGAGGGCTGGCTCACCGGCTGGGAGCCCACGCCGCCGGACGTCCTGCTCGAGCCGATCACCGAGCCGCTGTTCGATCTGATCGGGCAGGTACTCGACCAGCTGTTCGACGCCGTGGGGCTGTCGACGCAGGTCGTTGACGTTCTCGTGGTGATTCTCGCATGAGCATGGAGACGCTGTTCGGCGCGATCGACGCGCTGTTGACCACCCAGACGATGTTCTGGCTGCTTCTCGGGGTCGTCATCGGCATCATCGTCGGCGGCCTCCCGGGACTCGGCCCGCCGCTCGGGATGGCGATCATCCTGCCGCTGACGCTGCCGCTCGAGGCGGCGGACGCGATCATCCTCCTCGTCGGCGTCTACAGCGGCTCGATGTACGGGGGGTCGATCGCGGCGATCCTGATCAACACGCCGGGCGTCTCGTCGTCCGCGGCGACGATGTTCGACGGCTACCCCATGTCCCAGCAGGGGCGGGCAGCGACGGCGCTCTCGATCTCGGCGACGGCCTCCGCGTTCGCGGGGCTGTTCACGATCACGGCGCTGATCCTGTTCTCGCCGCTGCTGATCGAGATGGTGCTCGCCGTCGGCACCCCCGAGCGGTTCCTCGTGGCGCTGCTCGGGCTGTCGATGATCACGGTCATCACCCGCGGTTCGTTCGCGAAGGGGCTGCTCGCCGGTGTCGCGGGGCTGCTCATCACGACCATCGGCTCCGCCCAGCCGATCTCGATCGAGCGGCGGTACGCCGAGTCGCTGTTGCTCTTCGACGGCATCGACTTCGTCGCGGTGCTGATCGGCCTGTTCGCGATCGCGGAGATGATGAAACTCGCCGGCCAGAAGGGCGGCATCGCGGAGGGCGAAGTCAGGATCGACCGGAAGGGGATCACGGAGGGGATCACGTCGACGGTCACTCGCCCCGTCACGGTGATCAAGTCGGGGCTGATCGGGATGCTCGTCGGCGCGATCCCCGGCGCGGGCGCGACCGTCTCGAACTTCGTCGCCTACTCCGAGGCGGTGCGGGCCTCCTCCGATCCCGACTCGTTCGGCTCCGGAAACGAGGTCGGCGTCGTCGCGAGCGAGGCGTCGAACAACGGGACCGTCGCGGGTTCGCTCGTCCCCGCGATCTCGTTCGGTATCCCCGGCAGCTCCTCGACGGCGGTCCTCATCGGCGGCCTGCTCATGCATGGGCTGCGGCCCGGACCGAGCATGTTCCAGGCCGACGGCGAACTCCTGTTGACGTACACGATGTTGCTCGCGCTGCTCGTCGGAAACGTCGTGATCCTCGTCTTCGGACTCACGATGGTCACTCGCCTCGGCTACCTGACGAAGATCGACACGGACTACATCATCCCGATGGTCGTCGTCCTCTCGTTCCTGGGAACGTACGCGCTTCGGATCAACCCCATCGACATCGTGACGATCATCGTCTTCGGGGTGATCGGCTTCTACATGGTGCGGTACAACTACTCCGTGATCGCGTTCGTTCTCGGAGTGGTCCTCGGGGACATCGCGGAGGACAACCTGTACACCGCCTTGCAGCTCTCCGACGGCTCGTACATGATCTTCGTCAACCCGCTCGAGTACGGCCGCTGGCTCTCGCTCGTCCTCTCGCTCATGATCTTCGCGCTGCTGTTCGGACCGTTCATCAAGCGCGGAATCGCGAACTTCCGGTCCGCCTGAGACGGTTCGGCTGCGTTTTCTGAATCTCCTCCTGTGAGCCTACGCCTCCGGGAAGATGCTCTCGGGCAGATAGGCGGTGACGATCCAGTTGGGCGCGTCGACGACCTCGCTGATCTTCAGGTCGACGGCGGCCGAACAGAGGATGTACGCCTCCCCTCGCGTGAGTCCGCGCTCCTCGTGGAGGTGGTCGATCATGTGCAACACCGCGAGCTTCGTCGCCTCCATCAGGTCGTCGTCGATTCCGGTGGTGGCGTACATCCGCTCGTCCCGGCCGGTGGGCGTGAACGGACCGCTGGTTTCGAACTGGGGCTGGTCGATCTCGCGGTCTTTCTCGAGGCCGAACCGGGCGGTGACGAACATCGGCGCCTCGATGCCGGTGACACAGACCTCGCCGTCGCCCTGGGCGGCGTGGCAGTCGCCCACCGAAAACAGCGCGTCTTCGACCGCGACGGGGAGGTACACCGTCGAACCGGTGGTCATGTGTTTGACGTCCATGTTGCCGCCCACGTTCCGGGGCGGCAGCGTCTCGTGTTCGCCCGCCTCCGCGGGTGCGACGCCGATCGTCCCCGGGAACGGCTCGAGGGGCACTTCGATGCCGTTTACGAAGTGGCCGACGTCACCCTCGAGATCCCAGATGTGGACGTCGGCCTCGGGGAACTCATCGGGGAGGAGGCCGAGCCCCATCTCGCCGGGGAGGAAGCCGGTGTATCCCCAGCCCTTGTGCTGGAAGCCCAGCAGTTCGACGACGAGGGTGTCGCCGGGTTCGGCTCCCTCGACGGCGACGGGACCGGTCAGCGGGTGGACGGGGTCGAAGCTGACGTTCTGGAACTCCTCGGGGCCGGACTCGACGTCGACCTGGCGGTCGACGGCGTCGCGACACTCGAAGCGGACGACGTCGCCGGGTTCGACGGTGAGCACGGGGTCGAGGGCGTTGTCCCAGGCGTTGTGGATGTTTCGGTCGGCGTCGCTCAGTCGGTGGTCGACGGTGTACGCTGGCTCCGACATGTGCTCGTGGCAACGACGAGTACGGTATTAATTGTCGGGCTGTCGATCCCGAACCGCCAGTCAGCGGCGCCGACCGTCGGTGGGTCGCTTCCGTGCGAGCGCCAGCAAGCCGAGTTCGACCGCCAGCACGCCGAGACCGAAGCCGGCGACCAGTCCCGTCACCTGTGGGCGACTGACGGTGACGGCGATCACCCCGAGCGAGAGGATCGCCAGCGCGTAGACGGCGGTGGCTTTCGGACTCGAGGAGAGCCAGGAGAGCGCGGCGACGACGCCACAGGCGACCCCGCCGCCGACGGCGAGCGGGGAGAGGGCGACGCCGTAGAGCCACGCGAACGCCGGAACGCCGACCAGAAGGATCGCCAGCGCCGTCAGCAGTTCGCCCCCGCGCCCGGATCGCTCGACCGTTCGCTCGGGCCGGTCGCCCGCGGTCATCCTTCGAGCAACCGGCGCTCTGCGACGCGCTCGACGGCCGCCGCGTCTCCCTCGGGCGCGTAGACGCCGAGTCGCCACTGGGCTCGCTGGGCCGCCTGGAGCCCCTGGACCAGCGGGGACTGCTCGCGGAGGCGACGCACCTCGCCGGCGACGACCACTCCCGTCTCGGTTTCGGGCATACTCGGCCGGCCGGGACAGTCGACGACGACCGCTCGCGGCTCGACCCCCGCGGCCTCGGCGAGTTCGGCCTCGAGCTCTCGAACGTCGTCGTGGTCGGCCTCGAGCAGCCACTCCGGGGCGGCCTCGAGTTCGGCCCAGACGGCGCGCTTGTACAGCCGCCGCTCGGCCAGCCTGGCGGCGACGTCGGCGGTTGCCGGACAGTCGTGCAGCGCGGCGAGCAACTGGGCGTCGGTCATCCGGGCGAACGTCTCGACCGCGAGGTCGGTCTCGTCGAGCAGGGTTTCGGAGGCGCGCTCGAGCATCGCGCCGGCGATCCGGGAGACGTGGTGGCGGTAGACGGTCGCGTTCATCAGCGCGCGGGCGACCAGCAGGCTTTCGGCGGCGGCGACGTTCCCCTCCGCCAGCGCGAGGTCGCCGTCGACGAACCGGAGGACCCGAACGAGCCGGCCGGGGTCGACGGTGCCGTAGGGAACGCCCGTGTGGTGGGCGTCCCGCACGAGGTAGTCCATCCGGTCCACGTCGAGGTCGCTCGAGACGAGCTGACCTAGCTTCCCCTCGCCGGCGATCAGGTCGGCCACCGCACCCGCGTCGAGCCCGTGGGAGCCGAGAACGTCGCCGAGTTCGCCGTTTTCGAGCAGGTGGGCGACGTCGTCGTGGTGTCTTCCGAGGCGGCGTTCGATGATTCGCTCGGTCTGGTGGCCGTAGGGGCCGTGGCCCACGTCGTGGAGCAGCGCCGCCGCGCGGACGGCGTCGGCGCGGGCGCCCTCGATCTCGAGCTGTGAGAGCGCCTGGCGAGCGAGGTGGTAGACGCCGAGGCTGTGTTCGAACCGGGTGTGGCTCGCCGACGGATAGACCAGCCGCACCGTCGAGAGCTGTTTGACGTGTCGCAGCCGCTGCATCGCCGCCGTATCGAGCAGGTCGCGGGCGACGCCGTCGACCTCCACGTAGTCGTGGACGGCGTCTTTGATCGCTTGCATAGGGGTACTCTCGAGGCTCGCATCAAAACGGAATCGGTAGCTGATCGGTCCTCGGCACCGATCGTTTCTCCCCGATGGTACGTGTCCGTTCCCTGATCAGTGAACGGTGTCTTCTCGAAAACCGTCGACGATGACTTTATCTGTGCCATTCGCTAACTTTCAACACAGACGTGACAATGAGCAACAACGGAAACGGAGACGACGAACAGGAGTCAGAAACGCCGCCGGAAGACGACCGGGGCCGGGGCTTCCACCTCGAAGCGGGCTTGCGCCCGCTCTCCGATCTGCTCGGCAGTCTGGTCGAGGTGGATGCACGCACCGTCCCGCCGCCGTCTGCGGACCCCGTCGAGTGGACGAACGTCGACGAAAACGAACCGCCACGGCCTCGTGAACGGTCCGAACCACGGCGCAAACGGACGCGACGCGTGCGGAGAACGTCGTCCGACCAGTGCTTGCTAGACACACGCCGTACCGACGGCGTACTCGTCGTTACTGCCGACGTTCCCGGCGCGAGCAAGGACGACATCTCGGTCGGTCGCAACCCGAGAACGAACGAACTCGTAATCAGCAAGGAGGGGTCGGTCGTCGGCCGCGTCGACCTCCCGTGGGAGTCGCCCGAGGTGACGAAGGTGTGGTTCAACAACGGCGTTCTCGAGGTCCACGTCCGATCGGACGGGGGATAATCGGTTCGCTCTCTCCACTGCGCGACCGGGCGTCGAAGTCACCAGTGTGCCAGCGGAGATCGAAACGCCCGTCACCGCCCGCCACCTCGAGTCGCACATGCCGACCGCACGCAACGACGGGGTCGCCCTCCACTACGAGCGCGACGGGAACGGTGAACCGGTCGTCTTCGTGAGCGAGGCCGGCCTCGGCGGCTGGCTGTGGGGGTGGCAACACGCCGCCCTCGCGGGCCCGTTCGAGACCGTCGTCTGGGACCTCCGGGGAACCGGCCGCTCGGACGCCCCACCGGGACCGTACGACCTCGAGACGCTCGCGGCCGACTTCGAGGCGGTCCTCGCCGACTGCGGCCACCGCTCGGCACACGTCGTCGGCGCGGGACTCGGGGGAGCGGTCGCTCTCGAGGCCGCCCGGACGACGACTCGCGTCGAGACGCTGGCGCTGTTCGGCACCGCCCCCCGCGGGAGCGACTTCGACCTCGAACCCCTGTTCGCGCCGCCCGACGACCGGCGGGCGCTCCGCGAGTCGCTCGAGGTCGCACTCTCGCCCGAGTTCCGAACCGACCAGCCCGACGTGCTCGAGGGAATCGCCGACTGGCGAGCCGACGGCGACGCCGCGCGGGCCGGCTTCGAGGCGCAGGTCGCCGCCCTCGAGGGGTTCGACGCGACCGACTGGCTCGTCGAGGTGACCCAGCCCGCGCTCGTCGTCTACGGCACCACCGACGCACTCGTCCCCGTCGACGCCGGGCGTGACCTCGCCCGCCGACTCCCCCGCGGCGAGTTCGAGTCCCTCGAGGGTGCGGGCCACCTCGCGTTCGCCGAGCGCTCGCGCGACGTGAACGATCGCCTGCTGGGATTCTTCGAGGGCGCGTAACCGGCGGGACGAAACTACGTTCCTCGAGGCCGTACGTTTCCAGATGACGCTCTCGCTCGACCGTCGGTCGGCCCGCTGGACGGATCGGCCGGCGGTGGTCGACGTCTCCGAGGCGGAGCGGTTCGCTCCCGCGGGAACCGTCGATACGAACCGGATCACGTACGGGGAGCTCCACGCGCTCGCGGCGCACGCGGCGGGCGCGCTCTCGGCGATGGGGGTCGAACCCGGAAACACGGTCTGTTCGCTGACCCGCAACCGGGTGTCGGTCCTCGCGCTGGTGTTCGCCTGTCGACGCCTCGGCGCGACGTTCGCCCCGCTCTCACACCGGCTGAGCCCGGTGACGGTCGCCCGGCCGCTCGAGGCGCTCGATCCCGACCTCGTCGTCTTCGAGTCGGCTCAGCGCGACCTGGTCGGCGACCTCCCGCCGACGCGGACGGCGACGTTCGAGGGGCTGACGACGGCCGGACGCTCGCCGGTCGAGACGCCACCGAAACCGGGGCCGATGCTGGCGCTCCACGACGAGGACGGCTCCGTCGCCGCCTACTCGCCTCGCGCCGTCGAGTGGAACTGCCTCACCGTCGCCCTGACGCTCGGAATCGGTCGCGACGATCGGCTCCCGCTGCTGGGGCCGCTCTCGTCGTACGACGGCCTGTTGCGGACCGCGCTGCCGGCGCTGTACGTCGGCGCGACGCTCCTGCTCGACCGGGCGTTCGACCCCGCGGACGCGCTCGCGACCATCCGGGACGAGCGGGCGACGCTGCTCTGCGGGCGGGCGGTCGCGTTCCGCGAACTCGCCGCTCGAGACGGGTTCGGGGACGCACTCGACTCCGTTTCCCGGATCGTCAGCGAGACGCCGCCCGCCGTCGAGATCCGTGACGCCTACGCGGCGCGGGGGACGCCGATCGACCGGGCCTACGGCCGCCTCGAGTGTCCGACCGCGCTGGTGCAGTCCCGCGGCGAGGGTGGCGAAACCGCGGGAACGGTCGTCGGCCGCCCCGTTCTCGACTGCGAGGCGCGACTCGTCGACGGCGAGGGGACGGTACTCGAGGGCGCCGCCGAGGGGTGGCTCGAACTCGCCGGACCGGTGTGTGCGGACGTCGGCCGGCCGACCGGCGGCTGGGTCGCCACCGGCGACCGGTTCTCCCGCGACGAAACCGGCGTCTACCGCGTCGACGCGTGACCGGACCGACGGCAACGGCGTCGCCGGTCACAAAACCTATCTCCCTCGAGTCTCCAAGCACCCACAGATGAGTCAGCTCCGTATCGCCGTCCTGAACGCCTCCCATCGGGATGCGAACACGACGCGGAACTTCCGGCGCGAACTCGACGGTTCGCTCGCCGAGTACGACGTGACCGGCGGATCGATCCCCGAGACGTACGCCTTCGACGCCGTGGTGATCACGGGGTCGCGCTCGTCGGTCTACTGGAACGAGTCGTGGATCGAGCCGACGAAGGACTGGGTCGCCGAGGCGATCGACCGCGGGTTGCCGTGTCTCGGCATCTGCTGGGGCCACCAGCTGCTCGCGGACGTTCTCGGCGGCACCGTCGAGGACATGGGCGCCTACGAGGTCGGTTACAGCGAGATCGAACACACCGGCGAGTCGCGCCTGTTCGAGGGGATCGACACCGCGTTCACCGCCTTCACCAGCCACTCCGATGAGGTGTCGGCTCTCCCGGCGGGAGCGGAACCGCTCGCCGAGAACCGCTACTCGAACCACGGCTTCCGGAAGGGGCGCGTCTTCGGGGTGCAGTTCCACCCCGAGTACGACCAGAAGACCGCCCGCGACCTCGTCCACGAGAAGGAACTGACTACCGAGCGACGGGACTCTGTCCTCGCCGAAATCACCGACGAGAACTACGAGCGCGCCTGCGAGGCGAAACGGGTGTTCGAGAACTTCCTCGAGTACGTTCGCGAGTTACAGACGTCGGAACCAGTGGTCGACTCCGAGTCGCGTTCCGAACCGTCCTCCTCGTAACTCTCGACCGCGGTCAGTCCGCCGAAACCTCGAGGCCCGCCGTCTCCTTCTTCCCGAGCGCCTCGACGATCAGTTCGGCGATGTCGACGATCTCGATCTCCTCTTCGAAGCCGCCGGTCTTGCGGCCGTCCTCGTACATCGTCATGCACATCGGGCAGGCGACGACGAACTTCTCGACCTCGCGACCGGCGTCGGTGTCCTCGAGCGCCTCCCGAAGTCGCTCCTCGCTCGGTTTGGGCTCCTCCTCGAAGTCCATCCAGAGGCCGCCCCCGCCGCCGCCACAGCAGAAGGAGTTGGCGCGGTTGCGCGGCATCTCGGAGAGCTCGCAGCCGGTGGCTTTGACGAGTTCGCGCGGGGCCTCGTACTCGTCGTTGTACCGGCCGAGGTGACAGGGGTCGTGGTAGGTGACGGTGTAGTCGAGTTCGGTGCCCGAGAGGCCGAGTGCCCCGCTCTCGACCAGCTCTTCGACGGCCTGGGTCCAGTGGAGCACCTCGACCTCACCGTCGGCGTTCCAGTGCTCGTCGTACTCGAACGGCATCATCGGGTCGTCGGCGAACTCCGCGAAGTCGACCTCCGGGTACTCGTTCTTGAACGTGTTGTAGCTGTGCGGGTCGGTGCAGACGATCTTCTCGAACTCGCAGGCCTCGAAGGACTCGACGTGGTGACCCGCCAGCTCGAGGTAGAGGAACTCCTCGCCGACCCGTCGGATGTCGTTGCCGTCGTACTTCTCGTCCTCGAAGAGGATGCCGAAGGTGACGTCCGCCTCCTCGAGGATGGTCGCCAGCGAGCGGGCGACCTGCTTGTTGCGCTCGTCGTAGCTCGGGTAGTCGCCGACGTACCAGAGGTAGTCGACTTCCTCCTCGCGGGCGTCGGTGACGTCGAACTCGAGTTCCCCCGTCCAGTCGCCCCGGTTGCGGGGACTGTCGCCGAACGTGTTGCCGTTTTGCATCACGTTCTGGAAGACGTCTTGCATGCTCGGCTTGACGTCGCCCTGGTCGACCATCTGGCGGTTCAACCGGGTGAAGGAGTTGAGGTGCTCGATCTCCACCGGGCAGGCGTCCATACAGGCCATACAGGCCATACAGGACTCCATCGTCTCCGCGTCGATCACGCTGGTTCCGCCGTCAGCGATGATCGGTTTCGGCTCCGTCGTCTCGGCGTCCAGTTCCTCGCGGTACTTCTTCAGGTCGAGGATGACGTTTCGCGGGTCGAGCGGGCGGTCGGAGGCCTTCGCGGGACAGACCGCGGAACACCGGCCGCACTTGGTGCAGGCGTCCTGGTCGAGCATCTCCTTCCAGGTGAAGTCCTCGATCGATTCGGCGTTCGTGGCGTCGAGGTCGGCGGGGATGCCCGGCAGCCTGGCACCGGCTTTCTCGTCGCGGGTGACGACGTTCGCGAACGAGGAAATCATGTGGAACGGCTTGGCGTAGGGGATCCAGGCGATGAACACGAGCGCGAGGATCGCGTGGGACCACCAGGCCCACCAGTGCAAGGAGGCGGCCAGCGCCTGGTCGACGCCGACGGCCTCGAAGGCGAGGGCGGTCCCCCAGCCGACGAAGCTCACGATCTCCCACTCGGGGTAGCCGGTGCCGAGAATCCGCAGCCCTTCGAGGGCGAAGCCGCCGACGCCGAGCAGAAACAGGGTCCAGATGAACAGGTCGTCCTCGCTCGAGGTGTGCCGATCCCACAGCCGGTGGTTTTTCACCCAGTACCGGCGGTACATCGCCATCCCGATCCCGACGACGAACAGTAGCCCCATCGCGTCGACCATGAACTGGTAGGCGAGATAGAAGTCACCGACGAAGAAGGAGTCCTGGCCGAGCGCCTTCGTCCAGATGTCCATGTCGACCGCGAGGATCGTCGTCGCGATGAGCAGCGAGAGAAAGCCCCACATGATAAACGAGTGCATCAACCCGCCGTAGAGGTCGCGGTTGAACTGCTTCTCGTTCGAGAGGACGATCTTCGCGGCGCTCACGATGCGGCCGCCGAGGTCGTCGACGCGGTCGAACCAGTCGGCGTCGGCGTCGCCGTAGCGGGCGAACCGCGCGTACACGCCGTAAAGGAAGACGACGATCGCGACCGCAGCGAGATAGTAAAAGAGGATCTCTTCGACCCCGCTGATTCCCCAGAAGGTCTCGCGGGTCGGAGTGTCCCCCGTCTGTGCGACGTGAAGCATGTGCTATTCCCTGTGGAGGATAACCTTAACTCTTCCCACACCTCTCAGAGGCCACCCCGACGCAGTCACTCGAGAATCATACCCTCGTTGTGAGTTTATAGCGATCGATAGAGCCGACCCTGGTGGGCAACAGGCTTAACTACCCGCCCGTCGCCAGTGTCCATCCATGGACGAAAAAACCGAGGAACTGCGGGACATCTTCACCAGCGTCACCGACGGCGAGGACACCGTCACCGAATCGCAAGAGGACACCCGCGGCTCGCTCGAGCAGGACGAACGAACCGTCGAGGAGCGTCTCGAGGCCGTTATCACGCAGATGCACGACCGCTACGGGTTCGAGACCGACCTCTCCGACGAGGAGCTGATCGCCGTCGCGGAGGGGTTTTACGACGGCGAGAGCGACGCCGAGATCGCCGATTCGATCGGGATCGACGCCGAGACCGTTTTCGACGCGCGCCTGGCGATGCACCTGATCGGCGAGGACGACGCCGACGAGGTCGACCTCGCCGTGATCCGCGCGCGCGAGGAGTCCGACGCCGAACTCGCCGAGCGCTACGGCGTCGACACCGCCGATATCAGCCGCTATCGTCGCGTCGCCGACGCGAAAGACGAGTCGCGGGCGGCAAACGACCGCTACCGCGACGAGTTCGACAGCTTACTCGGCGACTCCGACATCTCCGACCGAATGGCGACCGACGTCCGCGAGGACGGCCTCGAGGACGCCACCGAAGGCATGGAAACCGACGTCTCCTTCTGAGGGGTTCCCGTCTCCCTCCGAGAGTTTATATACGATCGAGCGGCCCACCGTCCCGTGACGCTCGTCACCTTCAGCGATCTCCGAACGGCCGCCTACTGCCCGCGCAAGTGCTACTACGTCCGCCGCGACGACGACCGCGAGCCACCTCCCGGCGTCGACCGTCGGCGCGCCCTCGCAACCCGCTACGAGGCGCTTCTCGAGGCCGACGACGACGAACTCGCGGCCGAACCGATCGCCCTCGGACCGGCGGCCTACCGCGAGCGCCTCGCGGAGAGCCGTCGGCGCCTCGCGGCGGCCGACCGGTGGCGCCCGCTCTGTGAACCGCGGGAACGCAACGTTCTCGCCGAGGGCCGCCACGTTCGCGGCGTCGTCCACAAGGTACTCACCGATCCCCTCGAGCCGTCCCTCGTCTCGACCGGAAAACCGCCGGAGACGGGCGTCTGGGAGCCCCAGTCGGTCCACGCCGTCGCGGCGGCGAAGGCCCTCGCCTGGGAGCACGAGACGCCGGTCGAGCGGGCCTGGCTCGAGTACCCCGCCTACGGCGTGATCCGCGCCGTCCCGCTGACGACTCGTCGGAAGGCGATCTACCGACGGACGCTCCGGACGGTCCGCGAACTCGACGGACCGCCGCCGCGTCTGGGAAACCGGTCGAAGTGTCGATCCTGCGGCTACGCTGCCGAGTGCGGCGTTCGTACCCGGACGCTGCGGTCGCTCATACAGCGGTTCACGGGGTAGCGGAAACCGACCCGCCTACCGGGTCGCCAGCCAGGCCTCGATCTCGTCGGCGAGCGTGCCGCGGCGATGGATCGTCCCGCTCGAGACGTCGACGACGGTGCTCTCGGTGCCCGCCGTCTCGCCGGCCTCGAGGACGACCCTGGCGACGTCGCGGATTTCGGCATCGAGGTCGCCGGGTCGGCGGGCGCTCGGTCGCCCGCTGACGTTCGCGCTGGTCGCCGTGATCGGCGTTTCGGCGCGCTCACACAGCGAGAGCGCGAGCGGGTGATCCGGCACCCTGATCCCGACCCGGTCGCCGCCGGCGGTGAGGACGTCCGGCACGCGCTCGCGGCGCCGGCAGAGCACCGTGACCGGCCCGGGGAGAAACCGGGCCATGAACTGCCGCTCGCGGTCGGTCGCGCGGACGAACTCGAGGGCCGCCGGCACGGAGGGGACGGCCATCGAGATCGGGTTCGACCGGTCGCGGCCCTTCGCCTCGTAGACGCGCTCGACGGCGGCCGGCTCGAGCGCGTCGGCGCCGAGGCCGTAGACGGTTTCGGTCGGGTAGACGACCAGCTCGCCGGCGTCGATCGCGGCTGCGGCGGACTCGAGATCGGTCATTCGTCGTTGCTTGGCGTCGCGTCCTAAAAACTATGCGAGACCGAGTCGCGCCTCGAGGTCGTCGTAGTCGGGGAACTCGGGCCACTCGCGGGCGACCCACGCCGCCTCGACGGCGCCCTCGCCGCCGACCGCAACGAACGCGAGGCGCGGTTCGCTCACGCCGGCCATCCCGTCTAAGTCGTGGGCGATTCCGTAGGCGGCGGCCACCTCGTTCGCGGGATCGGCGAAGATCGAGAACGGGTACTCGCGCTCGTCGAGGAAGTGCGAGATCGAATACGGCGTCGAGGCGGTAACGCCGGCTACCGACACGCCGCTCTCGCCGGCGTCGCCGGCAACACCCCAGCCGCGCTCGCGGAGTTCGTCCCAAACGTACTGGGCGACGAACGAGCCGATCATGGGGGTGAACACCAGGACCGTCGCCCCCTCCTCGAGCAGGGAGGAAAGCGACCGGTCGGTCCAGTCGTCTGCGGTCACCAGCGGGCGGACGAAGTCGGGGGCCTCGTCGCCGGACGCGGGGTGGTCGGCGGGTCCGAGATCGACGACGTCGAACTCAGGCATCAGTCGTCACCCCCGGCGTCGGTGGCGGTCACACTACTGTCGGCGGTCGATTCCTCGAGCGAGCCGTCAGCGTAGGTCGACTCGAGGTAGTCGACGATGTTGGCGCTCTCGGCCATCGTGACGCCGGTGCGCTCGTCGACGAGCACCGGCACGGTGCGGACGCCCGCGGCGCGTTTGACGGCGTCCCGCCGGGAGTGCAGCGGCTCGACGAATCGCGAGCGGTACTCGAGGCCGTACTCCTGGAGGCGGCGAACGACTCGCTCGCAGTACGGACAGGCCTGCAGTCGGTACAGCGTGAGCGGTGGTTCCGTAACGTCTGCCATATCCACGTTTTCGGAGAAGGACGGGGTAAACGTGTCGCCGGTGGCGGCGAGAAAGGAGAAAGCGTTAATCGGCCGGCGGATAAATCTCCGCCAGTCAATGGTGCTGATTTCGCTCCTGGAGGTGGTGCCTCTCGCCTACGAGATCCCCGGAACCGGGATCGAGATCGCGGAGTCGACGGTCACGTGGTTCGGGATCGCCGCCGTCGCCGTGCTCATCCTGCTGTCGGGGTTTTTCTCCTCCTCGGAGATCGCGATGTTCTCGCTGCCGAAACACCGCGTCGAGGGGATGGTCGAGGAGGAGGTTCCGGGAGCGGCCCGCGTCAAGGCGCTCAAGGACGACCCCCACCGGCTGCTCGTGACGATCCTCGTCGGAAACAACATCGTCAACATCGCGATGTCCTCGATCGCGACGGCCGTGATCTCGCTTCACCTCGGCGGGCTGTACGGCGTCATCTTCGCGACGTTCGGTATCACCGCGATCGTTCTGCTGTTCGGTGAGAGCGCCCCCAAATCCTACGCGGTCGAGAACACCGAGTCGTGGGCGATCCGGGTCGCCAAACCGCTGAAAACCACCGAGTACCTGCTGTACCCGATGGTCGTCCTCTTCGACTACCTCACCCGCCAGGTCAACAAAGTCACCGGCTCGACGGGCGCGATCGAGACTCCCTACGTCACCCGCGACGAGATCCAGGGGATGATCGAATCGGGCGAGCGCGAGGGCGTCTTAGAGGAGGAAGAACACGAGATGCTCCAGCGCATCTTCCGGTTCAACCAGACCATCGTCAAGGAGGTGATGACGCCGCGCCTGGACATAACCGCGGTCCCGAAAGACGCCGACGTCGACGAGGCGATCGAAACCTGCATCCAGAGCGGTCACGCCCGCATTCCGGTCTACGAGGGGAGTCTCGACAACGTTCAGGGCGTCGTCCACATCCGGGATCTAGTTCGAGACCTCAACTACGGCGAGACCGAGGATCTCGAGCTACAGGACCTGATCCAGCCCACGCTGCACGTCCCCGAGTCGAAGAACGTCGACGAACTACTGGCGGAGATGCGCGAGAACCGGATGCACATGGTGATCGTGATCGACGAGTTCGGCACCACCGAGGGGCTCGTGACGATGGAGGACGTCGTCGAGGAGATCGTCGGCGAAATCCTGGAGGGTGGCGAGGAGGTTCCCATCGAGGAGATCGACGAGAACACCGTCCTCGTCCGGGGCGAAGTCAACATCGAGGAGGTAAACGAAGCCCTCGAGATCGACCTCCCCGAGGGCGAGGAGTTCGAGACTATCGCCGGCTTCATCTTCAACCGCGCGGGTCGGCTCGTCGAGGAGGGCGAGGAGATCACCTACGACGGCGTCCGGATCACGATCGAGGACGTCGAGAACACGCGGATCATGAAGGCCCGCCTGACGAAGCTCCCCGAGTACGAACGGACGGCCGAAGCGGCCGAGAACGACGACACCGAGTGACCGGGCGGCCCCTGTACGCCACTCGCAGTTTTGCGGTCTCTACTCGACCAGCGCCTGGACCTCGCGGGCGACCTCCGGCGGCACGACCAGCCGGCGCGGACCCTGTACGTACTGGCCGTCGGGCTGGGCGTAGCTGAGCTTCAACACCGTCGCGTCGCCGAGTCTGCGGACCGAGACGGCCTCGATGTGCTCGAGGTCCACCGCTTCTTCTGGGTCGTAGAGGTAAATCGTCCGCTCGTCGACGTCGAGCGCGCCCACCGACTGGAGAAACGCCGAGAGGACGATGGCGACGACGGCCAGCGGAAGCAACAGCGCGGCGAGGCCGGTGAACGGGCCGGCGCCGACCGCCAGCAGTTCGTGCTGGCTGGCGACCCGCCCGCCGACCATCAGCAGGCCGATGACGGCTCCCATCACGACCATCCCCACGGCGGCGTCGGCCGCCTGTCGGAGCCCCGCGCCGCTGGGGGGTGTGATCGGGAGCGACCGCGTCAGTCGCTCGAGGCGCCGCTCTGCGTCACCGGCGGCGGCGAACGCGAGGATCGTCGCTGCGAGCGCGGCGAGGGCGGCGCCGATCACCGCCTGTGGCGGTGTGATCGAGAGGCCGAACGCGAGCGCCGACGGCGTGCCGAGCTGGCCGGCGAGGTCGAACAGTCGCCAGAACACGATCAGCCCGACCATCGCGAGGAACGTTCCGACGCCGAAACTCCAGAGGAGACGAACCGTCCGCGAGGTCGAGGCGTCCCGTCGCCACTGCACCGTTCGGGAGTCGTCCATACGAGAGTGTCAAAACCGGGCGGGTAAAGCCCGTTCGGTCTCGACCACGGCGAGGCTCGTTCAGAACAGCAGCCACGCGACGCCGCGGTAGGCGCCGAAGGAGACGACGATCGAGAGAACGAACGAGATCGCCCACGCGAGGACGGTAAACCCCATCTTTCGGGCGCTGACGCCGCCGCCGGACGCCGCCGCGGCGTAGCCGCTGCCGATGATCGCACTGACGACGATCTGGTTGAACGAGACGGGAATACCGTACAGAATCGCGACCTGTGCGATGGCGAACGACGGAATGAGTGCGGCAATCGACCGCCGGGGGCCCAGCGAGGAGTAGTCCTGGGAGATCGCCTTGATCATCCGCGGTGCGCCGGTCCACGCTCCGACCAGCAGGCCAACGCCGCCACCGAGCAGGAGGGCAGTGATCGAGAGGCCGACGTCGTCGGAGAGCGGAACCAGCGGACCGACGGCGAGGCCGACCTGGCTCCCCCCGGCGGAGAAGGCGACGAGGCCGCCGAGAACGAGCAGGAAGTGCCGTTCGGCGATCGTCGTTCCGGCGCGCATGTCCCTGTGGAGCGCGGCGGTGAACGCGATCGCGAGAAGCCCCGTCGCAGCGACGACGCCGAAGGCACTCGGCCCCGGAATCCAGGCCGACAGCGTTACGGCGACCGACGCGCCGCCGTCTGGCGGCCCGAGCACCGCGAACTCGATGTTCGCCAGCAACACGCCGACGATCGCTGCCAGAATCAGTACGACGTGGCGTTCCGGAATCGGCTCCTCGCGGAGCGCTCGAGCGGTGAGATACGCGATCCCGCCGCCGACGAACGGCGTCAGCAGCCAGAGGGCGGCGATCTCCTGGTACTTCAGCCAGGCCGGATCGCCCCCCATCGCGAATCCGACGCCGATCACCGCACCGGTGACGGTGAACGCCGTCGCTATCGGGTAACCGGTGAAGACGCCGATGGCGACTAACGTGGCCGCGATCGTGAGTGCGATCGTTGCGGCCTCGGCCGACAGCGTCACGCCCCCGATGAGTTCCTCGCCGACTGCTTCCGAAACGTTCGCACCTTGGAACACTGCACCCAGAAAACAGCAGAGACCGACGAGAAACCCGGCGCGCATCACCGAGATCGCGTTCGCGCCCACCGCGGGCGCGAACGGCGTCGAGCCGCTCGAGCCCGCACCGATCGTCCACGCCATGAACAGACTTGCGACGGCTGCAACGGCGAACGTCCCCAGCGTCGCTACGTCGACCATCTATCGGCTCTCTATTCGGCGGCGCTACAAGTGTGTGCCGCCTGCGTTCAGCGATCCGCCCGTCTCACCGTCAGTTCGTCGTCGACCGGGAGTGGTCCTCGGGCTCCGGCGGCGGCTCTGCACCCTCGATGGCTTCGGAGGCGTCGGTGTCCTTTTCGATCTCGACGTGCCAGCGGTCGACGGTGTCCTCGTACTCCGCGAGGGTGTCGGAGACGCTGTCTTTCAGCGCGTCGTCGTTGACGTTGACTTCGAAGATGAACTCCTCGCCGTTGCCCCGGCCCGACTGCTGGATGTTGGCGCTGACCAGCTCGTTGTCGAAGTAGTACGGTGCGAGCTGGGTCATCACCCGCTGGTAGACGGTGTCCTCGACGCGTCGCAGCGCCTTCCGGCTGGCGGTGTCTGCCGCGCGGGCGACGTAGTCGATCGACTCCTTCCAGTTGCCCACCGCCTGGTCGGCGTCGTCGGCCTCGAGGGCCTCGTAGGACTCCGAGAGCTTCTCGCCGGCGGTCTGGATGTCCTCGTCGACGTCCTTTCCCGCGCGCTCGCCGCGGCCCTCCTCGACGCTGGCTTTGTCCGCGGTCTTCGCGCTGACGTCGGTCTCGAGGGTTTCGTGGGCTTTCGGCCGCCACTCCTCCCACTCCTCGAAGGCGCGGGCGTACCGGGCGCCGTAGTCGTGTTCGGGCTCGTGGACGCGTGCGTCCCGAAGCGCCTGCGTCACGCGCTCTCCGTGTTCGACGACGTCGCCCCAGTCGCCGCGGATCTTGAATCCGGAGATGCTCTCTTCCATTCGGGTGAGAGGGTTATGCTACGGGTTGGTATAAACTTCTTCGCTGTGCGATAGCCAGGACCGGCCGGCGACCCGGCGCAGACGAAACCGTGTCACTCCGCCGCCAGCGTGGAAATCCCCTCGAGCGTCCGCTCGAGTTCGCCCCTGCGCTTCCAGGCGGCGATCCGGTCGGTGAGCGCGGCCGGCGGGACCCCCATCTCGACCGTCGAGCGGGCGACGACGCGGACGCCCTCGTTCTCCGGCGCGTAGGTGAGCGTCGTCTCGAGGGTCTCGAGCGGTCCGCCGACGTGCTCGTAGCGAAAGCCGTTCTCGAGCGGCTCGAACCGGACCCGGGTCGCGAGCCCGCGCGCGGCGGCGTCGACGATCCACTCGCCGTCTCGCTTTTCGACGTCGCCGACCGTGAACGTCCCCTCGCACTCGACGATGGCGTCGGGCGTGAGTCGGCGCTCGAGCACCGCCGGCTGCGTGCTGACGAACCGGGAGACCTCCACCGTTCCCATTGCCTTCGATTCTCGGACCGATACCTTATACTCCCCGGCGGTGCCGTGTGCAAACGAGATGCCGATCGAAGACAGGGACGAGGCCTACCTCGTCACCCACGCACTGGCGAAGGACACCCTCTCGCGGCTGCGAGACGTCGAAACCGAGCAGGTGGGCTTTCGAAAGGGGCTCGTCAAACTCGGCCGGATCTGCGGCTACGAGATCATCGACGGTCGGATGGACACCGAGTACGTCGAGATCGAGACGCCCCTCGAGGCGACGATGGGCGAGCGCGTCAAGGGCCTCGACGACGTGGTGATCATCAACGTGTTGCGGGCGGCGACGCCGTTCGTCGAGGGGCTGCTCAAGGCGTTCCCGCGGGCCAGACAGGGCGTCATCAGCGCCAGTCGCGACGAGGAAGCAGGCCGCGGCGCCGACGGCACGTTCCCCATCACGGTCGACTACGTGAAGCTGCCCGAGATCCGCGAGGAGGACACCGTGATCGTCGCCGATCCGATGCTCGCGACGGGGAGTACGATGTGTACCGTCCTCGAGCACGTCATCGAGAGCTCGCCCGAACCGGAACACCTGATCGTCCTCTCGGCGGTGTCGGCGCCCGACGGCCTGCTCCGCGTGGGCGAGGCGTTCCCCGAGGTCGACCTGCTGACGGTGTCGATCGACGACTACCTCGACGACGACGGCTTCATCGTCCCCGGACTGGGCGACGCGGGCGACCGCGCGTTCCGGACGACGTAGCCTCGGCTACCCACGGCCGCTGTGACGACCCCTTGATTTCCCCTCGAGACCCGCCGCTTCCGGCCGATTTTCAGGCGACCCGTTCCGACGGAAGCGAGCGTCGGTTTCGGTTCGCTCGCGCGCGAGTCACGACTCCCCGCAGGTGTCGATTCCGAGCAGCGCGTTCATCGGACAGCGGCCGAGCACGCCGCTCGCGAGGACGTCGCTGCCGGCGATGAACGCGACCGTTCCGGCGGTACGGCGTCGGTACCGGTAGCCGACGACGAGCAGCGCGAGTCCGACGGCGAGCCGTAGCAGGCGGTCGAGTCCGCCGACGTTGCGTTTCATACGCGACCGATGGGACTCGAGACAGTTAGCTACTTCCTCCGGAACCGAACCCGTTCGTTTCCGCTCGAAACCGCCCGACTGGGGGCGGTCCGGGTCGATGTCGTTCCACCCGAACCGAACCCCTGACCGGGCGTTCGACGCGCCGAACGGTTACTCGTCTTCGGCGTCTTCGTCTTCCTCGCCCGCGGTGAGCCCGTCGTTGGGGCCGCGCTCGAGCGCCGGCGGGTCGTCGCTGTCGCTCGAGTAGCCGTCGAACCAGCGGACGATGCGCTCGATGCGATCGACGACGTGGGCGGGTTCGCCCGAGCGGGAGAGCTCGTGGCCCTCGCGGGGGTAGCGGACGAGCCGGGTGTCGACGCCGTGTTTCTTCAGCCCGAGGTAGTACAGCTCGGCGGTGTTCGCCGGGGTACGGAAGTCGTCGTCGGAGTGCAGTACCAGCGTGGGGGTCGTCACGTTCGGGACGTGGGCGACGGGGGACTGCTCCCAGAGGAACTCGGGGTCCTCCCAGGGAGTGACGCCGTAGTCGCCCTCGACCAGCTTGAACGCGTCCGTCGAGCCGTAGAAGCTGGTGAAGTCGTAGACGCCGCGCTGGGAGACGGCCGCCCGGAACCGATCGGTCTGGCCGACGGTCCAGGCGGTCATGAAGCCGCCGAAGCTGCCGCCGGTGACGTACTGTTCGTCCTCGTTGACGTACTCGCGGGAACAGACCTCCTCGACGCCCGCGAGCACGTCGGTGAGGGTGACCGCGCCCCAGTCGCGCTCGATCGCGCTCGCGTGATCCTCGCCGTAGCCGGTCGACCCGCGCGGGTTGGACCAGAAGACGACGTACCCTTCGGCGGCGAGCGTCTGGAACTCGTGCCACATCGTCCCCGAGGTAGTCCACTGGGCGTGGGGGCCGCCGTGGATCTCGACGACCAGCGGGTAGGTCTCCTCGGGATCGAAGTCCGGCGGGGTGAGCACCCAGCCCTGCACCGGTCCCTGCTCGCTCTCGTACCACAGCTCCTCGGGTTCTGCAACCGCTCGATCGGTGAGGTAGTCGTCGTTGACGCGGGTGAGCCGGGTGACCTCGTTGCCCCCGCGCGTGGAGACGAAGACGTCGCCGGGGTGGTCCCACTCGCTCTGGGCGTAGGCGATGGCGTCCTCGCCGACCGAAAAGCCCTCGAGCGTGACGCCGTCGCCGTACACCGTCGTCGGCTCCTCGCTCCCGTCGCCGGGGGCCGCCCACAGCACCACGGAGCCCTCGTCGGGCGTCGCGAAGTACAGCACCTCCTCGTCGGGGCCCCACTCGAGGCCGCCGCCGTAGCCGATCGTTCGGTCGAGGTTCTCGGTGAGCGTGATCTCTTCGCCGCTCGAGCGGTCGTGAACGACGACCTCCGTCTGGCGCAGCGTAAAGCCCTCTTCGGGGGTGTAGGTGTAGGCGACGCGCCCGTCCTCGGCGGCGGCGAGCGCGGGGTAGCCCGTCGTCTGCGTGACGACCTCGACGTCGCCGCTCTCTGTGTCGTGCGCGTAGACGTCGTGGACGATCGAGTCGTCGGGCTCATCGCCGTGCTTGCTCGTGTAGTACACCGTCTCGTCGTCGCCCCACGTCGCGCTCACGTAGTCTGCGTCGCCATCGGTGAGCCGCTCGAGGGCGTCCTCGGCCTCCTCGCCCGCGAGCGCGGCCTCGACGTCGAGGACGTAGACGTGGCTGCGCTTGCCGTCGGCGTAGCGCTGGGCGGCCCGGTAGATCATCCGATCGATCACGCGCGGGTCGGGCGTCTCGGGCTCGTAGTCCGACTCGACCGCGAAGTCCCGGCCCTCCTCGCGGTCCTCGGCGGTCGACCCCTGGGTGAACAGCACCCGGGAGCCGTCGGGGCTCCACTCGAGACCCGAGACGCCGCCGGCGACCTCGGTGAGCTGGCGGGCCTCGCCGCCGCCGGTCGGTAAGTACCACAGCTGCGGCCGGTCGTCGTCGGCGCCGCGGGTGCTGACGAACGCGAGTGCGCTCCCGTCGGGGCGCCAGCGCGGCTGGCTGTCGACGCCCTCGCTGACGGTGTACTGGAACGGCTCGTCGCCGCCGACCGGCACGACGTAGACGGTCGCCTCGTAGCTCTCGTCGTCGTCGGGGACCTTCCTGACGAACGCGACGCGCTCACCGGTTGGGGAGAGCTGTGGGTCTTCGACCTGCGCGATGTCGTGGTAGTCGACGGCTTCGATCGTCTGCATGGCTGCTGTCACCCACGCTCACGGATTATACGTTTCGATTCGTAGGCCTTCCGATAGAGCGAACACTCATCCGGGAACGATTCTCTCGGCCTCATTAATTTTAACATCTGTAGGGATTGATTATATGTCCGTCGCTGTCGACTGTGACAGTATGAGAGACACTCTCAACCGACGGCGGTTCGTCGGCATGATCGGAGCGGCGGGGAGCGTTGCGCTTATGGGGATCGTACAGGACGACGACGTAGAGGAGGAACCCGAGCCGGAGGAGGGAGGTGAGGTCCTCGCCCTGCACGCGGGGGGGACCGAAGGGACCTACTACCCGCTCGCCGGCGACATGAAGCGGATCGTCGAGGACCAGACACCCCACGGAATCCAGGTGCAGTCGACCGGTGCGAGCGTCGAGAACGTCGGCAGTCTCGCCCGGGAGGAGGCGGAGCTCGCGCTGATCCAGAACGACATCGCCTACTTCGCGTTCAACGGCACCGGCATCGAGGAGTTCGAGGGGGAACCCGTCGAGAACCTCCGCGGGATCGCCTCGCTCTACCCCGAAACGATCCACATCGTTACGCAGGCCGACTCGGGGATCGAATCCGTCGAAGATCTGGACGGAGCGGCGATCAACACCGGTGACCTCGGGAGCGGCACGCAGGTCAACGCCTTACAGATCCTCGAGACGGCCGGGATCGAGGACTTCGACGAGCAGAACACGGACTTCGGGACGGCGGCCGACCAGATCGGCGACGGCGACGTCGACGCTGCGATCACGGTGGGCGGGTGGCCGCTGGGTGCCATTGAGGACCTGGCGACGACCCAGGATATCGCGTTCGTCGAGGTCACCGACGATCTTCGCGACCAGTTGCTCGAGGACGCCGAGTGGCTGGCGGAGGACACGATTCCCGGCGGAACCTACGACGGCGTCGACGAGGACGTCGAGACGGTCTCGGTTCAGGCGATGCTCGCGACCCACGAAGCGATGGACGAGACGCTCATCGAGGAGGTTACGGGGGCTATGTTCGACAACACGGACGACTTCACCACCCAGGCCGACTTCATCGACCAGGACACCGCCCTCGAGGCGATGTCGATCGATCTTCACCCGGGTGCCGAGGCGTACTTCGAGGCGGCGGGCATCGACGCGGACGGAACTGACGAGGAGGAAGACGACGCGGACGACTAGCCGATCGGCAGGGTGGCGCGGTCGCCGGCTGGTTTCCGATGGTTGAACTGACAAGTCAGCCACGGTTACATTATCGAAATAGCTAACTTCCATTTTTATGTAAAAAAATGTATTGTCGTCCCTCGCCGATTGGTAGTATGGTTCGACACATCAGTCGGCGACGATTCGTCGCGGTAGCCGGGGTTGCTGGAGTGGGTTCGCTCGCCGGGTGCATCGGTGAGGATGCCGTCGACGACGATGACGGCGCCGACGACACCGATGACACGGACGACACGGAGGAGGCCGACGACGCCGTCGACGACGAAAACGGCGAGGAAGAGGAGGACTTTGGCGAAGCCGACCCCGACGAGGGCGGCGAGGTCCTCTCCTGGCACGCCGGCGGAACGGAGGGAACCTACTACCCGCTGTCGGGCGACGTCAAGTCCATCGTCGAGGAGCACACGCCCCACGGGATCCAGGTGCAGTCGACCGGTGCGAGCGTCGAGAACGTCGGCAGTCTCGGCCGCGAAGAGGCGGAGTTCGCGCTGATCCAGAACGACATCGCCTACTTCGCGTTCAACGGCACCGGCATCGAGGAGTTCGAAGACGACCCCGTCGAGAACCTTCGGGGCGTCGCCTCGCTGTACCCGGAGACGATCCACATCGTCACGCAGGCCGATTCGGGGATCGAATCCGTCGAAGACCTCGAGGGCGCCTCGATCAACACTGGCGACCTCGGCAGCGGCACCCAGGTCAACGCCTTACAGATCCTCGAGACGGCCGGGATCGAGGACTTCGACGAGCAGAACACGGACTTCGGGACGGCGGCCGACCAGATCGGCGACGGCGACGTCGACGCCGCCGTGACGGTCGGCGGGTGGCCGCTGGGCGCGATCGAGGACCTCGCGGTGAACCAGGACATCGCGTTCGTCGAGGTCTCGGACGACCTGCGCGAGGACCTCATGAACGACGCGGAGTGGCTGGCCGAGGACACGATCCCCGGCGGAACCTACGACGGCGTCGACGACGACGTCGAGACGGTCTCGGTCCAGGCGATGATCGCCACCCACGAGGGGGTCGACGAGGAGATCGTCGAGGAGGTGACGACCGCGATCTTCGACAACACGGACGACTTCACCACCCAGGCCGACTTCATCGACGTCGAATCCGCCCAGGACGGAATGCCGATCGATCTCCACCCCGGTGCGGAAGCGTACTTCGGCGACGAGTAATCGACCGCCGCCGGCACCGAACCGCCGTCGAGTTCCGCTCGACGGCTCCACCGATCATCGTGAGAGTAACCAGACGACGACTCCTCGCGTCCGCGCTCGCGCTCTGCGGAGCGACCGCTGTCACGGCTGTCTCCGCAACGGCCGACCGGACGCTGGTCGTCGCCGACGCCGAGAGCGAGGAGCGACTGCTCGAGATTCCCGTCGACGACGACGACGAGGTGACGCTCGCGTACACCCACAGCGTCGAGCGAACGCCGGTAGAGGACGTGTACGCCGTCGACGGCAACGAGCTGCGAGCCGTGAAGTCGGTGTTTCACTCCTTCGGCGCAGGGTTACCCACGAACGTGACGCGAACCGACGAGGGGTACGTCGCCGAGGGCTCCGGAAGCCACGACGAACTGTTCGTCGTTCCCGGCGAGATCGCCGGCCACGAACTCGTCGTCGGCGACGACCGGTACGACCTGGTCGCGGTCGCCGACGGGAGCGTCGTGCTGTTCCTGACCGATCGAACCGTCGGCGGGGCGCTCGAGGATCGGCTCACCGCGGCCGACCGCCGTGACGCGCCCGGACCGCCGGTCCGACGGACCGGACGACTCGAACCGGTCGGCCTCGCCGAAACACACCAGATACTGACTGATATATGCTGACCGACCGCCTGCGAAGGAGCGAGACTGAGTCATGAGCGTCGATCCCGGAGACGCTGACAGGCTGAGCGAGGAAGAACAGCAACAGCTCATGGAGGAGGTCGAGCGCCGACGGACCCATCGGGGGATCGCCGCCGCCCTCGTCATCGTGATCGCGATATCGTTCTCGGCGTTCCAGATGTGGATCGCCGCCCGGGGATACACCTTCGAGGTGGGAAACTTCCGAATCGTCGCGCTCCAGCAGTTGCAGGTGAACGCGATCCACGTGGCGTTCGCGCTGGTGCTCGCGTTCTTACTGTTTCCGGCGAGTCGCGGCCAGGGGTTCCTCGCCCGTCGGCTCGGACGGGTCGAACCGGCGGTCAGGGCGCGCTACGGTGACGAACACCCGCTGACTCGAGCGACCGCCCGCACCGCCGCCGGCGTCCGCTGGGCGGCTCTGGATCCGGAGATGAACCGGATCACGCCGATCGACGTCGTCCTGGTGCTGCTCTCGACCTGGCCCGCCTACTACATCGCCACTCAGTACGACGAGATTCGATCCATCGCGGTCCACCGGTTCGACGGGACGCAGTCGATCTACGAGGTGTTTCCCCCGTTCGATCTGATCGAGCGGGTGACCGGCTACGATATCGGCGGCGCGCTCGTCGCGGCGGGCGCCCCATTCGCCGACGCCTCCGCCGCGTTTATCCTCTCGGTCCTCGGGATGCTTCTCGTCCTCGAGGCGACCCGACGCGCGCTCGGCATCCTGCTCGCGTCGCTCGTCGGGATGTTCATCGTCTACGCCAGATGGGGCTACCTCGTTCCCCGCGACTCGCCGATCGGCGCGCTGACGATCCAGCCGGATACCTGGGGGAACATCATGTACAACCTCTGGTACACCGTCGAGGCGGGGGTTCACAGTCAGCCCGTCTCCGTCAGCGTCCGCTTCATCTACATCTTCATCCTCTTCGGCGCGTTCCTCGAGATGAGCGGCGCCGGCAAGTGGTTCATCGACCTCGCCTACGCCGCGACCGGAACCCGCGAGGGCGGCCCCGCGAAGGCGAGCGTCGTCTCGAGCGGCTTCATGGGGATGCTCTCCGGCTCCTCGATCGCCAACACGGTGACCACGGGGGCGTTCACGATCCCGCTGATGAAGCGCTCGGGCTACTCGCCCGAGTTCTCCGGCGCCGTCGAATCCTCCTCCTCCTCGGGGGGGCAGATGCTCCCGCCCGTCATGGGCGCCGCGGCGTTCCTCATCGTCGAGTTCACGGGAACGCCGTACGCGGACGTGATCATCGCCGCGACGCTGCCGGCCATCGCCTTCTTCTTCGGGATGTGGGTGATGGTCCACTTCGAGGCCGTCAGGGGCGGCATCGGCGGCCTCCCGCGCGCGGAGCTCCCGAACGTCGGAAGCGCCCTGCGCACCGGCTGGTTCTACCTGATCCCGATCGTGCTGTTGCTGTACTACCTCATCATCGCCCGGTTCTCGATCAACCGCGCGGGGTGGCTCACCATCGTCGCCGTGATCGCCCTGCTGGCGGTCGTCGCCGCTTACAACGAGCGGACGCGGGTCCCGCTGCTCGCGACGATCGTGGCGGTCTTCGTCGCCCAGACCGCGGCGTACGCCACCGTCGGTTCTGGAGTCGTCGACGCGGTACAGGTGGCGGCGGGGCTCGAGGCGCCCGCCGCGCCGCTGCCGCTCGGCGAGGCGGTGGGGGCCGCGGTGTCGGACCTCGGCGTCATCGCCATCCTCGTGAGCGCCGCGTTCATCCTGCTCCAGCCCCGCGGCGACGCGCCGCTGCTCGACTTCGACTCCGCGGTCGACGACGCCGCCGAGGAGGGCGCCGAGAAACTCGAGCGGCCGTCGCTGGCGAGGAACAACGCCTACCGCTTCGGCACCTTCGTCCTGAAGTCGATGGACTCCGGGGCGCGCACCGCGACCACGGTCGTCGTCGCCGTCGCCGCCGCCGGCGTCGTCCCCGGCGTCATCAGCGTCTCCGGGCTGGGACCGAACCTGGCCGCGCTCATCAGCAGCGTCAGCGGCGAGTCGATGCTGGTGTTGCTCACTCTGACCGGCGTCGCCGCGATCATCTTCGGGATGGGGATGCCGACGACGGCGATGTACATCATCCTGGTCGCGATGCTCGAGGCCCCGCTCGTCGAGGCCGGCGTCCTCGTCCTGGCCGCCCACCTCTTCGTCCTCTACTGGGGGCTGATGGCCGACGTCACGCCGCCGGTGGCCGTCGCCGCGTTCGCGGGCGCCGGCGTCGCCAAGGCCCAGGAGATGCAGACGGCGGTGATCGCGTTCATGCTGTCGCTGAACAAGGTGCTCGTGCCGTTCGCGTTCGTGTTCTCGCCGGGGATCCTTCTGATCCGCGTCGAATCGCTGGACAACTGGTGGATCATCGGCTGGGCCGACGTCACCGATCTCGGCTTCTTTGTGCCCGACGTCGTAATCCCGGTCGTCGGCATGTTCCTCGGCGTCTACGCCCTCGGGGTCACCATCATCGGCTACCAGTACTCGGAGGTCAGCGGTCTCGAGCGAGGGCTGTTCTCGCTCGCCTCGATCCTGCTGATGGTGCCCGAGATCCCGCTGTTGATCCTCGAGGGCGTCCTCATGCTGTTCGGCATCCCGTCGGCGCTCCTCGTGTTCTCGGTTACCGCGTCGCTGCGGGCGATCGGCCTCGTGATGCTCGTCGCGTTCACGGTGGTCAACCGCCAGCGGGCGACCGGACAGCCCGCCGAGGTCGAGGAACCCTCGAGCACCGCACCGGGTGACGCCTGATCGCTCTCGGCGGAGACATTACTATTTTAACACGACCTGCCGTACGCTCGGGCAGTGACCTCCACGGATTCACGCGCGGAAGGTTCCGACACCGCATTTCGGCTCGCCGTCGGCCTCTACGTCGGCGTTCTCCTCGCCGCGAGCGGGTCGACGACGCTCGCCGCGCTCTCGAGTCCGACTGTCCTCGAGTTGGCCGCGGTGACAGTCACCGCCTTCGTGATCGGCGCACTCGCCGGTGTCGCGCTCTCGAGGGCCGCCAACCTGCCGGCACGGCTGGGCCGCAGCCGCGGCCGCCGGTTCTCGCTCGTCGCCCCCGCGGGCGCGTTCGCCGTCGTGGGGTTCGTTCCGAGCGCCGGCGGCGGGTTCCGAACGGCCGTGCTCGCCTCGGCGGTTGCGATCGCGACCGTTGGTTTCCTCCTCTCGAAGCTCGCACAACGCCGGCACCTCGAGTCGACGCTCCCCGACGAGCCGAACGCGATCTACGCCTGGCGGCCACCCGGCTCACCCCGGCTGGACGCGCTCGTCGCCGGCGCTGGTCTGCTCGGCGGCGTCGGCTACGCCCTCGCCGGCTCGCCGCGCCTCGCGCTCTGGTGGCTCTTCTTCGGGCTGTTCTGGCTCGGCGCCGCGTTCCTCGAGGGGCGACTTCCGGCCGGCGCCCGGGAGACCTGCGAGCTCCGGGTGTACGACGCGGGTCTCGTCAGGGTGCGCCCGCACGCGAAATCGTTCGTCCCGTGGGACGACGTCGACCACGTCCGCCTGCGCGACGGCGAACTCGTCTTCGACCGCGGGCTGTTCGACCTGAGCTTCGACTGCGACGAACTCGAGGACCCCGACGCTGTCCTCTCGGCCGTCGAGCGCGTCCACCCGGGCCCCGTCCTCCGCTAGTCGAGACCGACCCGCCCGCTGGTCGCGCTGCGAAGCCGATCCCGGAGCGCCTCGCTCTCGGCAACGGGCACCCGGACCAGAAAGGAGACATCGGCCTCGTACGCCGCGTCGAACTCGTAGCCCTCGCTCTCGAGGATTCCCCGGACGGTGCCGGAGTCGTCGTACGCGACGGTGATCGCGACCCGCTCGTGTGGGCGCTCCTCGACGACGCCGGCCTCGTCGACGGCCTCCTTCACCGCCCGCGAGTACGCCCGGACGAGGCCGCCGACGCCGAGGTTCGTCCCGCCGTAGTAGCGGGTGACGACGACCGCGACGTTCTCGAGGTCGCGCTGGGCGAGGACGTTCAGTGCGGGCTTCCCGGCCGACCCTGAGGGTTCGCCGTCGTCGCTCGAGTACTCTCTGAGCAGGTCGCCGTCGGCACCCGCCCGTACGCGGTAGGCGGGGACGTTGTGCGTCGCGTCGGCGTACTCCTCGCCGGTGGCGGCGACGAACGCCTCCGCGGCCTCGACGGTTTCGACCGGCCGCACGTGGCCGATGAACTCGGAGCCCTGGACGACGAACCGCGCGGTCGACGGCGCGTCGACGGTCCGGTACGTGCGGCTCATCCCGACTCACCGGCCTCGAGCCGTCTGTCGACCATGCGCCGGCTACTCCCGGGGACGAAAAGAGCCCATCGGTCTCCGCACCGACCGCCGTCACGCTCGCGCCGGATAGTGACCTTCAGGTGGGTCGACCGCGACGGAGGCGGTACGAATGCAACTCGTCGATCTCGAGGTCACGCTCGACATCCCCCCGTCGGCGGTTCGCGAGGCGCTGACGCCGGCGTCGATCGTCGAGTACGCCGGAACCTACGAGGTCGTCTCCGTCGACCGGACCGACGACGCGACGGTCGTCACGGCGGCGGCCGACGACCTCGAGGTCGTCTTCGAGTTCGTCGAGACCGACACCGGCTACCGCTACGAACAGCACGGGGCCCACGGCCCGTTCGAGCGGATGACGACGTGGATCAGCGTCACCCGCGAGGCGGGCGAGACGCGGGTTTCGGCCGCCTCGGAGTTCACGTTCGGCGGGCTCTTCTCGTTTCTCACGGACCGCCTCGGCGCGACGATGCGCCGTCGCGAACTCGAGCGGCTGCTGACGGCGCTGGCGCTGGATCTCGAGGCGTGAGCTACTGTAACTCGATCTTCCGAACGAACTCGAGGTCCCGGAGTCCGGTGATCAGCGTCCCGGGCAGATCCTGATCGGTGACGAGGTAGAGTCGGGGCTCGTCGGTGAACTCGGGGTCCTCGCTGATCGTCTGGCGGATCGAGACGTCGTGGTCCGCCAGCAACCCGGTGACGGCGGCGACGATTCCCTTCTGGTCGGCGTCGTCGACCTCGATGGCGATGACGGTCAGATCGAGCACCGGCGCCAGATCCATCAGGCTCGGCACCTGTGAGATGTTCCGAAAGATTCGCTCGAGTTCGGGATCGTCGAGGATGACGTCGGTCGTCGAGTCGACGACTCGGCGGTCGACGCCGATCTCGCGGGCGATGCCCGTGTTCGGGATCTCGATCCCGCCGGAGACGACTCGCCCCTCGTCGTTGACCGAGAACCCGCGCTCGAGCAGGAGTCGAATAACCGCCTGCTGGCTGGGCGACCCCTCGAACTTCTCCATGATCTCGTCGAACATTCGTTGCCGACAATACGGACGCCGGCGTATAATCTTGGGTGGTCGATACCGGACCCGGTCGCCGGGCGCCGCACTCGCCACCCCTGACTCAGAGCGTCCCTTTCGTGCTCGGGGCGTCCTCCCGGCGGTCGTCGAGCCGGGTGGCGTCGTCGAGCGCCCGCGTTAGCGCCTTGAACAGCGCCTCGACCTCGTGGTGGGCGTTTTCCCCGCTGACCTCGAGGTGCAGCGTGAGTCCGGCGTTCATCGCGAGCGACTCCGCGAAGTGTCTCGCCATGTCGCTGGTGAACTCGCCGATCCGCGCCTGGGAGAACTCGCCGTCGAAGTAAAAGCGGGGACGGCCGCTGACGTCCACCACGGCGCCGGCGACGGCCTCGTCCAGCGGCACCCGCCGGTCGGCGTACCTGACGATCCCCGCGCGGTCGTCGAGGGCCTCGTCGAACGCCTCACCGAGGACGATCGCCACGTCCTCGACGGTGTGGTGATCGTCGACGGCGAGGTCGCCGTCGCAGTCGACCTCGAGGTCGAACAGGCCGTGCTTGGCGAACGACGTCAGCATGTGATCGAAGAAGCCGATTCCGGTGCCGACGTCGGCCGCTCCGCTTCCGTCGATCGTGAGAGAGCACTCGATCGTGGTCTCCGTCGTCTCGCGGCTGATGGTCGCCGTACGTTCGCTCATGTCGGTACGACGGCGCCGGTGCTACAAGGAAATTCCGTTCAGGACGTTCCTACCACCCCCGCTGATCTCTCCCTGGTCACTACCGTAACGACGGACTGAGAGCGTGTTTTAAAACGTCTCGAGGACACTGAACGGTTTTCAAAACGTTATTTTGTACAGCACACTCGCGTAAAATGGTACGAAATAACGCCAATGTTCTGGCAGCTATATGACCATCGGAGTGAACATCTGTGATAGACGCCCGCCCCCATGTCCAACCACTCCCCACTCTCGAACGACTCGCTCGCCCCCTCCGGCACCGAAACCGAACCGCACGGAAGCCGACTCACTAGTTCGCTCAAGCGCCCGCTCCAGTTCTGTTGCTTCTGGATCGCGATCGCCCTCCCGTTCGTGCACGTCCCCCTCCTCGCACACGGGCTCGGTGACCTCTCCGTAACGATCGCCTTCCTCTCCCTCCTGGTCGTGAACGTCGTCGCCCTCTACGTCGGCCACGGCTACAACCAGTAACGCCGCCCTCGAGCCCCCTCCTTCGAACCTGCGGCAGTTCTCGCGTTCGGTCGACGTACCGAACCCGTTATCCTCCCGGCAGACACAGTGTGGGGTACTCGATGAGGATCCGTGTCGACTGGCGCTCGAGTTGTAGCCTCACCGGAACGGTGCTGAAGTGGCTCGCCGTGCCGCTGTCGGTGCCGCTCGCCCTCGCGATCTACGACGGCGACCCCGTCTACCCGTTCGTGATCGCGATCATCGTCACCGTTATCGCGGGACTGGCACTCGAGACGCTGAGCGACGACCGCGACATCGGCCAGCGCGAGGCGTTCCTGATGGTGGCGGTCACCTGGCTCGGCGTCGCGGTCGTCGGCGCCGTCCCGTTCGTGACGGCGGGGGTGGGGACGATCGCACATCCGGTCGACGCCATGTTCGAGAGCATGAGCGGCCTGACGACGACCGGAGCGACGGTGATCGACGACTTCGAGGCCCACTCGCGGTCGATCCTCCTGTGGCGCCAGCTCATCCAGTGGCTCGGCGGGCTCGGAATCCTGATCGTCGCGATCGGCCTGCTCTCGAACCTCATGGTCGGTGGCGCACAGCTGATGGAAACGGAAACGCAGACGCAGAACGTCCGGAAGCTCAGACCGCAGATCGACGAAACCGCCCGGCTCATCTGGGGGCTGTACGTCGGTCTCACCGTTCTCGCGGCCGCGACGTTCTACGCGCTGAACCTCCTCGGTCTCGCGCCGAACATGGACCTCTTCAACGCCGTCGCGCACGCGCTCACCAGCGTCTCGACCGCGGGCTTTTCGCCCGAAGGCGAGAGTATCGGCGCGTTCAGCCCGATCGTTCAGTGGGCTGTGATGCCCTTTATGATCCTCGGGGCGACCAACTTCATCCTCCTCTACTACCTTACCCAGGGGGAGTACACGCGCCCCTTCGAGAGCGAGGAGCTTCGATTCTACCTCGGCGTGCTCGCGGTCTTCGGCGGTATCGTCATCGGCATCCTCTACGTCGATGCGACCTTCGAGCGGGGGCTCGAGCCCACGATCCGCCACGGACTGTTCAACGTCGTCTCGCTGGTGACGACGACGGGGTACGCCTCGACGAACTTCGATCTCTGGTCGCCCGGCGCCAAACACATGCTCTTTCTGTGTATGTTCATCGGCGGGATGGCCGGCAGCACGACCTGTTCGATCAAGTCGTTTCGCTGGCTCGTGATCCTCAAGGGGCTGCGCCGGAACCTGTTTACGGCGGTTCATCCACGAGCCGTGCGTCCGATCCGGCTCGGCGAGAGCGTCATCGACGAGGACACCGTCCGCGACATCTTCACCTACGTGATGCTCGCGATCATCCTCTTTTTCGCCCTCACGATCCTCATCGTCGTCGACGCGGCTCGAGCCGGCAACGGCGTCACGGAGTTCGAAGCGCTCGGCGCGGCGGCGTCGATCTTCCTCAACATCGGCCCGGCGTTCGGGATGGCGGGCCCGATGGACAACTACCACGGCTTCCCGATCACGACGCGGGCCATCATGGTGATCATGATGTGGATCGGCCGCATCGAGATCATCCCGGTGCTGGTGTTGCTCACGCCGGCGTTCTGGCGCTCGTAGTTCCCGGGAACCGCTGGTGGCCGGTGCGATATCGACGACCCCGCAAACGGTACGCTTACCTGACATCCAGTCGACGAACGAGTGTATGGCCGCTGTCCGTCTCCTCCCTCCAGCGGTGGTGTACTTCGTCGCCGCCGTTTTCGCTGGCCTCCCGTTCGCGGCAGTCCTCTACGGCGGGCTCGGTGTCGTACTCGAGGCCGTCGGTTTCGATAGTGCGGCGGCCGCCGATCTCGTGCTGTTCGTTCTCTCGGTGTTGGTCGGGCTGCAGTTGGCCGTCGAACTCACGGCTGTACACTCGGCCGGCGTGGGCGCCCTCACGCGCGGGTCGACCGCCGGCGCCGTCGCCCGATTCGTGCCGCTCGCTCTCGGGGCGCTCGCCGTGATCGTCACGATCTTCGTGCGCTACTCGAGCGCTTCCTGAGCCTCCGCGAGCGAAAACCGCCCCTCGTACAGCGCGGTGCCGACGACCACTGCCGCCGCGCCCGCCTCCTCGAGCGCCCGGACGTCCGCGAGGCTCGCCACGCCGCCGCTCGCGACGATCGGGATCTCGGTCGCCGCGACGAGTTCGCGAACGGGCTCGGTCGCGACGCCCTCGAGTCTCCCCTCGACGTCGACGTTCGTAAAGAGGATCGCCGCGGCGCCCAGATCCGCGTAGCGCGCTGCGGCCTCGACCGGCGTGATTCCCGCACCCTCGGTCCAGCCCTCGACGACGACCTCGCCGCCTCTCGCGTCGAGGCTCACGACCACGCTCTCCGGGTATCGATCGCTGATCTCGGCGACGATCTCCGGGTTCTCGACGGCCGCGGTGCCGAGGATGACGCGGTCGACGCCGCGCTCGAGCAGGTCGATCGCCTCCTCGGCCGTGCGGATGCCGCCGCCGAGCTGGACGGGCACGTCGACTGCCTCGACCAGCGCGTCGATCGCGGCGGCGTTCCCGCGCTCGCCCTCGAACGCGCCGTCTAAATCGACCAGGTGAAGCGACTCCGCGCCGGCGTCGATCCACCGTCGGGCGGCCTCGACGGGCTCGCCGTAGCGCTTCTCGGTGCCGCGTTCGCCCTGGACGAGCTGGACCACCTCGCCGTCGGCGACGTCGACGGCCGGAATCACCTCGAACGTCGGAAACTGGCTCATACTCGAGTCCGCGTCCTCCGGCGGAATAACCCCACTGGTCCGGGCGAACGCGCCGACGGGTACCGCCATCGACCCGTGAGAGTCATCGAACGTATCCGCTTCCCTGCACGTATTTACCGCCCGACGGTGAACCGACGTGAGAGAACGTGTCGACGATGGCGACGCTCGAGTCGGCCGGCTCCGTGTCACTGCAGACAGCCGACGTTCCGGAGCTCTCCCTGTCGATGCTCGTCGTCTTCGCGATCATCGCCGTCGCCGTCGCCCTCTTCGTCACCCAGCCGATTCCGCTCGACGTCACCGCCCTGCTCGTGATCGTCGTGCTGGTCGTCCTCGAGCCCTGGACGACGATCTCGGCCGAGCAGGGGATCGCCGGCTTCGCGAGTTCGGCAACGATCACCGTGTTGATGATGTTCATCCTGAGCGAGGGGGTCCGCCGGACGGGGGCGGTCCAGCTCTTGGGCGAGAAGCTCGCGGCGTTCGCGGGCGGCGACGAGCGCCGCCAGCTCGGCTCGATCGTCGGCGTCTCGGGGCTCTCTGCGGGCTTCATCAACAACACCCCGGTCGTGGCGATCATGATTCCCGTCGCGAACGAACTCGCCGAGCGAACGGGAACCTCGCCCTCGAGGCTGCTGATCCCGCTCTCGTTCGCCTCGATGATGGGCGGGATGCTCACGCTGATCGGCACTTCGACGAACATCCTCGCGAGCGACATCATCGCCCGCGAGGAGTACCTCGGCAGCGGGTTCTCGATGTTCGAGTTCACCGCCCTCGGCGCGCTCGTCCTCGCGGTTGGCTCCGTCTACCTGCTGGTTGCGACCCCGTACCTGCTGCCCGAGCGCATTCGCCCGCGGGACGAACTGACCAGCGAGTTCGAGTTGACCTCCTACCTGACGGAGGTCGTCGTCCCCGAGGACTCGCCGCTCGTCGGCGACACCGTTCGGGAGGCGATCGCAGACCTCGAGGTCGACCTCGAGGCGGTGACGCTCATTCGCGGCGAGGACGCCTTCGGCGCGTCGATCGGCGAGAAGGCGCTCCGGCCGGATGACGTGCTGATCGTCAGAACGGCCCGGCAGGCGGTCATCGACCTCGCCGGCGTCGAGGGACTCGAACTCCTGCCGCAGGCCAGCGTCTCGGACGCCGACCTCGAGGTCGACGACGAGGAACGAGCGACGCCGCAGGTGCTGGCGGAGGTTATCGTCGCGCCCGACGGCGACCTGGTCGAGGAGACGATGGCGAGTTCGAATTTCCGTCGACGGTACGACGCGACGGTGCTCGCCGTGCGGCGGGGGTCCGAGGTGGTCCACACGCGGATGGACCAGCGCCGACTGCGCGGCGGCGACACCCTGCTCGTCCAGGCGAGCCGGGACGCCCTCGACCGCCTCGGCACCGACCGGAACGTGATCGTCGCCCAGGAGTTCACCCGGCCGACCTACCGCTGGTCGAAGCTGCCCGTCGCGCTGGCGATCGTCGCGGGCGTCGTCGGCGTGGCGGCGCTCGAGTTCTATCCCATTCTCGTCACGTCGATCGCGGGCGCGGTCGCGATGGTCGTCACCGGCGTCCTCAAGCCGACGGAGCTGTACGACGCCGTCGACTGGAGCGTGATCTTTCTGCTCGCGGGGCTGATCCCGCTGGGGGTTGCGATGGAACAGACCGGGGCGGCGGCCTTCCTCGCGGGCAACGCCGTCCTCGGTGTCGGCGGCCTCCATATCGTCCTCGTGCTCGGATTGTTCTATCTGTTCACCGCGGTTCTGACCGAACTGCTCTCGAACAACGCGAGCGTCGTGTTGATGATTCCGGTCGCGTTCGACGTCGCCGCCCGGTTAGGCGCCAACGAGTTCGCGTTCGTGCTCGCGGTGACCTTCGCCGCGAGCACGCCGCTGCTCTCGCCGGTCGGCTACCAGACGAACCTGATGGTGTACGGCCCCGGCGGCTACGAGTTCGGGGACTTCGCGCGCCTGGGCGCACCGCTCCAGTTGATCCTGACGGTGGTCACCACCCTCGGTATCGTCGCGATCTGGGGCGTGTAACCGTTTTCTCACGAACTCCTCCGACGACAGATTTGCGGAGTGTATGACAGGTGAACGCCGTAATCGTTAGCGGGAGGTGACGTAACTTATTTCGGTTCCATTATCCTCGTACTACGCCATGGACCTCACTGCCGTTCTTTTGGCCGGCATCGTCGCCTCGGTGTTCGTCGGGTTCAACATCGGCGGATCGTCGACCGGGATCGCGTGGGGGCCCGCGGTCGGTGCTGGACTACTCCGGAAGGTAACGGCGGCTGCGCTGATGACGTTCTTCGTCTTCCTCGGCGGTGCGACGGTCGGCCGGAACGTGATGGAGACGCTGAGCGGGGACATCATCACGATCGAGATCTCGCTCGCGGCGGGCGTCGCGATTCTCTTTTTCATCGGGCTGGGGATCCTCGTCGCGAACGTCTTCGGGGTCCCCGTCCCCACGTCGATGGTGACCGTCGGATCGATCGCCGGCCTGGGACTGGCGACGAACACGCTCAACTTCGAGACGATCACCTGGATCATCTCGTGGTGGATCGTCACGCCGGTGCTCGGCCTCTGGATCGGTGCCTTCATCGGCCGGTACATCTACCCGGAACTGAACCGTCGGTTCGAGATCAGGGCGTCCGACGGCCCGCTGCTGTCTCTGGATCGAACCGGGACGGTCCCCAGGCCCGTGCTCGGTCCGAACACCACGGGCCAGGAACTGACCGGGACGATCGTCGTCTTCGTCATCGGCTGTTACATGGCGTTCAGCGCCGGGGCGAGCAACGTCCCGAACGCTGTCGCGCCGCTGGTCAGCAGCGGCGCGCTCGCGCCGAACCCCGCCATCATCATCGCGACGGCCGCGATCGGGCTGGGCGGATTCACCATCGCTCGCCGGACGATGGAGTCCGTCGGGAGCGAACTCAGCGACATTCCGCTGCTCGCGGCGTTAATCGTCATGATCACCGCCGCGACGATCACGACGCTGCTCTCGTGGGCGGGCATTCCGATCAGCCTCGTGATGGCGTCGGTGATGACGATCGTCGGCCTGGGCTGGGGTCGGGCGACCCGTCCCATCACGGCTCGAGAGGCCATCCGCGGCGATACGGACGCGGAACTGGCGATGGGCGCGCTGACCACCGAGCCCGACGCTCCGATCACCAAAATCGGCGAAGAAGAGTCCGACGAAGCCCTCGACGCGGGCAACCTCTTCAACCCGCGGGCGATCGTGAAGTACGTCTCGATGTGGATCATCGGGCCGGCGATGTCGACGATACTCGCCTACGGGTTCTTCGTCGCGTTGCCCTTCGTTTAGTCCCGCCGCGTTTATTGACGGTGCTGTCGTAGCATGCGTATGATTTCACGCGTTCTCGTTCCGATGGATGGCTCGGAGATGAGCGAACACGCACTCGAGTACGCTCTCAAGACCTTTCCGGACGCCGAGATAACCGTCCTGACCGTCGTCGGCGAACCGTCGTCGATGTGGGGTGCCGCGACCGGCCTCGCGCTCGCCGACGACCTGGAGGAGACAGCACGGGAACAGGCCCAGTCGACGTTCGATCGGGCCGACGAGATCGTCGCGGGCACCGACGGCGACGCGAACATCCAAACTGTGTACGATCTCGGCCACCCCGTTCGCGCGATAATCAACCGCGCCGAGAAGTACGACACGGTCGTCGTCGGCAGCCACGGAGGAACGCTCTCGGACAACCTCTACGTCGGGAACGTCGCCAAGAAGGTCGTCCACCAGTCGCCGGTGCCGGTCATCGTCGTTCGCTAATCGCGTCGCTCGGCCTGGGTCCTTCGCTGCCCGATCGATCTGTCCCAGGACGGCGTCGCGACGCCTGCGTGATGGGCCGATCCCCCGAAACTCACTCTTCGCCGTCCGCTTCTCGATTGCCGTCAGCGGACTTGTCGATCAATTCCTCGACCTCGTCCTCACGGGGACGGCGATCGATTCGCTCGTCGACGGCTTCGACCTCGGCTTGCATCGCTTCGAGTTGTTTGCCGACGGTGCGTTCGACCGCCTCCTCGACGGTTTCGCCGACTCGCTCCTCGACAGTTCCGCCGACGGTTTCTTCGACGGTTTCGCCGACCTGCTTCTCAACGGTCTCGCCCACCGTCTCTTCGACGGTTTCCTCGACGGTTTCACCCACTTTTTGTTCGACGGTCTCGCCGACCGTCTGCTCGACGGTCTCGCCGACGCTCTCTTCGACCGACTCCTGGACGGCCCTCGTCATCCAGTCGGGATCGAATCGCGCCATCTTCCAGACGACGTGGACGACGTACGAGGCGAACACCCCCACGCCGAACGCTATGCCGACGTCCGTCCCAGCGAGCATGATCAGCACGATCGAGAGCGCGATCAACGCCCCGTAAGCGAGGTCGACGGCGGCGTCAACCCGGACCGGGTTCAGCATGGCGGATCGCCACCTACCCGGGCGCATCGATCGCTTCCAAGACGTCCATCGGCAGGGTCGGCGCCGACGCGCTGGGGTGACGAACTCGTTCGCCCCCGCTGGTCTCCCGCGACGAGTTTCCGATCGACACACATGATACCGTCTTCAACGATAGGGTTGGTTGAAGTTCTTTAGGATCGAAGTCGCTGGTACACCGCCGCCTGACTGTTCTGCTCGGGAACTGTCCCGGCGTCTTGACGAACCGTCGGAACGGGTCCCAGCAGCGGCCGAAAAATAGTCGCGTTTTTAGGGTCGGGGGGTGTGGACCCTGATGTGACAGAAGTACTGCTTATCGTGGGCCTCCTCGTCGCGGTGTTCGTGGGCTACAATATCGGCGGTGCAACGACGGGACCCGCGTTCGGTCCGGCCGTCGGTGCCAACGTCATCACGAAACTGATGGCGGCAGCGCTGATGTCGATCTTCTTCTTCCTCGGAGCGATAACCATCGGCCCGCAGGTCGTCGACACGCTGGGTCGCGAACTCGTCACCGACACCGGTATCTTCACCATGCGATCGAACGTCGCCGTCCTCTTTTTCATCGGCGGTGCGCTGTTCGTCGGCAACTACGTCGGCGTTCCGGCGTCTACATCGATGACCGCCGTGGGCGCCATCGCCGCTCTCGGCCTCGCGACCGGCGAACTCAACTTCGCGGTCCTGGGCGAGATCGTCGTCTGGTGGATCGTCGCTCCGATCATCGGCTTCTGGGTGGCCGGCGTCATCGGCCGGTACTTCTACCCGTGGATCAACGCGTGGGTTGCGATTGAGGGCAATCGCGAGGGACGCGAGATGGTCACGGTCGACCGTTCCGGAGCCGTTCCCCGACTCCAGTTCGGCGAAAACGCCAGTCGACGCGAGATCTCGGGTGCGCTGGTGGTCGTCGGAATCGGCTGTCTGATGGCCTTCTCCTCCGGGACGAGCAACATCGCGAACGCGATCGCGCCGATCTACGGCACCGGCGACGTCGAGATGATTCCGCTCATCCTGATCGGGTCGGCGGCCGTCGCCGTCGGCTGTTTCACGATCGCCCGGCGCACCCTCGACACGCTCGGAAACGACATCACGAACCTCCCACTGACGGCGGCGATCGTCGTCGCGGTCATCAGTTCGGGGATCGTCATCGGGCTCTCGTGGATCGGCATCCCCGCGAGTTTCGTCGTCATCGCGACGATGAGCATCATCGGTCTCGGCTGGGGTCGGGCGACCCGGACGACGACGCTCTCCGACGCTCGTCGGGGCGAGGAGACGCGCGTCTCCGTCGGCGCGCTCACCGCCGACGAGGAGGGCAAACCGTCCCCGGAGATCGGCGAGGAGGAACCCGAGGACATCCCCAAGGCCTCGGACCTTTTCGACCCCGCGACGACGGCTCGGGTCGTCCTGATGCAGAACGTCGTGCCGATCATCTCGACCGTCGGCGCGTTCCTGACGTTCCGGTTCGTGCCCCTGTTCGGGTTCTGAGTCGCGCGGACGGATCGGTCGCGAGGGGTCGATGCTCGAGCGTCCGTGCGAGGCCCCGGACCGGTCGTCGGGATCGGGCCCGCCTCGAGTGAAAGACCATTGAGGACCGAACAGCAAGGTATACCAGTGCGGGCACCGAATCGGCGACTGATGCCCACGGTAGAATACCTCAACTACGAAGTGCTGGACGACCAGGGCTGGGAGATGGACGACGACGACCTCTTCGAGAAGGCCGCCGACGCTGGCTTCGACGATGAGGACTACGGCTCCCTCGACGTCAACGAGAGCGAGTACATCCTCGAGGCCGCAGAGGCGCAGGGCTACGACTGGCCCTTCTCCTGCCGTGCTGGCGCCTGCGCGAACTGCGCAGCCATCGTCACGGAGGGCGAGATCGAGATGGACATGCAGCAGATCCTCTCCGACGAGGAGGTCGAGGACAAGAACGTCCGCCTGACCTGCATCGGTTCGCCGGCGACCGACGAGGTCCAGATCGTGTACAACGCGAAGCACCTCGACTACCTGCAGAACCGCGTCATCTAACGCCGGTCGCACACGGCGGACGGTCACCGACTCACTGGATCCGTTCGACTATTCTTTCACGAGTCTTCGTCGTCCACAGCCGCCGCTTCCGTCGCTGACGCCGGCGCTCGCTCGACTGCGTGCCCGCTCTCGGGGGGTGGGAATCTGCTGTCGGCTATATGCCCGCTCCCTGCGGATCTGCACCTACACTATGACCGTCGACACGCGACCTGAATCACGCATGCGTCGTCGGACGTTCCTCGGTGTCGCCGGCGGGGCGGCGCTCGCAGCGGTTGCGACGGCGCCCGCCGCGTCGGCCGCCGAGTCGGATGCGTTCGACGACTGGATGGCCGACGTTCCGAACTACGACGGCGACGTCGCCGATGAGACCGGCGCGGACGAGGTGCGAATCGCCGTCGGTGCGGACGACGGCTTCGTCTACGATCCGCCGGCCGTCCGTATCGACCCCGGAACTACCGTCGTCTGGGAGTGGACGGGCGAAGGCGGGATGCACGACGTCGCCGCCGAGGACGACTCCTTCCAGAGCGAGTACTACACGGACGCGGGCGAGACGTTCGAGCACACGTTCGACGAGGAGGCGACCCATCTCTACGGGTGTACGCCGCACATCCCGATGGGGATGAAGGCGGCCGTCGTCGTCGGCGGTACCGGAGACGAGGCGTCCGAGGACGAACCCGCCACCCCCGCTACCGAGGGGACCGTCGCCGTCGACGGACCGTCGACCACCGCCGTCGGGACGGCCCTCGCGTTCCTGCTCGTCCTGCTGTCGCCGTTCGGCCTCTGGCTCCGCGAGTCGATTCGGGAGCGGTAACGACTCGAGAGGCGGGCCGTCGTCGACCGTCGCCGTTCGAACCTGTCGCTGCTCGCGTGGCCGCGAGTCGTCCGCCGCCGCGACGGGCGAAAACGTAATTCGATCGCGCTCGTGAGAGTCGACCGTGACACTCTCGACCGGGCTGGCGTCGACTCCCGACCTCCTTCGACTACTCGCGGTGCCGGTGTTCGCCTGGGCGGCGGTCCGCGACGTCAGGACCCGGCGGATCGCCGCCGACGTCTGGGTCCCCCTCGGCCTGCTCGCGCTCGTTCTGCTGGTCTGGGACGGCTGGCTCGCCGCGCAGGCGGGCGGCTACGCCTGGTCGTACGGGTTCGTGATGCCCGCGGCGATCAGCCTGGGGTTCGTCGTCCCGCTCGCCTACCTGTTCTGGTGGTTCGGCGGCTTCGGCGGCGCCGACGCGAAGGCGCTGATGGTGCTCGCGCTGCTGTTCCCGACGGTGCCGCGCTACGTCGTCGGCGACGCGACCGCCCCGCTGACGGTCCACCCGCTCGGCGAGGCTGGCGCGTTCTCACTGACGATCCTCACCAACGCCGTCCTCGTCGGCGCCGCGATCCCGCTCGCGCTGGCGATCCGTAACGCCCTCGCCGGGCGGATCGCTCCCGTCATGTTCGTCGGCTGGCCGGTCTCCTGGGAGCGACTGCCCCGGACGCACGGCCGCCTGCTCGAGACGCCGACGGGGCTCTCGCGAAACGGTCTCGACCTCGACGCGATGCGGATGTACCTCCGGTGGCGCGGGCTCTCGCTGGCCGACCTCCGCGCCGACCCCGGACGCTACCGCGACCCCGAGACGCTGCCGGCCGAGCCGAACCCGCCGACGGACGGTGCGGTCGACGCGAACGCGCCGCGCTCCGACGGTGGCGCGCTCGAGTCGCCCCCGGCCAGTGCCGCCGTTCGAGGCGATCCCTGGGGCGCCGAGGCGTTCCTCGAGTCGATCGACGGCACCGCCTACGGCACCACCCCGGAGACGCTCCGGGGGGGTCTCGAGGTGGCCGCCTCCGAGGAGACGGTCTGGGTCTCGCCGGGAACGCCGTTTCTCGTCCCGGTGTTCCTGGGGCTCGTGATCGCGCTGCTCTACGGCGATCTCCTGTTCGGCCTGCTGTTCTGAGTCGCTAGCGAACCCGCTCGTACAGCGGCACCACCACGGTCCAGAGCACGACGACCGCCGCGCCGACGGCGATAACGAGCAGCCAGGGCCCGGCGCCCGCCGTCGGCGGCCCGCCCGCGAGAGCGAGGAGCGTCCCGATCAGCAACAGCACGCAGGCGGCGAGCGTTCCCAGTTCGAGCGTCGCCGCGACGGGGTGTGCACGCAGGTCGGCGACGAGGTCGGCCAGCGCCATCCGCTCAGGCTCGAGACCCGATCTCCTCGGCGATCTCGTCGAGGTCGGCGTCGTCGAGGGTCGGCGTCTCGCCCGCGATGGCGTGGATCGGACCGCCGCCGTCGCCCGCAAACCGCGGCACGATGTGACAGTGAACGTGCGGCACCTCCTGGCCCGCCTCCTCGCCGTTGTTGAACGCGACGGTCGTCGCGTCCGCGCCGACGGCGTCCTCGACGGCGGGGATCAGGCGGTGGATCGTCGCGTACAGGTCGGCTGCCTCCGATTCCGGCACGTCGTTGAGCCGCTCGTACTCCACTTTCGGGATCACCAGGGTGTGTCCCGGCGCGAGCGGGTTGGCGTCCAGAAAGGCGAACGTCGTTTCGTCCTCGTAGACGACTCGAGCCGGGATCTCGCCGGCGACGATCTGGCTGAAGACAGTGCTCATACGCCACTGTGTGTCGCCCCGCGCCAAGAAGGTTGCCCGCCCCGCGACGGTCGAGAGCACTCCGGCGTTCGAGTCAGTCAGAACCGCAGGTGCGAGGTCGACCCCGGCGAGTCGTCGTCCTCGTCGTCGCTGGATCCGCCCGCGGTGAGGAAGGAGACGCCGTCGTCGATCAGGTACACCTGTCCGTCCTCGACGGTCGTCTCGACGGAAACGAGGGTCGTCTTCGCCGCGTCGCCGTTGTCGCAGTAGCCCGAGCAGGTGTCGAACGTCGAGCCGTGTTTCGGGCAGACGATCTCACCCTCGCGGAACACGACGCCGACGCCCTCCCGGTGGAGCGCCTGGGCCTCGTGGGTACAGCGGTTGACCCACGCCTCGACGGGCTCGCCCTCGCCGGCGCACGGAACGAGAATCACCTCCTTCCGGCCGCCGCGGGCGTCGCGTACGGTGAACAGCCAGGAGCCCTCCTCGAGAACGGTGTCGACGTCAGTCAGACGATGACGGACGGCCATGCCGACGTCTCGGCCGCGCGAGCCCTTAGCTGTCGCGGCTCGACCGACAGAGTTCGTCGAGTGCCGCCCCGATCGCCTCGAGATACTCGGCGGGCGTGTAGCCGAGGCGCTTGATCCAGACGTCCTGATAGCTCGGATGGAGGATCGGCAGCAGCCACGTCTCGAGTCGCTCACAGCGCACGGGCTCGAGGACGCCATCGATGAAGCCCTCGAGCTCACGGTCCTCGGCTGCGAGCACGCTTGTGGTGGCGTGTTTCCCGGTCGCGAGCACGACGGCGGGCTCGACGGTTTCGATCTCGGTCAGCAGGTGGGTTCGGCAGTTCGTCCGCTCCGCATCGGTGGGCTCGCGGTTGCTCGAGGGGTCCGTCTCGCTCGCAGGAAAGCATTTGACCGCGTTCGTATAGAACGCCCGCTCGTCGTAGCCGACCGCGGTGAGCATCCGGCGGATACGTCGCCCGGAGTGTCTCGAGGTGTAGGCTTTCCCGGTCCAGTTGCCGCCCTGCCAGCGCTCCGCGTCGGGATTGCCGGCTCCCGGTGCCTCGCCGATCACCAGCACGTCGGCCTCGAGCGGGCCGGTGCCCCAGGAGATGCACTCGCGAGTCTCCGCGAGGGCGGGACAGCGCCGGCAGTCGGCCTCGAGGACGTGTCTCGAGTCTGGAAACGGCGGCTCGAGGGGCGCATCGTCGGTCGAATCGGGCACATCTGTGGTGGGCGCTCGAGGCGTATAGAGCGGTCGGTCGGCCCGCGATGATTACGTGTTTCGCGAGGGGACAAGTTTACCTTCTCCGGACGGCTTACGGACGACAATGGCTTCGGAACTCCTCGCAGAATCGCTGTCCATGCTACTGTACCTCGTCGTCGCCGCCGTCCTCACCGCGGGCGGCCTCGCCGCCGAATACGCCAGCCTCCAGCACCTCGGATCGGGCGACGCGCTCGTCGCCCTCTGGCTCGCCGCCCTCGGCGGCGTCATGCTCTACGCCGGCCTCTACGGTATCGGCTACCAGAAAGTGCTCGCACGCGCCCGCTCGTAGGCCTTCGATCGACCCAGACGGGAGTCAAATCCGGCTCGACAGTCGAATCCGCACAACCGATTCCTCTTTACTGCCGGAGTGATTTCCACCGTGTATGAGCAGGTTCGGCGAGGTCGACGACCAGTACGACCCGCACGCGCTCGAGCAGCGGGTGTTCGATCACTGGGAGGACGTCGACGCCTACGAGCAGACGAAACAGCACCGCGCCGACGGCGAGTCGTACTTCTTCGTCGACGGCCCGCCGTACACCTCCGGGGCGGCCCACATGGGGACGACCTGGAACAAGAGCCTGAAGGACGTCTACATTCGCTATCTGCGAATGTGCGGCTACGACGTCACGGACCGACCGGGCTACGACATGCACGGACTGCCCATCGAGACGCAGGTCGAGGAGAACCTCGGCTTCGAGAACAAGAAGGACATCGAGGCGTTCGGCGAGGACGAGTTCATCGACGCCTGCAAGGAGTACGCCGAGGAGCAACTCGAGGGCCTCGAGTCCGACTTCAAATCGTTCGGCGTCTGGATGGACTGGGACGACCCCTACAAGACGGTCACGCCGGAGTACATGGAGGCCGCCTGGTGGGGCTTTTCGAAGGCCGCAGAACGCGGCCTCGTCGAGCAGGGAAAGCGCAGCATCAGCCAGTGTCCCCGGTGTGAGACGGGCCTGGCGAACAACGAGGTCGAGTACGAGGACGTCGAGGACCCCTCGATCTACGTGAAATTCGACCTCGTCGACCGCGAGGGCAGCGTCGTCGTCTGGACCACGACGCCGTGGACGATCCCCGCGAACACCTTTACCGCGGTGGACCCGGACCTCGAGTACGTGGGCGTCCGCGCGGAGCGAAGCTCCGCGGACCGGAGCGGCGAAGCCGCAGAGCGCGCGAGCGAGGTACTGTACGTCGCCGAAGAGTGCGTCGAGGGCGTCCTGAAGAAGGGCCGCTACGACGACTACGAGATCGTCGAGGAGCTCACGGGCGCGGAGATGGTCGGCTGGGAGTACGAACACCCCTTAGCCGAGGAGGTGCCCACCCACGCCGACCACGAGGGCGCGTTGCAGATCTACGATGCAGAGTACGTCGAGGCGGATCGAACGGGACTGGTCCACTCCGCGCCGGGCCACGGTGAGGAGGACTTCCTTCGCGGGCGCGAACTCGGCTTCCCCATCTTCTGTCCCGTCGGGGGCGACGGCGTCTACACCGCCGAGGGCGGCAAGTACGAGGGGCAGTTCGTCAAGGAGGCCGACGCGGAGATCACTGCGGATCTCGAGGCCAACGGCAACCTGCTGCGCTCGGAGACGGTCACTCACAGCTACGGCCACTGCTGGCGCTGCGATACGGGAATCATCCAGATCGTCACCGACCAGTGGTTCATCACGATCACGGACGTCAAAGACGAGCTGCTCGCGAACATCGAGGATAGCCGCTGGTACCCGCAGTGGGCCCGGGACAACCGGTTCCGGGACTTCGTCGAGGACGCACCGGACTGGAACGTCTCGCGCCAGCGCTACTGGGGGATCCCGATCCCGATCTGGACGCCAGACGGCCGCGACGATGATGCCGATACGATCGTCATCAGCACCCGCGAGGAACTCGCCGAGCGCGTCGACCAGGACATCGACCCCGCCAGCGTCGACATCCACAAGGACACCGTCGACGAGCTGACGATCACCGAGGACGGGACGACCTACACCCGCGTTCCCGACGTGTTCGACGTCTGGCTCGACTCCTCCGTCGCGTCGTGGGGGACCCTCGACTTCCCCGCAGACGACAGTCAGTTCGACGAGCTCTGGCCAGCCGACTTCATCCTCGAGGCTCACGACCAGACCCGCGGCTGGTTCTGGTCCCAGCTCGGGATGGGCACTGCGGCGATGGGCGAGATCCCCTACGAGCGGGTGCTGATGCACGGCCACGCCCTGGACGAGGACGGCCGTAAGATGTCGAAGTCGGTGGGTAACGTCGTCGAGCCCCACGAGGCGATCGACCGCCACGGCGCCGACGCGATGCGGCTGTTCCTGCTCTCTGCGAACCCGCAGGGTGACGACATGCGCTTCTCCTGGGACGGGATGCGCACGATGGAGAGCCACCTCCGGACGCTGTGGAACGTGTTCCGCTTCCCGCTGCCGTACATGCGCCTCGACGGGTTCGACCCCGAGGAGACGGATCTCGAGGCGGTCGATGAAGATCTCGAACTCGTCGACGAGTGGGTGCTCGCCCGGCTCCAGTCGACGAAAGCCGAGATGACCGAGGAGTTCGAGGCGTTCCGCCAGGATCAGGCGCTCGAGGCGCTACTCGACTTCGTGATCGAGGACGTCTCCCGGTTTTACGTCCAGGCGGTCCGCGAGCGAATGTGGGCCGAGGAAGACAGCGGCTCCAAGGACGCGGCGTACGCCACGATCTACCGCGTTCTGCGGGAGGTCGTCGTCCTGCTCGCACCGTACGCGCCGTTCGTCGCAGAGGAGATCTACGGACACCTCACCGGCGAGGCGGGCCACCCGACGGTCCACATGGAGGACTGGCCCGAAGCCGACGACTACTGGGCCGACGAGGAACTCGAGGAGGACGTCGCCCTCCTGCGCGCGATCGAGGAGGCCGGCGCGAACGCCCGCCAGCAGGCCGGCCGAAAGCTTCGCTGGCCCGTCCCGCGCGTGGTCGTCGCCGCGGACGACGAGCGCGTCGCCGCGGCAGTCGAGCGCCACACGGACCTGCTCGCGGATCGGCTCAACGCCCGCGAGATCGAACTCGTCTCTCCCGGCCAGCGCTGGGGCGAACTCGCCTACAGCGCCGAGGCCGACATGAGCGTGCTCGGACCGGCCTTCGGCGGCGACGCCGGGACCGTCATGAACGCGCTCAACGAGGCCCGGATCGAGGAGCCGACGCTCGAGAGCCTCGAGGCCGCGGTCAACGAGCTCCTGGACGACCCCGTGGAGCTCGACGAGGAGATGGTCTCGTTCGTCACCGAGACGCCCGACGGCGTCGCGGGCACCGCCTTCGGTATCGACGGCGACGACCGCGGGGTCGCCTACGTCGACGCCTCGCTCACCGACGACATCGAGAGCGAGGGCTACGCCCGCGAGGTCATCCGCCGGGTCCAGGAGATGCGCAAGGAACTCGATCTCGAGGTCGAAGAGCGGATCGCCCTCGAACTCACCGTCGAGGACGACCGGGTCGCGGCCCTCGTCGACGAGCGCGAGGACCTCGTTCGCGAGGAGGTCCGCGCCGACGAACTCCGGGCCGTCGAGGACGGCCACCGCAAGGAGTGGGAGATCGAGGGTGTCGCCGTCGAACTGGCGATCGCGCCGCTTGCGGCGTCGCCGGAAGCGACCGAGTAACGGCCGTCGCCGCACCGTTGGCCGGAACGGTGCTCTCCGTCGCCGCATTCGCCGATCGAGCCGCGCTCTCCACCATCACACCGCCGACCGAGCCACGCTCGAGGGTCGGCCGCCGTAGCACAACCGTCTTGATAGTTCACCGGCGATGATACGGTAGATGGGCCGGGTCGTCGCCGTCGGGCTGATCGCTCTCCTCGTCTGTAGCCTGCCGATGGGCGTCGTCGCGGCCGCCGGCCTCCAGCCGGCATCGGAGTCGCCGTCCGCCGTCGACTCGACCGCGACCGACGTCCAGGCGACCGTCAACGCCGGCGACGGCGGCCACGTGATCGAGCGCTCGATCGTCCTCAGACAGCTTCCCGACCGCCCCGGCGAGTTCGAAGCCGAGATCACCGTCTCGGTCCCGGAGCCGGTGACCGAACTCGAGATGGAACTCCCCTCGAGGGCGACCGTCGAGTCGACCGACGGTTTCGAGCCAGCCGACGACCGCTACGAGTGGGACGGCTCGAGCGCCGAGGCGCAGGTGACGGCCGTCGTCGACGCGAACGTGACCGGCATCGACCACCACCGGGCGTCGACCGGCGGGGCGGGCGCCCTCAACCACGGTCACGACCACGGCGACGGCTACGCCTTCGTCGACACCGGCTCCTGGGGGGTCGTGCAGGTGCCCCAGCTCAGGCTGAGCTGGCGACACACCGAACCGGTGTCCGTCGAGCGGACCGCGACGGTCGACGGGCCGGGTGCGACCGGCGGCGACATCGCGTACCTGGGCGAGGTCACCGAGTACGAGCGGACGGTCCGCGGGGAGACGATTCGCCTCGTCGTCCCCGAGGCGGCCGACCTCGTCGAACCGCCCGAGGACGTCCTCGAGGCGCTCGCGACCGCGAGCGACGGCCTCGAGATCGGCCCCAGAAACGAGGCGGTGTTCGTCCTCGCGGCGCCGACTGCGGGAGTCGACTGGGGGCCGCGGGGGATCCAGTACGGGGTGAGCGACGCCTGGGTCGCCGACGACGCGCGTCTGGACTCGCTCAGCCACGTCTGGTTCCACGAGTACGTCCACACCCGCCAGTCGTTCGCCCGCACCGAGGGCGGAACGACGGCGGAGGCGGCCTGGCTGGTCGAGGCTCAGGCCGAGTACCACGCCGCGTTGCTCGCCCTCGAGGCCGGCTACGTCGAATCCCTCGAGTTCCGCCGGTTCCTCGAGGGCGGCACCCGAGCGCCGTACGCCGACGACGTCCTCGCCGATCCCGCGACGTGGACCGACGAGCGCACGCCGTACGCCAAGGGGCCGCTGGTCTACGGCGCGATCGACCGCCAGCTCCGCCTCGAGAGCGACGGCGAGTACGCGATCGCCGACGTCACCCGGGCGCTCACCCTCCGCGGCGAGCGCGTGGACGACCGGGCGTTTCTCGAGGCCCTCGAGGCGCGCGGCGGCGCCGCCGTCGAGGAGTACGCCCGTCACTACACCGAGACGGCAGACGCGCCGGCGACGTGGAACCGGTTCGCCCACGCCGCGGCCTTCGAGGGGCCGTCGCCCGCGTTCCGGTACGGGCTCGGCGACGCTCCCCTCACGCTCTCGGGGGAGGCGCGCGAGAAACGCGTCGTACCCGGCGACCTGCCCGCGATGGTCACCAACGAGAGCCTCGAGGTCCCCGTCGCCGTCGAGAACCGCGGCGACCGCGCGGGGACGTACGACGCGGTCGTCACCGCCGACGGCCGGCTCGCGGACCGGGCCGGCGGGTCGCTCGAGGCCGGCGCCGCGACCCAGGAACGCCTCCGGTGGACGCCGACGGAACCCGGCACGTACGACCTCCTCGTCGGCGACGACCGGCTGACGGTCGCGGTCCGCGAGCCCGCCGAGCCGACGGTGACGGCGCTCTCGGCTGCGCCGTCCCGCGTCGATCCGGGCGAGCCGGTGACCGTCACCGCGACGGTCGAGAACCGGGCGGACCGGCCGACCGATTCGACGCTCGAGTTCCGGACCGCAGACGGCGTCGCCGCCGAGAAACGGGTCGCGCTCGGAGCGGGCGAGACGACGACCCTCGAGGTCGAGTTGCGGTTCGAGGAGGCCGCCGCCCACGAAGTTGCGGTCGGCGACGAGCGGGTGACGGTCGTCGTCGGCGACGGCCTCCACGTCTGGACACACCGGCTGGCCGAGGCGGCGCCGGTCGTCGTCGCCGTCGGCGTCGTGGCCGTTCTCGCCGCCGGCGTCGCGCTCTTGCTGGGAGCGCGCAGGTGACGGCGCGCCGCCGGTCGAACCCAACCGCCGGTTCAGGGCCGCCATCGACGGGCGTGGCGGGCGCGAATCGCCGTTTGACGCCCGCCAAATCGGCACCAGGGTTTACGTTTCACTCCGCGAAACCGGAGACTACCGATACGATGAGCGAACTCCCGCCGTGGATCGACGAGCGGCTCGATCCCGACCTCAACAGGAAGCTGTCCCAGCGCCACGTCGTCGAGACGATGGTCGGCGCCGAGCGGCCGTTCTTCTCCGCCGAACAGGTCAGGGCTCGAGTGCGACCGGACGTGAGCAGGGAGACGGTACGAAACCGGCTCAACGAGCTTCGCGAGATCGACGTCGTCAGCGCGGAGACCTACCCCGATTCGATCACGCTGTACTACGTCAACCACCCCGAGTCGAACTGGCCGCTCTCTCCCGAGGGGAAACGGGCGCTCTCACACTCGACGCCGCTCGAGACGCTGTCGCTCGGCGACTTCGTCCGCCTCCGAAACCCCGCCGGGATCAGAACGCTGGTGCTCGCGGGGTTTCAGCTGTCGCTGGTGCTGTTCTCCCTCGGCGTGATCGCGGCGGTCGTCGGGGTCGACGTCACGATCCGGAGCGACAACGGGTTCTGGGCAGCCGCCGCGAACCTGTTCGCGGTCTGTCTGCTGTTGCTGTTCGCGGAGCGACTCGCCCGCAAACTCCGAACCGACGGGCCGGGAGGGCTCGTCCCGACCACCGAGGAGTTCGTCTCGAAGTAACGCGGCTTCACCACCACTGACCATGTCGAATACAGACGACCCGTCCCCCGCACCGCCGTCGACCCAGCCGGGCCCCGACGTTCTCACCGAACGGACGCTGGCCGGCATCTTCGTCCACGTGATCGGGCTGTTCACCGGCGCGATCGGACCGGGGATCGTCTACCTGCTCTCGGACCACGAGTTCACTCGAGACAACGCTCGCACCGCGATCAACTGGCAGCTGTTCTACTTCGTCAGCTTCGTCGCGGTGCTGGCGCTGTTTTTCGTCGCGGTCGCGCTGGATTTCGTCCTCCCCGACTTCGTCGTCGTGACGGTGCTCCTCGTGGTATTCGCGCTGTTCTTCGTCGTGATGCTCCTCACGATTTTGAACCTTGTCTTCCCGCTGGTCGCGACGGGGAAGGCGATCTTCGGAACCGCGTGGGAGTACCCGATCGCGCCGGACTTCTTCGATCTCGACGCCGAGCGCCTGCGGGTCGACCTGAACTGGTGGCGGTTCGTGGCGGCGTACGCGCTGCTCGCGCCGGTCCTGTTCGTCCAGCTGCTCGGGGCGTACGCGTTCGGACCGCCCGAAACCGGCGCGGGGTTCGGGGCGTTCTTCCTCACGCTCGTGGTTACCCTGTTCGTCTCGTTCGTCGCGTACGTCTCGCTGTACAAGGACGTCCAGGACTGCTGCGAAGCGGGCCGCCCGTGTCCGAACTGGATTCCGTATCTGGGGGCGCCCGCCGGAGCGTACGCGGTCGTATACCTGGGCTCTCTGTTCGTGCTTCGGTCGGACAACCCGTCCGGCGACGCGATCTACGGCTACCTGGTCGTCCTGTGGGCGGCGTCGGTCGCGTACCTCTACCGGCGCCGCGAGGGGTTTTCCTCGGCGTAACTGCGCGCTCCGTCCAGTGTCCGACGCATCACAGCGATTACCTGTCGAGGTGCTCGGCGAGCGCCGGTGCCACGGAAACCGCACTCGCCGGTCGCTCGATGGTGTCGGTGCCGTAGATCGCCTCGACGCCCGCCCGCGAGAGCCGCGCGTACGCGCTCGAGACCAGCAGAGGGTGAACGCAGGTGACGAACACCCGGCCGGCGTTTCGCCGCCGGAGCACCGCGACGGCCTCGCTCATCGTCCCGCCGGTCGCGATGATGTCGTCGGCGACGACGACGTCGCGCCCCTCGACGTCGACGTCGCTCGGCGTGATCTCGACGTCGGTCCCCGAGCGACGAACCTTCTCGAAGTAATCGGTTTCGCCCTCGCCGTAGGCGTCTCGAACCCGCTCGGCGAGGTCGATCGCGCCGGCGTCGGGAGAGAGAAAGACCGGGCCCGCGAGGTCGGCGGGCAGCGCCTCGGCCAGCCGGCCCCCGGCGGCGACGGCCGTCGCCGCCGGCTCGAAGAAGTCACAGACCGCCTCCTCGTGGGGCGTCACCGTCAGCACGCGGTCGGCACCCGTCGAGATCGCCCTCGCGACCGCCCGCGCGGTGATCGGCTGGCCGTCGGCGAAGGACTTGTCCTGGCGGGCGTACCCCATGTACGGGAGGACGGTGACGACCTCCGCGGCGCCGGCTTCGCGGACGGCGTCTTGTAACTGGAGCACCTCGAGGTGGGCGTCGCTCGAGACCGTCGAGGCGACGACGATCGCCCGATCGCCGTCGAACCCGGGAACCGACGCCCGGAGTTCGCCGTCGGGAAACCGGTCGTACACCACCTCGGCGAGTGGCTCCTCGAGTTCACGGGCGAGTGCTGCGGCGAGAGTCTGAGAGGCCGAACCGCTCACGATCATGCTCGACACCACACTGCGCGGCCTAAACCCGTTTTCGTTCCGCAACCGCTGCTCGAGGATCGCCGCACCGACCACCGATGCGCGTCGACGCGCGACGTGTGGGGAACTGGGGGTTACGCCTCCGGCGGATCGTGCTCACGCGAGCCGTCGTCTCATGGCTTCCTCGAGTGCGTCACTCCTCGCCGTCGCTGGCGGTCTCCTCGAGCGCGTCACACGGTCCGCCGTCGGTGTCTCCCGTCGTCCGGATCTCGCCGTCGCGGCCGACCAGCACCAGGAGGTTCAGACAGGAGGGGTCGTTCCACTTCGCCGGGCTCACCTGCTCGAACTCCTCGCCGTCGAGGCGCGCCGTTACCCGGAACGTTCCCGGCTCGTCCGGCCAGGACTGCTCGAGGCTGGCGCCCTCGCCGCCGGCCTCGAGGTCGTGGGTCGACCAGTGTTCGATCTCGCCGTCGTACTCGACGAGGACGTCGATCGTGTGATCCTCGCCGTCGAGGTTCTCGACGGCGATCTCGCCGAGTGTGGTTCCGTCCTCGGGGATGACGTCCGCGCTCAGCCCCTGGCCCGCGTCGGTTTCGTTCGCCGCGTCGTCGCCGTCGTCGAGACAGCCAGCGACCGCGCCGGCGCTCACAGCACCCGCGGCAGCCACCACCTGCCGCCGTGTCAGCTCAAACATTCTGGAAAGAATGGATTTCGATCCAGATAAATGCCCGTCAGACGCGCGTCAGACGCCGGCCGTCCGATCCCGTCGAGTCGGCGGGCTCACGCCCCGTCCCTGCGCAGTCGCGGTACCGCGATCCCGGTCACGGAACCGACGCCCAGCCTCCGCGAGCGCCACTCGAGGCCGTCGCCCTCGTCCGCGTCGGCGGCGACCAGCATCGTTCCCCGGTCGGTGACCGCGTACAGTCCCTCGCCGTAGGCGACGCCGACGATCGGGACGCTCGAGCGGTCGACCGCTCGCCAGTCCCCGTCGGCGTAGCCGTAGAGGTCGAGACCGGCGACCGCGTGGGCGCGCCGGAGTTCGCCGGAATCGCTCGCCGGATCCGCCGCGACCGTCTCGACGGGCTCCTCGAGGACCTGCATCCAGCCGTTGCCGAGCTTGTAGAGCCCGTCGGCGGTCGCCGCCAGCGGCACGCCGGGTGCGGAGACGTCGCGGACGTCCGTGAGTCCGGCGTGGTCCAGCCCTCCGTCGTGGAGCCGGTAGACGCCGCCGGCGGTGCCCACGAGTCCGCCGTCGATGGCCCGGACCTCGAGCGACGGATCGCTCCGGAGGGTCTCCCAGTCGCCGTCGGTCCGTCGAGCGACGCGCCCGTCGCCACCGGCGGCGAGCAGCGTCCCGCCGTCGTAGCCCACCGCGACCGCGGGGCCGAATCCGGTTTCCTCGAACCGGTCGTCCGCGTCGGCGACGAGCACGTCCTCGTCGGTCGCGGCGGCGATCCGGTCGCCGTCGGTCGCGACGTCTCGGGTGGTACCGCGCTCACACAGCGAGAACTCGCCGACGAGGTCGTTCGCAACGCGAACGCGGAGCACGCCGGCACCGCTCGCGACGTACACGACGGTGGCGTTCGCCCGGTTGCCGTAGACGCGCTTCTCTTCGATCGTACTCATGCGTGTGGTGTCCACGGCGGTGTCCGAAAACGTTCCGTCCGCGAACCGGCATGAGAAGACTCATACCGGGTGGGGGAAAAACCGGGTGATATGCTCTCACGCCGCCGTTTCCTCATCCTCGCTCCCGGCTGTCTGGGGGCCGTTCCCGGCTGCTCGCTCCGCTCGAACGATCCGGAGTCACAGCCGGGGAGCCCCCTCTCGGAGCCGGTCGAACTGAACGAAATCCGGGTGATGAGCTCGGCCACCGCGGCCGCCACGATCGACGTCCGCGTCGTCGACGACGGCAGCGTCGTCTTCCAGACGCCCGTCGACCTCGAGGGGCGTGATCCGGACTCGAGGGAGATGCCGACGGAGGTACTCTCCGCTGGGTGGCCGAGCGAGCCGATGGAGATCGACGTCCAGGCGCGAGTCGACAGCGTCGAGCGCGCGGACGACGCCGACGCGGAGGGTGCGGACGACGCGGGTGGCAGCGACGAGTGGTGGGGGCTGTCCGAATCCGAGGTGCGCGCCGACGTCATCGACGTCAGTATCGGACTCAACCTGGTTTCCGATGGGCTCTCGGTCGCCTTCGACAGGGCGGACTGGTAAGCTCTCGACGTTATTCCTTCGGAACCCCTTTGAGGACGCCGAACTCACTACCTCTCGATGAAAGTGTTCGGATCGAGCGGGACCCGCGGCGTCGCCAACGAGGAGTTGACGCCCGAGTTCGTCCTGCGCGTGGCGAAAGCGGCGGGGACCGCGTGGGGGGCCGACCGGGTTGCCGTCGCCCGAGACACGCGGTACACCGGGCGGATGCTGGCCGACGCGGCCGCCAGCGGGCTCGCGAGCACGGGAACCGACGTCGACCGCCTCGGAATCATTCCGACGCCGGGCGCACAGGCGTACGCCGAGCGCGAGGAGATGCCGACGATCGTCATCACGGCCTCGCACAACCCGCCCCAGTACAACGGCGTCAAGCTCGTCGGGAGCGATGGCGTCGAACTCGCCGTCGCCGACCTCGAGACCGTCGAACAGACGCTGCTCGCCGAGGGATTCGAGACGGCGCCGTGGGACCGGACGGGACGCGTGCGAGAGATCGACGGCGTCCGCCGGGCGTACGTCGACGAGCTGCTCGCTCACGCCGACCGCGAGCGGATCGCGGACGCCGAACTGACGGTGGCGCTCGACCCCGGCCACGGCGCCGGCTCGCTGACCAGCCCGGCGTTCTTCCGGGCGCTCGGCTGTCGGGTCATTACCGTCAACGGCCAGGCCGACGGCCACTTCCCCGGCCGCGACCCCGAACCCGTTCCGAGTAACCTCGCCGACCTCGGCCGGCTCGTCCGCGCGACCGACACCGACCTCGGTATCGCCCACGATGGCGACGCCGACCGGGCCATCTTCTTCGACGAGTCCGGCGAGTACGTCGAGGGCGACGCGGCGCTCGCCGCCCTCGCCGCCGCCGAACTCGAGGCCGGCGACACGACCGTTTCCGCGGTGAACGTCTCCCAGCGCCTCGTCGACGTCGCCACGGACGCCGGCGCGGAGCTCGAACTCACGCCCATCGGCTCGACGAACATCATCACACGCATCGAGGAACTCGAGGCCAACGGCCAGCGGGTTCCCGTCGCGGGCGAGGGCAACGGCGGCATCTTCTTCCCCGAGTTCCGGCTGGCCCGCGACGGCGCCTACACCGCCGCGCGCTTTCTCGAACTCGTCGCCGAGCGGCCGGCCAGCGAGCTGGTCGAGCCCTACGGCGGCTACGCCAACGTCCGGAAGAACATCCACTACGAGTCGACGGCCGACCGCGACGCGATGTTGGACGCGGCGGCGAACCACGCCCACTCCTCGGAGGCCGAACTCAACACCCGCGACGGCTACCGCCTCGACCACGGCGACGCCTGGGTGCTCGCCCGCCCCTCGGGAACGGAGCCGCTCGTCCGAATCTACGCCGAGGCTCGAGACGAAGCGCGCGCTCAGACCCTCGCGGACGACATGCACGAGGCGATGGCGGACGCGGCGGCCGGGAACTGAACGCGCTCACCGCCATCCGTTTTCAGCCCCCGCGGCGCGTCGATCCGACGTTTCGGATCGCCGCCACCACCACACTCTAACTGCCTGTGGATCAGAGAGTGCGTATGAACGTTCTCGTCACCGGCGCCCACGGCACCGTCGGCACCGCGATCGCCGATCACCTCGCAGACCGCTACGAGTTCACCCTGCTCGACGTCGAGGAACCCGACGACGCGCCCGGCGAGTCGGTCGTCGCCGACGTCCGCGCATACGACGAGATCCGCCCGCACTTCGAGGGCCAGGACGCCGTCGTCCACCTCGCGCTCGTGCCCGGTCACGGCGGCCCCGGCGACCGCGAAGTCGGCTGGTCGGCACCGTTCGCCGAGAACCTCGAGGCGATCGCCAACGTCTACGAGGCCGCGGTGGATGCGGACCTCGAGTCGATCGTCTTCGCCTCCTCGAATCACGCGGTGGGGATGGCGGAGGTCCGCAACGCCCCCGAGATCTACCACGACGAGGGCTACCGGATCGACCACACCGAACCCCACCGCCCGGACTCCCGGTACGGCGTCACGAAGAGCTACGGCGAGGACCTGGGCCGACTGGCCGCTGAGGCCCACGGCATCCGGTTCTACGCGCTCCGGATCGGCTCCGTTCGCGACCCCGAGTACGACCACCCGTACGGCGACGCAGAACGCGGCGTCGACCGGGGCGACTGGGAGCGGGGCAGCGAGCCCTACGAAGAGCAGGTCGCCCGGATGCGAGGGACCTGGCACTCCCGCCGGGACCTGGCGCACATGGTCGAGTGCTGTCTCGAGGACGAGTCCGTCGAGTGGGACCACTTCTACGGCGTCAGCGGGAACGAGCGGCGTTGGCTCGACGACCTCGCACACGCCCGCGAGACAATCGGCTACGAGCCGCGGGATAACGGCGAGGAGTGGGAGAGTCCGCCCGAGTGAGGCTCCGCCCCTCGAGCGGCCGCCCGTGAACCGCCACCGAGCGGCTGCCACCGACCGCTGCCGGCAACACGCCTTTCCCGCCGACCGTTGAGGCTTGAATCAGAAACGATGGCGCACTCGCTTCGACCGGCTCCGAGAACGCCGCTCGAGTGCCGTGTGCGCCGGTGCGGGTCGTCGACCGGGCGGCCTCCGGCCGGTGGTGATCGCTCGTGATTCGACGCGACGGTGATCCTTCGTGACGCTGCGCGACGAGGACGATCTGCGGCGGTGGGCGCTGCTCGACGGTACCCGACTCGTCGTCGCGGGGCTGCTCACTGGCTTCGTGTTCGTCCTCTTTCTGGCCCTCGGCGCTGCCGGCCTGATCCCGACGGAGGACTTCGGGCCGCTGCGGACGATGGTCGGGGCGGTCCTCGGCGGCACGCTGCCGTTCATCACCGTCGTGCTGGCGATCAACCAGCTCATCCTCTCGGCGGAGTTCGGCACCACGGGCACCTTCCGTAACCGACTCGAGGAGACCCGCGAGTTCCGGTCGACGGTCGAACGCGACGTCGACATCGACCTGAGCCCGGCGGATCCGGCTCAGTTCCTCCGTACACTCGTCCTCGCGGCTCGCGAGCGGGCCATCGCGCTCCGGACGGCGGCCGACGAGACGGCGACCGACGAGGCGTTCCGAGAGCGAGTCGACCACTACGTCGCGGACGTCGTCGCCGAGATGGACGCCGGCGCCGACGAGCTCGAAACGGCCCGCTTCGGGACGTTCGACGTCACCTCCGTGATCCTCGATCTCGACGACCCGCTGCACCTCCAGCGGGCGCGCCGGCTCCGAGTCGAACACGAGATCGACGACGAGGTGGCGACCGCGATCGCCGACCTCGAGACGGTGCTCGACGACATCCACGTCGCCCGCCAGTACTTCAAAACCGTCCACATCCAACAGGAGCTCGCGAACCTCTCGCGGCTGTTGCTCTACGTCGGCTTCCTGGCGCTGGTCGTCGGCGGCTCGCTGTTGCTGGCCGACACCCGTCTGGGTGAGTTCATCACGAGCGACGCGCTCTCGCTGTTGCTGGTGGCGCTGATCGCGAGCGTCGTCGTCCTCCCGTTCACCGTCCTCTTCGCGTACGTGCTGCGGATCGCGACGGTCGCGAGACGGACCGCCGCCGACTTCGGACCGTTCCTGCTCCAGCAACGGATTCCGGAGGAGGATCGCCCGTGAGGGGCGCGAGTCGAGCGACGTCGATGAGCGCTCGTCGGTCCGGTCAGACACGAGATGATCACTTGGCGTCAGTAACGGCGGTTGCGTTCCGTCGACCGGAAGAGAGCGCATTCCCGTCGACGTTTTCGGGCGAATCCACAGCCTTTTTCACATCGATCGGATGCTCTTAGGGTGATGAGCGATGATATTTCCGTTCGCGGCTCTCCTCGAAGGGGTCTCGCCGCCGCGACGTTCGGCTTCTTCATCGGCTTCGCGGGCGTCGTCGTCTACGGACCCGCCGCCTCGGAGTTCGAGCAGGCGATGGGGCTGTCGGGGATCATGCTGGGGCTGCTCGTCGGGGCGCCGAACCTGATCGGCTCGCTCATGCGGATTCCCTTCGGCGCGTGGACCGACGACGTCGGCGCCAGAAAGCCGTTCCTGATCCTGCTGGGGCTGTCGATCGTCGGCATGGCCGGCCTCTCCGGCATCCTCGTGTTCTTCTACCCGGACGGGTTGACGATCGAGCTCTATCCCCTGATCTTCCTCTTCGGGGCACTGAGCGGCTGTGGAATCGGGGCGTTCTCGGTCGGAAACGCCCAGACGTCCTACTGGTACCCCGCCGACAAACAGGGGACCGCCCTCGCGACGTACGCCGGCCTCGGGAACAGTTCGCCCGGCATCTTCACGATCCTCATTCCGATTGCGATCGCCGCGCTCGGGCTGACGACGACGTACGTCGTCTGGCTGGTGTTTCTCGTCCTCGGAACCGTCGTCTACGCCGCCATCGCGGTCGATCCGTACTACTTCCAGCTGCGAAAGCAGGGGCTGAGCGTCGAGCGAGCGCGCGAGCGAGCCGGGGAGCTCGGCCAGGAGCTGTTTCCCAGCGGTGACACGTTCGTTTCCATCCGGGAAGCCGCATCCCTTCCCCGGTCGTGGGCGCTGGTCGCCATGTACTTCACCTCGTTCGGGGGCTTTCTCGCGCTGACCGTCTGGCTCCCTTCCTACTGGGTGTCGCTTCACGGCCTCGAGGCCGGCACCGCCGGGGTGCTGACCGCGGTCGGCTTCATCCTGCTGGCGACGTTCGTTCGCATTCCCGGCGGGATGCTCTCCGACCGCGTCGGCGGCGAGGAGACGGCGATCGCGAGCTTCGCCGTCGTCAGCGTCGGCGCCGTGCTGATGATCCTCACGCGGGACGCGACCGTCGCCGGCGTCGGAATGGTGCTCCTCGCGACCGGGATCGGCGTGGCCAACGCGGCCACGTTCCAGCTGCTCCCCCAGTACGTTCCCGACGCCGTCGGCGGCGCGTCGGGACTGGTCGGCGGTCTCGGCGCCTTCGGCGGCTTCGTCGTCCCGCCCCTGCTCGGCTTCTTCGTCGACGTCTACGGGACGGCCGGCTACGCGACCGGGTTCGTCGTCTACCTCGCGCTCGGGGCGATCGGGATCGCGCTCTCCAGTGCGCTGTACTTCGCAGTCGAGGGAAGCTGAACGACTAACTGATAGCACACCGTAGCGGGGATATGGGCGATCGCATTCTCGTTCCGATCGACGACTCAGAACCGGCTCGAGAGGCACTCACGGAGGCGCTGGAGCTGTTCGCGACCGAGCAGATCGTCGTCCTCCACGTGCTCGACACGAACGAGTCGAGTCACGGGATCGAGGGGGGCGCCGCCGACGGCTGGTACGAGGCGAAAAAGGAGGAGGCTGAGGAATTGTTCGAGGACGCACAGGCGGTTGCCGACGAGTACGACGCGCCGCTCGAGACGGCCATCGAATCCGGCCGGCCGGACCGAACGATCGTCGACTACGCGACGGAGCACGGGGTCGATCACATCGTCATGGGCAGCCACGGTCGATCCGGCGTCTCGCGCATCCTGGTCGGTAGCGTCGCCGAGAGCGTGATCCGCAACGCGCCCGTGTCGGTGACGATCGCCAGGCGCCGATCCGCGGTTGACGAGTGAGCCGGTCGATCCGAAACCCGTAGCCGAGGCCTCTCGAGTTCCCGCGCCTCTTGATGCTCCTCTGCACTAAATACTTGTAATACCGTTGTAAATTCGGCGCATGAGTCTCACGTCACGGCGGCGTCTACTGGCCGTCGCGGGCGGTAGTGTGCGGGTCTCTCGGGGTGACTGTCGACTCTGCGCGGTGTCGACGGCGCGCTGCTCGAGTCGGTCGCGGTCGCAAACCACGATACGGACCGGGATCGGTCGTTCCACGTTCGCATCTGGGACGCGGCCGAGACGCTTCACGAGTCCTCGATCGACCTGCCGAAGCGAGAAGCGGCCGACCCGCCCGCTCGGTATCTCGAGTGGGGTCCGCCCGCAGAACCGAGAGAACTCGGCGTCTCGTTTCGGGTCGACGACGAAGCGCGCGAGATGGATCTCGTCGAGGAAGGGTACGACGGCTCGCGTGCCGTGTTACACGGAACGTTCGACGTACAGGGTGGGTCGGGCGTGCTGTACGTCTACGACGAGAACAGCCGGGAGAACGGGTAATCACGGGGACCGGACCGCTCTCAGCAGTCGCCGGACGGGTCGAAACCGCTACCGAACGATCGTCACCGGCACCGTCGCCCGTCTGGCGACCTGCTCGGCGATACTTCCCAGTAGTACGCGCGAGACGCCCGACCGCCCACGGCTGCCCATGATTATCTGGTCGATCTCCGCCTCGTCGGCGAACTCGAGCACCGCCTCGGCGGCCGTCCCGCTGACTACCCGGCGGTCGATTGCAACGCCGTACTCCTCGGCGAGTCGGTCGACGTCGTCGAAGAACTCGGGTTCGGCTTCCTCGCCGGCGGCCGCTGGGGGACGGCCGCTGTAGCCCGCCGCGAGGTCGTCGACGGCGTGGATCACCGTGATCTCGGCGTCGGGAAACAGCGAGAGCGCGTGGTGGAGGGCGGCTCGTGCCGGCTCTGAGTCGTCCATCGGGACGAGCAACTGTCGGCTCATGGTCGGTGGTAGGGCGGCCGGCAGGTAAAAACCGCTGCCATCAGGCGTTCGCGCCGTCCGACTCGAGGGCTCGCCGGAGCTGCCGGCGCTCCTCGCGCAGCGCCTCGAGTTCGGCCTCGACCTCGCCGCCGGCGAGGCGGGCGCGTTCGTCGTCGCTCAGGCGCTCGAGGGCGACCGCGGCGGTCCGGAGGCGCTCGTACTCCCCGTCGTAGCTCCGGTCGCGTACCTCCCGGAGCAGGGCGACGGCGTCCTCGCTCGCGACGCGGGCGACGAACGGCTGTAGCTCGCGAACCCGCCGCCGGAGCACTCCCGCCGACTCGGGTGGCCACGAGAGCGTCAGGGGTGTGGCGTCGATCCCCTCGAGATACGTTTGCTGTGTCGCGACCTGCCGCTTGAGCTCGTCGGCGTCGTCGACGTAGTGGTCGAGTTTCGACCGGGAGTAGCCGGCGTACTCGAGCAGCTGCGGGATCGTGTACTCGCCGGCCGGGTTTTCGGCGACGTAGCGTGCGAGGTCCGCGGGCGGGCGCTCGAACGGGACGAACGGGTAGAGCCGGCTGCGCCGACAGAGGGCGAACACCTCCCGCGCGGTGGCGTCGTGGCGGTAGCGCTCGAACGCCTCGCGGATCGCCGCGTTGTAGCTGCCGACCGGCTCGCGCAGCCGCTCGACGGGTGCCTCGAGGTCGGCCTCGCCGAGTTCGCACAGCCGCTCGCGCTCGCCAATCTCCTCGTCGATCTCCCGGATCCGGCGGGTCGCCGCCTTTCGGGCGTCCACCAGCGCCTCGCGGGCGTCCTCGCGTTCCTCGAGCAGTTCCGAGAACGCCGCCGCCGGCCCCAGAGCGGCCTCGGCGCGCTCGAAGTCCGATTCGCTCAGCCGGCGCTTGTCGATCGCCTCCAGGGCGTCTTCGAACGCCGACCGGTGCTCGAGGTCCTCGGGGAGCCCCTCGACCAGCGAGGCGAACTGCCCTTCGAGTTCGACGTACGCCTTGAAGTTCTCCCGGCCGGTGCCTGTCGCGCGGTCGACGTAGCGCTCGAGGAGAGTCGCCGCGTTCCGGTAGGCGTCGGCGGCCTCCCTGACGGTGTCTTCGCCGTGGGCGTCGATCCGTCTCTCGGCTTCCGCGAGCCGTTCGCGGGCGCGCTCGAGCCGAGCCACGTAGTCGGTCTGGTGGAGTCCCGTGCTCATCCCTGGCTCACCTCACTCGTAGACGGCGTCGGGATCGAACACCGTCTCGCCGACGCGCTCGCCGCCGACGGTTCGGTAGAAACACGACCGGTGGCCGGTGTGGCAGGCCCCGCCTTCCTGGTCGACGCGGTAGAGCAGGGCGTCGGCGTCGCAGTCGACCCGCACCTCCCGGATCTCCTGGGTGTGGCCGCTCGTCTTTCCCTTCTGCCAGAGTTCGTCGCGGCTGCGCGAGTAGTAGTGGGCGGTCCCCGTCTCGAGGGTTCGCTCCAGGGCCTCGGGAGAGACGTACGCGAGCATCAACACCTCGCCGGAGTCGGCGTCCTGGGCGACCGCCGGAACGAGGCCGTCCTCGCCGAAGTCGACGTCGACGCCGCTCTCGGATGCGCTCGAGTTCATACCCGATGGGTTGTCCGTCGGGGCGATAGGTCTTTTGCCGTCGGCGCGCCGCTGCTCGAGGCCATCAGCTCATCGCGTCGGTCACAAAAAATCGCGATCGGGAATCCGATCTCGGCGCTATCCGAGCGCGCCGACGGCCGGGGACGCGGTACCGGCCTCGAGCGACATCGAGGCGGTGCCGTTCTCTTCGGCCGGTTCGACCTCGATCTGGACGGGGTCGACGCCGTTGACCGAGACGATCGACGTACCCGCCTCCTCGAGCTCGAACGAGAGGTCGACGACGTCGACCTCGTCGGGCTCGAGGGAGACCGTCTCGGTGTCGACGGGGCTCGAGTCCTCGTAGAGGGTCACGTCGTACTCGCCGGCGGCGTCGCCCTGGTTGACGACGACGGCCTCGGCGGTGAGCGTGTCACCCACGCGGAGGTCTTCCTCGGCCGGGTCGGGGTCGAGGAAGTAGCCCGTCACGCCGATGTCGGCGCGGGTGCGGTCGACTTCGATCCCGTCGGTGACCTCGTCGTCCGCGCTGAACACGCCGTGTTCGTAGTAGTCCGGCCGCTGGTTGTCCGCGACCTCGTACTCGAACTCGACGGTCGTCGACTCGCCGCCCTCGAGGGAGACCTCCTCGCTCACCGAGAGCGGCAGGAAGCCGTCCTGCTGGATCTCGAAGTCGTCCGCCGAGGCCTGTTCGACGGACGCCAGGTCGAAGTCGGCACCTGCGGTCGCGTCCGCGTCGGCGCTCGTGCTCGCGCCGGCGGCCGCCTGTGCTGAGACGTGTTCGACGGCATTGGCGAGCAGCATGTTGCCCTCGTCGGTGAAGGATTCCTCGTCGGTGAAGAAGTCCCGGGCAACGGCGGTCGCCAGCACCTCGTTTTCGTCGTCGTTCACCGCGATCGACGGCCCCTCGTGGACGCCGTCGTCGCCGGCGGAGAAGTCGGCGTCCGCCAGCACGGTGCCGTCGTAGTCGTCGAACCACGCGCCCCACGTGGTGGAGCCGGAGTACACTTCGACGGTGTCGCCGGCCGAGCCGACGCCGTCGAAGATCGGGTGGTCCTCGTGGATCTCGATCTCGACGGGTTCGCCGTCGGTCGCCGTGGCGTCCTCGTCGCGCTCGCCGGGGTTCTCGCGCACGTTGTGCAGGCGGTAGACGCCGTCGGCGTACGCCTCGGCCGTGCCGCCCTGGTAGGAGTCGAGGTAGACCGCGCCCTGGTCGTCCTCGAGACCGCCGAGGAAGTCCTCGGCGAGGTCGTCGCTGCCGATTCGCTGGACGACGAACGCGTCGTAGTCGTCCATCGAGTCGAGCAGGTCGTCGGCCTCGAGCAGGTCGACCTCGTAGACGTCCGCGTCGAGTCGGTCCTCGAGGACCGCAACGAGCGCCCCCTCGTGGTAGTCCTCCTCGTCGACGACCGCAACGGAGACGTCCTCGGGGTCGCCGATCCCGTCGTCGTCGTCCGTGCCGACGTCGAACTCGTAGGTCACTTCCTGGGTGCCCTCGAAGTCGCCGGTGTTCTCGACGTCGACGCTCACGGTGAGCGTTTCACCCTGGCCGACGTGGGCCGGTGCCTCGAAGTCACTCAGTTCGAAGTGGGCTTCCTCGCCCTCTTCGATCTCGATCGGGGCGTACTCGTCGTCGAACCTGACCTCGACGCCCTGCTGGTAGTCGCCGGGCTCGAGGTCCTTCGGGACGGCTGCTTCGAACGCGACGACCGTCTCCTCGCCGGGCTCGAGAGAGACCGTCTCGGTCGCCTCGACCTCGTCGTCGAAGACGAACTCGACGGTCTGGGTGGTTTCCTCCCACCCGGTGTGCTCGAGCGTCGCCTCGACGGCGTACTCGTCGCCCTGCGTCGCGTTCGCGGGCGCCTCGAGGTCCGTCACCTCGACGAGCTCGGGCGCGTCGACCTTGGTGAGCGCGAACGCCTCGTGGTCCGCACTCGAGACGACGTGCGCGGCGTCGCCGAGCCCGTCGTCCTCGCTGACGACGTACTCGAACTCCACCGTGGTGCTCTCGCCCGGCTCGAGTTCGACGCTCTGTGCCGGTTCGTCTGCCTGCGCCGCGGCCGCCTGACCGCTGACGCTGCCGACGTTAACGTACTCGACCGCGTTGGCGAGCAGCGCGTTCGCCTCGTCGGTGTAGTCGTCGTCCGCGACCCAGGTGGTGCGGCCGAGGGTGAGGAGGATCTCGTTCTCCTCGTCGCCGACGCCGACGGCCGAGCCGTCCGGGCTCGCACCGTCCAGACCGCCATCCGCGAGCACGGTGCCGTCGTAGCCGTCGAACCACGCGCGGTCCGCCGAGCTGACGTCGTACATCGTGATCGTTTCGCCCGCCTCACCGACGCCGGTGAAGATCGGGTGATCCTCGTGGAGTTCGTAGTCGACGCTGCCGTCGCCGGAGAAGCTCGTGCTGACCGAGAGGTCGTCGCGCTCCTCGGCGAGGGCGCTGATGCCGTCGGAGCCGCTGCCCCAGTTCTCGAGGTAGACGACGCCCTGGTCGTCGTCGAGTTCGGCGAGGAAGTCGCCGAGGTCGACGTTCGAGAGGTCGTTGATCACGAAGACGTCGTACTCGTCGGTTACGTCCAGCAGGTCGCCGTCGTGGACGGCGTCGACGGTGTAGTGCTCGTCGAGTTCGTCCGCGAGCGTCTCGGCGGTGTTCTCGACGCCGTGTGGGTCGATCCGCTCTAAGTCCTGTGACTCGAACTCGGAGTCGCCGGTGCGTTCCTCGAGGTCCTCGAGCAGCGCCTCGTCCGCGGCGTCGACGCCGCTGCCGACGACGGCGACGTCGCCGGGTGCGTCGCCGAGTTCGTACGCGAGCGACTGCGTGTCGGTTGCCTCGCCGGTGTTCTCGACCGTCGCGGTGACGGTGATCTCCTCACCGTGGGCGACCTCCGCCGGGCCGTCGACGTCGCTCACGGCGAAGTGCGCCTCGAGGACCGTCAGTTCGGCGGTCAGCGAGTCGTCGTCGGTGAACACGCCGTGGTCGTAGGTGCCGCCCTCGGCGTCGACCGTGACGTTCTCGAAGGCGACGGTCGTCTCCTCGCCCGCCTCGAGCGTGACGTCTTCCGTCGCGACGGCGTCCTCGAGGTCGTCGAACCGGAACTCGACGTCCTGTTCGTCGGCTGCGTTACCCGTGTTCTCGACCGTGGCCTCGACGTCGATCTCGTCGCCCCGTTCGACCTCGTCAGGGGCCTCGAGGCCGGTTACCTCGAAGTGCGGATTCAGAACGGTGAGTTCGCTCGTCTCGGCTCCCTCGTCGGCGAAGATGCCGTAGGCGTACTCGCCGCCCGCGAGTCCGTCGGTGGACGCGGTCAGCGTGACGCTCTCCTCGCCGTCGGGCGCCAGATCGCTCACCGCCGTCGCGACGGTCGCGTTCTCGTCTAAGTCGTCCGCCGAGTCGGCCAGTCGGAGCTCGATCGCCTCGATGGCGCCGACGTCGCCGACGTTCTCGAGGTCGGCCGACACCTGGACCGCGTCGCCCTCGTCGACCTCGTCGGGGCCCTCGAGGTTCGAGACCTCGATCTGGCCAGGATCGGCCTGGCCGTTTCTGAGCTGGCGGATCAGCCGGAGGTCCTCGTCCGTGACGTTGCCGCTGCGGGTGACGTCCGCGAGCTCGGTGTTGAGCTCGTCCTCGTCGATCCGGTCCTGGAGGTACTGGCGGGTCAGCTGGACGTCCTCGTTGTCGATCACGCCGTCCTCGTTGACGTCGCCGAGCTCGTACTCGGGGACGCCGACGCCGAGGTCGAGTTCCTCGGCGGCGGCGGTGACGTCGATGATGCCCATCCCGTACCGGGTGTCCTTCTCGTCGTCAGGCTCGTCCCAGTCGTCGGGTTTCCAGGCGGTTTCCTCGAGGGCCTCTTCGATCTCCTCGACGGTCAGGTCGGGGTCCGCCGATCGGAAGAGCCCGACCGTGCCCGCGATGTGCGGGGAGGACATCGACGTCCCGCTCAGGATATCGTAGCCCTCGCCGTCGGGACCGGCGCTGTAGACGTCCTCGCCGGGTGCGGCGACGTCGGGCTTGACGAAGGAGTCGGGCCACTCCTCCGGCGGGTCGTCGAACTCGTCCTTCTCGACGACCATGCCGCTCGAGAAGTCGGAGATATCCTCCGCCTCGTTCGAGGAACCGATCGAGAACGAGTCGTAGTCGGTCGCGGGTGCGCTCACGCAACCGTCGCCGCCGTTGCCGGCGGAGGTCACGACGACCGTGCCCGCGCTGCGGGCGTTGTCGATCGGTTCGATGAAGATATCCTCGTAGGCCGGGCCGCCGAACAGGCCGCAGCCGATGCCGAGGCTCATGCTGGCGACGTCGGCGTCGTTTTCGACGGCCCACTCCATCGCGCCGACGATGGTGACGTCCATCGCGGAGTCGTAGAAGACGTCCGCGTGGAGCAGGTCGGCTTCGGGCGCGACGCCGATCGCCGTTCCGGAGGCGTCGCCGCCGGTCGCGGTACCGCTGACGTGGTCGCCGTGGCCGGTGTCGGAAGACGGCTCGACGCCCTCGATGATCTCGCCGTTCGCGTCGAACGCCTCGAAGCCGCCGGGGTAAGTCGGGTCGTCCGGGTCGTCGGTGTACAGCTCGAGGTCGGGGTGTGCCGGATCGATCCCGTCGTCGATGATCGCGACCGTCGAGCCCTCGCCCATTGTGCTGTACTCGTCCCAGAACTCGGGCGCGTTGATCTGCTCGAGCCCGTACGTGTACTCGTCCTCCTCGCCGGGATCGGCCGCGCGCTGCTCGACCGGCTCGATCGGCTCGATCTCCTGGCTGAGGTGGATCGCCTCGACGCCAGGGAGCTCCCGCAGCTCCGCGATTGCGCGCTCGTCGGCGTCGGTGGTCACTGCGACCAGGTTCGAGAGCCAGAACGTGTTCCGGACCTCCGCGGCGTCACTCTCCGCGAGCCTGTCGAGGACCGGCTCCTGGGTCGCCGCCGCGTGATCTTCGAGCTGCGCCCGTACGACCTCCCCGTCGGTCGCCGTCACCGTCGGTTGCTCTAAGGCGAGCACGAGAGCCAGCTCGTCCTCGCCGTCGTCGATCGCCTCGCCGATCTGGCGGTCGACGGCGACTGCGGCCGCGTCGTGTGTTTCTTCGATTTCCTCTATCGAGACGTCCCCCTGTGCGCTCAGTTCCGCAGGGGCGGACGCCTGTCCGTCCTCGGACGTCGTCGTCGCTCCGCCGGCTCCGACGGCGCCGATGGCGACCATCGAGAGAACCATGATGAGCGAGAGGACAACCCCGTTGATTCGTTTCGTTCGTTGTCTCATGTCTTGTTGTCGTGTTATCCAGCAGCCTATCCCGGTCACGTTCCTCGGTTTCTCGTACCGTCGTTAGTTCACACCTCCCGCGTGAAATGTTCACACGGTTATCTTGAAATTCAACGGTAATGATATATATCAATATCGGAATCTAATATCATGCGGAAATCCTCTATGGTGGTGTAACGAATTCGATGTCACGAAGCGGTTTCGTATAATCGGAGAACGCGTACTGACGGTGTCCGGCGCCAGTCGGGCAGTTGACGTCGCCTCGAACCCCCTCGCCGAACCCGAACCTCGCCGTGATGGCTCGGCGTCCGGAGAGGACCAGTCACCTATACGATACGGTAGAACTCACGTCGTAGAAGATGGTCGAAACGCTCGTGTTACTGGTGGGCTTTGGTGCGGCCCTGTTCACGCTCCTTCTCCCCGCTTGGATACTGATTCAGTGGCTGGCGCAGAACGGGGCCGACTCCGACGGTCGCTGACTCCCGGAGTCCGCCGTTCGAGGCTCGACGGCGAGCGGCGCCGGGTCGCGGCTACAGTCCGCCGTCCAGCGTGATGTAGCTGACCCCGATGATCCGATCGTCGCCCTCGAGTTCCTCCCGGGCGGCGTCGGGGACCTCGGTGTCGACGTTGTACACCGTCAGCGCCTCGCCGCCGATGGCCTCGCGGGCGTTGAACATCCCCGCGATGTTGACGCCGTGGCTGCCCATCACGGTGCCGATGAGGCCGATGACGCCCGGTTCGTCCGTGTTGCGCGTGACGACCATCCGGCCGCCGGGGATCGCGTCGACCCGGTAGCTGTCGATGCGGACGATCCGGGGGTCGTCGCCCGCGAAGAGCGTGCCGTCGACGGTGAGTTCGTCGTCGCCGTCCGACACCGTGACCGAGATCAGGCTCTGGAAGTCCTCCGCCTGGCGGGTCTTCGACTCCGTGACCTCGACGCCGCGATCCTCGGCGATCTGGGGGGCGTTGACCGCGTTCACCTGCCACTCGAGCGGCTCGAACACCCCCTTGAGCGCGCTCGCGGTCACCAGGTCGACCTCCTCGGCGGCGATCTCGCCCTCGTAGGCGACCTCGATGCGCTCCATGCGGCCCTCGAGGAGCTGCGTGGCGACTTTGCCCGCGGTCTCGGCGAGGCCGATGTAGGGCTCGATGCGCGGGAACGCGCTCTCGTCGACCGAGGGGGCGTTCAGCGCGTTGATCACGGGCTCGCCGGCGAGGGCGGCGCTGACCTGGTCGGCGGTGGAGGTGGCGACGTTCTCCTGGGCGGCCTCCGTCGAGGCGCCCAGATGAGGGGTGACGATCACGTCCTCGACGTACAGCAGCGGCGAATCCTCGGGCAGGGGCTCCTCGGCGAAGACGTCGAGGGCCGCTCCCGAAAGGGTGCCGTCCTCGACCTTCGCGGCCAGCGCGTCCTCGTCGACGACGCCGCCGCGGGCGCAGTTGATCAGGTACCCGCCCTCGAGTAACTCGAGTTCGGCGTCGCTGATCAGGTCCTCCGTCTCCGGGGTCAGCGGCGTGTGGACGGTGAGGAAGTCAGCGGCCTCGAGACACGCTTCGAACTCGACGAGTTCGGCGCCGATGCGTTCCGCCCGTTCCTCGGAGATGTAGGGGTCGTAAGCGACGATGTCCATCCCCAGCGAGTCGAGTTTCTTCGCGACCTCCTGGCCGACGCGGCCGAGGCCGACGACGCCGAGGGTCTTGCCGTTGAGTTCGGCCCCCAGGTAGTCGCTTTTGGCCCACTCGCCGGCCTTCAGGCGGACGTGGGCCTGCGGGATCGAACGGGCCGCCGCGAACGTCATCGCGACGGTGTGTTCGGCCGCCGCGCGAACGTTCCCCTCGGGGGCGTTTGCGACGATCACGCCATGGTCGGTCGCCGCGTCGATGTCGATGTTGTCGACGCCGATCCCCGCTCGCCCGACGATCACCAGGTTCTCGCCGGCCTCGAGCACCTCGCGGGTGACCTCCGTCCCGGAACGGACGATCAGCCCGTGGGCGGACGACACCGCCTCGAGCAGCGCCTCGCCCTCGAGTTCGTAGTTCGTTTCGACGTCGTGTCCGGCCTCCCGGAGCACGGAGAGCCCCGCGTCGGCGATGGGGTCCGTGACCAGCACCTTCATGCGCGAGACACTCGCCCGGAGGGGGTAAACGCTTCCGTTGCCTGCATATCTGGCGAGTTGCATAGCCGATGACCTGTTCGCTCGAGCGTGGGTCGCGGTCCCGACCGTCGCCGAAACGAGCCCGGTAATCCGTTATTTATCGTGATCGTGCGCGCTTGGTTTCGCCCGCCGCCCGATCACCGTTAGCCGACGGCGCGGCGCCGTTGGGGCTGGTAATCGGTCGTAAACGCAGATCCAACAGTATTTGGCGCTCGGTTAACTACAGCATACCCACTCCAATAATGCCCGACTCACTGCCCTGGATCGTCGCGGCGGTCGAAGCCTGGATCGAGTCGGCACTCCCCGAGAACACGTGGATTCTCGTCCCGCTGATCCTCCTCGGCTCCTACGCGCTGGCGAAACTGGTCAACTGGCTCAGCCGCCGGTATCTCACCGACTCCGAGGAGCTAACAACGACTTCGTTCGGCCGCGCCGTGCTCGAGGAGATCCACACCCCGCTGGCGATCTCGATCGCCGTTCTCGGCATCGCGCTCAGCCTGCTGGCGCTTGGCATCGTCGATCAGAGCCACCGGGCCGTTACCGTGCTGGTCACGGTGCTGGTGATACTGTGGGCGCGGACCGCGATCAAGATCGGGAGTCGCTGGATCGAGGTGGTCAACGGCAGCGAGACGGATTACGAGTTCACGCCGATGTTCAAGAACGTCTGGACGATCGGCGTCGTGCTCGCCGCGGTGTTGCTCGTCCTCTCGATCTGGGAGCTGCGGATCACGCCGTTTCTCGCCTCCGCGGGGGTGCTGGGGGTGATCATCGGCTTCGCCGCCCAGGACGCGATCGGCAACCTCATCGGCGGCGTCGCGCTCTACTTCGACAACACGTACAAGATCGGCGACGTCATCCTCGTCGAAGACGACATGCGCGGCACCGTCACCGACATCGGCATCCGCTCGACGACGGTGCTCACCACCGACAACGTGCTCGTCACCGTCCCGAACGCGGTGTTGAACTCGGCGCAGGTGGTCAACGAGACCTCCCCCCAGCGCCACATTCGCATCCGGGTGCCGCTATCGGCCGCCTACGACACCGACTACCGGGAGGTCGAGCGGATCGTCCTCGAGGTCTGCGAGGACGCCCCCCTGGTCCGGGAGTCGCCCGCGCCGCGGGTGCTGTTCGACCGGTTCGGCGACTCGGCGCTGATCTTCGAACTCCAGGCGTACATCTCCCACCCGCTGACACAGAAGCGCGCCGTCGACCAGATCAACCGACGGGTGTACGACCGGTTCGACGAGGCCGGGATCACGATCCCCTTTCCGCAGCGCGAACTCTCCTTTCTCGAGGGGGGCAGCGAACACCGCTTCGAGGAGCGATTCGAGTCGCGGGCGGTCGACCCGGGCGACCTCGACCTGCCGGGCGGCCGGCCGCCCGGCTCCGACGGGGCCGAGTGAGACTACCGCGGGACCCGCACCCGCCGTGTGAACCTGAACTGGTTTACCCCTCGGGGGACAACCACGCAGCGATGACACTCGTCGCCTTCGACTTCGACGGGACGCTTTCGGACTCCGAGATGACCGTCCTCCTCGGCGACCGACTCGGCGTCGCCGACGAGATGGCCGCGATCACGGAACGCGCGATGAACGACGAGATCGGCTACGCCGAGAGCCTGTGCGAGCGGGCCGCCTTGCTCGAGGGACTCTCCGAGGCCGACGCGGAGGCCGCCTACGGCGAGGTCGAACTCCGCGAGGGTGCAGCGGCGCTCGTCCGCGCGCTGAACGACGCCGGCGCGACGACGGCGATTCTCACCGGCGGCTTCGAGCGCGGCGTCGAGACCGCACTCGACCGCGAGGGCGTCTCGGTCGATCACGTCGTCTCGAACCGGCTGCCGGTCGCCGGCGAGAGCGAGGGGCGCGCGCTCACCGGCGCCGTCGAGGGCTCGCTGATCGAGGGGACGAAGGACGCCGCCCTCGAGGAACTCGCCGCCGCCGAGGGCGTCTCCATGGAAGACACCGTCGCGATCGGCGACGGCGCGAACGACCTCCCGATGCTCGAGGTCGCCGGCCTCTCGATCGGCTTCCGACCGAAGCCTGCGGTCGAACCGCACTGCGAGGTCGTCGTCTCCTCGATGGCCGAAGTGCGCGATACGTTACTCGCCGAGGGCGTTCTCGACAGGACGTAGAGGTCTCGAGTCCACTATCGTAACAACTGAAACGGGTTCACACACTGCTCGTACGCGACGCCCGAAACCGGCGCGGTGGGGGCGGCTTCGGGCGAGCCTGCGCGAGCAGGTGTGTACTGACCAGCGCCCAGTCTCACCGCCGGAGTGTCCGAACAGAAATACAGTACCCGAAACGAACGCTTTCTCGTACCAACGGACTTTTACTCATCCCCGAGTTGTGTTTTGATGATGTTATGGCAGGACTTCATCTTCCTGATCGGAAGCACCCTCTCGATCGTCTTTCTGGCCCCGACGCTGCGTGACCGGGCGGCCCGGGTCCCGCTCGGAACGAGCCTCCCTTCGATGGGGATCGGACTCGTGTACGCGTTCACGTTCGCAACGCTCGGCATGACGTTCTCCGCGGTGGGGTCGTTCGCCGCCGCGGCCATGTGGACGCTGATCGCGACGTTCCGGTCGCCGTCGCCGCCGTCGCCGACGCCGACCCGCCGGGAGCGCATCGACCTCTTCACGCGCGACGTCGCGCGCTGGCTCGAGCGCCGCCGGTCGCCACACTCGCTCGAGGAGCAGTACCTGCTCGCCGATCCGCTCCCGTCGGCATCGCCGGAGCGCGGCGAGCGTCGCTCGATCGCCCCCGAGGCCGCGGACTGATCGGCTAGCCGTCGCTCGAGAGCGGCTCCGACCCCGCCGACCGATCGTCCCCCTCGGACGTCGCCGTCCCGAGCACCCTCGCCCGGTTCGCGACGAACGCCCCGACCAGCGCGAACGCGAGCGGCACCGCCACGAAGACGAGGACGAACGTCGAGTCGACCGCGATCGCGAGCGTCTCGATCCGCTGGTCGGCCGACGCGTCCGTCGGCGTCTCCGGCGCGTGCGTCGCGAGCGTGGCGGTGACGAACGCCGCGCCGGCGTAGCCGGGCACGACGGCCGCGGCCGCGGCCGCCGTCTCGAGACCGCTTCGAGGGTCGGCGTACCGGGCGACCCCGTAGCCGACGCCGACCAGCACACCCACGGCGAGCACCGCGACGAACAGCGGCACGAACAGAAACAGGATGTCGACGCCGTAGGCGAAACTCGCCTCGCCGTCGAGTCTCGCGCCGTGGCTGAGTAACGTCACGATGCCGGCGAGCGTCCCCGGCCCGACCTCGACTTCGGTCCCCATCGAGATCGAGCCGTAGACGGCGTTGACGAGCTGGAACGTCACGGAGTAGACGGCGAGGAACGCGCCGAGTCCCGCGAGCGGTCCGACCTTCCAGGGGACGTCCTCGAGGGAAAGCGAGACGTCGAACGGGCCGTCGTCGTCCGCGTCGTCCGGCGGCTCCTCCTCCTCGAGGTCGGGTCCTTTGTCGTACTCGAGCCGCCGATCCATCGACATTGCCGCTACGTCAGAGCGCCGGTGGTTGTATGTTTCGGTCACTCTCCCGGCGTCGCGTCGGGGTCCGGGTCACGTTCCCGTTCGCGCTCGCCCAGCAGTCGGTCGAGCGGGCGCGGCCAGATCGCGAGCAGCCCGCCGACGACCGCGAGCGTCGTCGGGACGACCAGCCCGGCCAGGAGGACGGTTTCGCCGAGCGGTGCCGCGAACGTCACAACCTCGTCGCCGCCCCCGGTCATGCCGGCGGTTTCGGCCGGGTCGTACGTGTACCGCGTCAGCACGGCGAGAGCCACCATTCCGGCGAGGTAGCTCGGGACGATCGTCACCGCGGCGCCGACCGCCCCGCGAACCGTCGTTCGTTCGGTGTACCGGACGAGCCCGTAGCCCGCAGCGGCGAGGGCGAGAAGCGGGACGAAATGGCTGACGTAGGTCGAACTGCTCAGCGCGGTCGAAATCTCGAGCGGGAGCGGCGCTCCTCCCTCCGTCGTCACGTCGCCCGCGATCGAGACGCCGTGATTCGACAGCGTGACGAGCCCGGCGCTGACCCACGCCCCGGGCCCGCCCTCGCCGGTGCCGTACAGCGACGCCGTCGCCGCGACGGCCTGGAGCGTGACGCCGTAGGTGAGGAGAAACGAGCCGAGGCCGAACAGGAGCCCGGCCCGCCACGGTAATCCGCGAACGCTCCGGAGCCCGTTCGCGGGCGCGTCGTCCCGCCCGTCGGTCGCGGACGCGGCTGTCGGCTCGTCGTCAGTCTGCGGCCCCTTCTCGTACTCGAGCTGTCGTTCCATCGACTTCGAGTGTTCGTCGCCGTCACTTCGTCGTTTCGGTTTACTGACCTTTCTTCCTGCGTGCCCTCGGGACGCTCAGGAGGAAAAGAGGCTCGTGTGTACCGGCGCGAAGCCGTCGGCGTCGGTTTCCCGAGTGTCGGTGATCGACCGGCCCGAGAGCCCCGTCTCGAGCAGCGCAGCCAGCGGCGGTCCCACCTTCTCGGGTTCGACCAGGAAGGCGTCGTGACCGTGGTCCGAGTCGACGACGTGGTGGGCGACGTCGACCCCCGCCTCGCGACACGCTTCGGCCAGCGCCTCGGACTGCTCGACGGTGAAGTGCCAGTCGCCGGTAAAGGAGAGCGCGAGCAGTTCGCCCTCGAAGGCGGCGAGGGCGTCGGCGTCGCCCTCGTAGCCCGCCGCGAGGTCGAAGTCGTCCATCGCGCGGGTCAGGTAGAGGTAGCTGTTGGCGTCGAAGCGGTCGGTGAACGTCTCGGCCTGGTAGTCGAGGTAGGACTCGACCTCGCGGTAGGGGAAGAAGGCCGCGGCGGGGTCGGGGGGCTCCTCGCGCACCGTCTCCCGCCCCGCGGACCGGCGGCCGAACTTCCGGGCCATCGACGCCTTCGAGAGGTACATGACGTGCCCGAGTTGGCGGGCTCGAGCCAGCCCGTCCGCGGGCTCCGGCCCCCCGTAGTAGTGGCCGCCGTTCCAGTTCGGGTCGCTGGTGATCGCCCGTCGGGCGACCGCGTCAAGGGCGAGACACTGGGCGTCGAGTCTGGGCGCGGCGGCGACGGCGGCCGCGCGCTCGACGTCGTCCGGGTACCGGCGCAGCCAGTCTAAGACGTTCATCCCGCCGACGCTGCCGCCGACGACGGCGTGCAGCCGTCCGACGCCGAGTTCGTCGAGCAGCCGCCGCTGGGCGCGGGTCCAGTCGCCCACCGTCACGGGCGGGAAGTCGGTGCCGTAGAGCTCGCCGGTCTCGGGGTTCTCGCTCGCGGGCCCGCTCGAGCCGTAACAGGAGCCGGGGACGTTCGCGCAGACGACGTAGTACTCGGTGGTGTCGACCGCCTTCCCGGGACCGACGACGTCGCCCCACCAGGCGCGCGCCTGGCCGGCGGTCTCGTCGCCCGCGTCCGGGCGGCGGGCGACGTGGGCGCTTCCGGTGAGAGCGTGACAGACCAGCACCGCGTTGTCCCCCGTAAAGTCGCCGTAGGTCTCGTAGGCGACCTCGAGCGCCGGGATCGACTCGCCGCACTCGAAGGTGAACTCCCCGAGATCTACGGTGTCCTTCGCGGTCATGTCGGCCCTCCTCCCGACCTCGTTCGGCCCGGTTCACCGTTCGCGGCTTCGACGCTCACCCCCCGGCTCGCCGCTTCGATCGCCGCCTCGAGGTCCGCGAGAATGTCGCGGGGATCCTCGATGCCCACCGAGAGCCGGACCATGTCGGGGTGGACTCCCGCCTCCCGCTGCTCGTCGGGGGTCAGTTGGCCGTGGGTCGTGCTCGCGGGGTGGATGACGAGCGTCTTCGCGTCGCCGATGTTCGCGAGGAACTGGGCGACCTCGACCTCCTCGCAGAACCGCTTGCCGGCCTCGTACCCACCGTCGAGTCCGAAGGCGATCATTCCCCCAAAATCGGCGAGGTAGCGGCTCGCGTTCGCGTGGGTTGGGTGGTCCTCGAGACCCGGATGCGTTACCCAGGCGACGTCTTCGTGGTCGGCGAGGTAGTCGGCGACGACGGCGGCGTTCTCGCAGTGTTTCTCCATCCGCAGTGGCAGGGTCTCGAGGCCCTGGAGGGTCTGCCAGGCGTCGAACGGCGACTGCTGGTTGCCCAGGCTGCGCACCGAGCGGTAGCGGGCGGCGGCCGCCAGCGGCGCCTCGGGGAAGTCCCGCGAGAAGTCGACGCCGTGGTAGGCCGCGTTCTCCCCGGCGATCTCGTCGTAGTCCTCCTCGGCCCAGGGGAAGTCGCCGCCGTCGACGAGCACGCCGCCGACGGTCGTCCCGGAGCCGTGAATCCACTTCGTCGTCGACTCCCAGACGACGTCCGCGCCGCACTCGAGGGGGCGACACAGCGCCGGCGTCGCGAACGTGTTGTCGACGACCAGCGGAACGCCGTTCTCGTGGGCGATCTCCGCGACGCGCTCGAAGTCCGGCGTCACGAGCGAGGGGTTGCCGATCGTTTCGACGTGGACGAACGCGGTGTCCTCGTCGATCGCTTCCTCGTAGGCGTCGATAGCGAGGGTGGGGACGAACCGCGTCTCGACCTCCCGACGACTGGCCGTCTTCGCGAAGTAGGCGGTCGTCCCGCCGTAGGTGTCCGTCGAGCAGACGACGTTCTCGCCCGCACGCGCGAGAATCAGGACCAATGAGTCGAGGGCGGCCATCCCGCTCGCGGTCGCCACCGCGCCCGCGCCGCCCTCGAGGGCCGCCAGGCGCTCCTCGAGGACTTCGACGGTGGGGTTGCTCAGCCGGGAGTAGACGTGGCCCTCCGCCTCGAGGGCGTACAGCTCGGCCGCCGCGTCGGCGCTCTCGAAGGCGTAGGAGGTCGTCTGGTGGAGCGGTGGCGCGACCGCGCCCGTGGCGGGGTCGGGCGACTGGCCGGCGTGGACGCTCCGGGTCGCGAACGCCCGCTCGCTCGAGTCGTCGCTCATGTTTTGTATGCATACCTCTGGACGGATATATGCGCCGCAGTAACGGCAAAAACCGCCCGTCCGCCGACCGTGTGTACGCACCGCACGCCCGCGCGTCGTTGGAACCGGTGGCCTTCTTAGCGAGCGCCCCCAACGACGTGGCGTGCACTCGAGCGCCCGCGACCGGATCGCTCTCGCCGCCGTCGTCTTCGCGGTGCTGTTCTCGCAGGTGTTGCTGTACCCCGGAATCGCCGATCTCGTCGCCGCTCTGGGTGCCGACGCGGCGACTTCGACGTTCGCAGAGACCCCGCTGGACGCCAGTATGTGGTTTCTGGTCGCCGAGTTCGCCGCCTACGTCGCCTTCGTCGGCGTCTGGGGGCTCGCGAGCGACGTGACCGGCCGCCGAACGCCCTTCATCGTCGCCGGGGCGCTTCTGGGCGCGGTCGGCTACCTCGCGCTCGCGCTCGCGCCGACGGTCGGTTCGGTCTCCTTCGAGGGCGTGCTCCTCCTGCGGGTCGTCCAGGGGGCGATGACGATCGGAGCGTTCTCGCTGACGATGACGATGCTGATGGACCTGGGGGGCGGCCACGGCAAGAATATGGGCGCCGCGGGGATCGCGATCGGCCTCGGCGCGGCGCTGGGTGCGCCCGTCGGCGGCCGGCTCACGGCGGTCGACCCGCTGGCGCCGCTGGTGGCCGCCGCCGGCCTGCTCGTGGTCGTCGCCGCTGCCGTCTCGCTCGTCTCCGATCGCGCTCCCGGCGACCGACGCGGGGCGCGGGCCGTTCTCGACAGCGTGCGGCGGCGGCCGACGCTCTCGCTGCCGTTCGCCTTCGGCTTCGTCGATCGGATGACGGCGGGTTTCTTCGCGCTCGTCGGGACCCTCTACTTCCAGGAGACGTTCGGCGTCGACCCCGCCACGACGGGGCTCCTGCTGGCGTGCTTTTTCGCCCCGTTCGCGCTGTTGCAGTACCCGATGGGGGTCCTCTCCGACCGGATCGGCCGCACGATCCCCATCGTCGCGGGCTCGATCTGTTACGGTCTCGGCATCCTCGCCGTCGGCGCCGCGCCCACGGTCGCCCTCGCCGCGGTCGCGATGGTCGGCGTCGGCGTCCTCGGCGCGCTCGTCGCCCCCGCCACGATGGCGCTCGTCACCGACATCGCGGCCGACGACGAGCGCGGGGTCGCGATGGCCGGCTTCAACCTCGCCGGGAGCCTGGGCTTTCTCGGCGGCTTCCTCGTCGGCGGCACCGTCGCCGGCGGCGCCGGCTACGACGTCGCCTTCCTCGTCGTCGGCGGCCTCGAGATCGCGATTGCGGTCGTCGCCGTGCCGATCTTCCTTCGGCTGTCGGTCGGCCGGCAGAGCCGGTTCGCCCTCGAGGACTGACGATCCTTTCGGCCCGACCGGACAGTTTCTCGAGTGGTCAGATCGGCTGCCATGGGTGTGTCGGGCATCGGTTTATCCGCGCGGTTGACGAACGTTCAGTGTTATGACGCACGATGATCCGCTTTCACGGCGGCGTCTCCTTCAGGTAGCTGGTGTGACGGTAGCGACCGCGACCCTCGCGGGCTGTGGTGACAACGGTGAGGACGAACCAGTGGACGACCCGGACGACGAGCCGGCGGACGACCCGGATGACGACGCTCCCGTTGACGACGAGGAAGACGAACCGGACGATGACGAACCGGCCGACGACGAGGAGGATGACGAACTGGACGATGACGAAGACGACGAGGAAGACGAAGACGAACCGGACGATGACGAAGACGACGAAGACGACGAGAACGGTGCCGCGGACCTCGAGGAGTGGGAGGACGTCGACGAGATCGTCCTCGACGGCTACACCCCGGGGTGGGAGGGCGTCGAACCGTCTGTGATCGAGGGCGAGGAGAACCCGACGCTCGTCCTCTTCGAGGGCCAGGAGTACGACATCACCTGGGAGAACATGGACGGCGAACCACACAACATCGAGATCTGGGACGACGACGGCGAGATCGTCGACGACTACGAGACGGAGACCATCGAGGAAGAGGGCGAAACCCAGACACTGACCATCGAGGCCAGCGAGGAGATGGCCGAGTACGTCTGCGTGGTCCACCCCGGAACGATGATCGGGGACGTGCAGATCGAGACCAACGGCGACGAGTAGCCCCGCCCGACGTGCTCCGTCTCTGGCGGCCGCGGTAGACCGGCGTTGGTGCCCTCGATCCGCTCGGATTCGAGTTCGAACGGTGACCTGTTCGTCTCGCTGGCATTCTCTCTGGTTACTTACTATCATACCCGGTTCTTCCCGTGTTGTGTGGTAGCACCTATCTCAAAATTCGGGCGTTTCGGGGCCTGTACTGCCAGGATAGCAAGATAGAAGTGGCGCGAATCCCTGAGTGTGTTTATGAACGTAAACAGAGATATTCTTCTCTTCGTCGCGCTCGCCCTCGCCTGGGGGACGTCGTTCGCGGCGATCGAGGTCGGCCTGGCGACGCTGCCGCCGATCCTCTTCGCCGCGTTCCGCTTCGACGTCGCCGCCGCCCTGTTCGTGGCGGCGGTCGTCGCTCTCGGCCTCGAGTGGCGACCGCGGACGCGAAGCGACCTGGCACTGATCGCCGTCGGCGGCGGCCTGGTGATCGGCGCGCACTTCGCGCTGCTGTTCGTCGGTCAGTCGTACGTCTCGAGCGGCGTCGCCGCGATCATCCTGAGTCTCACGCCGATCGTGACGCCGCCGCTGGCGCTCGCACTGCTCCCGCGAGAGCGGATCCGCGCGCCCGCCGCCGTCGGCCTCCTGCTCGGCCTCGCGGGCGTCGTCGTGATCGCGACCGACGGCGGCGCCCTGGGCGGCCAGGCGATCGGCGTCGCCTTGCTGTTCGCCTCCGCGGTCGTCTTCGCTCTCGGCGCCGTCCTCACCGCCCGCGTCAGCGGGACGCTTCCGCTGATCTCGCTGCAGGCGTGGTCGATGGCGATCGGGGCGGCTCTGCTACACGGGCTCAGCGCCGTCCACCCCGCCGAGTCGATCGCGGCCGTCGAGTGGACGACCGCAGCCCTCGTCGCCCTCGCCTACCTCGCCGTCGTCGCCACCGGCGGCGGCTTCCTGGCGTACTTCGTGTTGCTCGAGCGCATCGGCGCGACCGAGATCAGCATGGTCAACTACGCGGTGCCCGTCGTCGCGGCGGTGTTCGGCTGGGCCGTCCTCGGGGAGTCGCTCACGCTCGCGACGATCGTCGGCTTCGCGCTGATCGTCCTCGGGTTCGGGCTCTGTAAGATCGGCGCGCTCTGGCGGACCGTCGCGCCGGTCGTCGGCTACGGGCCCCACCGGCCGTCGACGGCCGCCGCCGGCGTCGTCGTGAAGGGGAACGTCTACGTGACCGGCACCGACCGCTACGCCGGTCCGGCGCAGTCTGCGGATTGATCCCGACAGTACGGTCTCCTCGCCCCGCTCTGGCCCGTTTCTGTGGCATTCAAAAGTTCCATACCGCCTCGCGACCCAGTGGACCGTACCCAGGTGGTTCCGTGACCGAGAAACGCGAATACAGAGGCGACTACCCCGACAGAACGCTGTACATCCCCGGCCCGACGGAGGTCCGCGAGGACGTCATCGAGGCGATGTGCGAACCGACGTTCGGCCACCGGAGCGATCGGATGACGGACCTGTACACCACGATCGTCGAGGACACGAGGGAGTTCCTCGACACCGACAACGACGTGATCGTCCTCACGGGGTCCGGAACCGAGTTCATGGAGAGTTCGATCCTGAACCTCGTCGAGGAGACCGTCCTCGTGACGACCTGCGGCAGCTTCAGCGAGCGCCAGGCCGACGTCGCCGAGCGCCTCGGGAAATCGGTCGACCGCCTCGAGTACGAGTGGGGACGGGCCGTCAAACCCGCGGACGTCCGCGAGGCCCTCGAGGAAGCCGAGACGGAGTACGACGCGGTCACCTGCGTGATGAACGAGAGTTCGACGGGCGTCCGGAACCCGATCGAGGAGATCGGCGACGTGGTCGCGGAGTATCCGGACACCTCCTTTATCGTCGACGCTGTCTCCGCGCTGGGTGGCGACTCCGTCGACATCGACGCCCACGGCATCGACGTCATCTTCACTTCGGTCCAGAAGGCGTTCGCCATGCCGCCCGGTCTCGCCGTGTGCGTCGTCAGCGAGGACGCCTACGAACGCGAGGTAGAGAGCGAGTCGGCGTCGTGGTACGGCGGCTTCCAGCGCTCGCTCGACTACTACGACCGGAAGGGCCAGACCCACTCCACGCCCGCGATCCCGGTGATGCTCGCGTACCGGACACAGATGAAACACATGCTCGAGGAAGGCCACGAGGCTCGAGACGAACGCCACCGCGAGATGGCCGAGTACACCCGCGAGTGGGCGAACGAGCACTTCGACGTGTTCCCCGAGGCGGGCTACGAGTCCCAGACGGTGAGCTGTATCGAGAACACGCGAGGGATCGACGTCGCTGAAACCATCGAGGCCGTCAGCGAGGAGTACGACATGGTGTTCGCGAACGGCTACGGCTCGGATTTAGGCGAGGAGACCTTCCGCATCGGTCACATGGGCGAACACGACACAGAGAGCATCCGGGCGCTGACCGACGCCATCGAGGACGTCGCCGGGTTGTGAGTCTGGTCACCGGTTGCGTTACCGCGAGCGAGCAGAGCGAGTGAGCGGGCCGACGACTGATGTGGAGAGCGCGGCGCTACGCGCCGCGACTAAGCGAACGGCGGAGCCGTGAGCTGAGGACGCTCCGCGTCCGGAACGGAAGGAGGAGTGCTTTTGGTCCAGCTTTTGCTGAGGGTCGCCGGAGACGGTCCGCAGCGCAAAAGGTGGGGGCCGAACACGACACAGAGAGCATCCGGGCGCTGACCGACGCCATCGAGGACGCCGCCGGGTTGTGAGCCGGTCGACGACGATTACCGAAACAGCTCGCGAAGGCGCTCGAGAATGCCCACGACCACGTCCACGAACCGCTGAAGCGCGGACGCGGCTCGGTCGAGTACGGACGCCGGCCCACCGGTGATGACGCCGCCGTTCTCGCCGTCGGCCCCGCCACCGTGTTCACCCTCGCGCTCGCCGTCGTCGCCACTCGTCGCGCGGTCGTCGCTGACGGCCGCGCGGGCGTCCACGAGCCCGTGACCCTCTTCGCAGGTGCCGAGAACCGTCTCCGCCGTCTCGGCGAGCGTCCGCCGAACCGCTTCGTTCGGCCCCGGCCCGTCCGCCTCCACGCGCTCCCAGACCAGCGCCGCGACGCCGCTGACGAACGGGCAGGCGACGCTCGTCCCGTTCGCCTTGGCGTACTCGTTGCCGACGAACGTCGAGGCGACGTTCGTCCCCGGCGCCAGCAGCTCGACGGCGGAGCCGACGCTGCTGTAAGACGCCAGGGTGTCGTCCTCGTTCATCGCGGCGACCGCGACGACGTCGTCGTGCGTGGCGGGGTAGGTCATCGTCTCCTCGTCGCAGGAGCCGTCCCCCGCGTTCCCCTCGTTTCCGGCCGCGGAGACGAGGAGGTGTCCCGCCGCGTGCGCGGCCTGGAGCGCCTCGTCCACCGCAGCGCTCTCGGTTTCGCCGCCGAGGCTCATCGAGACGATCTCCACGTCGTTCGACATGCACCAGTCGATTCCGGCGATCAGCTCGCTGTACCGTCCGCGTCCCCTATCGTCGAGCACCTTCACGGCGTACAGGTTCGCGTTCGGCGCCGCGCCCATCACGCCGAGGTCGTTGTCCGCCGCGGCGGCGACGCCGGCGACGTGGGTCCCGTGGCCGTGACGATCCTCGTAATCGGAGGACGGCCCGGAGGTCGTGAAATTTTGGCCACCCGCGACCGAGAGGCTACAGTGATCGGTCTGGACCCCGGTGTCGAGGATGCCGATACCGACGCCCGTCCCGTCCGGGTCGACGTCGTCGGCGCCGATCCGCTCGTGGCCCCACGAGGCGCGCTGCTCCGGATGGGTGGAACAGTCCCCGCTGTCCGGGGGAAGCAACAAGTCGAGCAGGGACGGGCTCCACTCGTCGGGAATTCCCGTCTCGTCGTCCTCCTCGACGGACGCCACGCCGCTCGCGGCGAGTAGATCCTCCACTCGGTTCGCGGGGACCTCCGCGACCACGAAGTCGAAGTTGTCGTATTCGAGGACCGTCGTCCCGCCGATGGCCTCCACGACGCCGAGGAAGTCGCCGACTCCGTTTCGCGGATGGACGAACACCCTCCGAGTCTCCGACGGTGTCGTCGTTCCCGATGCCGATCCCGAGACTCCGATCGCCCCCACGGCAACGCCGGCCCCGATACCCTGCAGGAGCTGACGACGACTGAGAGTCATGCATTCTGGAATGTAAACTCAGGTGATAAGCTTTCTGCACGGAGTTAGTACACGTCTCGGGGACGGACACGCCTCGCGCTCGTTTTCGAGCGCAGTGGAGCGGATCGCCGGAGAACGTTCTCCGGCCGAGCTGGCCGATATAGGTGTGAAAGAGGAGGCCGACACCGGTCGCGAGATGAGAGGTCGTGCGACCGATTCGTCGACGGGACGGGGCCGCGATCGCCGAGACGACCGTTCTCATCAATGCGGACACGTGAGGGGCAGTTTCGAGACGTAATATTGTTTCGACCCATCGTATAGGATTGTGTATAAGTTGTTATTGGTTGATTTGATGAACGGCCAGGTATACCATGAAAAAACGGTCCCGCTCAGGGCTCGTCGTCGCTATCGCAGTGTGTATTCTTATCGCTGGTTGTGGTGGCTTCGCCGGGGGGCCAGGTGCCAATGAGACCGATGACGAAGGGCTTGACGAGGGTCTCAGCGATGACGCTGGGGACGATGAACATGTCGACTCCGATGGCGATGGAACATCCACCGACGATAACGTATCAGACGATGCTAACGAAAGCGATGACAGCGATGCAATAACGACTGACGATGAGGCTGATGATACAGACGATGACAGTTACGACCAGGATGAACAGGAATCGAGCAACGAGAGCGCAGGTAATGGAGACGAGAGCGACGGTACACACGACGCTGACGAGTCGCTCGAGCCGGATCAATCGCTCCTAACACTCGTTGTAGTAGACGAAGACGGAGAGCCGCTCGAGGGTGTCGACGTGTTCGGTCTCGGTGCGGAACACGACGCCGATATCCCTCGTGAATTCAGCGGTGAAACTGACGACGATGGGCTCTACACGGACGAGATTTACGAGAACGAGTACGAAATCGATCTCGAGTTCGACGGGTACGAATCAAAAACATTCGACCACGTTCACGATGAAGAGCACGAGGTCACTGCGGAACTGGACTCGGAGAACGACTCCGGTGAGGTAACGCTGGAAGTCGTTCACCCTGGAACGGGCGAGGGGATGGCAACGGAGCTGCGGACAAACGCGACAGAATCCGGAACCCATGACACCAATCAGGACGGCGAGGTTGTGTTAGAAGACGTCGAGCCGGGTGAATACAGCATAACTGCCACAGAACTCCCGTCACACCCGTCGTCTACTACCGAGTCGACCGAGTTCACCGTCGAGGAAACTCCATCTACCGTCGAGGTAGAGGGCGTTCCGTTTCCGGAAGATTGCCGCCTCGATATTGAGGTCGTCGATGGGGAAACCGGCGATCCAATCGACGGCGCTTCCATCGGTGGTCACGTCGAAATGCACAACCACACCGAAATAGCGGAGGTAAATTCCGCTGAGACCGATGCGGACGGGGCTGCGACGCTCGTGGAAATTTGTGGTGAGTGGGAGATCATGGTGAGTGCTGACGACTACGAACAACAGATAGAACGACTGGACCTCGAGGAGAACGACAGTGCCACCGTAGAGCTGGAATCTGAGACGGATAACTAACGCTCTCTGCCGAGATCCGTTTCGAACCGCGTAACAATCGTTCGTAGAGTCGTTGCCTCTCACCGGACCGACAAGCGGTATACTCTAGTGAACTGGTGGGTACGTATCGAACCTGTGATGCGGAGGTATCGGCGACGCGTGCCGAGAGCCGCCGGTCAGCCGGCGTAGGAGCTCTCGCCGACGACCTCGAGGAACTCGCCGCGCCCCTCCGCGGTTTCGGCGTCGAACTCGGTCACGCGGACGCGGACCTGCAACTCGACGTGCGCCGGCTCGGCGCCCTCGACGGCGAGAATGGTGTCGCCGATGCGGGCGATTCCGACCCCCTCGCGTTCATCGTACCGGGCGACGAAGACGTTCACCGTCTGCCCCGGTTCGAACGTCGGCGTCGTACTCCGGAACTGCCAGCCTTTGAGATATTTTTTGAGGAAACTCATACGCGGGCCACCTCCTCGGATTCGCGGTCGGTAACGTACTCCCTGCCGAAGCCGGTGATCGCCGCGAGGACGAACACCGTCACCAGCAGCCAGCCGTGGAAGACGTAGGGGAACACCTCGACCGGGTTGACGACCATCGCGGGCTCGAACCAGTCGTACTCCCCGGGGAGGTCCTCCATCGCGGTGAAGCCGACGAGGACGCCGCCGGACCACGGGAAGATGTACCCCAGCGCGGCCGTCTGGGCGTCTAAGATGTTCGCCCGCCGGTAGCCGTTGATGTTGAACCGCTCGCCGACCTTCGAGATGTACGGCCCGATGGCGACCTCGGCGGCGGTGTTGATCGTGATCGCGGCGTTGATCAGCGCCGCAGAGCCGACCATCGTCAACTCGGCGTTGCGGACGTTCGTCGCCAGCGTGTCGAGCGACCACTCGAGGATCGCCTCGAACGCCCCGCCGCGGATCATGATCTGGGCCGCGGCGATGATCAACAGGACGAGGATCGACAGCGCGAAGAAGCCGGCGGCGCCCTCGAGGATGCTCCCGCTGACGCCGACCGCGTCGGGATCGGCGACGATCTCCAGGATCGGCAGGAAGGCGAACTCCTGGGCGAGCGGGGCATCCTCGGGCGCCGAAAACAGGAGGATGTCGCTGGCGGCAGAGAGGCCGAGCGCCAGGTTCAGCACCACGGCGGTGACGATCCCCCAGGAGATAGCCTCGACGATGTGACGGCCCTTGATGGCGGTGACGATGACGACGCCCATCGAGAGGAGGTGAACCAGCCCGATCGGCTCGCTCTCGGCGATGAAGATGTCGCGGGCGTCGCCCGGAATCCCCTCGAGACCGGGCATGACGCTGCTCGCGACGATGTAGGCGGGAAAGGCGATCGCCGCCGCGACGATCGCGTACTTGAACCGCGAGGCGACCACCCCGCCGATGTCGGCGTCCTGGGTGACGGCGCTGACGATCGTGGTGTCGCTCACCGGGGCGAGGTTGTCGCCGAAGATGGCGCCCGAGAGGATCGCCCCGAACATCAGGACGGGGTTCGCGCCGAGGAGGATTCCCACCGGGAAAAAGAGGACGACGAACGCGATCGTCGTCCCGTAGCCGGTTCCGATCCCCGTCGCGAGTACGGCGGCGAGAACGAACGTGAGCGCGGGAAACAGGGTCGCGCCGACGCCGGCGGCCTGGGCGGACCAGATCAGCCCTTCGACGAAGCCGCCGACCTGCAGGGTCTCCGAGAACATGCCGGCCCAGATCCAGGCGACGATGGCCGTCACCGCGACCGGCTGGGTCATCCCCTCGAAGATGGTGTTCGCGTACTCCTTCCAGTCGCCGCGGACGAAGAACATCCCGAGGATCAGCCCGATGAGCATCCCCGCGACCAGCCCCTCCGTGTCCGAGATCCGCCAGAGGGCGGTCTGGGCGATCGCCCACGCGATGAAAAACAGGATGGGGAACGCGCTCATCCCGCGCCCGCCGTAGAACGAAATCGTCGGACCGTCGTCGGTCGGCTGTGCGAACTCGTCTGGAACCGGGTCGTCTGATTCCGTCATATCGTCCGTCCCTGACATCGCATCACTGCCTGATGATTGTCAACGTCGGATTTAATACCAACTGTTAATTTTTAGAATTTATGCGCTGACTGGTTGGCGAATCACCACCTCCCGACGGGGGAACCGTGAGAATCATCTGCTAGAGGAGCGGAAACGATCGAGAAACGCGCTTCTCGGCGGTCGACTACTGGATGTGTCCTTCGCGGCGGAGCTGGTCGGCGTCGGCCTTCTCGTAGCGCCAGGTGATGTCGGCCTTCTCGTCCTGCCAGTCCCAGGGCTCGACGAGGACGACGTCGTCCTCGCGGATCCAGATGCGCTTTTGCATCTTTCCGGGGATGCGCGCGGTGCGCTCTTCTCCGTCGGCACAGCGTACTTTGACCCGATTCGCCCCGAGCATGTTGGTGACGGTCGCGAAGACCTCGTCGTCGTCCGGCATTCGGAGGTTCTTTCGACCACCCTCGTCGTCGCTCATGATCCGACGTTGGACTCCGAGGCGTTTAATGCTTTACCGATTTCCGCCGCCGTCGCCCTCGAGTCATCGCCTTTCGGGCCGTGAAACCACGACGTTTATTCCGCTCGCCTGTGCAGCGGGTGTATGCTCAAGAACCTCGGGCCACTCGGCATCGTCGGCCTGCTCGTTATCCTCGGCGGGCTCGCGCTGATCGCCTACGCGAACGTCTTAGTCGCCGCGGGGCTCGCGCTCGTCCTCGCCGGCCTCGGACTCGTCGTCAAGGCGCTCGTCGCGGGAATGCTCGCGGCGTGGGGAATGGCGTAACGCTGCCTTTCGTAGGCGATTTCGTCCACGATCAGCTCTAAACGCCGGACGAAAAGAGAGCCGACCGCAACTCCTCGAAAGTCAGTTAGCAGTCCTCGTCGTCCTCGCCGTCATCCTTCTCGTCACCATCGTCCTCGTCATCGCTCTCGTCACCGTCTTGCTCGTCCTCGCCGCCTTCGTCGTCACCGCTCTCTTCTTCGTCGTCCGAAGCGTCTTCTCGCAGCGCGACGATCTCTCCGTTGTTGTACACGTACATCGTCTCGCCGCTTACCGCGAGGATCGTTCCGACGCGCTCGTCCTCGAGCGAAAGCACCCACTTTTCGGTTCCGTCGTCGGCGTCGAACGCGACGAGCTTCCCGTCGTACGCGCTCGAAACCGTCGCGTTATAGGTGTTGAAGTAGATGTACGCGGTGTCGCCGCTGAGAGTCGGGATGGTACTGTTACCGTGCGTATACAGCGACCACAACCGCTCTCCACTCTCGGCGTCGTACACGTTCACACTGTCGTCTTGCTCGATGACGCACACCTCGTCGGATACCGCGCCCACGGCTCCGGTTCCACCCCCGACGCGTTCACCTGTCTGTGCATCACAGGCACCCCAGTCGGTATACCCTCCGCCACCGGCGGCGACCATGGTCGCACTTGCGCGGGTTGGTCCTGGTGGAACGTGTGAACCGGTCCGTTCTTTCCACACTGCTTCGCCGGTTTCCGGCTCGAGTGCGACCGTGAGCTGGTTCGTCGAGGCGTACACCACCCCGTTCGCCGCGGCCGGATAGGTGGCGAACTCCTCTTCCGTCTCCCAGTGTTCGTCTTCGTGCTCGACGGTATCGCGGCGCCACGTCGTCGTGCCGTCCGCGGGATCGAGGGCGTAGAGCGTCCCGTCACCGAGGGCGTAGACGCCGCCGTAGGCGACGGTCGCGGGCGAAAACCCGTCCTCGGGCTCGAGGTCGGTCTCCCAGCGGACGCTGCCGTCGGTTCGGTCGAGTGCGACCACTTCGTCGCCCGAGAGGTAGATCGTGTCGTCGACCACCGTCGGCTCGCGGGCATCCACGTCGCCGTTCTTCCAGCGGACCGAGCCGTCCTCGTCGTCGATTGCGGCGACGCCCTCCTCACCTGCGGTGTAAACGGTGTCGTCGGCGACGGCGATCCCGCCGCCGTACATACCGGCGGGTGCGATGCCGGAGCCGCCGTAGTGCTCGGCCGCCCAGGCGACCTCGAGGCGCTCGCCGTCGAACTCGTAGCCGTTCTCGACGGTTCGACCGTTCCCGGCATCGGCCTGGGAATCGGCCCAGTCCTCGTCGGTATCCGGATTCGGAATCAGTTCCGGGTCCGGGAGGTCGATCCCGACGTCGTCGTCGGAACCCACGCCCGTAGCCGTGAAGAGACCACCCGCGATGATCGCCGCACCGGCACCCTTCTTCAAGAAGCCGCGTCTGTGTTCACCAGACATGCGTCAGTCGCTACCAGTATCGTCGGTATACTTATTGACTGATAAACACGAGCGTGAAAACACGAGAAATGGCGAAAAATAGATTAAGCCACTGATTAGTCGGTATAAAAATCTATAATCGTATACTTCCAGCCGTTTCACCGCCGGTCGAGGGGATCGAACTCAATCGACGCCTCGAGGCCGCCCTCCGCCGACGAACCCCCGAAACCGGCCGCCGTCAGGCCTCGTTGTCGCCCGCTCGGTGTTCGCTGATGAGGCGGTCGACCATCGAGGCGTTCTGCTCCTTTCGTCGCTCGGCGGCGCGCTCGCGCCAGTCGTCGATCACGGCCTCGACGTCGTCCTCGCGGGCGACGGCGAGTTCGTCGACCTCCTGCATCGCGACGTCGTCGGCCGGGCCGACGGGAACCTCGCGGTCGAACAGGATCGCGTCGGCGATTTCGGAGAGTCCGCCGCCGTTTTTCAACACCACGCGTGGTTCGAACCCCGCGAGTAACTCCGCCGTCGACCGGCCGGCGCCGCTGGCGTCGCGCAGGTAGACCACGTCCCCCGCGGCGATGCCGTACTGCTCGTCGGCCTCGCGGATCGCACCCTTGCTGAACTTCTCGACGACCTTCACCGGCACCAGCCCCTCCTTCTTCGCCGAGACGTCGCTGAAGTTCGAGTGGTCGAGCTTCCACAGCGCCTTCATCCGCTCGACCTTCTTCTCGAGGTCCGCGACTTCCTCGTGGGCCGCGTCGCGCTCGCGCTCGAGCTTCTCGGTCTTGCGCTCGAGGCGGGTCACCTCGCGGTCCTTGCGGACCTTTCGGCGTTCCTCCCGGCGGGTGACGGCGAGTTCGGCCTCGAGGTCCTCGATCGTCTCGTCGCGCTTCTCGAGGCGCCCCTCGAGGGTTTCGACGTGGCCCTCGAGGCGGTCGACCTGCCGTTCCAGGGACCTGATACGCTTCTCCTCGGGGGTGAGCTCCCGCGGCTGGTGGGTCGGCTCCTCCACCTCGCTCTCGTCGGATTCCGTGAGATCTCGGAGGACCGCCTCGACGCTCTCCTCGCCCGAGACGACCCGCGCGGTGACCTCGTCGCGGTCGACCCCCGGCGGGAGTTTGCGGGCGATCCGCTCGAACTGGTCCTCGTGGGCGTCGAAGGCGTACAGCGCGGCGGCCATCGCGTCGCGCTGGTGGTCGTCGTCGTAGGGGTGTTCGCGGGTGCGGTGTTGTTTCTCGTCGATCGGCGGATCTCGCTCGGGGGTCCAGCCGGCGGCGTCGAAGCTCCGGCGGAACTTCTCGACGGTTTCGGGCATCGGCGTCACGTCCGCGGCGACGATCACGGGGCGGCCGCGCTCGACGATCCACTCGATCACGTCGGCCGCGTCGCTGGTGCGAGAGCTCCAGACGTCTAACACCTCGCCCTCGAGGCTGACGACGGCGACGGCGGTCGTCGTCCCCGGGTCGACGCCGACGACGACGTGGTCGCGCCGTTTTACCAGGGGTCTGAACTCGATGCCGTCGCGGCGCTCCCGTTCGATCTCGATCCGGACGTCGCCCGACCGGCGGTTCGAGACGGGGATGTCCGCCGGTCGCGCCTCCACCGTAAAGATCGCGTTCGCGAAGCCGCCGTAGGACTCGCGGACGTCCCGGTCGTACTCGAGGTTGTGGGCCTCGAGTTCGGACTCGACCTCCCTGGCCTGTCGCTTGACCGCGCCGTGGATCCGCCGGGTGTAGCGGTCCTCGCTCCAGCCGCCCTTGCCGGTCGACCGCCCGCGGGAAACCTTGACCGTCGTCGTGTCGGTAAAGGCGGAGACCTCGTGGCCGACGTTGTGGGCCGCCAGGCGGGCGGCCGCCTCGGCCTCCGCCATCGGCTCCTTCGCGTAGGGGATGCCGTGACGTTTTGCCACCCGGGAGAGCGGCTCGGGCTGTTCGGCGCCGGTCACCTGGACCAGTCGCGTCTCGTCGGGCAGCGAGCCCAGGAAGTGGATCAGCTGGTCCTTGTCGGCGGCCAGCTCGTACATGTTGTCCGTGGCGACGATCGCCGGCTCCTCCTCGCCGATCAGCCGCCGGAGCTTCCGGTGGGAGACGACGTCGCGCTCGAGTCCCTCGTCGTCGCCGTCGTAGACGACGAGGGCGTAGGACGGCGAGTCACCGCGCACGTCGCCGCTCTGGATGTCGACCCCGAAGACGACCGCATCAAGCGCACTCGTTCGCGTGCTCACGGGGGGCTATAGGGGTAGAACGCGTATAAATCCGGCGCGGGTTTCGACCGCGAGTCGCCCGCCGTCGTCAGCCGTCGGCGTCCGGGTACGGGATCTCGAGGCGATCCCCGTCGTCGGGGACGAACACCCCCTCGCCGAACACCTCGCGGGCCTCCTCGAGGTGGGCGCTCGCGTCGCCGGCGTACCGCGAGGAGAGGTGCATCAGCGCGAGTCGCGTCGCGCCCGCCTCGCTGGCGATCCGGGCGGCCTGGCGGGCCGTCGCGTGGGCAGTGTCGGCGGCGCGGTCGACCCGGTCGTCGGCGAACGTCGCGTCGTGGATCAGCAGGTCGGGGTCGTCGGCGACGTCGACCGTCGCCGCCGTCGGGCGGGTGTCGCCGGTGTAGACCAGCACCCGACCGGGCCGGGGCTCCCCGACGACCTGCTCGGGGTCGACGACGGTGCCGTCCGCGAGTTCGACCGGCTCCCCCGCGTGGAGTCGCGAGAACGTCGGCCCTACGGGGACGCCGAGTTCCTCGGCGCGCTCGCGGTCGAATCGGCCCTTGCGGTCGTCCTCGACGAGCGCGTAGCCGGCCGAGCGGGTGTCGTGGTCGGTGTCGAACGCCCGCACCTCGTACTCCTCGGCGCGGTAGGCGACGTCGCCGCCGTCGACCTCGTTGATCCGCACCGGAAACGACGGGCGGTTGCCGAGCGCGTTGACGAGCCCCACTATCTGCCGGCGCGTGCCCCGCGGGGTGTGGATCGTTAGCGGGGCCTCGCGGTCGTTGAAGTCCATCGTCTGGAGCAGGCCGGGAATCCCGAGGACGTGGTCGCCGTGGCAGTGCGTGACGAACAGCTGGCCGACCGAGAAGCCGGTCCCGAAGCGCATCATCTGGCGCTGGGTTCCCTCGCCGGCGTCGAACAGCAGCTCCTCGCCCTCCCGGGCGACGAAGACGCTGCTCGGGTTCCGCTCGGTGGTCGGAACGGCCCCGCTGGTTCCCAGGAACGTCACGCGCAATGACATCGACTCTCCCTCCGCGCGCCGCGACTAAACCGGCTTCGAATCGGACGGCGCCTCGAGGTGTGTCGGTGACGTCTCGACGCGCCGCCGCCGTCTCGACCGAGGGGTCACGGACCGCGCCTCGCGTTCGGACCGAGCGTCACGACGCACGAAACGAAAACGACATTTTACGTCGATGGCCGTGTAACGGTCTGTTATCCACACCATCCCTTCACGATGAGCCCCAGACTGGAGTCAGGTACGATCAAGCAACTCGCCGCCGTGGTGCTCGCCATCGTCGTCGTTCTGGCGGCAGGGGCGATCGTCGGCCAGGCGCCGGCGATCTTCGGCGCCGAGGTCAACGAGGAGCCGACCGCGTCGATCGAGTTCTCCGACCAGCGCAGCGACGGCACCAGCGTCGTCATCGACGAGGTGTCGCTGTCCGACGGCGGCTTCGTCGTCGTGACCGACGGTGCCGGCGAGATCGTCGCCGTCTCGGAGTACCTCGGCGGTTCGGACGACCCCCACGAGAACGTCACGATCAACCAGACCGCCGACGACGACCTCGACCTCCTGGGTCAGCTGACGGCGACGGTCCACCAGGACACGACGGGCAACGAGACGTTCATGTACGAGGAGTCCGACGGCGACGAGGACCGCCCGTACACGGAGGACGGCTACCCGGTCAGCGACACGGCGACGGTCACGATGGCAGACCGCCAGGACGGCGAGACGAGCACGTCGTTCCTCGTCGACTCCCTCACCGCACCGTCGTCGGCGTCGACACACGAGACGATCGAGATCGTCGCGGAGATCAGAAACCCCAACGAGTTCACCTCCCAGCAGCACGTCGAACTCCGCCTCTCCGGGCAGGTGCTCGAGCGACAGGTGCTCGAACTCGAGGCAGACGACGCCCAGAACGTGACCTTCGAGATGAACACGAGCAACGTCGAGCCCGGAAACCACACCTTCGGCGTCTACACGGCCGAGGACGGCCTCCTCGAGACGATCGACCTCGAGTACGGCGGCCCCACGACCGTCGAGGTGACCGAGGCGAACGACTCGACCGTCACCGTCAACGCCTCGCTCACCGCCGACGGCTTCGTCGGCGTCGAAGACGAGTCGGGCGACCTCCTCGGGACGAGCGAGGGCCTCGAGCCCGGCATCCACGAGAACGTCACCGTCGACCTCGAGGCGGAGGCCGAGAACGGATCGCTGACGGCCGTCGTCTTCGAGGGGGACCCTGACGACCCCGACGGCGCCACGCCGGTCGAAACGGACGGCGAGCGCGTCGAGGCGCCCGTTCCCGAAAACCAGGCGGGCGGCATCGAGTAGCGGGGCCGGCTAACCGACCGATTCTTACCGCCGCCGTCCCTACCGACCGGCGATGGACGCGCCGCTGTGGACCGAGACGTACGCGCCCTCGCTCGAGGAACTGCCACAGGACGACGCCCGCGAGTACCTCCTGCGGGCAGTCGAGGAGCCGATCAACCTCATCCTCCAGGGGCCGGCCGGCAGCGGCAAAACCGCGGCCGCGCGCGCGCTCGCCCGCGCCGCTCACGAAGACCCCGACAACGACTTCATCGAGATCAACGTCGCCGACTTCTTCGGCCGGACGAAAACGGAGATCAAGAACGACCCCCGGTTCGAACACTTCCTGCGGGGGCGCTCTGCGCTCTCGAAGCGGGACATGATCAACCACGTCCTCAAAGAATCCGCGAGCTACTCGCCGGTCGCGGGGACGTACAAGACGATCCTGCTCGACAACGCAGAGGACGTCCGCGAGGACTTCCAGCAGGCGCTGCGCCGGATCATGGAACAGCACCACCGAACGACCCAGTTTATCGTCGGGACCCGCCAGCCGACGAAACTCATCCCGCCGATCCGCTCGCGGTGTTTCCCCGTCTCGCTGCGCGCGCCCTCGAGCGAGGAGACGGCCACCGTCCTCGAACGGATCGTCGAGGCCGAGGGCGCCGACTACGAGGCCGACGGCCTCGAGTTCATCGCGGGCTACGCGGGCGGCGACCTCCGGCGGGCGATCCTGGCGGCCCAGACCACCGCCGTAACGGAGGGCGAGATCACGATGCAGGCCGCCTACGAGACCATCGGCTCGGTCGGCCGCGACGAGGAGATCGAGTCGATGCTCGACGACGCCGAAGCCGGCGCGTTCACCGACGCGCGCAAGACCCTCGACGACCTGCTCGTCGACGAAGGGCTGGACGGCGGCGAGGTGCTCGAGGCGATCCTCCGGGTGGCTCGCAAGCGCTACCAGGGCGCCGAACTCGCCCGCATCCACCGGCTGGCGGCCGATATCGAGTTCGAGATGGCCGAGGGCTCGAGCGACCGGATCCACGTTTCGCACCTGCTCGCGGAGTTAGGCCGAGACGCATAGATGGTCGAGAGCCGGATCACCGCGTTCGACCGGTTGTGGGCGCTAGTCGTGATCGTGCCGCAGATGCGGATACTGCACGCCGCCACCGTCACGGGAGTCGGCTCCCTGCTCAGCGTGTGGTCGGTGATCGGGCTCCTCACCGTCTCGCTGCTCGCCGGCGAGCTGTTGCTTCGGCGGTTCGGCCCCGCGATCGTCTCGCCGCTCTGGCGGGGCTTGCTGGGAGCGGCCGCGGGCACGATCGCCGCCGCCGTCGTTGCCGGGGCCGCGTTCGGCGTCGAACTCCCCGAACAGTCGACGGCCGTCGCCTTCTTGCTCGTCAGTGCCGCGATCACCGCCGTCTCCGTGCGACGACTCGAGTGAGCCGGGATCTGTGGCCCTCTCCGCTCGGCGACGGGTCGGAGCGGCGCTCACTCGCTCGACTCTCGCGCCCGACGTTCGAGTTCCGCCATCGCCTCCGGTTTGCTCACGTACAGCAGGCCGATAAGGAGGCAGATTACCCCAGCGACGACCGTGTCGTACTCCGCCAGCGAACCGCGGCCGAGATCGAGCGTTCCGAGACCGATGATTCCGAGCCCCGCGGCCGAGACGACGACGCCGAAGACCCGCCCCGAGAGGGAGACGTACCGCGACAGCAGCAGCGAGAGCGCGAGCAGGACGCCGGCTCCCAGCACAACGGCGAGCTTGAGGTCCAGCCACTCGCCGCCGGGCGCCAGTGCGGTCAGTATCCCCACGGAGATCGCCAGACAGGCGAGCAGCGCCAGCCCGGACAGCGCGTTTCGACCGCGCCAGCGGGTCCTGGAGACGTATCGGTAGCCGAGCAGGAGACACAGGATGGCGATCCCGCCGAGCCCCTGCAGCGCCTCTCGCGTCGTTGCCGCGCCCTCGAGCGCCCGGTAGCTCAGTCCGAGAACGATCGCCGCGAGCAGCCCGTAACACAGGAACCGAAACCAGCGCGGCCACTGCGGGCTTGAGTCGCGATCCATACGAACGCACCCCGCGGTGCGACCGAAAAAGCGTCGAAATCGCCCCGTTTCTAACGGATTTATCCGCCCTGTCGTGTTCCTGTGGGGCATGCCCACGCTGCTCGAGACCTACATCGAGAACCGCTTTCGGGTCCAGCCAAACCACGCGAACAACAACGAGACGCTTCACGGGGGCACCCTGATGAAGTGGCTCGACGAGGTCGGCGCGATGTCCGCGATGCGGTTTGCGGGGGAGACCTGCGTCACCGCGCGGGTGAACGAACTCGACTTCAAGCGTCCCATCGGGATCGGGGACACCGCCGTGGTCGAGTCCTACGTCTACGACGCCGGGCGGACGAGCGTCCACGTCGCGCTGCGCGCCTGGCGCGAGGAGCCCCGCACCGGCGAGCGCGAGGAGACGACCGCCTCGAGTTTCACGTTCGTCGCCGTCGATTCGGAGGGAAAACCGACGCCGGTGCCCGAACTCGAGGTCGGGGGCGCGGAGGGCGAGCGGCTGCGGGACAGGGCGCTCTCGCGGGACCGCTGAGAGCTACCCGAACCGGCAGGCTCTTTTCGCGCCTCTCCGAGGTGCCGGTATGGCCTTCGCCGATCGTCTCGAGCAGGCCGGCGTCGTCGTCGGCTGTACGATCCTGCTCGCGATTCCGACCGCTGCGCTGATCGGCATCTTCGCCGACGTCGTCTTCCTTCCGCTCGAGTTGAGTCTCCTCGCACTGATCCCTGGCTTCCTCGTGGGATTTCTCGTCCTCCGGTCGAGCCGGCTCACCTACGCCCACGTCTGGCGGTTCGGACTGACGACCTGGCTCGCGGCGTTCGTCCTCTGGGGCGTGTTCGACATCGCCCAGGACGAAACCGATGTCGCCGCCTCGCTCGCGGCCTGGTTCGGGGCGATCGGCGCCGGCGTCCTCGCCGCGACGGTCGACTGGTGGCGCGCGCGGCTCACCGGGTGAGCGTCTCGCGCCTACTCGAGAACCAGCACGTATCGCGTGAGCGACCGGTGAACCCGCCGCTCGAAGGCGCTTTCGAGCTCCCATCCCGCGGCCCGCGCCTGAGCGGCCCACGACCGGTCGGCGACGACGACCGCCCGCGAGGCGACCCGGCGGGCCTCGGCGAGGGCGCCGGCGACGAGGTCCTCGAGGCGGTGGGTCGCGATCTTCGACTGGCGGCCGTAGGGTGCGTCGAAGACGACGGCGTCGACGGCGTCCGTTTCCAGTGGAAGGTGCGTGGCGTCGCCGCGGGTGACGTGGAACTCGCCCCGGGAGACGCCGACTGGAGAGGGAGTCTCGGGAGCCAGGAAGTGCTCGAGGTTCGTCCGCGCGCCCTCGACCATCTTCGCCTGGGCGTCGGTGCCGATCACGTCGGCGCCGAGCAGTCCCGCCTCGACGAGCACGCCGCCGGTGCCGCACATCGGATCGAGCACCGTCTGGCCGGGCGCCGCCCCCGCGACGTTCGTCACGGCGCGGGCGAGCAGCGGGTCCATGCTGCCCGGCTGGAAGAACGGCTTGTCCGTCGGCTTCCGGGTGCCGAAGTCCCTGACGCTCTCGACGACGAGCCAGCCGAGCGCGCAGGCGTCGACCGGCTCGCCGGTCGTTCTGTCCTCGTCGTCGCCCGCTTCGAGCACCTCGCCGCCGTCTTTCAACTCGCCCGCGGAGAACGCCGCGCGCAGCACGTGGTCCGGGTTCTCGAGGTCGACCGAGAAGCCGCGGTCGACCAGCACCTGGCCCAGGACGCGCTCGGCCTCCCCGGTGCTGACGCCGGTCGACCCCTGCACGTCGGTCGCCCGGACCGCGACGCTTCCCTCGCGGTCGAGGCTCGCGGCCTCGAGAACCGCCCGCGCGCCCTCGACGCTGGCGTCGGCGTGGCCGAGGAGGTCGCTCGCCCGGCGGGTGTAAGCGAGTCCGCGAACCGCCCCGGGAACCACGCCGCGGGCGACTGCGAGGCTGGGTGCGAGCCGGCGGATTCCGGTCGCGGCGTTGGCTGCCTCCCGGGCCGCGAACGCGTCGTCCTCGCCGCCGAACTCGAGTAGATACACGCTCGTCCGTCGCATCGGGCGGACAATGAGCCTACCGCTTCGGTTCCGCGAGCGACCGTTCACCGGCCGCAGTGGGCTCGAGACGCCCGATCGGGTCGAATCGCCTCACGTTAGAAACCGGATAGATCAGACATCGGTACCAAGCTTTATAAACCTTAAATACGTCTTTTTAAGCGACTAATGACGGATCCGAAGGACACCATCAACATCGAAAACGTGGTGGCATCGACCGGTATCGGACAGGAACTCGATCTCCAGAGCGTCGCGATGGACCTCGAGGGAGCCGACTACGACCCCGAGCAGTTCCCCGGGCTCGTCTACCGAACCCAGAACCCCAAGTCCGCGGCGCTGATCTTCCGGTCGGGGAAGATCGTCTGCACCGGCGCGAAGAGCACCGACGACGTCCACGAGAGCCTCCGAATCGTCTTCGACAAGCTCCGCGAACTCCAGATTCAGGTGAACGAGGACCCCGAGATCGTCGTCCAGAACATCGTGACCAGCGCGGACCTGGGGCGCAACCTCAACCTGAACGCGATCGCGATCGGGCTCGGCTTAGAGAACATCGAGTACGAACCCGAGCAGTTCCCCGGGCTCGTCTACCGCCTCGACGACCCCGAGGTCGTCGCCCTGCTGTTCGGCTCGGGTAAACTCGTCATCACCGGCGGGAAGAAGCCGGTCGACGCCGAACACGCCGTCGATAAGATCGTCTCGCGACTCGAGGACCTCGGCCTGCTCGAGTAACCGACTTCTCGGTTTCCTAGACGGGACTGGCGACGCCGCGCGACGTCCCGCCGTGATCCTCGCTAGCTCCGGCATTCGGCAGGCACAAAACGCGTGCCGAACTACCACCCGGTATGGAGTTCACTGTCGCACAGGTGACGGCCGAGGGGATCGACCCGGCCGCCGGTGGTCCGCTCGCGTACCTCGGGACGTTTCTGGTGGCGACGGCGTTCTACGGCGTCACGCTCCACATCGCCGCGAGGTACGTCCTGGGCGACGTCCGGGTTCGTCGCGCGTTCACCGTCGCCCCGGCGCTGGCGCTGACGTCGCTGTTGCTCCAGCAGTGGGGGCCGGTCGTCGTGATCCCGGTCACGCTCGCGATCGCCTACACCGCGATTCTGATCGTCTACGACACCGACTACAAGCTCACGCTGCTCATTTCGGTGATCTACTACACCGTCGCGGCGCTGATCGGGTTCACCGTCTTCAACGTCGTTCGACTGCTGGGGACCGCCCCCGGGTGATCTGTCGCACGACCGAGACGTATAGGCCGTCTCAAAACGGCGGTAATAGCGTGCTGATCCGGCCTTCTACCGGCAACCGTTACCGATAGACACGCGCTCTCGGCGCCGCGTTCGGCCCAAAAAAATTACTGAAAAGTATACTGTTTCACTCTATACCGGTGGCAAGAACGATCGTAAAGAATTCTTTTTTCTGTATCTTTTAGGCGGAAACGGCAGAAACCCCCCCTCTACACCTCGATCGAGCGTCAGACACACATAGGGGAACTGACAATCAAATTTAGTGAATCTTTCCCGGGATTAAGGCGAGTTCACGACCGTGGAAACGTGTCAATGATATTTGATCTTCCCGAACCGAATAAAATTCTGTATAATCTATGGAAACGACCAAATCGGTTTATTTTACCCCGGTTTCCCTGATGGATTACGCACCATGACTATCACTGACGATAGACCTACCGGCTCCGTAACCGCGCCCTCCATCGACGATTCCACCGACGAGGAGCCGACGGAACTCTCCCGCGACGACGTGTTTCACATCCTCCAGACCCAGCGCAGGCGAGACGCGATCGCGTACCTCCTCTCGATCGACGGTGCTGTCGAGATGCGAGACATTGCCGAGTACGTGGCAGCGAAGGAGAACGATACAACCATCGATGACCTGACGTCTTCACAGCGCCAGCGCGTGTACATCGCCCTTTACCAGTCGCACCTGCCGAAACTCGACAAGGAAGGAATTATCGACTACAACAAGTCCCGCGGAATCGTCTGGCCGACCGATCAGCTGTCGCTGTTCGCGCCGTACCTCGAGACCGAAACCGAACCCGAGCCCGCGGACGCCGACCGCGGCGAGTACAACGTCTACTACGCCGCCGTCACCGCCCTGAGTGCGGTACTGCTGTCGGCGTCGGCGATCGGCGCGCTGGCGATCTCCGGCGTCGCACTCGGGACGATCATCACGGCGCTGTTCCTGTTGGTGACGATTCTCAGCCAGTACTCCTGATCTCGCAGCTCTTTCGGCCGCCCTACCGCCTAAAACCTGTCCCCACCCGCCTTGTCGCTCGGTTCGCCCGCTGGTTCGCAGGCGCCGCGAGCGCCGACCTCGGTCACTCGACGAGCCGTTCGATCTCGGTCACCAGGATGCCGCTCGCCCCGCGGCGTTTGACCTCGGTGATCGTCTCGAAGACGTCGCGCTCGTCGACGACGGCGTGAACGGCGACGTTCCTCCCGCCTCCGTTTGCGATGTCCATGACCGTCGGCCCGCCGAGGCCGGGGATCACGTCGCGCACCTCCTCGAGTCGGTCTTCGGGAACGTTCATCATCAGGTACCGCTTGCCGTCGGCGGCGATGACCGACGAGAGGGCGGTTCGAATCTCGCGCACCTTCGGCTCGTCGAGTACGTCCTCGCGGGCGAACAGCCGGACCGAACTCGAGAGTACCTCCTCGACGATCTTCAGTCGGTTCACCTTCAGCGTCGTCCCCGTGCTCGTGATGTCGACGATGGCGTCGGCCATCTCGACGTGGGGGGTGAGCTCGGTTGCACCCGTCACTTCGACGATCGTGGGGTCGACGCCGGCGTCGGCGAAGAAGTTCCGCGTGACGGTCGGAAACTCCGTGGCGACGGTCTTCCCGCCGAGATCGGCGACGGCGTCGATCTCGCCGTCCTCGGGGGCGGCGAGAACGAGGCGGCACTTCCCGAAGTCGAGGTCCAGCAGCTCCTCGACGTTGCCGACGCCGGCCTCGTGGACCTGGTCGAGTCCGGTGATCCCCATCTCGGCGGCGCCGTCGGCGACGTACTCGGGGATGTCCGCCGCGCGGGCGAACAGGACGGTGACGTCGGGGTCGACGGTTTCGGCGTACAGCTTCCGGTCGGCGCCGTTCTCGAGATGGAGTCCCGCCCGCTCCAAGAGGTCGATCGTCGGCTCGTGCAGGCGGCCCTTGTTGGGAACGGCGATACGCATACGCCGGTGGTTGGGGGCGTAGTGGCAACTGTCTTTTCATCGGCGTCAGTCGGCGAGACCGGGCGGTCGGCATCGATCCCCCCGGATTTCGACCTCGATAGCTTTACTTTCGAAAGTACGGGCCGAACGAATCGCAGAATCTGAGGGGCAACTCGCTTGAACCTGTGGCTCGTAGGTCTGCCCATGACGACCAGACGGGCCCACCTCGAGATCACCGGCATGTCGTGTTCGACGTGTTCGGGAGCCGTCGAGGACGCTGTCGGCGAACTCGAGGGCGTCCACGACGCGAGCGCGAACTACGCGACCGACGAAGGGACGGCCGAGTACGACACAGAGGAGACGTCGCTCGCGGCCATCTACGACGCGATCGAGGGCGCAGGATACGAGGCGGCCAGCGAGAGCCGGACGATCGCGGTGATGGGGATGTCGTGTTCGACCTGTTCGGGGACGGTTACGGAGGCGCTCGAGGCTCATCCCGGCGTGATCGAGGCGGACGTGAACTTCGCGTCCGACGAGGCACGGGTGCGGTACAACCCCGCGGACGCGTCGCTGGCGGAGCTCCACGCCGTCATCGAGGAGGCGGGCTACGAGCCGGTTCGCGAGGACACCGACGGCACCCAGGGCGAGAGCCAGCGCGAGCGGGCCGTCGAGCGGGAACTCTCCCGCCAGCGCCGGCTGGTGATCGGCGGCGGTCTGCTCACCCTGCCGTTCGTGCCGATGATGGTCGACATGCTGTTCGGGGCGGCGGGGGTCGCCTCACCGGTGCCGATGGCGATCGCCCACCCGCCAGGCTGGCTCGAGTTCGTCCTCGCGACGGTTCTGATGGCCACGCTCGGGAAGGAGTTCATCGCCGGCGCCTATCGGGCGTTCTCGCACAACCGCCGGGCGAACATGGACACGCTGGTCGCGATGGGCACCTCCGCGGGCTACGTCTACAGCACGGCCGTCCTCGGCGGGCTGATCGCCAGCGAGGGGCTCTACTTCGAGGCCGTCGCGTTCATCCTCTGGTTTATCACCCTGGGGAACTGGCTCGAGGTCCGCTCGAAGGCTCGAGCCGGCAACGCCCTGCGGGAACTGCTCGAGATGGAGGCCGACGAGGCGACCGTCGTCGAAGACGGGGAAGAGCGGCAGGTACCGCTCGCCGACGTTCGGGTCGGCGACGTGCTGAAGATTCGACCGGGCGAGAGGATCCCGACTGACGGCGTCGTCCTCGAGGGACAGAGCGCGGTCGACGAGTCGATGCTCACCGGCGAGTCGGTGCCGGTCGAGAAGCGCGAGGGCGACGAGGTCGTCGGCGCGACGGTCAACGAGAACGGCGTGCTCCTCGTCGAGGCCACGAAGGTCGGCTCCGAGACGGCGATCCAGCAGATCGTCGAGCGGGTCAAGGAGGCCCAGTCGCGCCAGCCCGAGATCCAGCGGCTGGTCGACAAGGTGAGCGCCTACTTCGTCCCCGCGGTGATCGTAAACGCGGTCTTCTGGGCGCTCCTGTGGTCGCTCTCGCCCGAGACGCTGTACGCCGCCTCGTCGTGGCTCGGTGGTTGGCTCCCGCTGCTCGAGCCCGTCGGCGGCGGCCCGGTCGTCGGCGGCGTGCCGGTCCTCGAGTTCTCCGTGATCGTCCTCGCTTCCTCGCTGCTGATCGCCTGTCCCTGCGCGCTCGGGCTCGCGACGCCCGCGGCGACGATGGTCGGCTCGACTCTGAGCGCGACCAACGGCGTCCTGTTCAAGGGCGGCGACGTGCTCGAGCAGGTCCGGGGGATCGACACCGTCGTCTTCGATAAAACTGGGACCCTGACCCACGGCGAGATGACGCTGACCGACGTCGTAACCATTGAGGACGGGGCCGCCACCGACGGCGGCACCGAGACCGCGCCCGACGGCGGCGCGCTCGCCAGTTCGGAGGAACTGGTCTCCGAACGCGTTCTCGGCGCCGCCGCAGCCGCCGAATCCGGCTCCGAACACCCCATCGCCCGCGCGGTGGTCGAGGGCGCCGACGAGCGCGGCATCGACTACGGCGACGTCCACGAGTTCGAGAACGTCCCCGGCCACGGCATCCGCGCCGAAACCGACCGCGGGAGCGTCCTCGTCGGCCGACGGGAACTGCTCCGCGACGCGGGGATCGACCCCGCTCCCGCCGAGGAGACGTTGACGGGCCTCGAGCGCGACGGCAAGACCGCGATCCTCGTCGCCCTCGACGGCGAACTCGCGGGCGTGCTCGCGGTCGCCGACGAGGTCAGAGAGAGCGCCCGTCAGACCGTCGCGACGCTGCGCGACCGGGGTCTCGAGGTCGTGATGCTCACCGGCGACAACGAGCGGACGGCGAGAGCGGTCGCCCGCGACGTCGGCATCGACGAGGCCAACGTCCGCGCGGAGGTGTTCCCGGAGGACAAGGCCGACCACGTCGAGGACCTGCAGGCCGACGGTGCGAGGGTGATGATGGTCGGCGACGGCGTCAACGACGCGCCCGCGCTCACGACCGCGCAGGTCGGCGTCGCCATCGGCTCGGGCACCGACGTCGCCATCGAGTCCGCCGACGTCACCCTGATGCGCGACGACCCTGCGGACGTCCTCAAGGCGGTCCGGATCTCGGAGGCGACCATCTCGAAGGTCCGTCAGAACCTGTTCTGGGCCTTCGTCTACAACACCACGCTGATCCCCATCGCCTCGCTCGGCCTGCTCAACCCCGCGCTGGCGGGGCTCGCGATGGCCGGCTCGAGCGTCAGCGTGATGACCAACAGCCTGGTGTTCGCCAGGTACGACCCCCACGAGGACTACGTGCCGATCGTGTTGCGGCCGCTCGCGTGGATTCGCAGCTGAGGTCGCGGGCCACGAATTTTTCGGGCGCCCGCTATCCCGTCGGTCACTCGTCTTCGATCCGGACGTCGAACTTCGAGGGCCAGCGGTACCGCCGACCGCCCCAGACGAACGTCCGGCGGGCCAGCCCGTACGCCATGAGCGGCACGGACGCCAGGACCGCGGGGTACGCCAGCAGGAAGGTCCACCGGCGGATTCCGAACGACGCGTACAGCGCCCCCAGCAGTGCCGTCAGCACCGCGATCGCCGGGAGCGGAACCGCCAGGCCTGCGGCGGTGACCGCCGCGGCCCCGACGCCGCTCGCGGCGTTCGCCTTCGGACCGTGGCGGTGGGCGATTTTCGTGAATCGCGCGTGTCTCTCGAGCGTCCCGCGGATCGTCCCGCCGATCTCGACGCGGCGCGGCCGTTTGACGGGCGTGACCTCGAGGTGCTCGCCCAGCAGGCCGTCGTCGCTCACCGTTCGGCGAAGTTCGTCGAGGAAGCCCGCCTCGTCGAGGTCGTCGCGCTCGAAGATCACCGACCCGGCCCACGCGAGATCGTTGACGTAGACCGAGAGCGTTCCCCCGACGACGTACAGCGGCTCGAGCAGGAGCGACAGCGGGTCCGTGCCGACGAAGACCGGCAGTTCCGTCGTCGGACCGTGAACGGCGTAGTCGGCGTGCAGCCCCTCGAGCCAGTCGGGTGGGTGATGGAAGTCGTCGTCAGTCCACACGATGCGCTCGCTCTCGGCGGCTTCCATCCCGGCGGCGACGGCGTTCGCCTTCCCCGAACACCCGTCGGGCTCGCCGGCGACGACGACGCGAGCGCCGTCGGGAAGCGTGTCGGCGCGTTCCGCGACGGGATCGGTTTCGGCGTCACAGACGACGAGCAGTTCGTCGTCCTCGCCCAACTGGGCGGCGACCTCCTCGCAGACGCCGCCCGGCTCGACCGTCGGCAGAATCACACTCGTCGGCGGACTCTCGGCCATACCGGTGACCTCTCTCGCCGGCGTGATAAACCGCCGTCATCCCTGCCGACGACCGTCACCTGCGAAGTGATCGTAACTCGAGGCGCTCCGTCTACGCCCGGCCGCCGTCTCTGTTGCGCTGAACGAGGTAGACGACGACCACCGCCCAGAGCGCCCCAGTGAACCCGAACACGCCGGGGGCGGCCGGGCGGGGTTCCCCGCTGAACGCCGCCCCCGCGTAGACGAGTGCGTACGCGCCGATCGGAACGCCCACGTACAGCCACACGCTCGGGAACCAGCCCGCTTCTGCGGCTCGAGGCGCCGTCGCGTCGACGAACAGCGCGACGAAGGCGAGGACCGAGAGCGGCACCAGGACGAACAGCAGGAGGACGGACAGTCCGAGTTCGGCGCCGCTCTCGGGCGCAATCCCCAGCGTGTAGCCCAGTGCGATCGGCGCGAACAGCGCGTACGCGACGACGAGGCGGTACCACCACCGCGAGTCGGATGACGCCCGATCTGCGGCGGTTTCCGGCTCGAGCACCCGGTGGTCTCGACTGAGTCGCCGCGCCGCCCACCCGCTGAACTGGGCCGCGAGCATCGTCACGAGCACGGTGAGTCCGACGCCGAAGACGACGCTGAGCGGCGTCAGAACGACCGCGACGGCCGCCATTCGCGGCGAGGCGGCCCAGATCGTCGCGGCCGCGTTGGCCAGGTAGACGAGGACGGCCGCGAGCGAGCCCGCGAGGCCGGTCCAGATCCCGGCGCGGCGGCTGTCGGGTTCCCGGTTGCTGTAGTAGTAGCCGACGAACAACGCGGCCAGCAGCAGGGGCGTCCCCGAGATCGACCCGCCGAGAACGACGCCGTCGTCTACGCCGGCCACCGACTCCCACGAGAGCAGCAGCGTGACGGGCACCGTCGCGAGCCCGACGAGGATCGCGACCCGCAGCGACTTGTCGGTCAGTCCATCGGAGAGGCGACGAACGGGGTGCATCGGTGGTTCCGGTACAGCGCGCGAAGCGATCAATCTTCTGACTGAAATCGGCCGCCGGCGCGGCCGAGTGCTCCCGTCGCTTCAGGGACCGTCCTCGAGGCCGGCGCCGAACAGCGCCTCGAGCAGCGCGGGCGTCACGTACGCCTCGACGAACGCCGCGACGACGAGGACGAGCCAGGCGAACAGCACGAGCAGCCCCGTCCGCGAGAGGTACGCCCGCGTGAGGAACGACTCGCGGGTGCCCAGTACCCGCTGGCCGAACCGGTGGACGAGCCGGAAGCCGACGCCGGAGGCCACGAACAGCGCGGGCAGCTCGAAGATTCCGTGGGGTGCGAGGCCGACGACGATGAAACCGACGCCGGCGAGTCCCGCCATCGAGAGGGCGATGTTTCCCACGAGCACGCCGTTTAACACCATTACGAACGCGGTGAACACACCCAGCGTGAACGCCCCGAGGATCGACATCACGAACGGCGGGGTGTTGTTGAGGATGAAGAAGGTGGCCGTCAGCTCGAGTTCGAACTCCTCGCCCGGCTCGCCGTCCTCGAGGCCGAGTTCGTCGCCGACGAGTTCGAGGAAGAGCTCGGTGAGGTCGATCCCCGCGAGCAGGAGCACCGCACCCAGGAGCGAGCCGACGGCGAACAGCCCGGTCGCGAACCAGACGTAGCGGCGGTGTTCGGCCCACGCCGCGGAGAGCCGGTCGGGGGCGGTCACCGAGAGGGCGACGATCGCGACGGCGGTGAGGGCGGCGCCGAGGGCCACCGTCGGCTCGCCGCGGTCGACCACCGCGACGGCCCCCGTCGCGATCGTCGCGAGGACGACGACGAGGGAGACGGCCAGCCAGCTTCGGGTGCCGTCCGAACGGTCTGTCATACGATTCGATAGACTGGGCGACTCAATAAAACCCGCCGCCTCGAACGCCTCTCCGGTCGTCGTCACGCGACGGAACCCGAACCCTGGGTCGGCCGTCCGGACTATCGAGGCGCCCGTTCGGCTACTGCCCTGCGACGATTCCCAGCGACTGGGAACGCGCTCGCCGCTTAATCCGATCCACCCCTTACGGTCCGACGATGTCCGTTGGAAAGTTCCTCGACGGTGACGAACTGAATGGAACGCACGCCGCGATCGTCTTCACCCTCTGGATCTCGCTCGTCCTGGGTGCGGGCATACTGCTCGTGCTCAACGTGTCGTAGCGCCCGCCATGGTCGACGAACCGCCGGCCACGCTGCGACGGTTCGATCTCGAGCGCGCCGACGAGGTCGTCAGGCGCCACCTTCGACGCGAGTACCTCGAGCACCCGACGCGCGGTCCGTACGTCAAGTCGCGCGTGCTGTACGAGGGCGTCGAAGCCGAGATCGATCCGGCGTTTTCCCTCGAACTGTTCGGGATGTTCTGTGAGAGTCGGCCCTACCTCGAGAAGTGGTCGCGGGGCTACAGCGGCTCCTACCGGTATCGGATCCTGGCCGCCGAACTCGACCGCGACCCGGGGTCGACCTGAGCGGCGACTCAGTCCCCGAGAACGCCGTGGGCCTCGAGCGCCTCCCGGATCGCCGTCCACTCGGGCTCGACCCGCGGGGCCTCGTGCGTTCGGCCGTTCTTGAACCCGCTCGAGGTCGCGATCGCGACGACGGGCGACTCGAGTTCGGGAGCCGAGACGGGCTCACCGTCCGCGTCTACGGCGACTGGACCGTCGCCAGCGTGAGCCGAGTCGAGCTCGAATAATGCCTGGAGCCCCGCGACGCCGGCTGCACCCGAGTCTTCCTGCCAGAGCCCGCTCCGCGCGAGGCGGTGGTGGCTCTCCTCGAGTTCGGCCTCGCTGAAGCCGACGACGATACCGCCGCTCTCGCGGATCGCGCGCAGTCCGCGCACGCTGCTCGTCGTCGCCTTGATGGAGTACGCCTCGGTGGGTTCGGGCTCGACGCGGGCGATTTCTCGCCCCGCGGCGACGGCCGCCCGGAGCGGGGCGCGCACGCCGGGTTCGCAGGCGACGATCGACGGCGTCCGATCGGCGAGACCCAGCGACTCGAGTTCGCGAAACCCCTTCCAGACGCCGTACAGGAGTTCGGCGTAACAGGTCGGAACCGCGACGGTGCCGGGAACCGACCCGTCGAACTGGCAGTAGAGCTCGTAGGCGATCGTCTTGTACCCCTCCGGCCCCCAGGCGTGGCCGGTGTGGACCCGGGTGCGAGAGCTGACGGCGTGGAAGCCGTACTCGTCGGCGAGCCGATTCACGGCGTCCTGTCGCACCTCGATGTCGTCGACGGCCAGGAGGACGGCCCCGTAGCGCTCGATGAACGCCTGGACCGCGGGCGGGGTCCGCGAGGCGGTGAACACGACGCAGGGGAGACCGGCGCGAGCGGCGTAGGCGGCGGCCGCGGCCCCGTGGTTTCCGGTTGAGGAGGCGACGACCCCCGCCGCGCCCTCGCGGGCGGCGGCGCTGACGGTACACCGGTTCAGCCGGTCCTTGTGGCTCCAGGTTGGGTTCTGACTCTCGTCTTTGACGTACACCTCCTCGAGACCCAGCCAGTCGCCGACCGCCGGCACCGACACCAGCGGCGTGTTCCCCTCGCCCAGCCGCGTTTCGGGGGCGAGCGGCGGCAAGAGTGGTTGCCAGCGCTCGAGTCCCGCTTTCGGCGGTGCGTCGAACAGCGCGGACTCGAGGTCGTCGTAGGCGTAGTCGACGCCGACGGGGTACTGCACCTCGTCGGTGCTCGCCTCCGGACAGCCGCCGGTGAGCGCCGGCTCGAGGGGGTACTCGATCTCGGGGGCTGCGAGTGAGCGCTGACCGGTCGCCAGCGATCGGTCGGGGTTCATGGCGGGCGCAACGAGGCGTCGGAAAATAGCTCTGGTGGACGCCCGCAGGACTCCGGGGTCTCGAGACCGCGACGGGAGACGGCAGATTGACGCCCCCGGAGCGGAAAGCTCGAGCCATGAGTACGCTGGCGATCACGGGCGGACGGCTGCTTCTGCCGGAGCTGACGATCGAACGCGCGGACGTGCTGGTCGACCGGGAAACCGGCGAGATCCTCGAGATCGCTCCCGACCTCGCGGGCGCGGCCGACGAGCGCCTCGACGCCTCGAACTCGCTGGTGACGCCGGGGTTCGTCAACGGCCACTGTCACGTCGCAATGTCGCTGTTGCGGGGGTACGCCGACGACAAGCCCCTCGAGACGTGGCTCCGCGAGGACGTCTGGCCGGTCGAGGGGGCGCTCACGGCCGAGGACGTCCGCGTCGGGACCGAACTCGGCGTCCTCGAGATGATCAAGTCGGGAACGACCGCGTTCGCGGACATGTACTTTCACGTCCCCGAGATCGCCAGTGTCATCGAGCAGGCGGGCGTGCGCGCCCGTCTGGGACACGGCATCGTCACGATCGGCAAGGACGAGGAAGCCGCCCGCGCGGACGCCGAAGAGAGCCTCGCGGTCGCCGCCGAGTTCGACGGCGCGGCCGACGGCCGGATCGGAACGGCGTTCATGCCCCACTCGCTGACGACCGTCGGCGAAGAGTATCTCGAGGAGTTCGTCCCCGAGGCCCGCGACCTCGGCGTCCCAGTCCACTACCACGCGAACGAAACCCGCGACGAGGTGTCGCCGATCGTCGACGAACGCGGGATGCGGCCGCTCGAGTACGCCCTCGAGGTGGGGATGCTCGAGCGCGAGGACTTCCTCGCCCACGGGGTCCACGTCGACGAGCGCGAAATCGACCTGCTCGCCGAGAGCGGCGCGAGCGTGATCCACTGTCCGGCCTCGAACATGAAACTCGCCAGCGGGATGGCCCCCGTTCAGGATCTGCTCGACGCCGGCGTCACCGTCGGCCTCGGCACCGACGGCGCGGCCTCGAACAACGACCTCTCGATGCTCGACGAGGCCCGCGACGCGGCCATGCTCGGGAAACTCGCGACCGACGACGCGAGCGCCGTTCCCGCCGAGGCGGTCGTCGAGATGACGTTCCGAGGAAGCGCCGACGCCCTCGGCCTCGAGTCCGGCCGCCTCGTCGAGGGCGCCCCCGCCGACCTCGCGGTGATCGACCTCGAGAAACCGCACCTCACGCCGGCCCACGACCTCGTGAGCCACCTCGCGTACGCGGCCGCGGCGGCCGACGTCCGTCACACCGTCTGTGACGGCAGGGTGCTGATGCGCGACCGCGAGGTGCAGACGCTCGAGGAGGGGGCGGTGCTCGAGCGGGCCACAGAGCACGCCTCGGCGCTCGCGGAGCGGGCCGACGGCTGACGACGGACTCGTTTTGAACGCTCTCTGCGGTCGATAAACGCTTAGAACGGTTTTCGAGAGGCTATTACCGTTCGCGAACGACCCGAACGTCCGGCGGGGTTTATTCGTTGTTTCTTGAATTTCTCGGGTGGAATGAGATACGACCAACGTCTGGCGGCGCTGCTTGCCGCCGTAATGATACTGTCCGTTGTTGCACTGCCCGGAATGGTTGCTGCGGAGGAGGGCGAAAACGACCATCTCGACGTCGACGTCGAACAGGACGAGCTGGTGTACGTGACCGTTACCGCGAACGACACCGCAGTTGAGAACGCCACACTCAACGTTTCGGTGGCCGACGAGAACGCCTCGTACGCCGATGCGGGCGACTACGATAACGCGACCGACGAGAACGGGACGGCCTCGTTTTCGGCTCCGAACGAAACCGTGAACGTGACTGTTACGGCGACCGCCGATGGCGCATTCGGAACGGCGGAGGCGACCTTCGAGCCAGCGCCTGAGAACGGTGGCGAACCCAAATTCTCGAACTTCGGTGAACGGGTTTCGTGGTTCGTCTCAGACAACTTCGGCTCGACGGACGGTCCGTTCGGCCTCTCGGTGGCGAGTTTCGTCCTCGAGAACAACCCGGGTAACGCGCCCGAACACGCCGGTCCGTCCGGCGACCAGGGGCCGCCGGATCATGCCGGTCCGTCGGACGACAACGGCGACGAGGAAGACGACGATGAGGAGGACGACGACCGCCAGGGGCCGCCGTCACACGCCGGCCCGCCGGATGATGACGACTCGGACGACACGGACGATAGCTAACCGCTCGACGCGTCCACGCGACGGAGTTTTGTTCCGTCAGAGGCACGCCCCCGTCGTCGGACCGTTGCATCGACTCGAGCCCGCTCGAGAAACCGGGTTCGAGCGAACTGCATACGCCCCGCTGTCGCTTCGGTAGCGTTTTCCCCTCCGTCACACTCTGTTCGCGTATGACCGACTATCCGCCGATCAGCGAGCAGCTAGACGACGTGGCGGCCGCTCGCGAGGAGGGCCGACGCAAGATGGACTGGGCGAGCCAGCACATGCCGATCTTAGCGCACCTGCGCGAGGAGTTCGTCGCCGAGCAGCCCTTTTCGGGCGAGCGCATCGCGATGGCGATGCACGTCGAGGCGAAGACGGCGATCCTGGTCGAGACGCTCGCGGAGGGCGGCGCCGAAGTTGCGGTGACGGGCTGTAACCCGCTGTCGACTCACGACGACGTGAGCGCGGCGCTCGAAGCCCACGAGAACATCACGAGTTACGCGAAACGGGGCGTCGACGACGAGGAGTACTACGCCGCCATCGAGGCCGTCATCGCCCACGAACCCACCGTTACCGTGGACGACGGCATGGACCTCGTCGCCGCGATCCACGAGGACCACCCCGACCTGATCGAGGGGATCGTCGGCGGCGCGGAGGAGACCACGACGGGAGTCCACCGTCTGCGCGCGATGGACGCGGACGGGGCGCTCGAGTACCCCGTCTTCGCGGTGAACGACACGCCGATGAAGCGGCTGTTCGACAACGTCCACGGCACCGGCGAGTCCTCGCTCGCGAGCATCGCCATGACCACGAACCTCTCGTGGGCCGGCAAGAACGTCGTCGTCGCCGGCTTCGGCTACTGCGGGAAGGGCGTCGCCCGCAAAGCGGCGGGCCAGAACGCGAACGTGATCGTCACCGAAGTCGAGCCCCGCCGGGCGCTCGAGGCCCACATGGAAGGCTACGACGTGATGCCGATGGCCGAAGCAGCGGAGATCGGCGACGTCTTCCTCACCACCACGGGAAACCGCGACGTCATCGTCGAGGACCACTTCGAGGCCATGCAGGACGGCGTCCTGCTCGCCAACGCGGGTCACTTCGACATCGAGATCGACCTCGAGGCGCTCTCTGACCTCGCGGTCGACACCTACGAGGCCCGCGACGGCGTCGAGGCCTACGAGATGGACGACGGTCGCCGGCTGAACGTCATCGCGGAGGGACGACTCGTCAACCTCGCGGCGCCGATCTCGCTCGGCCACCCCGTCGAGGTGATGGACCAGTCCTTCGGCGTCCAGGCCGTCTGCGTCCGCGAGATGCTCGAGAACGCCGAGCAGTACGAGGCGGGCGTCCACGACGTCCCCGACGAGCTAGATAAAGAGATCGCCGAGATCAAACTCGCCGCCGAGGGCGTCGCCCACGACGCGCTCACCGACGTTCAGCGCGAGTACATGGGCTCGTGGGACCACGGAACGTAACTCGCAGAGGTAGCCCGCCGTGGTGAGGTTGACGGCGGTCTACTGTTAGCGCCCCTCAATCAAAACTTTCCTGCAGTTTCGATCAGTTTCCCGACGCCTGGGAACCATTTGCCGGTTATACGTGGATAGGCGTCCACTGTTCACCTGTAGAGGTACAGGACAATGGCAGCAACCACACAAAACAGATTGGAAAGCCGTCTCGGTGGCGTAACGCTCGAGGGAACCCCCCACCAGCTCAGCGCGTGGGCGGTCGTCGGTCTCCGGCTCATCATGGGCTGGGTGATGCTCACCGCCGGCTACGGAAAGATCGTCGGCGAGTTCAGCGCCTACGGCTACCTCGCGAACGTCGACCCGGCCAGCCCGGCGAGCGCCGCCTTCGGCGCGATGGCCGAGAGCGGCGCGATGATGGCCGCCGTGGACGTGATTATCCCGTGGACACAGCTCCTGATCGGCATCGCGCTGATCACCGGCGCGTTCGTCCGCCTGGCCGCGCTGGGCGCGTCGATCCAGATGGTGATGTTCTACTTCGGCAGTTGGGACGTCGCCGGCGGGTTCCTCAACGACCAGCTCGTCTACGCCGCGGTGTTCCTCGCGCTGGGCGCCTTCGCGGCGGGCCGGATCCTCGGCCTCGGCCGCTACCTCGAGGAGCTCCCGATCGTCGAGCGCTACCCGAAACTCCGGTACCTGCTCGGGTGAGCCACTCGGTGGTCGCTTCTCTTTCCTGCCTTTCTCCCGTCGCTCGTTCCAGAGCCGGCAGCACGCCGTCGCGAAAGGAACGCCCAAGACCTTCCTTCACGTAGCCGTGGATATGGATCCGCTCTTTCAACGGGACGCATACACGCGCTCGCTGCTCGCCGCACTGTTGCTCGCCGCGGGCGGCCTCGTCGCCGCCCAGTTCACCGTGCTGCCGGCGGTGTTCATCGACCCGACGCTCGCGGAGTCGCCCGCGGACGCCGCGCGGTCGGCGATTCTCGCGATGATGGCGCTGAACTTCGTCGGAATGGTGATCGTCGGCGCCGTCTACCTCCGCTGGCGCGGCTACGGCTGGTCGTACCTCGACCTGCGCGCGCCGACGGCCCGGGAGTGGGCGTACACCCTCCTCGCGACGGTCGTCGCGATCGCCGTCATGTACGCCGTCAGCATCCTGTCGACCGTTCTCGGACTTCCCGAGGCGGACAACCAGGTCATCGAGTTCATCGGCGACGACTCGACGATGGTGTTGCTCATGCTCGTCATCGTCTTCCTGTTCAACGCCCCGGCCGAGGAGTTCCTGTTCCGAAACGTGATCCAGAAGCGCCTCTACGCCGCCTTCACACCGATCGGGGCCGTGATCGCCACGAGCGCCATCTTCGCCGCGGTTCACATCCCAACGTACGGCCTGGCGCTCGACGGCACGGCCGCCGATCCAATGGCGCTCGTTCCGATCATGCTCACGCTCTTTATCGGCTCGATCATCTTCGGCTACCTGTACGTCGTCACGGAGACGCTCGTCGCGCCGATCGCCGCCCACGCCTTCTACAACGCCTTCCAGTTCGCGCTGCTCTACCTCGTACTGGAGTTCTTCCCCGAGGAGTTCGAGGCCGCGATGGCCGTCGTCGTCGACCTCCTGCCCGCGCTCGCGCTGTAGTCGGCGCCGGACTCCACCCCGTTTATTAGCACCCGGCGGCGAGGTACGGGCATGTCTCAGGCGAAGGGTGACCGCCGCGAGCGCGAACTCGTCAACAGACTCGACGAGGCGGGCTTCGCGGTGATGCGGGCACCCGCCAGCGGCGCGGCCACGGAGCGGGAACTGCCGGACGTCCTCGCCGGCGACGGCGAGCGGTTCTACGCCATCGAGGCGAAGTCGAGTTCCGGGAAACCGATCTACCTCACCGGCGAGGAGGTCGAGGCGCTCATCTACTTCGCGCGGAACTTCGGGGCGAAACCCCGAATCGCCGTACGGTTCGACCGCGAGGACTGGTACTTCTTTCACCCCGGCGACCTCTACGTCACCGGCGGGGGCAACTATCGGGTGAAAAAAGAAACCGCGATCGCCGACGGCGTCGACTTCGCGGAGTTCATCGGCGACTCGAGGAAGGTCACCCTCGAGGAGGTCGGCCAGACCGATCCCGGTCCGGACCCGGAGATCCTCCGCGTGCTGAACGCGGTCGAACAGGGCGTGATGGGCGCCGAGGAGGCCGCGGAGCTGCTCGAGTAATCGGACAGAGAACTTATGATTTCTCTCGACAACCGTCTATCACGATGACGGAGACCGCGATCGAGTGGCGGATCGACGCGGCGAACTCGTTCGCCGTTCGCGCCGTCTGCTACGCCTGGATCGGACTGTTCGGCGGCGGGCTCCTCGCCGTCGCCGCGAGCGCCGGGGTCGGCGCGGTGGCCGCGGCCGTCGAGGGGAACGTCGCGTCGCTCGCGCTCCTCGCGCTGTTCGTGCTCGTCGGCGGCCCGTTCTCGCTGCTCTACCTGCTGCCGGCGATCCGCGACGCCGACTACCGGCCGGGGCTCTCGCTGTTCGTTCCGGACCCCGTCTCCGACCCCGCGGAGACGACCGCCGAGCGGTACGCGGCCGTGTTCACCCCCTGGCGACTGCTCGCGGCGGCGGTGGTGGGCGCGGTCGTGCTCGCGGCGGCCGTCGTCGTCGATCCGCGAGCCCTGGGCGTTCTCATCGGAGCGCTGTTCGTCGCCCTCGTGGCGACGTCGGGGCTCACTACCTGGGGGCGGCTCTCCCCGGACGGACCGACACTCGAGTACCGCACCGGCACCGTCCCGCTCGGGGGAATCGACGGCGCTCGCCGCCTCGACGTCGGCGGAACCGTGCTGTACTGGGTCTCCTACCGTTCGGGCGTCCGATCGTTCGGAACGCCCTCGTTACTCGCGTTCACCCCGGAGGCCGCGCGGGCTTTCGAGGCGGTTCTCGAGGACCTCGAGCCGGCCGACCGCGCCGAGCCGGAGCCGCGAAACTGGCCGGTGACGATCGTCGCCGGCGGGATGGGGGTTACGTTTCTCGCCGTCGCCGCGGGGCTGTTGCTCGTCGACGTCGTCCCGCTCGCGATCGGGGCGTACGCGGCGCTGATGACCGGACTGCTCGGCGTCCTGTTCGTCTGGGCGGCGTACGCGCTGACCTGATCGGGTATCCGACGCTGTCGGGGTCAACGTTCTTCGTCGTTCGAGTCCTCCGACACCTATGACCGTCTCGGCTCGACCACCGGGGCCGCGCGGCGCGCCCGTCGTCGGCGTCATCCCCCGATACGCGAGGGACCCGTTCCGCTTTATGACCGCCGTTCGCGACGCCTACGGCGACGTCGCGGCGTTCGATTTCGGACCGGTAGACACGTACATGGTGACCTCCCCCGAGGGGATCGAACGGGTTCTCGTCGGCGAGGAGCACCGGTACTCGAAACCCGACTTCCAGACCGACGCGTTCGACGACCTGCTCGGCGAGGGGCTGTTGCTGAGCGAGGGCGACCTCTGGCGCGAGCGCCGTCAGCTGGCGGGGCCGGCCTTTGCCCCCGCCCGGATCGACGGACTGGCACCCGTGATGGCAGACCGGGCGGCGGCAATGGTCGATCGCTGGACTGACGGCGAGGTCAGGGACCTCGAGTGGGAGATGGCCCGCGTCACCCTCGAGATCATCGTCGAGGCGATGTTCGGCGTCGACCTCCCGGTCGGACTGGCGAAGAAAACGGCGCTGTCCCTCGAGCCGATCGGTAGCCGATTCGAACCGGACCCGCGCCGAGTGGTGGTGCCCGACTGGCTGCCGACCCCGGAGAACCGCGAGTTCGCCCGCTCGCTCGCCCGCCTCGAGGAGGTCGTCGACGAACTGATTTCGAGGCGTCGGCGAAATGGGATCGCCCGCGGCGACCGGGACCTGCTGGCGCTGCTGTTGCGCGCGGAGGGGGCCGGCCGGATCGACGAAACCGGGATTCGGGACGAACTCGTCACGATGCTGCTCGCGGGCCACGATACGACGGCGCTGGTGCTCACCTACACCTGGGCGCTACTCTCCGAGAACCCCGATGTCGAGGGGACGGTCCACGACGAAGTCGTCCGCGTTCTCGGCGACGAACCGCCGACGGCGGCCGCCGTTCGAAAGCTCGAGACGCTGCGAAACGCCCTCCGGGAGTCGATGCGGCTCTACCCGCCGGTGTACGTGCTGTTCCGCCAGGCCGACGAGACGACCGAACTCGCCGGCTACGAGATCCCTGCGGGATCGTTCGTCATGCTCCCGCAGTGGGCGGTCCACCGCGACCCGCGCTACTTCCGGGGCCCGGAGCGGTTCGACCCCGATCGCTGGCGCGAGCCGACCCACTCCACCTACGCCTACTTCCCGTTCGGCGCCGGCCCGCGGGGTTGCATCGGGAGGGGATTCACCATGCTCGAGGCGCCGATCATCGCCGCGACCGTGATCCGGGAGTTCCGCCTCGAGCGCCGTGCCGACGGTCCGATTCCGCTCCGGGGATCGCTGACGGTTCACCCCGCCGACGGGATGGAGATGCGCCTGCACCGTCGAGACGAGTGATCGACGCTCTCCAGTCAGCTCAACCGAGTTCCGCCGGCTCGACCGGCGCGTACCGCACGATCGGATCGAAGTGCTCGAGGGCGAACCGGTCGCCCTCGGTGATCCCGCGCGCCGCCTGACTCTCGAGTTCGGTCGCGACGAACCGCCGGGCGACCAGCGCCGTTCTGCCGTTCCCGTCCTCGAGGGCCGTCTGGGCTTCCTCGAGCAGCAGGGCGGCGGTGAAGACGTCGAAGACGTAGTGGGCGAGGCGCTTGGCCGAAAGCTGTGCGTACTCGCCGTCGGCGTCGGTCAGCGTCGCGAGCGCGCTTGCGAGGTCGCGGTACTCGGATTCGACGGTTCCGGCGGCATTCGCGAGTGCGGGGTGCTCGACCGCGGCGAGCCCCCCTTCGATCGCCTCGAACAGCGGTTCGTGAGCGGCCTCGCGCTCGAGCGCCCGGAGCACGTCGAGCGAGAGGACGTTCTCGGTGCCCTCCCAGATGGGCAGCACCTGCGCGTCCCGGAGCAGCCGGTTGGTGACGAACTCGTTGACGTAACCGTTGCCGCCGTGGATCTCCATCCCGTAGGAGGCGGCGTCGACGGCCATCCGGGCGGTTCGAAGCTTCGCGATCGGGATCAGCAGGCGCATCAGCCGGTAGGCGTCGTCAGCTTCTTCCCCCGCTCGTTCGGCCCGCTCGCGCTCTGCGAACAGCCGCGCGGCCTCGAAGACGTACGCCGTCGCGGCCTCGTGGGAAACGGCCATGTCGACCAGATCCGCCCGCATGAGCGGGTACTGGTCGATCGTCTCGCCGAACGCCTCCCGGTTCGCGGCGTAGATCTTGCTCTCGAGGGCCACTCGCCCGATGATCCCACAGGAGGCGGCGGCGTTCGACAGCCGCTCGAGGTTGAGCATCTCGGCCATCTGTTTGAAGCCGTATTCCGCCTCGCCCACGAGATACGCCTTCGCGCCCGTGAACTCGACCTCACCCGTCGGCACCGAGATGGTGCCGAGTTTGTCCTTCAGCCGGCGGTACAGCTGGTCGTTGAGTTCGTCGGGGGAGAGGGGGCCGTCCTCGAGCAGGTCGCCTTTCGTCACCGGTCCGCCTTCCAGAGCCGAATGCGACACGAGAAACATCGAGAGCCCCGCCGTTCCCTCGGGGGCACCCTCGGCCCGAGCGAGCGCGAGCGTTCCTTCGGCGTCGATGTTGGAGCAGAACCACTTCTCGCCGTACAGGCGCCAGCACCCCTCGTCTTCGTCCCATTCGGCGCGCGTCTCGGCCGCGCCGACGTCGCTGCCGCCCTGCTTCTCGGTGAGGAACATCGCCCCCTCGATGAGGCCGTCGTACTCGCGGTTCGTCAGCGCCTCGCGGTAGGGCTCGAGGTCGTCGTCGCCGAACTTCTCCAGAACCAGCGCCGCCCCCGCGGTCATCGCGACGGGGCAGTCGAAGCCGGGGTCGGCGTAGCTCAGCAGGTACTGCATCGCGAGATTGTGCGAGAACGGCAGCGGCTCCTCGCGACCCGGCGGGGCCTCGAAGACGTCGGCGACGATCCCCGACTCGTAGACGGCTCGCTCGTTCTCGTACTGCTCGGCGGGGTACCGCACGCGATTCTGGATTTCGCCGTGTTTGTCGTAGGTCTCGAGCTCCGGTCCGTGGTCGTCGATGTAGTCGGCGCTGTCGGCGACGACGTTCCCGACGAGGTCGCCGAAGGACTCGAGGCGGGGCTCCGCCCAGTCGAACTCCTCGCGCGTGTACACCCGCCGGAGCTCCCGCTGCAGGGTCCGGTCGAGCGCCCAGTAGTTGACGTGACGCCCCTCGTCGAAGGCGCCGTAGTCGATGGGTGGTGACATGGCCGCTACTGTGCGGGCCACCCCGATAAACTGTCGCTCGAGAAACCGTTCGTCCGTTTCCCGACGTTGTTTTCGACCGTCGAGAAGCCGCCTCGAGGCTCGATTTCAAGGGGGTTCGACACGTCGGTGGGCGTATGCCACGGGCGACCAGCGACGGCGTGTCGATCTACTACGAACGCGACGACGGCGAGGACGTGCCGGTGGTCTTCGTGCAGGGACTCGGCTACGGGCGGTGGATGTGGCGCTGGCAGCGCGAGGCGGTCGCCGGCGACCACGAGGTGATCGCCCCCGACAACCGCGGAACGGGCCGCTCGGAGGCGGGACTGCCGCCGGTCGTTCCGAAACTCCCGCGCAAACTCCGCGCGGCGCTGCTCGCGGGGCCGCTCAGCTACTCGGTCGAGGGGATGGCCGCCGACCTCGAGGCCGTCCTCGAGGACGCGGGCGTTCGTGAGGCCCACGTCGTCGGCGCGAGCCTCGGCGGCATGGTCGCGCAGGCGTACGCCCTCGAGTACGCGAGAGCGAAGACGCTGACGCTTTGCTGTACGACACACGGCGGCTCCGACGCGCTGGCGATCCCCGAGGAGACGATGGCGCACCTCGGCTCCACCCCGAAGGGGGCGAGCGAGCGCGAGGTCGCCCGCCACCGGATGCGCCCCGCCTTCACCGAGCGCTTTACCAATCGGAACCCCCACCTGATGGACCGGATCGTCGAGTGGCGCCTCGAGCAGGACGCGAGCGACCCCGCCCGCGAGGCTCAAGGCGGCGCCGCCCTCGCACACGACGTCGGCGACCGCCTCGGGGAGATACGGGTGCCGACGCTGGTGCTCCACGGAACGGACGATCGTGTCGTCCCCGTCGAGAACGGCGAGCTGCTCGCCGAGAAGATTCCGGACACCCGCCTCGAGACGTTCGACGGCGGCTCCCACCTCTTTTTCATCGAGGACGACGACCGGGTGACCGAACGGCTGCTGGCGTTTCTCGAGACGGGTGAGTGAGCCGCCGGCTCAGAGTCACGAACCGCTCGCGAAAATCGGCGCGTCGGTCAGTCGCTCTGGATGCGCGGGGCCAGCATGTAGGTGACCTGTCCCTGCCCCTCGCCGAAGCCGTAGTAGAGCTTGATCGGGAACTCCTCGCCGAGGTCGAGGGTGACCTCCGCGTCGCCGGGGATCGCCTTGTTCATGTCCTTCAGGTAGTCGAGGCTGAACAGCGAGTGTGCCGACCCCGTCTGGAGGTCGATCAGCTCGTCGCGGGTGAGCTCGAGGTGGACGTCGTCGGTGTCGCCCTCCGCGTCGACGTAGAAGTACTCCTCGGCCTCGTCGACGCCGAGCGCGATGTGATCGGAGACCATGTCGGCGGCCTTCACCGAGCGGTTGACGTCCTTCCCCTCGAGGACGACCCGCGCGGGGAGATCGAGTTCGGGAATGTCGGGCTCCTGGCGGATCGAGTCGGGGTCGATCAGCGCCAGGGTGTACTCGAGCCCCTCGATCTGGATGTGAAGCTTGCGGGTCTCCTCGTCGAGTTCGAGCTGGATGAGCTGGCCGGATTCGGCCATCCCCGCGATGTCCTCGAGCCGCGAGAGGTCGACGCCGATCAGCCCGCCGTCGGCTTCGTAGGACTCGAACGCGGCGGCATCGAGCGAGAGGTCGACCATCCCGACGTTGGCGGGGTCGACGGCTCGAATCTGGAGGCCGTCTTCCTCTAAGTGGATCTTACACTCGTCGACCAGCACGCTCACCGAGTCGAGCGCGCTGGTGAGCGTTGCCGCGCTCACGATGGCCTTGAACATATAGGACGGGCTACGAACGGTCGGTACAAAAAGCCACCCTTTGTGCGGTGAAAGTGAAGCGGGCGGTGACTGTCGTCGCCGCCGGGACCCAAAGGATCTTTGCGGCCTGACACGTCGTCCGTACGATGGACGCTCTCCTCGCGACGGCCCTCGAGGCCGCTGCCCCCGACCGACAGGTCGCGACCGTGAGCGAGGCCGGCCCCTCCTGGAACGACACCAACCGGACCGTCGCCGTCGAGTTCGCCGACGGCACCGCGGCGTACCTGAAGGTCGCGGCGAGCGGCGACGGCAGCCGGATCGCGCGCGAGCGGGCGGTGATCACCTACCTCGACGCCCGGCGGACGGTTCCCGTTCCGTCCGTTCTCGCGGGCGATCCGTCGGGGGCCGTCCCGTACCTCCTCACCGAGGCGATGGCGGGCGACCGACTGCTGGGCCTGTGGGCCGACGCCGATCCGGACGAGCGAACCGCGCTTGCCCGCCGGGTGGGCGCCGCCCTGGGCCGGGTCCACGGCCACCGTTTCGAGGACCACGGACAGGTCGCCGGCGGCGGGAGCGACGGCCTCGAACTCGAGACCGCCCCGTGGACGGACGTCCTCGTCGAGACGGTCGAGGAGATGCGCGCGATCGCCTCCTGTTCCCGGTTCGACGACCACTTCGACCGGGTGATCGCGGCCGTCGAGTCGAACCGCGGGCGCCTCGAGGCGGCGCCGGCGGCGCTGCTCCACGGCGATCCGGCGAGGCCGAACTGCGTTCGCCGGGGGAGTGAGATCGGCCTCCTCGACTGGGAACTCGCCCACGTCGGCGACCCCGCCCGCGATCTCGTGCGGGTGCGCGACCAGCAACTCGACTCGCTTCGCGAGCGGGCGTCCGACCAGCTCGTCGGGGCGCTCCACGCGGGCTACCGCGCGGAAGCCGGGAGCCTCCCGGCGGGATTCGAGGATCGGCGGCCGATCTACGAGGCCGTCCGGCTGCTCGGCGTCTCCGGCTTCTTCGACAAGGTGGTCGCCTTCGTCGACGAACCTACCGACGAACTCGAGTCCTGGCTGGAGGCGGAGCTGGATCGGCGCCTCGAGGCGCTTTGACGCCGGCCTCGAGGAGCACTGTCGCGGTTTCTCGCCGGTGAACGATACGCGTATCCGACTCGAGGCGCTACCGACCCCATGAGCCGAAAGGACGACTACTACAACCGGGCCAAACAGCAGGGCTACCGGAGCCGGGCGGCCTACAAGCTGAAACAGCTCGACGACCTCGAGAACCTGATCGAGGGCGGGGACACCGTCGTCGACCTCGGGGCGGCTCCCGGCGGCTGGACTCAGGTCGCCGCCGAGAAGGTCGGCCCGAAGGGCACCGTGATCGCCGTCGACCTCCAGCGGATCAAGAGCTTCGAGGAGTCCTACGACGACCGCATCGAGACCGTTCGCGGCGACATGACTCAGGACCGGACCCGCGAGCGCGTCCTCGAGATCGCCGGCGACGAGGTCGACTGCGTCGTTTCGGACATGGCGCCCAACATGTCCGGCGAGTACTCCCTCGATCAGGCGCGCTCGCTGCACCTCGCGCGGATGGCGTTCGAAACCGCCCTGGACCTGCTGGGCGCCGGTGGTAACTTCGCGGTGAAGGTGTTCGAGGGGCCGGACGTCGACGACCTCCGGGCGGACATCGGCGAGGAGTTCCAGTACGTCCGCGCCACCAGTCCGAAAGCCTCCCGCAAGGAGTCCTCCGAGATCTACCTGCTCGGGAAGGGGCGGCTCACCGCCCCCCTCGAGGAGGGCGAGGAGCTCGAGGTCGAGATCGTCGACGTCGGCAGCGAGGGCGACGGGATCGCCTCCGTCGAGGGGTTCCGGCTGTTCGTCCCCGGCACCGAGGCCGGCGAAACCGTTACGGTTCGCGTCGAGGACGTCAAACCACACTTCGGGTTCGCACAGCGCCTCGAGCGGGGCTGAGCCTACGCGCGCTCGAGGTCGCGCTGTGGCGTCGAGTCGGACCCGGTCGACTCCGACCGCCGCTCTGCGGCGTCGGTCGACTCGACGATCCGGTCCAGCCGGCGCTCGAACTCCCGTTCGTCGATCTCCTCGGTCGCGTACGCCGTCTGGAGCGCCTCGAGCGGGTCCCGAGATCCGGTGGCCGACTCCGGCTCCATCCGATAGGCCTCGAGCACGTCGAGCCGGACGAGCAGCCAGCCGACGAAAGCGAGGCCGGCGCTGAACGCGAACAGCAGCGGGGCGTTGACCGCGAGGACGATCGCGGGCACGAATCCCAGCATCGCGTAGAAGGGGAGGCTGCCTCGGCTGTCCATGTCGGACCATTGTCACCAGCCCAAAAGTACGTTGTGATGGGACGTGCGTCGGTGAGGACGACTACTCGCCGTCCTCGAGGCGGTCGTGGCGCTGGTCGATCTCGTCGAGCAGGTCGAGGGTCTTGCGGATCGAGGCCCGAATGGCGTCGCTGCGGTTGACGAACTTGCCGTCGTCGCCGACGTGTTCGTCCAGGTCCTCGAGCAGTTCCTGCGGGATTTCGACGCTGATTTTGGGCATGGCTGTCGGTTCGCACAGTACCGCCGTTAAGCCGTCGGTTGCCCGCTACTCGGCCGCGGCGCCCGGTTCGGGGTCGGGGTCGGCCGTGGTGCCGCCGCGGCCGCCGCCGAACAGTCGGCCACCGCCGGTGAGCACGTAGAGGACCGCCAGGCCGAGGAGGTAGGTGACGGCCACCGGCAGCGCCATGAGGATCATCGTCAGGATCCCCCGCGGGCTGACGAACGCGGCGACGGTGAAGATGGCGACGATTACCGGCCGCCACCCCCTGAGCATCGTCCGGTAGTTGACGATGCCGCCGACGTGGAACAGCGCCATCGTGACGATGATGTTGAACAGGAAGCCGATCCCGACGGTGGTGAAGATCACGAGCCAGAAGAAGCTCTTGATCCGGAAGGAGACGGTCATCCCGGCGTTGATCGCGTCGGCGACGAGGTAGGAGATGACCGCGGGGGCGACCCAGAAGAACCCGAGGTAGGTCCCGACGGCGAAGCCGGCGAGCAAGGTGCCGCCCCAGACGAGGAAGACCCGCTCGTCGCCCCGCACGAGTCCGCGCTCTCTGGCCGCCGGCCAGCCGTAGTAGAGGATCAGCGGGAGCACGGCGACGACCCCCGCGAGCACGCTCACCTTCACGGCGAAGATCAGCACCTCGACGGGGTGGAGCGCGATGACGATGTCCATCTGGTTGATGAGCTCGTTGAGCTCCATCCCCTCGGGATCGACGTCGTTGCGGATGGCGACCTCGTGGAGGACGTCCTCCGGCATCCGGTCGAGGAATGTGACGAGCACGTCCCGCACCCCGCCCTGGTAGAGCCAGAAGAACGTCGCCGCCATCACGACGAGGAAGGTGCCGACGATGCGGAACATCTTCGAGGTCAGGCTGTTCAGGATGAAGACGAGGTCGTAGGCGTAGCCGCCGACGTCCTCCTCGGTGGTCTCCTCCTCGGTGAACGGATCGAGCATCCCAGCGGCGGTGCTCGAGAGGAAGCTTCCCTCTTCTTCCTCCGCGCCGGCCGCCGCGGAGCCACCGGACGCGCCGGCCCCGGCCGTCTCGCCGCCTTCGCTCGTCTCGCCGTCGCCCTCCTGTGCCGCCTGGAGGGTGTCGTAGCGGTCGAGGATCGCCTGGGCCTTCTCCTTGTCGTCGTCGTACATCGCCGTACGGGCGTGATCGAGGGCCTCCTCCTCTTCCATCGCGAGGAAGACCTGCGGCGGGACGGCTTCGATCGCCTCGGCGTCGAGAACCTCGAGGTCGATCTCCTCGGGGTCGCCGGTACGGATCGCCGACTCGCGGGGGTAGACCGGCCCGCGGAGGACGGCGAGCGTGTAGAGCAAGAGCAGCGCCCCGCCGATCGCGAGCGCGGCGTAGGCGCCGATGACGACCGGCCCGAGTTCGCCGTAGGCGGCGGCCGTGTCCTGGACCGCCTGCCGGTACGGTGTCGCCCCACGCGGGTAATACGGGATCTCGGGGGCGAGTCTCGAGTGAACCGTCCGGTCCAGGTAGCGGAAGCCGTCGAGCTGGATGAACGCGGCGGCGGCGGCGAAGACGATCGCGAGCCCGCCGCCGAACTGGAGGAGTCGGCGCTTGATCAGCGCGGTTCCGCCGGCGGCCTCGGCGGCGCCGCGCCGGCGGATGTTAGTGACGACCTTCGCCAGGCCGAGGCTGAGCACGTAGAGGGCGACCATCGGCATCGCCCACATGATCAGCGTGAACGGGTCCGGCGGCGAGAACAGCGCGCCGAAGACCGTGACGCCGACGATGGCGTGGCGCCACTTGTCCCGGAACGTCTCGTAGGGGACGATCTCGGTGTACGAGAGGACGCCCATGAATAGCGGGAGCTGGGCGGCCAGTCCGAACGAGATCGTCAGTAGCGCGATGAACTCGGTGAACTCGGTAATCCCGAAGCTGGGTTTGACGCCGAGTTCGACGGCGTTCGACGCGAGGAAGTCGAAGACGTACGGGAAGAAGATGCTGTAGGCGTAGACGATGCCGAGCACGGCGAGCGTGATCGACGTCAGCCCGAACAGGACGAGGTAGGTTTTCGTGATCGGGACGACGGACTCGACGCCCCGGCGGCGAAGCGCGTCCCGCGAGTAGTAGAGCAAGGCGGGAATCGCGACGATGACGCCGACGACCATCCCGATTTTCGCCTGCAGAAGAATCACTTCGAACGGCGTTCGGGTGATGAGGTCGGTCGCCTCGGCGGTGTGCTGAGCCATCTCGGCTTTCGCCGTCGCCTCGAGGAAGCCCCAGACCCAGATCCGCAGCGCGTAGAACGTCCCCATGAAGCCGATGACGAAAACGATGAACACCTTCTGGAGGTGCGTCTGCGCGCTCGAGAAGACGGCGCCGAGTGTCTCCCGGCCGCTGTTGATCGCGCGGGCGGTGTCCTCGTCGACGGCAGAACTCATTGACTGCTCGTGGGTAGCTTACATCCAGTTATCAACCTTTCGTGTGTCTGCGCGCTGCGGGGCGGCGATCCGGCCGCGGGCGCCGTCTCGCGGGGGGCGTAAGAAAAAGGCCTATAACGAGTGGCCTATCTATATCCCGATAGATGCCGGACGAGTCGGAGGAGGGTGCAGACGTCGACCGGCCCGAGGAGCCACGGGAGTCGCCCGCGGAGCGACCCGACGCCGACGAGGCTCCGACGGACGGCGACGAGCCGGAAACCGGCGACGAGGAGCCGCCGGACCCGTCCGAAGCGGCCGACGACCCTGATCCGCCGGAGGCCGACTCCGAGACGGCTGCGGAGACTGACGCCGACGAGCCCGACTCGGCCGACGAACCCGACACGGCTACGGAATCCAGCGACGCTGACGCCGAGACGGACGAACCCGTCGCACTCGAGCCGGAGCCCGAACCCGGGGAGACCGACCCGTTCGAGCCGGCCGATCGGTACCCGGAGTCCGATTCGAGCGGCGGGCTCGAGAAGGTCGACGACGCTCCCGAGGACGACGCGCCGGCGGCGGACGCGCCGCGCCCGCCAGAGGAGCGAGAGTCCTCGAGCGCCCCGGAGCCGGGAGCCCAACACGACGCGGACGGTGAGGCGGCGGACGACGGTGACGAGGCGGCGGGCGACGACGAGACGTCGCTCGAGCCCGCCGAAGCCGACAACCCGCGCGAGCGAGACGACCTCCCGTCCGCACCCGACGACGACGTTTCGGCGGCCCCCGAAGACGACCAGCCCGAGGCGAAAACCGACGGCGAGGGCGTCGTCCGCGACCACAACGAGGGGCCGGCTCAGGAGCCGACGTACCCGGATCCGGACGAGGACATCGGCGGTATCTCGACGCCGCCGGACGACCAGGAGATGCCGCTGGCCGATCACATCGAGGAGATGATCATGCGGCTCGCGGTCGTTCTTCTGGTCGGCTCGGCGTTCACCGCCCTCGGGCTGCTGTGGGCGTCGGACGCCATCGCGATCATCTGGGCCGACGTCATCCCCGACAGCGAGCTCCGGCCGCCCCACGTTTACCACCCGCTCGAGCTGTGGCTGACCCGGATCAAGGTCGCCGCGCTGCTAGGGATCATGGCCGCCTTACCGATGGTCGTCTACCAGACGTACCTGTTCATGAAGCCGGGGCTGTACCCCAACGAGCGCAAGTACTACCTCGCCGCCGTGCCGACGAGTGTGATCCTCGCGGGACTCGGCATGCTGTTTTCGTACTTTCTCATCCTCCCCATCCTGTTCCGGTACTTCACCTTCTACTCGGAGGGGAGTGCGAACATCGCCTACGCGCTGGGCGAGACGTTCAACCTGATAATCACGCTCACCGGCTTTCTCGCGGTCGTCTTCCAGATTCCGCTGTTCATCATGCTCGCGATCATGATGGGCGTGACGACCCGCCGCTGGCTCGCCGACAAGCGACTCTACTTCTGGGCCGCGTTCGCGGGGCTCGCGTTCATGTTCACGATGGACCCGACGATGATGGCGCCCATCTTCGTCGCGCTCACGATGATCATGTTGTTCGAGGGGACGCTGCTCGTCCTCAAGTGGGTCGGCCGGGAGTAGCCCCCACCGACCTCGAGAGTGTGGCGTCTCGGCAAATCGGGACGGCAGACCGTCTCAGTCGTTCGATGAGGGGTACTCGGCGCTGAAGACGTCCTCGACGAGCGGCTCTGCCGGGTCGGATTCGGCCGCGGCCGGACTGACGCTGCCGGTGCGGTAGCCGTGGAGGTCGAGGGTGACGTGGTCGAAGCCGAGGTCGGCGAGCGGGTCGCGGATCGACTCGACGAACTCGATCTCCAGGGCCCGCTCGAGTTCGTCGGGCGCGATTTCGATCCGTGCGAGGCCGTCGTGGTCGCGGACGCGAAAGCCCTCGAACCCCCACTGGCGCACCAGGCTCTCGGCGCGTTCGATGCGGCTGAGCCGGTCTTCGGTCACCGAGAGGCCGGTCGGGATCCGCGAGGAGAGACAGGCCATCGCGGGTTTGTCGGCCACGGAGAGGTCGTAGCGGTCGGCGATCTCTCGCACCTCGTCTTTGGTGATCTCGTGGGCGAGCAGCGGCGACGAAATATCGAGCTCCTCGACAGCTCGCAGGCCGGGGCGGTGGCCCGCGCCGGGGTCGTCGGCGTTGGTGCCGTCACAGACCGTGTCGATCCCGAGGTCGCGGGCTTTCTCGAGCATTCGTCCCAGTCGCATCGTCCGGCAGTGATAGCAGCGATCCTCGTCGTTCTCGACGAAGGCGTCGCTGTCGAGTTCGGAGAACTCGACGACCTCGTGGCGGATGCCGATCTCCCCGGCGACCCGTCTGGCGTCCGCGAGCTCGGCCGCGGGGAGTGTCTCGCTCTTCGCAGTACAGGCCACCGCGTCCTCGCCGAGGGCGTCGTGGGCGAGCGCGGCGACGACGCTCGAGTCGACGCCGCCGGAGAAAGCGACGAGAACGCCGGTTCGGTCCGCGAGGTCGGCGCGGGCGGCTTCGAGTTTCGCCTCGACCGTGGTCATACCGCGCTCCTTCGCGGTGCGCGGGCAAAAGCGCGTTGTCGCGTCCCTGCAGCGTCGACAGTTAAGGGGCCTCTCGTGGTAGCTGCCGGAGACCATGTTCGGACGCTCGAGCGAGCGGGGAACGGACGACGCGCGGGCCGGGGCGCCGACTCGAGAGGGGCGATCGCGCCCAGAACACGTCGCCTACGCAACGGCTCGCGGGCTCCAGGCGGGGTTCGTGGCGACGCTGATCATGACCGCTTTTCGTCTTCCCATCCTCCGGTCGCTGCCGCCGTCGGCGAACTTCTGGGCGCGGTACGTCAGCGGGGGCGACGCCGACGACCACCCGGTGGCGGGGCTCGTTCTCCACCTCGTCTACGGGGTTTCCGCGGGAGCGGTGTTCGGCGGCCTGTTCGCGCTCCTCGACGCGGAGCGGTCGATCGAACCCGAACAGCGGGGGCTCGTCTGGGGGGCGGTGTACGGGATGGGGCTGTCGGCGTTCGGCTCGCAGTTCATGCTGAAGGAGCTCCTCGACATCGAACTCGAGGCCGACGAACTCGCGCTGTTTCACGCCGCACACCTCGTCTACGGGCTCTCGCTGGGCGCGTGGGTCGGCTCGCGAACCGAGGGCGTCGAGGACCCCGAGGAGGAGTACGAGTACGACGAGGAGAACTGATCGCAGCCGGACTCGCTCGGATCGAGTTGCGGAGACCCGCGCGTATGCGGAGGTTTCGACGCTGACGGGCCGTCGGAACGCACCCGGTTCGTCGCGGACGCCGCGACCGTCGAGACCGTGGATCTGGTCGAAAAGTAGCATCGGTAATCGTCGGGAAACGCTAGTGGTAACCGAACCGGTAGGCGGTCCGAACCCGTCGGTAGGACGTACGTACGCAGCCACGGGGGTGATTTTCTCGGAGCACGACGGGTGTTCGGCGGGGCTCTGATCGTGTTCACAGGCCGTCGCTACCGATCTCCAATCGGCTCATAACAATCGTCGCACCCCGTGGTATTCAGCATCGACGCAATGAAGCGACGAACCTATCTCGCCACGGCGGGTGCACTGGCGCTCGCAGGCTGTATGAGCTCCGAGGACAGTGACGACCCAACGAACAGCTCTAACGACTCCGACGACGGGGACGACACCGAACCGGACACCGGCTCGGACGACGGCACCGACGAACCGGACGACCCCGAGGAGGACCACACGTTCGACGACTTCGAGGACCTGGCGAACTGGGAGGTCCTCATGGGGTCGATGTCGGTCGACGACAGCCAGTCCTACGAGGGCTCCCAGTGTGCGCTGCTCGAGGCCAGCGAGTCCGACGGCCAGGTCCGGATCTCCCGGACGTTCTCCGAGTCGGTGGACTGCTCGGACATGATGCCCGGTCTGGCGATCGCCACCGATATGCCGGTGACGCCGGTCATCCAGCTGTACGACGAGGACCGGGGCAAGGCGGTCTACCGCCAGCGCCTCCAGGGCGACCTCCCGTTCGAGCGGATCAACTTCGGCATCGACTACATGCAGGAGGATCCGGACCTCAGCGAGATCGTCGAGGTCCACATCGTCCTCTGGACCGGCGACGAGGCCGAAGGCCGGATGTGGGTCGACGACCTCCACTTCGTCCCGCGTCCGGAGACCGGCAAGGTGATGCTCCAGTTCCCCGGCGCGTACGAGTCTCACCACGAGACGGTGCTCCCGATGCTCGAGGAGCACGACTACCCCGCGACGGCGTTCGTCCCGACGGCTCGCATCCGCGACTCGTCAGATCACGACGGCAGCCGGCTGACCAGAGACCAGCTCGACGACCTCGCGGACGCGGGCTGGCTGATCGGCAGCCAGAGCCTCCACGGCAACTCGCTGACCTCCCTCGAGGGCCGGAGCCAGGAGGACGAACTCGCCGACTCGCGGGCGTGGCTCGAGGACAACGGCTACGACGGCGCGGGCTACCTCTCGTACCCCTCGGGCGCCTACGACGGCGAGACGCTCGACCTCGCCAGGGAGCACTACGACCTGGCGTTCGTCGGCGACTACGCCCCGCAGGGGTACGTGACGAACCCGGTGCTGTGCGCCCAGGTGTCATCGCCGGACGCCGATCGGGCCAGACACGTCCTCGACATCACCGCCGAGTTCGGCGGCATCACGGCGCTCTCGTACTACCAGCTCGAGTCGACCGACGACTTCGAGTCGATGCTCTCACACCTCACAGAGCTCGTCGAGGCGGGAGACCTCGAGGTCATCACGCCGGCCGACGTCGAAAACGAGTACGTCCTCTGAGGGCTATCACGCCCGTTCGCATTCGGCCCTCCAAACCGCCGGCGCCGCTCGCCGGCCGCTCTCGTCGTTATCTGCCGGCTCGAAGCACCTTGAGGAGCCCCTGTGCGGCCATGCCGATCAGCGCCCACTTCCAGGCCAGCACTGCGACGCCGAGCAAGAGGACGGCCCGGGGCGTGTTGTTGCGGTCGAACGCGCGTTTCGCCTCGAGCAGGACGGTGACGACGGTGAACGATCGCGTCGCCTTCGAGCCGAGGAATCGGGTGAGTGCCATACGTGATCGAGGCGCCCTGGCGGGATAACGACCACGCCGGAACGCGCAAGCGCCGAATCGGTTCACTCGGGATCGAACCCGCCCGCGAGATAATCCAGGGCGAACAGGGCGAGTGCGCCGACGAGCGCCCAGACGGCCGCGGCGACGTACCCGTCGGTCGTCCAGACGTACGCGCCGTCGACCATGTCGTTGATGTTGAAAAGCGGCGCCGGCGTCGAGCCCGCGATGAGGCTGACGAGAAACAGCAGCGTCAGCTCCCGGTTCCACTCGAGGGCGCGGCGGACGACGCGCGCGATCGTGAGCAACCCGACGAGCCCGCCGGTGACGAACAGGAGCACGGAGGTGCCCGGATCGACGAGCGCGGCGAGCGAACCGCCGCTCACCAGCCCGGCTGCGGCCGACGTCAGCGCGCTCAGTTCCCCCGAGAGCACCACGTACTGGCCGAGCAACACGAGGATCAGCGCTCCGGAGATGCCGGGCAGGATCATCGCGCTGATGGCGAAGATGCCGGCGACGAAGATCACGACCGGACCGCTGCCGGGGATCTCGAGGACGCCACTGCCGACCAGGAGCGCGAAGCCGACGCCGGCGACGACGGCCACGCCCTCGAGAAGGGACGTGACCGACAGCCCCCGGTAGAGGACGATCGCCGACGCGGCGATCAATCCGGTGAAAAAGCCCGAGAGCGCGACGGGGTTGCTCTCCGCCAGCATGGTGACGAGTTCGGCGATGATCGCGACCGCGGTCACCATCCCGACGCCGAGCGGTAACAGGAACTGCAGATCGATCTCGGTCAGCGCCTCTCGAGCGCGGCCCCGGCGTGCGGGGTCGTACCCGCGGCAGACGTCGGTGATCCGACCGGGGGTTATCGCGGTGATCGCGGCGAGCAGCCGCCCGTAGAAGCCGAGCAAGAGCGCGACGGTGCCGCCGGAGACGCCGGGGAGGGCGTCGGCGGTACCCATACAGAGCCCGTAGACGTAGACGCGAAACAGTTCGAGGTGGTCGAGGACCCGTTCGTGGACGTTATAGCCCATCTCGACACGCTCCTCGAGGGACGCTGGTCTCGGCGATCGGTAGGAAGGGGAACCGTCGGCGTACGCACATAGCTACACACTCCGGGTCGACCGGCATAAATCACACCACCTCGACTCGAGGCGCGCGGCTCCGTCTCCAGTGTCGAACTCGGGTCCGTCGCCCGCCACCCGACTGACTGTCTCGAGGGCGAGAGGTTTTTCTCGGTCGCCTGTAATACCACAGTCGATGAAACTCGAGTCGATTCCGGGCGTCGGCGAGAAGACCGCCCGCGCGCTCGCGGAACTCGAGGAGCCCGAGCGGGCGCTGCGAAGCGGCGACGTCGCCACGATCGCGCGAGCGCCGGGGATCAGCCAGGGTCGGGCGGCCCGGATCGCCCGCGGCGCGATCCGCCGGGAGCACGACGACCCCGGCGGCTTCCTCGCGACCGACCGCGCCCGCGAGATCTACCGCACCGTCCTCGGCCTCTGCCAGGAGCGCACCGTCACCCGCTACGGCGCCCAGCGCCTCGAGACGTTCTACCCGAGCGCGCGCCGGTCGCGCATCGAGGAGGCCCAGGCCGTTACGAGGAACGCGCTCGAGCGCGAGCCCACCCCCGACCTGCTCGCGGCCTTAGAGGACGTCACGCCGCTCGAGCGACCGGGCGACGTTCGCGTGCGCGATCGGTGTCTGGCGACGGCCGACGCCGAGCGCTACGCCGAGGCCCGCGAGGCGGTCCCCGAACTCTCCGTCGAGGTCGTCGAGGACGCCCAGGGGCTCGCCGAGCTCGCCCGGGGCTACGCGACCGTGATCGCGATCGACGAGGCGTTCTCGGGGATCGACCTCGAGGGCGACGTCCGGGTCCGGCCGAACGCCCTCGAGTCCCCCGCCGAAATCGTCCCCGAGCGCCCCCTGGCCTTCTTCGCCCGCAACCGCGACTCGATCCGGGCCGCGGCGGCGGTCCACCGTGCGGCCGGCCTCGAGGCCGATTGCGACCTCGAGGCTCTGGAGAACGGCCTCGAGCGGCTCGCAGCCGACGGCACGGTTGCGGGCGACGACGAACTCGACCGGCTGTCCGTCGCGGTCGACGATCTCGAGACCGCCGCGAGCACGGCGGAAAGCGTCGCCAACGATCGGCTTCGGGAGGCGATCCGCGAACAGGACGTCACCATCGAAGGGGCTGACCTGCTCTCGCTGGTCGAGCGCGGCGCGGGCGTCGACTCGCTGCTCTCGCGGGAACTCGCCGACGAGTACGCCGCCGCCGTCGACGCCGCCCGCGAGCACCTGATCGACTCGCTTTCTCTCGAGTCGGGCGAGGACGACCTCGCCCGCCGGGCCTTCTCCGACGAGCCGACGTTCCCCGTCGAGTACGACGACGAGACGATCTCGCGGCTGCGTGAGGAGCTGTCGGCGACGAAGGAGCGCCGTGCCGCCCGGCTCAAGCGCGACCTCGCCGCCGACCTCGCCGCCCAGCGCGAGGGGGCCGAGCGGCTGGTCCGGGACGCTCTCGAGCTAGACGTCGAACTCGCCGTCTCCCGGTTCGCCCGCGATTTCGAGTGTACGATGCCCGTCTTCGACCCCGGCGACGGGGTCGCGATCGAGGGTGGTCGCTCGCCGCTGCTCGACGAACCGCTCGAGAAGGTCGATCCCGTCGACTACGAGGTCTCCGGCGTCACCCTGCTGTCGGGGGTCAACAGCGGCGGGAAGACCTCCACGCTGGATCTGGTTGCCGCTGTCGTCGTGCTGGCGCACATGGGGTTTCCCGTCCCCGCCGACGAGGTGCGCCTGCGCCGGTTCGAGGCGCTTCACTACCACGCCAAGACCCAGGGAACCCTCGACGCGGGCGCCTTCGAGTCCACGGTGAGGGAGTTCGCCGCCCTCGCCGACGGCGGCGCGGAGTCGCTGGTGCTCGTCGACGAACTCGAGAGCATCACCGAACCCGGTGCCTCGGCGAAGATCATCGCCGGGATTCTCGAGGCACTGTCAGAAAACGGCGCGACGGCGGTGTTCGTCTCACACCTGGCGGGAGAGATCCGCGAGACGGCCGAGTTCGAGGTTGCGGTCGACGGCATCGAGGCGGTGGGGCTCGTCGACGGCGAACTCGTGGTCAACCGCTCGCCAGTTACGGACCACCTGGCGCGGTCGACGCCGGAACTGATCGTCGAGAAACTGGCGGGAGAGGAAAGCGGCGGCGCAGGTGGCCGGGGTGGGGAGACGTTTTACGAGCGCCTCCTCGAGAAGTTCGAGTGACCGGGCCGCCCGAAGAGCTATGGGTTCAAGCATCTAACATGTGCGCATGGTCCTGTCATCGATCCTCGACGGCCTCGGAACCGCGTGTAAACGGGCCGGTCCCGGCCGTCTGCCCGGCGCCGACCGCCCGGTCCTCGGCGCGGGGTACGCCGGTGCGAGCGGCGCGCTGGTCGCCGCCGCCCTGTTCGCGGTCGCCGTCCTCGTTCTCTCCGCGCTCGGCTCGACCCTGGAGATCGCCGATCCGGCGTTCGTGATGATCGCCGCCCAGGCGCTCCTGTTCGTCGTCCCCGCGGCGTTCGTCGTGAGCGCCCTCATCTGGTTCGTGCTGCCGACGGGAACGGCGAAAACCGGCGCGGTCGCAGGCGCGCTGGCGACTCTGCTGACGTATCTCGTCGCCACCGCTCTGCTCGCCGTCGTCGCGACCGTCGCCGCCGCGGCGTCCTGGTCTGGCGGCGACCCCGCCGGCGCGTCCGTCCTCGCGGTACTCTTCGGCGTCGCCGCGTTCGTGTGGACGGCCTGGATTGCGGTGCCGGTCGGCTGTCTCGGCGGCGCGATCTACGAACGCGTCGGGACGACGGCCTGACGGCGGCGTCTGCGACTATCTGCGCCGGCTCGAGTCCGACCGGGAACGAAACCCCTAGACGCGCAAACAACTAAGTAGCTTCGACAGCGTGGTGAAAGTAATGCCCGGTGATCCCGAGGAGGGGATGTTGTCGTGGGACGAGTCCGTGTTCCGCAACGAGCACGTCTTCGAGATCGACTACGTCCCCGAGACGTTCAAGCACCGGGAGTCACAGATGCAGAGCCTGACGTACGCGTTGCGCCCGGCCGTGCGGGGCTCGAGGCCGCTCAACGTCATGGTTCGGGGGCCGCCGGGAACCGGGAAGACGACCTCCATCCAGAAGCTGTTCGACGAGGTCGGCGCCCAGACGCGGGACGTCCGGACGATCCGGGTCAACTGCCAGGTAAACGCGACCCGCTACTCGGTGTTCTCCCGGCTGTTCGAGGGCACCTTCGACTACGAGCCGCCCTCCTCCGGGATCTCCTTCAAGAAGCTGTTCGGCCAGATCGCCGAGAAGCTGATCGAGGAGGACCGCGTGCTCGTCGTCGCTCTGGACGACGTCAACTACCTCTTCTACGAGAACGAGGCCTCGGATACGCTGTACTCGCTGCTTCGCGCCCACGAGGAACACCCCGGTGCGAAGATCGGCGTCATCGTCGTCTCCTCCGACCCCGCACTCGAGGTGATCGACGAACTCGACTCGCGCGTCCAGAGTGTCTTCCGGCCCGAGGACGTTTATTTCCCGGTGTACGACCAGCCCGAGATCGTCGGCATCCTGAGCGAGCGGGTCGAACGCGGCTTTCACGACGGCGTCATCTCCCGGAGCGTCTTAGAGCACGTCGCCGACCTCACCGCCGACAGCGGCGACCTTCGCGTGGGGATCGACCTGCTCCGGCGAGCGGGGCTCAACGCCGAGATGCGCGCGAGCCGCGTCGTCGAGATGGCGGACGTCGAGAAGGCCTACGAGACCTCGAAGTACATCAACCTCTCGCGGAGCCTCTCGGGACTCACCGACAACGAGCGGGCGCTGCTCACCGTGATCGCCGAGAACGACGGCGCACAGGCCGGCGACGTCTACGACGCCTTCAACGAGGACACCGGTCTGGGCTACACCCGCTACTCGGAGATCGTCAACAAGCTCGATCAGCTCTCGCTGATCGACGCCGACTACGCCGAGATCGAGGGCCGCGGGCGCTCCCGGTCGCTCACGCTATCCTACGACAAGGACGCGATTCTGGATCGCCTCGAGGAGTAGCTCTGCGACAGAGAGAACAGCGCCGGAGACGACTCAGCGCTGTGATTCCCGCAGGATCAGCGGCCCGATCGCGAGGGTCCGCTTCGCGACGGTCGCGACCCGGGTGACGTAGGTCGTCAGCAGGAAGAACGGGACGAGGGTGGTCGTGAACGCGATCCCGACGAGCCAGAGCAGGTTTTCGACGCCGGCGGTCGTTCCGGGAACCGACGTCGCGTCGACGAACGATAGCATCATCCCCGCGATCAGCAGCGCCGGAATCGCCGCGTAGAGGATGAGTCGCGAGAGATCGATCAGCTCCCACTGGAAGTACAGGGTCTTGATGTGCTCGCGGGCGGGGCCGAACATCGTCAGCGAGGTTCGAAGCTCGTCGAACGCCTCGAGCTGTTCGTCGTCGAGATCGTCACCGTACTCGTCCTCGATGCGGTCGATCTGGAAGATCTTCCAGGAGTAGTTGTAGTCGAGGGCCGCGTTGACGACCTCGAAGGTGCCGAACTTCGCGCCCTCGAGCTGGTCGCGGACGGTTTCGGCGTTGCCGATGAGGCTCTCGGTGAACTCGTCGACCTCACCTCGCAGGTCGTCGCTGTCGGCGTTCTCGACGCTCTCCTCGAGCGAGCGGGCTCGCTGCTCGGTCGTCTCGACGAGTTCGCGCAGCAGCGCGGAGGGATCCGCCGGCGCGGGTTTCCCGGTCAGTTCCTTGACGTAGCCGCGAAAGTCCATCGTGTCGCTCATCCGCTGGCGCTGATCACCCAGCGGGCCGTTCTCCTGGGAGATGATCAGCTGGCTGATCGTGACGACGAGGGTGACGCCGGTGATGAGCGCGCTGATCATCGTCGAGAACATCGCCTCGATGACGGCGCGCTCCTCGAGCATCTCCGAGAGCGTCGGTTCGACGATGGCGCCGAGCATGAACAGCCCGAAGAAGAGCACCGAGAGCAGGCCGGTGACGAGCAGTCGGTTCGCACTGAGCAGTACCCAGAGCTTCAGCCGGCTCTCGTTGGCCCGCTCGCGCATCGTGTTCGCGGTGCCGGCGTCGCTCTCGTCCTCACTCATCGTCCGAACCCGCCGGTCGTTTGAGCACGAGGAACTTGGTGCCGCCGCCGCTGTAGTCGATGGTGTCGACGAGCTCCCACCCGTCGGCTCCCAGCTCGTTCAGCACGGTCTTCGGGTCGGCCGCCTCCTCCATCGTCGGCCCACGGGGTGGACGAACGGTCTCGTACTCCCAGATCGTCCCGGTGTTCCCTGCCATCGGATCCACTCCTACCACGAAGCGCGTGAAAACCGTTGCTCTGGCGGACACACTGTCGGCCACTCGGTCCGGTCGCTCACCGAACCCCCTCCTCAGGCCTGCTCGAGGTCTTCGCGATACGTCTCGGCGTGCTCGAGCGCCCGGTCGATGCTGTTTGCGGTGTCGGCGTCCGACTGCTCTCGAGCCTGCCGGAGCGTGTTCAGGTGGCCGTCGAGGACGGCGTGGTCGGCCTCCCGGTCGGCGGCGGCGAGTTCGGCGAACGCCCCGGCGGTCTCGCGGAGCGCGTCGCGGACGTCGTCGTCGGCCGTCTCGGCGGCTCCCTCGAGTTCGCTCCGGGCCTGCTGTAAGTGCTGATCGTCGGCCATACCGGCACCACCACGACCGCGGTGAAAACGCTTATCGGTGGGGAAAGCGGGGTGGGGTTTCGACGTCGACGCGGACGATCGACCACCCTACCGGTCGGTCACGCGTCGGTCGACCCGCGAACGAGCGAGGTGAAGTTCTCGAAAACGCGGGCGGCCGTCACGTCGTCGTAGGAGTGGTCCGTCTCGGTCCACCCGAAGTCCCGCTCGATCCGGTTGTGGTAGTCGCTCGAGAGCTCCGGGTGGAACTGGACCGTCCACAGCGGCGCGTCGCGGTGGCGGGTTCCGAAGTGCGGCGAGTGCTCGGTCCGCGCGATGGTCTCCATTCCCTCGCCGGGTTCGAGCACGCTGTCGCCGTGAATTGCCGGGACGACGGGCGCGACGCCGTCGAACAGCGGGTCGCCGTCGAAATCGACGGCGACCAGCCGGTGGGTCGGACCGACGTGCTCGACCCGGCCGCCGAGCGCGGCGTTTGCGACCTGGTGGCCGAAGCAGACTCCCAACGTCGGGATCCGCCGTTCGACGAGTTCGCGGATCAGCTCCTGCTGGTCCGCAATCCAGGGCTCGTCCTCGACCTCGTACACGCCGGCGGTGCTTCCCGAGATCACGACGGCGTCGATCCCCTCGAGGTCGGGGCGCTCGCCCGCGGGGAAGTTACACTCGAGACAGCCGGGGAAGTGACTCGCGAGTTCGTTGGAGTGGTACTCGTAGGCGGCGTCCACCTCGTTGTGGACGACGAGAACGGTCGGCGACTCCATAGCTGGACGGACGACCCCGACAATGATAGGTATCGGGGGTCTTCGGGGTCAAGCGTGCCGGTCAAGTAGCTCCGGTCCCTTACTCGATTCACCGTGAGCGACACTCGAGGCCCCCTTCAGCCGGACCGCCCAGACGTCGAACATCCCTTCGAGGTCGACGCGCCATTCGAGCCAGCGGGCGACCAGCCCGAGGCGATTTCCCAACTCGCCGAGGGATTTCGGTCGGGCATGGACAGACAGACGCTCCTCGGCGTGACGGGGTCGGGGAAGACCAACACCGTCTCGTGGGTCGTCGAGGAGGTCCAGAAGCCGACCCTCGTCATCGCCCACAACAAGACCCTGGCGGCGCAGCTGTACGAGGAGTTCCGGAACCTCTTTCCGAACAACGCCGTCGAGTACTTCGTCTCCTACTACGACTACTACCAGCCCGAGGCCTACGTCGAGCAGTCGGACACCTACATCGACAAAGACGCCTCGATCAACGACGAGATCGATCGCCTCCGACACAGCGCCACCCGCTCGCTGCTGACCCGCGAGGACGTCATCGTCGTCGCCTCGGTGTCGGCGATCTACGGACTGGGTGACCCGCGAAACTACGTCGACATGGCGATGCGCCTCGAGGTCGGCGAGGAGGTTGGCCGCGACGAACTGCTGAAACGGCTCGTCGACCTGAACTACGAGCGCAACGACGTCGACTTCACCAACGGCACGTTCCGCGTGCGCGGGGACACCCTCGAGATCTTCCCGATGTACGGCCGCTACGCCGTCCGCGTCGAGCTCTGGGGCGACGAGATCGACCGGATGGTGAAGGTGGACCCGCTCGAGGGCGAGACCAAGGGCGAACAGCAGGCGGTGCTCGTCCACCCCGCGGAGCACTACTCGATCCCGGAGACGCGCTTAGAGCGGGCGATGGACGAGATCCGCGAGGACCTCGACTCTCGGATCTCGTACTTCGAGCGGAAAGGTGATCTGGTGGCGGCCCAGCGCATCGAGGAGCGAACGACGTTCGACCTCGAGATGATGGCCGAGACGGGCTACTGTTCTGGCATCGAGAACTACTCGCTGTATCTCTCCGATCGCGAGTCCGGCGAGGCCCCCTACACCCTGCTCGACTACTTCCCCGAGGACTTCCTCACCGTGGTCGACGAGTCCCACGTCACCCTCCCGCAGGTCCGCGGCCAGTACGCGGGCGACAAGTCGCGCAAGGACTCGCTGGTGGACAACGGCTTCCGGCTGCCGACGGCCTACGACAACCGCCCGCTCACCTTCGAGGAGTTCGAGGAGAAGACCGACCAGACACTCTACGTGAGCGCGACGCCGGGCGACTACGAGCGCGAGGAGAGCGAGCGGATCGTCGAACAGATCGTTCGTCCGACCCACCTCGTCGACCCGGAGGTGTCGGTGTCGCCCGCCAGCGGCCAGATCGACGACCTGATGGACCGCATCGACGGCCGTATCGACCGCGACGAGCGCACGCTCGTGACGACGCTCACCAAGCGGATGGCCGAGGACCTCACGGAGTACTTAGAGGAAGCCGGCGTCGACGTCGAATACATGCACGACGAGACCGACACCTTAGAGCGCCACGAGATTATCCGCTCCCTTCGGTTAGGGGAGATCGACGTCCTCGTCGGGATCAACCTGCTCCGGGAGGGGCTGGACATCCCCGAAGTCTCGCTCGTCGCCATTCTGGACGCCGACCAGGAGGGCTTTCTTCGCTCCGAGACGACTCTGGTCCAGACGATGGGACGAGCGGCCCGCAACGTCAACGGCGAGGTGATTCTCTACGCCGACGACCCCTCGAGCGCTATGGAGTCGGCGATCGAGGAGACCCGCCGGCGCCGGGAGATCCAGCGGGAGTACAACGCAGAACACGGCTACGAGCCGATGACGATCGACAAGGAGGTCGGCGAGACGAGCCTGCCGGGGAGCAAAACGGACACCTCGAGCGTCTCCGGGCGCGATCTGAAAGACGACGACGAGGCTGCCCGGTATATCGACGACCTCGAGGACCGGATGGAGGAGGCGGCGAGCAACCTCGAGTTCGAACTCGCGGCAGACATCCGCGACCGGATCCGAGAGGTCCGCGAGGAGTTCGACCTCGCGGGCGGCGACGAGGAGGAGGGAATCGCGCCGCCGGCGGAGGAGTTCTGAGACCGCCCGCTTTCAACCGGGCGATAGCGCCGCCGTGGCGCTTTCCCTCCACTAGTCGCGATACGTTTCGACGTCAACTACTCTTCGCGTCTCCGGGTGAGTGAGATCGCTGTCCGCCGAAACGAGCGGCGCATTCAGCTCCCTGCCGACAGCGGCGATCAGCCCGTCCGCGCCGGCCAGGAACGGCCCCTCGGGGCCGATCTCGTCGGCGATCTCTCCCGCGAGGATCGCGGTCTCCTCGTCGACGTCGTACACGTCTCCCCACGAGAGATCGGCGACCACCGCGGCAACGTCGCCGTCGGGAGCGTTTCCCTCCCCGACCAGCACTTCGGCGTACGCCGGTGCGGGAAACACGAAGGCCTCGTCGTCGTTCGCGAGGAGGTACTCGGCGGCTACGTCGACGCCGTTCAGGTAGTCGATGAGAAACGACGCGTCGAGGACCTTCATTCCGGATCCGCCAACCGCTGCATCCGTTCTTTCGACTTCCGTTTGGACGCCTCTCGAGCCTCCCGAACCCGTTCCGCCTGATCGTCCGACCAGCGTCCGAACCCGGCGAGCAGGTCGCGCTCATCGTCGGCGAGAAGGCGCTCGAGGGTGTCGTTGTAACTCTCTCCCTCCCGGCGGTGTCGGTCGAGCGTCCGTTTCACCCGACTACTGACCCGGATCTGTTCGTCCGCTGTTCCCATGCGTTGACGTTCGCGTTGACGCCACTTCGTCTTTTGGTTTGGACGAGTGAGAACCCGTTTTCCCCTATCGTTCACGCCCTCGAGGCGCCGTCGCCTGGGCGATCCGCGCGGCGACCGCGGCGGTGGTGCCGACCGCCCGGACGACACCGCCGGTCGCGTTGGCGACCCCTCGCTGGGCGTAGTGGGCCGGTTTCACCGCGATCTTCCCCGTCTCGGCGGCGACGTCCCAGGCCAATCGATCGACGAACTCGAGGCGCGAGCGCGACCACCGCCCCGGGTGGGCGAGGACGTACAGCCGGGGGCAGTCGCCGGCCTCGAGGAACTCGACGAAGTCGTCCGTCGTCTCGACGAGGCCGAAGTCGGGGTCGACGGTTCCCCACCGCCGACCCGTATCGGAGAGGTACGACGGCAGCGTCGGGTCCTCGTCGTCCTTCTCGACGTCGAGGTAGGCCTCCCCCAGCAGGTCGTACTCCGCCGGCGAGCGCTCTCCCTCCCAGATGTCGAGGTTCAGGTGCCGCGAGAGCGGGCTGCCGTGCGAGCAGGCGGTTTCGATCGTCGCGTGCTCGCGGAAGGCCGCGAGGTTGGCCGCGAACTGGCGGTGGGCTCTGCGCCGGTCGCCGCGGGCGCGGGCCAGGTCCTCGTAGTGGTAGCCGATCTCGTGGCCCATCTCGGCCATCTCGGCGACGATCTCGGGCTCGAACGTCGAGGTCCGGAAGTAGTACGTCGACGCCACGCCGTGGCGCGCCTCGAGGCGGGCCATCGAGCGGGCGATCTCGACCCGCCGGTCGACGTCGTGGCGCAGGATGAGGTACCGCTCGGGGAGGGTCTCCGCCCGCAGGTACTCCGCCACCGTGAGGACCTCGTAGTCGGCGTCGACGGCGGCACCGACGAGTCGGTCGTACGCGTCGAACGTGAAGTCGCGAACGTTCATACACGGGGAGACGACTGTCAGGGAATTAGCTATCCGCCGACTACCGTCCGCGACCGGGCGGGTACGGACTACGTACCGCATCTCGTGAGCGTCACTCGAGCCGTATCGTCCGCTGGCGACGACGGTCACCGGTGTACGACGTCGTTACCCTCGCCACTGTCACCGGTTGGGACCGGTTTCCGGACCGGTTACAACTCGAGGGTGTACACGACCTCGCGGTGTGTTTCGCCGCCGATATCGACCTCCCCGTCCCCCGTCTGTTCGAAGCCCAGTCCCTCGTAGAACTCGCGGCCGCCCGCGTTCGAGGCGAGGTCGATCGCCCGCATGCGCTCCATGTTGAAGTCCTCGAGAGCCGAGCGCAGGCGGTCGTGCAGCGCCGTCCCGACGCCCTGGCGCTGGTGGTCGGGGTGGACGTACATTCGCAGGACGTCGCCCTCATCCTCCTGGACGACGCCGTGTGTAAACCCGACGACTTCGTCGTCCGCTTCGGCGACGAGCACGGCGGTGCCGGCGGTCGATAGCGCGCGCTCGAGTTCCTCGTCAGCGTACCAGTCGTTGACGGTGTCGTCGATAACGTCCTCGGGAATATCGTAGGTGTCGTGCCAGGTCTCGCGGGCGACCTCGCGGATCGCCTCGCGGTCGTCGGCCGTGGCCGGTCTAATCTCCATGTCGTGCACTACGGTAGCGAACGACAAAATTATAGGCTCCACAGAATCCTCGGTGGCCAGGGAGCGTAACACTCTCTGCGGTCCGTACGAAGACGAACGCACCGCCTCGATGGCCACGCTCGTCGACGAGTCGCATCTCGGATCAGTGTCAAGACGCGGGATCGCGTTCGATAGCGTCTACACGAGGCTCGAGGCGCGTATCTGGCACGAAGCCGACTCTCACCACCGCACTCCCTCTACTAACGGCAACGATAAATACTCGACAGGTGTCTTATCGGTTATCATGGGAGAATCAGGGCATGCCGCGGACGCACCGCCGACGACGGGCGGACGGGGAAAGATTCGAGCCGTCGGGGTCGCCGTCGGACTCACCGTCCTGGCGCTGATTCTCTCGGGCGTTGTGGGCGTCCTCTTCGCCGTTCCACTCTTCGTGCTCGGGTTCGACTTCGAAAGTACGGCCGTCTTCGTCACTCTCCTCCTCGGGGGGCAGATCGGTTTCTTCGCCGCGGGGTATCTGTACGTCCGTCGCTACGGACTCGCCGTTCGACTCGCTCGCCCCGACCGCCGGGACCTCTCGTATGCTGCTGGTGGGACGATCGTCGCACTGGTCTTCGCGACCGGTGCGAGTATCGTGCTGGAGTTCCTCGGTCTCACCCCCGAATCCGTCCTCGAAGGGTTCGTTACGGCGGATCCGCTGATCCTCATCTGGCTCGCTCTCCTGTCGATCGTCGTCGTAGCGCCGGCCGAAGAGTACCTGTTTCGCGGCGTGATCCAGGGCCGACTCCGGAACACGTTCGGGCCAGCGAGTGCGATCGTCGTTGCGAGTTTGCTGTTCGGCTCGATGCACTTCGGGAACTGGACCGGATCGCTCGCCACCGTCGTCGGGTGGGCGTTGCTTATTACGGGCGTCGGTGTCGTCATGGGCGTCCTCTACGAGCGGACGAACAACCTCACCGTCCCCATCATCGCCCACGCGGTGTACAACTGTTTCCTCTTTATCGCCGGCTACCTCTTGCTGTAGGGCGCTGTCGCATCTATCGAACTCCTGGTAGTAACTCTCGGCGAGAAATCTGCATAGCGGCAGTGTCCAGCGAGGCCGATTTGTGACGCGAGCGGATCGTAGTCGACGGACCCACGGTATCCGTTCGACTCGAGTTGCCGAACCGAAACGGGAGTTGGAGGCGGGCGCGAAGCCGCCTCGCTCGCGGCGATCAGGTCTCGACGTCGAACCCCCGGTCGCGAAGCAGTTTCGGGACTCTGTCGCGGTGGTCGCCCTGCAACTCGATCCGTCCCTCAGTGATCGTGCCGCCGGTTCCGAGGGCGCTCTTGAGACTCGAGGCGATCGGCTTAAGCTCCGACTTGGGGAGATCGAATCCCTCGACGATCGTCACCGGCTTCCCGTACCGGCGTTTCTCCATGCGGATCGACAGCGCCTGGGCCGCGGCCTCGAGGTCGCTGTGGGCGTCGAGTTCGTCGAGTAAGTCCTCGAGCGGGTCGTCGTCTGACACGTTATTCGGTACGCTCGCGAGCAACATAGGGTTGCTCCCTCTCGAGGAACGCTCCGCCGGCGACGAGCTACCCAGTTCGTAGCAACCAGAGCAACGACCCGAGCAGAACGCAGAGAACGGCGATCACGACGGCCGCGGTCGGGTCGTCCTCGAAGGAGTCCGCGGGCAGCGCGGTAACGTGCGGCGCGAGAAGGGCGTACATCCCGGCCGTCCAGAACAGGAACACCGCGCTCGCGCTTGCAGGAACGATCGCGTCGGCTCGAACCAGTGCGTGGTCGTACAGCAACAGGAGCAGGCCGGCACCGGCGAACAGCGCGAAAAACAGCCCGGTTATCGTCGCCATCCAGTTCACGAGGCCTCCGGCTGCGGCGCTCGAATCTCGAAACCGCTCGAGCGCTTCCGCATCGGTACGTACGAGCAGCGCCGTCGCTTCGTTCGACCCCAGGATGAGCCCGATCCCAAAAACGAAGATCACGATAACGAGGCCGTAAACGAACCCGACTTCGAGCAGACCGACGGCCGTCTCGAGCACATTCACGAAGATAGATACGTTCGTTTTATACGTTCTGGTGTGACTAGCGTCGAGCGGGACGAGCGGGATAAACGTCGTGCACGCACGCGAGCCGTCGCCCGTGGCCGGTCCTCAACCGAAGTGACGCCGGGTTACAATCGCTCTTTTACGGTTCGAGCCGTCTTTTCGCCCACCCCCGACACGCTCTGCAGATCCTCGAGACTCGCCTCCCGCACGTTCTCGACGCTGCCGAACCGCCCCAGCAGGCGCTTTCTGGTTTCGGGGCCGATCCCCGGCACGTCGTCCAGGACTGTCGAAACGTCGTCGCGGATCGTCTGGTGGTACTGCACCGCGAAGCGGTGGGCCTCGTCGCGCACCCGCTGGAGGAGGTGGAGGTGGGGGGCGTCCCGCGGCCAGGAGAACTGCCGGTCCGGGGTGATCACCGTCTCCTCGGCCTTCGCCAGCGCGACGGCGGGGACGTCCCAGCCCACCTCGGCGAGGGCGTCGCGGGCGGCCTCGAGCTGGCCCTCGCCGCCGTCGATCACGAGCAGGTCGGGGTCGGAGCGGTCGTCGCGGCCCTCGACGGCGCGCTCCGCCCGCCAGCGGATCAGCGCGCGCATGTTGTCGTAGTCGTCGTTTCGGTCCTCGAGTTTCTTGCGCCGGTAGTCGGTCTTCTCCGCGCTCCCGTCGACGAAGGTCACGTCGCTCCCCACCGCCGACTTGCCGTGGGCATGGCTCACGTCGAACCCCTCGAGCCGTCGGGCCGACTCGAGACCGAGCGCGTCGGCGAGGGCTCCACACTCGTCCCGGCGACCGACGTTTCTTCGGGCGTTCTTGAGCGCGAGGTCGACCAGTTTCGCCTCCCGCCCCGCACCCGGAACGCGGACGGCGACGCCCTCCGCTGCGAGCCAGGACGCGACCTCCGCGTCCTCGAGTCGTTCCGAGAGCAAGACGGCGTCCGGCAGGCTCCGCTCGGCGTAGTACTGGACGAGGAAGGCGGCCAGAACGGCCGGAACACCCCGCTCGCTCGCAGCCCCGTCGCCGCCAGCAGTCGCCGCGTCGGAGCCCTCGAGGCTGTGTCGCTCCCGATCGACCAGTTTCCCGCCCTCGGCGCGCAGGCGGGCCACCGTGGCGTCGTCGCCTTCGATCGCCACACCGAGCACGTCGACGGTGTGCTCGCCGCCCGTCGTCTGGACGGCCTCGCCGCCCTCGCCGTGGAAGCTCTCGACGGCCTCGAGACGATCTCGAAGGTTCGCCGCCCGCTCGAAGTTCTTCGCCTGAGCGGCGGCCTCCATCTCCCGGCGCAGCGGATCCGCGAGAATCCCGGTTTCGCCCTCGAAGAAGCGCTCGACGGCGGTCACGTCCTCCCGGTAGCTCTCGAGGTCGATCTCGCGGGTACAGGGGGCGGTACAGAGCCCCATCTCGTGGTCGAGACAGGGGCGGTCCCGGCCCGCGTACTTGTGGTCCGAGCAGCCGCGGACGCCGTACGTCTCCCGGAGGGCCTTGACGACCGTTTCGACCCGTCCCTTGTTCGTGAAGGGGCCGTAGACGGTCGCCGCTTCGTTCGGATCGCGGGTGATCTCGATCCGGGGGGCCTCGTGGCCCGTCAGCTGGACCATCGGGTAGGACTTGTCGTCCTTGAGCCGGACGTTGTAGCGGGGCTGGTGGCGCTTGATCAGGTTGGCCTCGAGCAACAGCGCCTGGGTTTCGGTGTCGGTGACGGCGATCTCGATTCCGTCGGCGCGATCGACCATCCGCCGGATGCGGGCGCTGCGCGGGTCGGCGTAGGAACGAACCCGCGAGCGCAGGTCGACGGCCTTCCCGACGTACAGTGTGGTGCTGCCCTCGCGGAACTGGTAGACGCCGGGCTCGCGCGGCAGCGACGTCGCTCGCTCGCGCACCCCTGCTGCGTTCATCGGCGGTCCTACGTGATCGACGACTTTCAGCCTGACGTCACACGGGCCGCCCGACTTGTACGAGCCGCGACCGCACGCGGCGGTGTCGCCACTCGAGTTTCCGGTCCGGGTCGAAAAATGCCGTCGTTGAAGGTCGATTCGAAACGCCCTCGACCGTGTCAGTTACCGTAACTGGCGGTCGGTGCGTGACGGTTAGACGTCGTCCTCGGTGTCGGTGTCGTCATCGTCGACGACACCGTCGTCGTCAGCTTCGTCGTCGTCGCCGACGCCATCGTCAGCGTCATCATCATCGCCGACGCCGTCATCCGCGTCGTCGTCACCGACGCCATCGTCGGCCTCGTCGTCGTCGCCAACGCCGTCGTCATCGCCGACGCCGTCGTCAGCTTCGTCGTCTTCGCCAACGCCATCATCTGCATCGTCATCACCGACGCCGTCGTCAGCTTCGTCGTCTTCGCCAACGCCGTCATCTGCACCGTCGTCACCGACGCCGTCGTCGGCCTCGTCGTCGACGTCCTCTCCAGGAGCGTCGTCGTCAATTCCTTCGTCGTCGACACCGTCGTCACCGCCAGGTCCGCCACAGCCGGCGAGTCCGATCATTACGAGCGCGAGCGTGACCGCGATGATCGTCCGTCGCTGTGGCAGCGAGCGGCCGAGACGTTCTTTCATGGATGTCATGGGTTCGACGCAGGCTACACTGGTCCCGCCGGGAGTATAAACGGGGTCAGCCGTTTTGCTCAATTCCGGTGCGTTCGATCCCGTTCGCCTCTCGAGACCTAACTGATTCGAATCGCTGAATATATCGATGTACAACCGGTCTCGAAGCGGTTTAGGCGGTGGGACATTCCGTGAACTCGGGGCCAACGCGATAGATTCTCCTTAGTGGAGGCGTAACCGCCGTCGATGACCGATTCGACCGTCCGGTGCTGGCTCGTCGAACGGAGCGTCGGCGACCGGAACCTCGTCACGCTCGTCTACGCGACGCCCGACGGCCGGCGCTACCGCCGGTACGAACGCTCGGCCGTCTCGCTTCGAACCGGCTCGCCCGTGACCGCCGCAGTCACCGTCGACGGGGACGACCTCGAGTCGACGGCCGACGAGGAGACGGTGGCGCGGTACGCGGCCGAAGCCGAACGCACCGCCGAGCGGTACGATCCGGACGACCCCATCTAGCACCGCGCGAAGTCCGGACCTGACGAACCACTGCGGCCACCGGCGGTGCTCGCGGTAACAAACCTTATCGGCCAACGGTGAGACAACTCGTGCATGGCCGCGATCAGGGTCGATGGACTGACGAAAACGTACGGTCGGACGGTCGCCCTGGACGACCTCTCGTTTCGCGTCGACGAGGGAGAGGTGTTCGGGTTTCTGGGGCCGAACGGCGCCGGCAAGTCGACGACGATCAACGTCCTCCTCGACTTCGTACGCCCCTCCGCGGGTGAGGCGACGGTGCTCGGACTCGACGCCCACCGCGACAGCCGGGAGATCCGCCGGCGAACCGGCGTCCTCCCGGAAGGGTACGAGACCTACGACCGCCTCACCGCCCGCCAGCACCTCGAGTTCGCCATCGAGTCCAAGGGGAGCGACGACGACCCCGAGCGACTGCTCGAGCGCGTCGACCTCGCCGACGCCGTCGACGACAAGACCGGCGGCTACTCGAAGGGGATGGCCCAGCGGCTCATGCTGGCGATGGCGCTGGTCGGCGAGCCCGAGCTGCTGATCTTAGACGAGCCCTCGACCGGGCTCGACCCCAACGGCGCCCGCGAGATGCGCGAGATCGTCCGCGAGGAGAACGCCCGCGGGGCGACCGTCTTCTTCTCGAGTCACATCCTGGAGCAGGTCGAAGCCGTCTGCGACCGCGTCGGCATCCTGCGGGCGGGCGAGATGGTCGCCGTCGACACCGTCGAGGGCCTGCGCGACTCCGTCGCGACGACGACGACCCTCCGGGTGACCGTCGACCGGATCGACGACGACGCCCTCGCGGCCGTGCGCGCCCTCGCGGACGTCGCGGAGGTCGCGACCGACGAGCGCGAGGAGCCGACGGTCGTCGTCCAGTGTAACGGCTCGAAAACGGCCGTGCTCCGGGAGCTCGAGGACCACGGCCTCGAGGTGCGTGACTTCGTGACGAAGGAGGCCTCCCTCGACGACGTCTTTCACTCCTACACCGCGGAGGCCCGACCATGAGCGCGTCAGACTCCCGGTCCGGCGGGCCCGCCGTCGACCTCGACCCCGACAGCGTGATCGCGGTCGCGCGAAAGGACTTCCACGATGCCGCCCGCTCGAAGGTGCTGTGGCTGTTGACGACGATCTTCGTCGCCTTCCTCGGCGGAATGGCGTTCCTGTTCGTCTACCTCGACGACCTGCTCGCCCAGGAGGGCGAGGAGATCGCCGCCGTCAGCCTGATCCTCTTTCTCGAGCAGCCGGTCGCGTGGCTGTTGCCGCTGATCGGCCTGCTCGTCGGCTACAAGTCCCTCGCGGGCGAGATCGACTCGGGAACCGGGAAGATCCTGTTCTCGCTCCCGCACTCGAGGCTCGACGTCGTCGTCGGGAAGTTCCTCGGCCGCTCGCTCGTCCTGTGGGCTGCGCTGTTCGCCGGTCTCGCGGTCGCGTTCGTGATCATCGTCGCGCTGTACGACGAGGTGAACGCCTTCCAGCTGTTCGTCTTCAGCCTGCTCTCGTTGCTGCTCGGGACGGTGTTCGTCGGGATCGGGGTCGCGATCTCGTCGCTGACGACCTCGACGGGCAAGGCCGCGGCCGGCGTCGTCGGCGTCTTCATCTTCTTTTACTTCGTCTTCGACTCGTTCCGCCTCGTCGCCTACTACCTGCTCACGGGGAACGTCTTTCCGGAGCCGCCCGCGCCGGGGTGGTACCTGTTCGTCCCCCGGCTGAATCCCATGGGCGCGTACGACGGGGCGCTCTACGGTCTGCTCCCCGACGCGACGCTCCAGGAGATCGCCTTCTGGCACGAGGGCGAGTTACCGTTCTACCTCTCCGACTGGTTCGCCGTCCTCATCCTCCTCGCCTGGCTGGTCGTCCCGGTCGCGCTCGGCTACCTCCGATTCAGGAACCTCGATCTGTAGCAACCGATCTCTGTCGACGACTTTCGTCTCGTAAACCACCCCTGAATGATACGTCTCCACGGAGAGTTCAACCGCTTCCACGCCGATTACGGTGAGTTCATCCCGGCCGATCGTTCTGTCTCGGTGACTTGTCCACCGATTAAATCCCTCGTTTTCGACCGTTATCGGGCTTATTCTGGACATAGTTATCCCGGTTTACCTTCCTAACACAGGGATATGCTGGTACCGTCCGGCAGTCGTTCGCCGGACACCGCTCGCGGCACCGCCGTCGGTGTCACTTCGCAGTACGCAGATTACTACAAATGAAAACCGAACTATTCGGCGTCTTCGGGGAGTACGAAGGGTTCTCCCGCCACCGCTCTCGCCAGGAGTTCGACGTGGTCGTCGAGGGGCCGTCGATCACCGTTGGCGTTCGCGATCCGCACCTCGGAACGCCCGGACGAAGCGCCGTCGCAGACACTGACTCGGGGAGTTGTCTCGTCTGGGGAGAGGCGTTTCCGCCGGACGCGGTCGACGCGGACAGCGCCTCGTGGCTGCTCGAGGCCTACCGCGACCGCGGACGGGATGCGCTCTCGCAGCTTAACGGCTCGTTCATCGCGGTGATCGACACCGCCGAGGAGACGATCGTCGCGACCGACCCGATCCGATCCTGGGAGTGTTTCTACACCGACGACCACGCCTCGCGGGTCTTCGGAACGAACGCGGCCGCAGTTGCGCGCACGATCGATCGGCCGACCGTCGACCGGACCTCGCTTCGAGAGTTCATGCACGTCGGGATGGTCTTCGGCGAGGAGACGCTGCTCTCGGAGCTCTCTCGCGTCCCCTTCGACGGCTACCTCACCGCGACCGACGTCGGCGGCCTCGAGCGGTTCGTCTACGACCCCCAGGAGTTCGACTACGTCTCGGAGTTGGCCCGCAGGCTGCGCCGGGCGATCGCCCGACGGAGCGGGTATCCGGGCTCGAGCGGGCTGTTGCTCTCTGCGGGCTACGACTCCCGGCTGTTGCTCTCGCAGGTCCCCTCGATCGAGGAGTGTTTCACCGTCGGCCACAGCGACAACCCGGAGATCGTTCGCGCCGGCAAACTCGCGAACCAGTACGGCGCGACCCACACGGTGTTCGAACCCGACCAGCGCTACCTGTACGCCGGCCCCGAGAAAGTCGAGTACGCACAGGGGATCAAGGAGTCGCTGCACATCCACCACGCGGGCTACGCCGACGGCATCGACGTCGACACGATCTACCACGGGCTGCTCTGTGACACGCTCATCCGGGGGCACTTCCTCGAGCGCAAGGCGATCGACCTCTTCGGAAAGTCGCTTCCGCTGCCGCCGCTCGAGTCGAACCCCGACCCCGCGGCGGTGCTCGCCGACCGCTTCGGCTACGTTCCAGAGAAGAGCGAGGCGGTCGTCCGCCACACGAACGTCGGCCCCGACGACCCCCACTCGTTCGTCCTCGAGTCGATCCGCGAGCAGGTCGAGACCCACGCCCACCGCGGCGTCGACGTCCACACTCGCCTCACCTGTGCGGGAATCGCCAACCAGCCGTCGATCCCGTTCCGGACCCACCTCGCGGACAACTACCTCGAGTCGATGCTCGTTACGGACGTCGAACTGCTCGACTGGCACCTGACGACGCCGCCGGAACACCACAACACCCGCACGTTCCTCGAGGCGATCAAGCGCCTCGACGACGACATCCTGCGACACACGCCGCCGGACCGTCCGTTCGAGTCACAGACGGTCAACGCGGTCCAGGGATTCCTCCGGAAGAAGGCGCCGTTCGCCCGCTCGCCGCGGGCGTGGCCGGACCGCTTCGAGATGTTCGACCGGTACGACCTCGATCAGGTGCTGTTCCCCGACCAGCCGTCGATCCACGAGCTACCGCCGCGGCACAAACTCCGGGTGAACGACGTCACCGGCTGGCTCGAACACTGTATCACCTCCGACGTCGAGTTCGACGAGCTGTTCGCCCCGTCGCCGTCGGACGGGACGGGACAGCTCACCCGCCCCGTACACGGCGGGCGGTAGGGCGGACTCACTCGCCGGCGGCGATCCCTCGGTCCGCGAGTAGCTCCTCGAACGCCGCCTCCTCGAGCACCGCCACCCCCAGATCGTCGGCGGCCTCGCGTTTCGTCGCCCCCGGGTTCTCGCCGGCGACGAGGTAGTCCGTGTTCCCCGAGACGCTGCTCGTCGCGTTCGCCCCGTGGGCCTCGACGAGCTCCTGGGCCTCTCCGCGGGTCATCCCCGACAGCGAGCCGGTGAAGACGAAGGTGAGTCCCTCGAGTTCGTCGCCACCGTCGCGTCCCTCGGCCTCCTGCGGGGAGACGTGCTCGAGGATCGCGTCGACGGCCGCGGCGTTGGCCTCGCTCGCGAAGAAGTCGTGGATCGTCTCGGCGACGGTCTCGCCGATTTCGTCGACGTCCTCGAGCGTCTCGGGTCGGTCCTCGGCGGCCGCCCGAACCGCCGCGAAGCTGCCGAACGCTCGGGCGAGTTCGCGGGCCGTCGACGGCCCCACGTGGGGAATCCCGAGCGCGGAGAGGAAGTCCGCGAGCGGGGGCTCGCGGCTCGCCTCGATCTCCGCGAGCAGGTTCTCGGCGCTCGTCTCGCCCCACCCCTCGAGTTCCGTGAGCGCCTCGCGCTCGAGTTCGTAGAGGTCGGCGATCGAGCCCACGAGCCCGGCCTCGACGAGCTGGCGGACGCTCTTCTCGCCCAGCCCCTCGAGGTCGAGGCCGCCGTCGCCCGCGTAGTACTCGATCGACCGCCTCAGCTGGGCGTCGCAGGCGAGCCCGCCGGTACAGAAGGCGATCGGCCCGTCGCGCTCGACGGCGCTCTCACAGACCGGACAGTGGTCGGGTAGCTCGTAGTGACCCTCGCTGCCCTTCTCGAGGACCTCCTCGACGTACGGAATCACGTCGCCCGCCCGCTGGACCCTGACTGCGTCCCCGACGTTGACGTTCTTCGCCTCGATCTCCTCGGGGTTGTGCAGGCTCGCCCGCGACACCGTCACCCCGCCGACGTCGACGGGGTCGAGCAGCGCGACGGGGGTGACCCTCCCCGTGCGGCCGACCTGGACCGCGACGTCCTGGATCGTCGTCACCTCGCTGCGGGCGGGGAACTTGTAGGCGAACGCCCAGCGGTCGTGGCGGGCGGTGCGGCCGAGCGCCTCGCGGGCCTCGCGGTCGTCGACCTTGATCACCACGCCGTCGATCTCGTAGGGGAGGCCGTCGCGTTCTTCGAGCAGCCGGTCGCGGTAGTCGACCGCGGCCTCGATATCGGAGACGCGCTCGACCCGATCGTTCGTCCGGAGGCCGTAGTCGGGAACGGTCTCGAGCTCCGCCCAGTGGGTGTCCTCGAGCGAACTCGCTGCCAGCACGTCGAAGTAGAACACCTCGAGCGGGCGCTCCGCCACGACCGACGGGTCGAGCTGGCGGATCGTCCCCGCGGTGGCGTTACGGGGGTTCGCAAAGGGCTCCTCGCCGCGCTCGAGGCGCTCGCGGTTGTGCTCCTGGAAGGCGTCCTTGGGCATGTACACCTCCCCCCGCACCGCGAAAAAGTCGGGCGGGTCGTCGTGCAGGCGCTGGGGAACGGCGCCGATGGTCCTGGCGTTCCGGGTGACGTCGTCGCCCTCGCGGCCGTCGCCGCGGGTGACCGCCCGCTCGAGGCGCCCCTCCTCGTAGACGAACGCCATCGAGACGCCGTCGAACTTCGGCTCACAGACGTACGTCACCGCCTCGAGGTCAAGCTCGCGTCGTACCCGCCGGTCGAACTCGCGGACGTCGTCGGCCTCGCCCGACTGGGAAATCGAGAGCATCGGCGCGACGTGCTCGACGGTTTCGAACGCGTCGAGGGGCTCGCCGCCCACGGAACGGGTGGGGCTGTCGGGGTGGGAGAGGTCGAAGGCGTCCTCGAGTTCCTGCAGCCGCGAGAACAGCAGGTCGTAAGTCCGGTCGGCGATGATGGGGTCGTTCTCGACGTAGTAGCGGCGGTCGTGCTCGCGGATCGCCTCGCGCAACAGCTCGACCTGTCGCTCGGCGCGCTCGGCGGAGAGCTCCTCGAGCGGGTCGAACTCCGTCGGCGGCTCCCGAACGTAGGGGTTCCCGTCGTCCGCGTCGGCGGCTGGCATAGTCGTCTCGGAGATACCCGTTCGTCTCCGTTAACGTTACTGAAGGCGGTTCGGCCGTCGGAAGCCGCTCACCGGCTCCACGGGCTGTCACCGAGTTCGCTGCGGATCATCGGTCCGACCGCGATTCGACAGTCGGACCGCGGCAGGGCGATACAGAGCAGCGCGTAGCCGTCCGTCAGGTCACCGGCCTCGAGCGCCCGCGGCGGTCGCCGGTAGTCGACGGCGTCCGCGACGTCGAGGGCGTCGTCCTCGACCGCGAGCACCCGTCCCGCGCAAGTCGTACAGGTCCCCTTCCGGCAGTCGTACGGGAGCCGCACCCCCTCGCGCAGCGCCGCCTCGAGCACCGTTTCGGACGGCTCGACCGCGACGGTCCGGCTGCGGCCGTCGGGCCACTCGAGGGTGACCTCGTGGCGGGTCATCGCTCGCACCCTGTCGCTTGCCCCCGGTCGGGCGGCTCGCTCATGGAGAGCGTACCGCGGGCAGCGACAAAAGGGTTCGTCGGATCGGGACGCCGGCCCACCGGTACCGCGCTGACGGCGGGGAACGATACCCAGTCTTTACCCACCCTCGCATCGTAGACGCGATCAGATGGACACGGGATCGGAGTACGGTCTGGTCGACCTCGAGGAGGCCGACGTTCCGGGCGACGAGTGGGAGGAGATCGACGTCTCCGATACGGAGGCCGACCGCATCGCCCGAAAGCGCGACCGCGAGTTCGAGCAGTTCGAAGCCCGAATCAAGGACGCCGATCAGTTCAAAGTCGAGCAGTCGGTGTTCGACGACGCCACCTTCGCGGCGCTGTACAAGCTCGTCCAGGACGGCCACGTCGAGGCCTTCGGCGGGCCGATCTCGACGGGAAAGGAGGCCAACGTCTACCACGCGCTGGGCGACGACCGCGAGGTCGCGGTGAAGGTCTACCGGATCAACGCCTCGAATTTCCGACAGATGCGCGAGTACCTCGAGGGCGACCCCCGGTTCGAGGGGCTCGGCGGAAAGAAAAAGGACGTCGTCCTCGCGTGGGTGAAGAAGGAACTCGCCAACTTAGAGCGGGCGCGCAAGGCCGGCGTTCGCGCGCCGGAGCCGATCGCCGCGGAGCGGAACGTCCTCGTCATGGAGTACATCGGCAACGAGGAGGGCCGGGCGAAGCGCCTCGGGGAGGTCCACGTCGAGAACCCGCAGACGGCGTACGAGGTCATGCGCGAGTACATGCGGCGACTCTACTCGGCGGGGCTGATCCACGGCGACCTGAGCGAGTACAACGTCGTCTTCCACGAGGGCCAGCTCGTCGTGATCGACCTCGGGCAGGCGGTGACCGTCCACCACCCCAACAGCCGCACGTTCTTAGAGCGCGACTGCCACAACGTCGCCGCCTTCTTCCGCCGTCAGGGCCTCGAGGTGAGCGACGACGACCTCCTCGAGTTCGTCACCGATCCCGAACCCGACCCCTCGCGAGACTGACCGGACGACCGCGATTTATGGACCTCCGGGTCGTACCCGTCTTCGATGTCCCCGACGAGCCACCGCTGCGTCTGCGGCGCCACCATCCGGTTCCGTCAGGATCTCGAGGTCCGCGACGGCGCGACGAGGCGCCACTGGACGTGCCGCGACTGCGGCACGCCGGTTCCCGGTCGGGTCGGCGAGCGGATCAGCCACCAGCACCCCTCGTAGGGGCCGCTCGTCCGCGTCCCCCGATCCCCCGCGAACCCCGGGGCGGTCTCCCCGAACGGAAACCGATCGTCCCGGCCGCTCGCGGCGGTAGTACGAACCGCGGGGTCACTCTCGCCCGACGGGTGGCGGGACCCGTCCGACGAGGTCCGGTCACGCCCGCGACCTAGAGCGGCGGAAACGCGAGTGCCGGTCGCGGCCGGCCGGCCGCCAGGTACTTGTCGCTCTCGGAAAACCGACGACTATGCGCCGCCGCCACTTGCTGGCCGCCTCCGGTCCCTTCCTCCTCGCCGGCTGTGCCGACCTCGCCGACGACGCGACCCCGGACCGCGACCCCTTCGAGGTCGACGACGCCGTTCCGTCGTCGACCCCCGACGAGGACTTCGTCGACCTCCCGGAGTCGCTCCAGTCCGTCGGCTGTCCCGTCGCCGACCTCGAGTTTCCCGCGGCGCTGACCCGCTCGAGCGGGCGGTCGTACGCGATGCGCCTCGAACTCGCCCGTGCACGGACCGCGCGGGGGTCAGACGGAAGCGCCGACACCGAGGGTGATGCCGACGACGCGGAAGAGGGCTCGAGCGACGACGAACCCGCCGTCCGCTCCGTCGGCTCCGTCGAGCGAGCCGCCGGCGTTCGCGTCGACGTCGGGGTCTGGCCGCTCGCGGACCTCGAGTACGACCTCGAACTGTGGCCGGGCGAATCCGTCGAGAACGCTCCCCGGGTAGACGCGGGCGAACCCGCCCTCGAGCCCGATCCGATCACGACGGCCATCGACGAGGCCCTCGAGTCGGGCGCGGAGCGGCGGGTGGAGGACGACGCGCTCGTCGCGGACCTCTACTACGAGCTCGGGACGAGTCAGTTTCGGATCGACGGGCGAGACGAGCCGCTGTTCGCGCGAATCCTCCTCGGGGAGGTCCACGATATGGTCGAGCACAGACCGGAATCCGTCGCCCACTACTTCCTCGAGGCGGAGCGAGGGACGGTCTACCGGGCGGGTGAACCCGGCGAGATCCCCTCTCGCGCCACGGCGTCCGTGGACGCCGACGACTGGGTCGCCCTCGAGTGTCCCTGACCCCGCGAAACGCTCTTTGCCGCGCGGCCGAAACGATCCGGTAATGAGAGCCGCTCTCGCCTGGCGCCCGCAGCCGTCCTCGAGAGCGGACAGTGTCGTCGGTGCGCGCGACGCGGCCTAACCCGTCGGGCGCGGCGGCGACCGCTCCCTTCGTTCTTCCCCTCGGAACCGCCCGAAAGCGACAGGATTCACCGAATTCCACACGAATGACGAACACGAACGACACGACCGAATCGCAGCCGACCGAAACGGAGCCCGAGTCCCGCCCCTCGAGCGACGGGACACCCCCCGCCGACGGGGAGGGGTTCTCCGTCACGCCCTACGCCGTCTCGGGCGAGGTGGATTACGAAAAGCTCCTCGAGCGCTTCGGCGCCGATCCCCTGACGGACGAGCAGATCGCCCGCCTGCCGGACCACCCGCTGCTCCGCCGCCGGACCTTCTACGCCGGCCGGGGCGTCGATCGCTACCTCGAGGCGAGCGGGGCGGGCGATCCCCACACGCTCGTCACCGGCCGCGGCCCTTCGGGACCGATGCATCTGGGCCACGTGCTCCCGCTGTACCTCGCGAAGCGCCTGCAAGACGAGACCGGTGCGACGGTGTACGTCCCGCTGTCGGACGACGAGAAGTTCCTCGCGAAGGAGCAGTCCTTCGAGGAAATCGGCGAGCACGCGCGGGACAACCTTCGCGACGTCCTCGCGGTCGGCTTCGACCCCGAGCGCACCCGGATCGTGGTCGACACCGCCGACGCGGACGTGATCTACCCGCTCGCGGTGCGCCTCGCGAAGCACCTCACGCCCGCCACCGTCGAGGCCGTCTACGGCACGCAGGACACCGTCGGCCTGCAGTTCTACCCCGCGGTCCAGGCGGCGCATCTCCTGCTCCCGCAACTCGTCGCCGGTCGCCAGCCGACCCTGGTTCCGATCGCCGTCGACCAGGACCCTCACGTCCGGGTCTGCCGAGACGTGGCGGCGAAGGAGGCCCTGCCGGTCGAGAAGCCGGGGGCGCTGCTCGGCCGGTTCCTCCCGAGCCTCGCGGGACCCGGCAAAATGAGCTCCTCGGGCGACGCGCCCTCGATCGAACTCACCGACGATCCCGAGACCGTCGCCGAAACGATCCGCGAACACGCCTACAGCGGCGGGCGGGCGACGCTCGAGGAACACCACGAACGGGGCGGCGACCCGTCCGTCGACGTCCCGTTCCAGTACCTCCGATTCTTCTTCGAACCGAACGACGACCGCCTCGCCGACCTCGAGCGCGAGTATCGCTCGGGGGAACTGCTCAGCGGCGACCTCAAGACGTACGCGATCGAGCGGATCACGGAGTTTCTGGCGGCTCACCAGCGCCGGCGGGCGGCGCTGGGTGACCTCGAAACCGAACTCGAGCCCTACCGGCTGACGGCGGCGGAACGACGGGTGGCCCTGGAAGCCGCGGGCGTCCCGCGCATTCCGTAGCGACGGTTTCTCGAGGGTCGTTCTCGCCGTTTCTCTCGGGGATCGGGATCAGGGTATATTCCACATTCAGTTATGGTGTGTGCAGTGGTACCAACCATCATGGAAGAGACCAGAGCGAAGCGACCGGCTGACCTACCCGCAGCGGCTGAGGAACTACGGCTCGGACTTCGAGGCAGCCTCGTACTCCCGGAGGACGACGCCTACGACGATACGCGCGCGGTCTGGAACGGGATGGTCGACCGGTACCCGTCGGCGATCGTCCGCGCCGCGGGCGTCGGCGACGTCGTCGCGGCCGTGAACTTCGTCGCCGAACACGACCTCCCGGTGTCGGTCCGGGGCGGCGGCCACAACGTCGCGGGGACGGCCGTCTGCGACGACGGCGTCGTAATCGACCTTCGTGACATCGACTGGGTGCGCGTGGACCCAAACGCACGCCGCGTACGCGTCGGTGGCGGGGCGACCTGGGCCGACATCGACTGGGAGACGCAGGTGTTCGAGCTGGCGACCCCCGGCGGCGAGGTTTCGGAAACCGGCGTGGCGGGACTCACGCTCGGCGGCGGGGTCGGCCAGCTTCGCCGAAAGTACGGACTGAGCTGCGACGCGCTCCGCTCGATCGACGTCGTTACCGCCGACGGGGAGTTTCTGACCGCCAGCGAGGACGACCACGAGGAGCTGTTCTGGGCGCTGCGGGGCGGCGGCGGCAACTTCGGTGTCGTCACCGCCTTCGAGTTCGAACTGCACCCGGTCGGACCCGAGGTTCTGCAGGTCACCACCGCGTACGACCTCGAGGAGGCCGAGGCGGTCATCCGCGCGTGGCGCGAGTACACCGAGACGGCGCCCGACGAGGTCTCGAGCATGGTCGCCATCTGGGGTGTCCCACGACTGCCGGAACTCCCGACGGAGGCCCACGACGACCCCGTCGTCCTGGCGTCGGGGCTGTACGCCGGCTCCCAGGAGGAGGCAGCGGCGGCGTTGAAACCGCTCCAGGAACTCGCCGAACCCGCGATGGACCTGAGCGCCAGGATGCCGTACGTCGTCGCCCAGAGCGCCCTCGACGCGGCGGTTCCCGAGGGGGACCGCTACTACTGGAAGTCCATCAACGTCGAGGCGCTCACCGACGAGTTCGTCGATCGCATGGCTGAGCACGGACGCGAGCGACCCCACCCGCGCGTGCTCATGATCCTCCGGCACATGGGCGGGGCGATCGCAGACGTCGACGAACTGGCGACCGCGTACAGCCACCGCGACGTCGAGTACATGCTGAGCATCGACGGCATCTGGGAGGAGCCGGCCGACGACGACACGAACGTCGCCTGGGTGCGGGAGACGTGGGCCGACCTGCGCGGGCTCACCGCGGGCGGCGTCTACCTCAACTTCCCCGGCTTCGGCGAGGACGGCGAGGCGCTGGCTCGAGCGGTCTACGGCGACGAAACCTACGATCGGCTGGCGTCGGTCAAGGCGACGTACGACCCCGGAAACCGGTTCCGGTCGAACGTGAACGTCGAACCGGCGACGCACTGAGCCGCCGGCTCGCCCGCGTAGCCGACAGTCGGCGGCCGTCGCTCGGCGCGGAACCGCCACCGTCAGAACACTCTTGGTGCTCCCGAACGCGCCGACACGCATGCAACTCGGTCTCATCGCGGACACCCACGACAACGTCGACGCGACCAGGCGAGCGGTCGAGCTCTTCGAGGAGGATGGCGTCGAAATCGTCGTCCACTGCGGGGACTACGTCGCCCCGCCCGTGATCTCGCTGTTCGATGGGTTCGAACTCCATGGAGTACTGGGGAATAACGACGGCGAGGTGTCGGGCCTCGAGGCCGCGTTCGCCGACCTGGGACGCGAGAGCGAACTCCACGGCCGCTTCGCAGACCTCGAGTTCGACGGGCTCTCGCTGGCGGCCCTCCACGGCGAGTCGCTGGCGGAGGTCCGCGCCATCGCGGAGGGCGAGTCGTACGACTACGTCTGCTACGGCCACCACCACCGACGAGAACGCGAGCAGATCGGTCGGACGACTCTCCTCAACCCGGGCGCACAGTTCCCGACGGTCGAGGACGACCATCGGACGGTGGCGGTTCTCGACACGCGCTCGGAGACGGTCCGGTTCCGGTCGGTCCGCGGGTGAGATTCTCAGCCTGATCCTGCGGACCAAGGGCTTAACCCTCCTGAGCAAGTAGTTCTGGCCATGCAGCACGTGAAGATTCCGCAGGACCGCATCGGTGTTCTCATCGGCGAGGGCGGCGAGACGATGCGCGAGATCGAGGCGGAAGCCGAGGTGCGACTCGACATCGATTCGGAGAACGGCTCCGTCGCCGTCGAGACCGTCGGCGACCCCGTTCGCGGACTCAAGGGGCCGGAGATCGTCCGTGCGATCGGACGCGGGTTCGCCCCGGAAGACGCGATGGCGCTTCTGGCCGACGACATGATGCTGTTCGACCTGGTCGACATCGACGCGGCCTCGAGGAACAAAAACGACATGAAGCGACAGAAGGGCCGACTCATCGGTGAGGGTGGCCGAACCCGCGAGCTGATGGAAGAACTCTCGGGCGCCTCGGTCGTCATCTACGGCTCGACGCTCGGAATCATCGGCACGCCGCCGCAAGTCGACGCCGCTCGAACGGCCGCCGAGATGCTCTTAGACGGCGCGCCCCACGGCGCGGTGTACTCGTTCTTAGAGGAACGGCACAACGAAATGAAACACCAGGGGATGCAGTACCACCGGTTCCCCGGCGGCCAGTCCTGACCGCGTACTCCCCGTAGGGTTTTCGGCGCCACACTCCCCTCGAGCGTGGTGTGTCGCTTCGCGACGACTACCGCGACCGGTGACCTATAAAACACGCTGTGGTAGGATTTACCAGACTGGCGACCACGCTCTCGTGTTGCGGTTTACCGTGGCGCATACCGCAGCTTTTATATAGAATACCAATCAATCTATCTCTGACTATGGCACAACAGATGGGTAACCAGCCCCTTATCGTTCTCTCGGAGGATAGCCAGCGAACCTCCGGCAAAGACGCACAGTCGATGAACATCACCGCCGGGAAAGCGGTCGCGGAAGCCGTACGCACCACGCTCGGCCCCAAGGGGATGGACAAGATGCTCGTCGACTCGACGGGCTCGGTCGTCGTCACCAACGACGGCGTCACCATCCTCTCGGAGATGGACATCGACCACCCGGCGGCGAACATGATCGTCGAAGTCGCCGAAACCCAGGAGGACGAGGTCGGCGACGGCACGACGAGCGCCGTCGTCGTCAGCGGTGAACTGCTCAAGCGCGCCGAGGAGCTGCTCGAGCAGGACATCCACGCCACCACGCTCGCCCAGGGCTACCGCCAGGCCGCCGAGAAGGCCACGGAAACCCTCGAAGAGATCTCCGTCGACGTCGGCGAGGACGACGACGAGATCCTCCACCAGATCGCCGCCACGGCGATGACCGGCAAGGGCGCCGAGAACGCCCGCGATCTGCTCGCGGAGCTCGTCGTCCGCGCGGTCCAGACGGTCGCCGACGAGGAGGGCATCGACACGGACAACGTCAAAGTCGAGAAGGTCGTCGGTGGGAGCATCGACAACTCCGAACTCGTCGAGGGCGTCATCGTCGACAAGGAGCGCGTCTCCGAGAACATGCCGTACTTCGCCGAGGACGCCAACGTCGCCATCGTCGACGGCGCCCTCGAGATCAAGGAGACGGAGATCGACGCCGAGGTTAACGTCACCGACCCCGACCAGCTCCAGGAGTTCTTAGAGCAGGAGGAGGCCCAGCTCAAGGAGATGGTCGACCAGCTCGTCGACGTCGGCGCCGACGTCGTCTTCGTCGACAAAGGGATCGACGACATGGCCCAGCACTACCTGGCCCAGGAGGGCATCATCGCGGTCCGCCGCGTCAAGTCCTCCGACGCCAAGCGGCTGGCCCGCGCGACGGGCGCCCGCCCGGTCTCGAACGTCGAGGACATCACCGAAGACGACCTCGGCTTCGCCGGCAGCGTCGCCCAGAAGGACATCGCCGGCGACCAGCGCATCTTCGTCGAGGACGTCGAGGATGCCAAGGCCGTCACCCTGATCCTGCGAGGCGGCACCGAGCACGTCATCGACGAGGTCGACCGCGCCATCGAGGACTCCCTCGGCGTGGTCCGCACGACCATCCAGGACGGGAAGGTGCTCGCCGGCGGCGGCGCACCCGAGGTCGAACTCAGCCTCGCCCTGCGCGACTACGCCGACTCCGTCGGCGGCCGCGAGCAGCTCGCGATCGAGGCGTTCGCGGACGCCCTCGAGGTCGTCCCCCGCACCCTCGCGGAGAACGCCGGTCTCGACCCCATCGACTCGCTCGTCGAGCTTCGCAGCGCCCACGACGGCGGCGACACCGCCGCGGGACTGGACGCCTACACGGGCGATACCATCGACATGGGCGGCGAAGGCGTCTACGAGCCCCTGCGCGTCAAGAGCCAGGCCATCGAGAGCGCCACCGAGGCCGCGGTCATGCTGCTCCGCATCGACGACGTGATCGCCGCCGGCGAACTCAAGGGCGGCAAAACGGGCGACGACGACGAGGACGACATGGACATGCCGCCGGGCGGCGGCGGCATGGGCGGCATGGGCGGCATGGGCGGCATGGGCGGCGCGATGTAGGCGAGGTGCGGCGAAGCCGGGCCTCGAGTATGCGAACGGGCGCTACGCGTCCGTGAGCAGGCCCAATCGGCCATCCGACACCCATCAGCGTCGACGACGCTCGTTCTTTCGGACCGCGGCGATCGCGCCCTCGAGCCGTTGCTCTCACACTACCGCGCTCTCCGGTGGTGTGTCTCGAGATCCAGACTGCGCCGCCGTCCGGTCTCGCTACCGAACGGCGACGAGCGACGCCGTCGCCCCGTCAGCGGTCGTCTCGAGAGTCACTCGGCCGTCCGCGACCTCCGCTTCCTCGCCCCGGTCGCCGTCGGACTGGAGGTAGTCGACGAACTGGACCTCGACGATGACCTCCTCGCCGGTTTCGTCGACAACCCGATCCCGCAGATCGTTCTCGAGGCCGTGGTACTCCTCGTCGGCTGGTTTGGCGACCGTGACGGTCACGATCTGGTCGTCGTCGAAGATCCCGCGGCTGGTGTACTCCGAGGAGACCGACACCAGTTCGAGCTCCTCGTACTGTGGATCCTCGAGGGCGGCTTCGATCTCGGCCTGGGCCGTGTTCTGAAACGTGAGGTGCTGTGCGGTCGCGAAGACGGTGAGGACGACGACGACGACGAACACGCCGGCGACGAAGGCGTACGCGCCCGTCTGGATGGACAGCGAGAGGTCGTCGCGCACCGAGTCGAGCAGCGCCGTCCGGTAGCCGAGCGCGTAGAACCCGACGTAGGCGGTGAGGTTGACCGCGACGACGTTGACGAGCAACAGGACCAGAGCGCCGAGGGCGATCTGGGGGCGGGCCCAGGCGAGCCCGATCGCGGAGGTCGCGACCGACGGGACGATCGCCGCCGCGACCGCGACGCCGGCGACGGCCGTCGAGAGGTCCTCCGCGAGCGCGAGCGTTCCGGCCGCCCCCGCACAGATCGCGATGGTGATCGCGAGCACGTTCGGCGTCTGGAAGAGCCCGATCTGTTCGATGCGGGCGACGACGATCGAGGGCGGCACCGTTCCGGTGTACTGGACGAGCAGCGAGACGCCGAGCGCGCTGACGAACGCCGACGACAGCCCGATGACCTGCGTGACGAGGCTGTCGACGAACATCTCGTCGTCGTCGACGACCGCGCCGACGCTGGCGGCCATCAGCGAGCCGACGAACGGGGCGATCACCATCGCCCCGACGATCACGATCGCCGAGTTCAACAGCAGTCCGGCGGTGGCGACCGCGCCGGCGAGCGCCGCGAACGCCGTGTAGGAGACCCTGCCCGGTTTGAGGTCTTTCACCTTCGCGCGGAGTTCGCGGTGGGTGATCCCCCGTCGATTCCGCGGCCCCTCGGCGAACCGGCCGGAGATCTCGTCGGCTTCGACGCCGATCGCCCCTTCCATGTTGACCATCCCGACGTAGGTTTCCTCGTCGAGACCCTGCTCCCGGAGCTCTCGTAACACGCCGTCGACGGCGCCGGTCGGCACCGGAACGTACGCGATCGCGCCACCCTGTCTCCCCGATTCGTCGACGAGAAAACACTCGAGGCCGAGCGACTCACAGCTCTCGAGGACGTCCTCGCGGCGGTCTTCGTCGACGTACAGTTGTAGTAACCGCATTCGGACGGTCCCGGTTCCACGGCGCAGGTTAAATCGGTGTGGTTTGCGGACGTGTCGGGGGCGGTTCTCCGCTCGATGCAGGGGATAGACCGCCCCGGGAGGCCGCGAGAAACAGATAAACTAAGTAGCGACCCGCAAAACTCGCGGCTATGCAAACGTTACTTCTCGACAGCGGGGACGTCGACGCGAACGCCGAAATGGCAGACGTCGTGCGAGCGGTCGAAGACGCCTTCGCCGCCTACGAGCGCGGCGACGCGCAGATGCCGGCCAAGTCCTATATCGACCTGCCGCAGTACAACGGCGACTTCCGGTCGATGCCGGCGTACCTCGACGCCGGCGACTGGGACGCCGCCGGGTTGAAGTGGGTTAACGTCCACCCGGACAACCCCCGCGAGCACGACCTGCCGACCGTGATGGGGACGATGATCTACTCCGACCCCGAGACGGCGTTCCCGCTCGCGGTGATGGACGGCACCGAACTCACGATGAAGCGAACCGGTGCCGCCGCGGCCGTCGCCACCGACTACCTCGCCGTCGAGGGCGCGACCAGCCTCGGCATCGTCGGCGCGGGCGTCCAGTCGTACACCCAGCTCGACGCGATCAGCGAGATCCGTCCGATCGAAGAGGTCGTCGTGAGCGACCTCGACGACGAGCGCGTCCAGCGGTTCATCGACGCCTACGGCGACGAGTTCGACGTCCGCGCGGGTTCGATCTCCGAAGCGGGCCACTGTGACGTGCTCTCGACGGTGACTCCGGTCAAAGAGCCGATCGTCTCACTCGAGGACGTGGCCGATCACACCCACGTCAACGCCATGGGTGCCGACGCCGAGGGGAAACACGAACTCGCCGACGCCCTCCTGAAGGCGGCGACGATCGTCATCGACGACCACGAGCAGTGTACCCACTCCGGCGAGGTGAACGTTCCCTACAACGAGGGCGTGCTGACGGACGACGACATCTACGGCGAGATCGGCCAGATCGTCGTCGGCGAGAAGGCGGGTCGCACCGCCGAGACGGGAATCTCGATCTTCGACTCGACCGGCCTCGCGATCCAGGACGTCGCCGCGGCCCACGTCGTCTACAGCTACGCGAGCGATCACGACAACGGCTCGCCCTTCGACCTCCTCGGCCTCGAGTAACCCTCGCGCTCGAGACAGAGCGGGCGGACGAGCGAGCCCGTGAGCTCGAGTCGGCCGCAGAACTGCGCCCGGGGCCCTGCCGTCGGCTCCGGCAACCCGACCGCCTCGAACACGTCGTTCTCCTCGATTTCTACGGTCGCGGGGCGCAGCGGCCAGGGTTCGTGGGCGATCTCGCCGGCCAGCACGCGGGCGCCCCGCCGCGAGAGGAACTGTCGTCGCTCGACTAGCCAGTGTTCCAGCGAGCCGGGGTCGGCGCGGGCGGCCGGTCCGGCGGGCTCGTAGGTCGCGACGAACCGCCCGGTGCCGTCCGCTCCCGCACTCGAGAATCGGACCCGGTCGCCGGCCGCCTCGACGTGCTGGTGGGCGTGCCGGCAGTCGACGCCGGCCACGCCCCGGCCGAGCGCGGCGACCCACGGACTGGCGACGTCGATCCGCAGGAAGTACAGCCCGGAGATCCCGTCGGCGCTGACGTACGTTCGCACGTTGAGCTCCGGTCCCGTCCAGCGGGCCGCCCGCGGCGATCCACGGAGGCCGGCTCGAGCGAGGACGAACGGGACGAGGCTGACCCACGCCGAGCCGTCGCGGGTCTGGACGTCGAACTCGTCGGGGACCAGCCGCCGGACGGCGTCCGGTTCGAACGGCCAGTGGAGGAACGCCCCGTCGAGCCACGTCATCGAGAGCGGGTGTGGCAGCCCCGAGAGGGCGTCGCCGACTCGACACTCGAGGGTCCCGCTCATTCCGATCCGCCGCTGAGGCGGTCGAGCAGTCGAACGATCAGCCACAGTGCGATCGCGACCGGCAGGAGCGGCAGGAGCAACACGAGCAACCCGAGAAAGATCCCCCAGCCGATGACGTCCATCTCCGGGTTGACCCGGCCGCCGTACGGCGGCGTAACCGTCCGGAGCGCCTCCCTGGGGATCGATTCGTCCTCCTCTCCTGCCGTCTCCGCGCGGCTCATGGGGTCCGTACGACGGGTACGAGAATAAAGTGGGCGTCTGCTGGTACCACGCGTGACGGTCACGAAACCGTTGCTTCGATCGGAGGGTACCGCCAGCGGAGGTAGCCGCGATCAGTCCTCGATCTCGATCGCGGGCCGACCGGGCGCCGCGTTCTTCAGCACGCTCTCGTCGACCCCGTCGGCGCGAACGACGCTGACGGGCGCGTCGAACTCCCGCTCGAGCAGCCAGGCGGCGGCCTCGAGGGCCTCGTGTTCCGCCTCGGGCGGGAGCGACCGGGTCAGCGCCTCCCGTTCGGCCTGCAGATCCTGGCCGTAGCTCGCGGCGGCGTCGCCCTGCTCGCGGATGTGCGACTCCCCCATCAGCTCGCCGATCAGGTTCGGCGCGTCGCTCTCGAGTGCGATCTCGAGGGCGTCGTACTTCCAGTCGGGGGCGACGACGACGTCGATTCCTTTCGGATCGTCGATGCCGGCGACGTCGACGATCTGGCGGACGTCCTCGCGGGTGTTCTCGACCAGCTTGCGGCGCTTCTCGACGAACTCGCGGTCGGCCTCGGCGGCCGGCCAGTCGGCGTCGACGACGAACCCCTCGCCGCCGAGGTCGTCGTACAGCTCCTCGGCGATGTGGGGCGCGACGGGCGCGAGCAGGCGGACGACGGCAGAGAGGCCGCGCTCGAACGTCTCCGGCCGTGGATCGGTGTAGTCGGCGTAGCTCCGAAGGGTGCCGACCAGCTCCTGGACCTCCCGCAGGGCGTCGTTGAACCGCAGGTCGTCGTACTCGTCGGTGGCGATGGCGACCGTCGCGTCGATCTCGCTCTCGACGTACGCGGCCACGGCGTCCTCCCCGCCGGGTTCGAACGACCCGATCAGGTTCGCGAGCCGTGTCAGGAAGGCGTGGGTCGAACGAACCCCGTCCTCGCTCCAGTCGAAGGCCTTGTCCGGCTGTGCGGCCTGCATCATGAACAGCCGAGCGGTGTCCGCACCGTACTCCTCGACGATCCGCTGGGGAGAGACGACGTTCCCCACCGACTTCGACATCTTCTCGCCCTCGAGCTGGACCATCCCGTGGGCGAGCAAGTTCTCGAACGGCTCGCGGTGTGCGAGACCCTCGTGGTCGGCCAGCACCTTCGTGAAGAATCGCGAGTACAGCAGGTGCATCACGGCGTGTTCGATGCCGCCGACGTACTGGTCGACGGGCATCCACTCGTTCGCCCGCTCCGTGTCGAAGGGCGCCTCCTCGAGGTCCGGCGAGACGTACCGCAGGAAGTACCACGAGGAGTCGACGAAGGTGTCCATCGTGTCGGTCTCCCGCTCTGCGGGGCCGCCGCAGTCCGGACAGCTGGTTTCCTTCCACTCCTCGGCGGCGTCGAGCGGGTTGCCGGTCGTGTTGATGAACTCGGGTAGCTCGACGGGCAGGTCCTCGGCGGGCACCACGACGGGACCGCACTCCTCGCAGTGAACCACTGGAATCGGCGTCCCCCAGTAGCGCTGGCGGGAGATCCCCCAGTCGCGCAGCTGGTACTGGGTGGTCCACTCGGCGCTCTCGATGTCGTCGGTGAGTCGCTCGCGGGCGACCTCGCTCTCGAGACCGGAGTACTCACCCGAGTTCACGAGCACGCCGTCGTCGGTGTACGCCCCCTCGCTTACGTCCGGCGCTTCGGGGATCGACTCGCCGTCCCACTCCTCTGGTTCGGGTGCGACGACGGGGGTGATGTCGACGCTCGTCTTGGAGGCGAAGGCGTGGTCGCGGTCGTCGTGGCCGGGAACGCCCATCAGCGCGCCCGTGCCGACGTCCGAGAGGACGAAGTCGGCGACGAAAACGGGGATCTCCTCGCCCGTCGCGGGGTTGGTCGCGGTCAGGTCGGTCGCGACGCCGTTTGGCTCGTCGCCGTCGGGGTCGGCCTCCTCCGCGACGAAGTGGCTGACGTCCTCGTCTTCTTCGGCCAGTGCCTCGCTGATCGGGTGATCCGGCGCGAGCGCGAAGAAGGTCGCGCCGTAGATGGTATCGACGCGGGTGGTGAACGCCCTGACGGAGCCGTGACCCGAGATCGAAAAGTCGAGTTCGGTCCCCTCCTGGCGGCCGATCCAGTTGCGCTGCATCTGGCGCACCGAGTTGGGCCATCCCCCCAGGTCGTCGATGGCCTCGAGCAGTTCGTCTGCGTATTCGGTGATCCGCAGGAACCACTGCTCGAGTTCGCGCTGTTCGACCGGCGTATCGCAGCGCCAGCAGAGTTCGGCCTCGCCCTCTACTTGCTCGTCGGCCAGAACGGTCTCGCAGTGGGGACACCAGTTGACCTCGGCGTCGCGGCGTTCGACCAGCCCCTCCTCGTGGAAGCGGGCGAACAGCCACTGGTTCCACCGGTAGTACTCCGGGGTGCAGGTGGCGATTTCGCGCTCCCAGTCGTAGCCAAAGCCCATCGACTCCATCTGGCCGCGCATCGTCTCGATGCAGTCGAACGTCCAGTCCCGCGGGTTGGTGTCGCGCTCTTTGGCGGCGTTCTCGGCCGGGAGGCCGAAGGCGTCCCACCCCATCGGGTGGAGGACTTCGTCGCCGCACATTCGCCGGTAGCGGGCGTAGGCGTCCGTGATCGTGTAGTTCCTGACGTGGCCCATGTGGAGTTTGCCCGACGGGTACGGGTACATCCCGAGGACGTACGTCGGATCCTCGGCGTCGTCGGGCGTCCGGTAGACTCCCGCCTCGTCCCAGGCTTCCTGCCACCGTCGTTCGACCGCCGCGTGGTCGTATCCCGTCTCACTCATTATATACTGTCCCTGGACGGGACGCGCCCGTATAGCTTTCTATACATCTATCACCGAGCGCGCCGATCCGCCCGGCGGGGCGCTCGAAAAAACGGATCGTCGTGACTCACTCGATGTCGATTCGTCTCGAGTCGTCGAGCCCCTCGACTTTCGGCAGCGTCACCGTCAGCACGCCGTTGTTGTACTGGGCCGTCACGCCCTCCTCGTCGACCGGCTCCGGCAGGCGCAGCCGTCGGCTCACCGATCGGTGGCTGCGCTCGCGCCGGACGTACTCGCGGTCCTCGTCGAGGCTCTCCTCGGTTCGGTCCGCCTCGAGTTTCAACGTCCCCTCCGCCAGCGTGAGGTCGATCTCCTCGGTTTCGTACCCCGGGAGGTCGGCGGTGACGACGTACTCGTCGCCGGCGTCGGCGACATCGACGGCGACCGATCCCGTCGGCGGGAAGCCGCCCGTCCCCATTCCTTCCTCTACCTGGCGGCCGAGGCGGTCGAGCATCTCCTCGAGTTCGTCGAACGGATTTCGTCGCATATCGCCCGCTACGCACTCGAGCGAGATAAAATCTGCCCGGCAGGAGACGACAGAACGCCGATCACTCGACGACGTGTTCGGTGTCGTACGAGCCCAGTCGCCGCACCCACCCCAGCTCTGCGATCGACTCGAGGTCGGCGATGGCGTTCCGGGTTCGCTCCTCGTAGAGGCCGGCGGCGACGTCGATGTGGAAGACGTAGTCGCCGAGGCGCTCGCCGCTGGGGCGTGACTCGACGCGAGTCAGGTTGATGTCCCGCTCGGCGAACGGCTCGAGCAACTCGAGCAGCAGGCCGGGGTAGTTCGCGTCGGGGTAGACGATGAGTGAGGTCTTCCCGCCGGCTTCCGAGCGCTCCTCGACGGGCGCCAGCACGAAAAAGCGCGTGGCGTTCGACGTCTGGTCCTGGATGTCCGCCGCCAGCACCTCGAGGTCGTCGCCCGCGTTGCCGGGGTGGCCGATCCCCGCGACGGTGGGATCCTCGCGGGCGCGCTCGACGCCGCGGGCCGTGCTCGTAACCGCCTCGAGGCTGGCGTCGGGGTACTCGCTCTCGAGGTAGCTGCGACACTGTGCGAGCGCCTGGGAGTGGCTGGCGACCGTCTCTACCTCGGGGCGCTGGGCGAGCAGCGCGTGTCTGATCGGGGTGACGATCTCCTTGACGACGGCGACGTCGTACTCGGCGACGGCGTCGAGACTCTCGGTGACGCTTCCTTCGATGCTGTTTTCGACGGGGACGATCCCGCGGTCGTACTCGCCGGAGGCGACGGCGGCGACGATCTCGGTCACCGACTGTCGGAACTCGATCTCGTCGGCTACCGCGCGACTCGCCCGGTGTGAGTACGTGCCCGTGGGACCGAGCGTGACTGCGATCATGGCACCCTGTAGAACCCTCTCGCGGAAAAACGCGTCGAGAGCAGCGAGGGGGCGCGTCGGCTCCGCTGGTGGAAACGAGGTCCCGGCACAGACGCTGCTACTGCTGGCGCAGAAAACGTCGCTCGGCGACGGTTCACTCGTCTAGGTGTTCGATTCCCTTCTTCGAGACGTTCGCCTCGGTGATGTCGCTCGGCATCCAGTCGGGTTTGTCGTCCGGCGCGGTCTCCTCCCAGGCCCAGCCGTCGTAGATGTGGACCTTCTGGGTTCCCTTCTCGCGGAGTCGCAGTTCGACGCGGTCGGCCGCATCCTCGCTGGAACCGGGCTCGAGGCGCCGAGCCGCCTTCAGCGCTGCCTGTCGGGGCGTGTTCCCCGAGAAGACGCTCGACTCGTCACCGTTCGATTCGCGCAGTGCGAAGTTTCGCTTACCATCTTCACGTACCATGATTTTCGCCCTCCATGCCAATTCAGCACATAGTCCGACATAAAGATATCCCCCAAAACCGACCGACTGCGTCGGTATCTTTAAGTGGGTTCGTCACACCATCTCATGGACGCAGTCGTCGGTAGACACCGTTTCCGATCCGATCCCTTCTTCGTGGGAGTAACCCTCACGGCTTGTGACGTAGAAAACACTTAAGTATATCCTACGGCGAAGGTCGTGGTAGAATCCCGCGATGGTACGGAAAAAGAAGTTGAGTCCAAGCGGTGCGAAAGACGAAGACGGTAACTACCACAACGTCCACCTCAACCTCCACGAGGACGAACTGGAAGTCGCGGGTATGGATATCGGCGACGAAGTCTTCGTCCGCGTCCGGGATGGCAAAATCATCATCCAGAAAGCCGACAAAGAGGAAGTCGAACACGAATTCTAACACCACCTCTGTTCCGGCGCACCCGCAGTGCAGTTCGCGGTCGCGCCGGGACATCGACACAGCAGACCGTCTCACTCGGCGAGCGTCGACACTACCGGGCACTCCGCGTTGAGCACCACCGACTGGGCGACGCTTCCGAACACGGCCTTTCCCGCGGGCGACCGCCGGCGGGGGCTGACGACGAGATAGCGAGCGTTCGTGTCGTCGGCGTACTCGACGATCCGAGACGCCGGGTCCCCCATCAACCCGACCGTTTCGACCGGCACCGCGAGCGTCCGATCGCCGACCGCCTCGTCGGCGAACTCGCGGGCGACCGCCCGGACCCGTTTCATATCGATCGACTCGCCGCTCTCGACCGACGTCTGTCCGAGATCGACGAACTCCGACCGGGTAAGCACGTGAATCACGTGGAGGTCGTCGCCGAACGCCTCGGCGAGTCGTTCTGCCTCGCGGACGACGTCGTGTGTGCGCTCGGATCTATCGACGGCAGCGACGATTGTCATACTTCACCGTACACTGCCCGTTCATTTTACTATTCGGTATGAATTATAGTCACGACCCCTGGTCGACGTCGACGCGCCGCCGAACGGTCGCCCACCGAGTCGCGACGCGCTCACGTCGCCAGTAAAAACTGCTCGCGCGCTATCGAAGTGCTCCGAGGTCGAACTCGAACGCCGCCACGGGTACCTCGAGGTCGTGCTCGACGAGCACTTCAGGGTGGACCTCGCCGATGACGCCCACTTTTTCGCCGTCGATGACGATCGCCGCCGTTCGACCCGGAATGAACGTCGGGTGCTCCGTGGGGGGCGTCTCGAGGTCGACGCCGAAGTTCCGGGCGATCGCCTGGAGTCGCGCTTTGGCGTCCTCGTAAGCGGCGTCGTGGCTCGCGAGGGCCGCCGAGACGTGGCGGCTCTCGCCGACGCCGGTGTTCTCCGTGTCGTCGACGCGCGCCGAGAACCCGATCTCCGCGAGGTGCTGCGGATAGGCGCGGTGGGTGTTTCGCTCGAGAACCATCAACAGCGAGGGAAGCACCCAGGTTCGCAGCATCGTGTAGTCCTCGCTGTAGGGCTCTTTGATGACCGCCGGCTCGCCGGCGCCGTAGGCGCCCTCGTCCGGAGAGAGCCCCATCCGGTCGAAGTTCTCGGTTTCGTTGATCATGTGGAAGTTCAGCATGTCCTCGAAGCCGAGTCCGACGAGCGCCGTGCGCGCAGCGTCCTCGAGGCGGCTGCGCTCGTGGCGGCCGCCGACGGTGCCGACGTCGGGGTAGCGCGGCTCGAGGTCGTTGAAGCCGTAGGCCCGCCCGAGGTCGTCGATCAGGTCGAGCGGATGGAGCACGTCGACGCGGTAGGGCGGGATCGTCATCTCGTAGGTCGCGCCGCCGTCGTCCGCTTCGACGGTTTCCGCGTCGAGCCCCGATCGCTCGGCGAGGTCGACGACCTCTTCGGGATCGAAGTCCACTCCGAGCAGCGTCTCGATGCGGTCGTGGCTCACGATCTTGGTTTTCGTCGAGAGGTCCGGTCGAACGAGTTCACGCTCGCCGGCCCTGCTGTCGGGGTACTCGACCGTCACCTCCTCGATCGTCGCTCCGCGCGCGGAGAGCGCGTAGCAGACGATGGTGAGCATCTTGTCGATCGTCCACTGGTCGGTGCCGGTCATCTCGACGAACAGGTCCCGCGAGTCCGTCGTTACTTCGGTGCGGCGGCCGTTGATCACCGGCGGGAACGAGAACAGCCCGAGGTCGTCGTAAATCGCCGGGTAGCGCTCGTACTCGCCCACGAGGTCGGCGTACGTCTTGCCGGTCTGGTGTTCCTCGAGCACCGCCGCCGGCGTCAGCTCCGAATCCGAGTCGAGCGGGACGAACCGGTCTCCGTCGGGTTCGACGCCGACGTACTCGATGGTGGGGGTCCCCTCCGTCGCGGGGCTCGCTCGCGGCTCGTCGCCGCTCGCGTTTTCCGATGCGCGTAGCGCATCGCGCCCCTTCAACATCGTCAGGTCGTGAATCCCGATCGCGCCCTTCGCGCGCTTTCGGCCCATCGTCGCGTGCAGCTTCTCCTGGAGCTGGATCAACGAGTCGAGACTCTCCTCGTCGAGGTCGACGTCGCGGATCACCGCGCCGGTGACGTAGGGGCGCTCGTCGGGCACCGAGTCGTCGACGACGATCGTCCAGTCGGGGGCGTTCGTCTTCGGGACGTACACCCCGCGCGAATCGCCGTACTGGTAGCGAAGCGAGCGGGCGACGCCCTCGACCGAGAGCCGATCGAGGCGATCGGGAGCGAACTCGAGTTCGAACTCGCCGTCTTCCGTCTCCCCTTCGTACTCGAGGCCGAGCGCGAACAGGTCGTCGATCAGTTCGTCGTCGCCCTTCTCGTCGTGGCCGGTCAGTTCGCGCAGTTCGTCGGGGTGGATGTCGACGGTTGGCATCAGTAGGTCACCTCCGTTTCCCGCAGCAGTTCGAGGTCGCAGAGCGTGCCGTGGATGTCGCGGATGTCCTCGAAGCCGTACATCAGCATGAGCAGCCGCTCTAAGGCGAGTCCCCAGGCCATCACGTCGCACTCTACCCCGAGGGGCTCGAGCATCTCCTCGCGGAAGATACCCGAGTTGCCGATCTCGACCAGTTCGCCGGTGGTCGGGTGGGTACCGAACAGCTCGAAGCTCGGCTCCGTGTAGGGGTTGTAGTGGGGTTTGAACCGAATGTCGGTGATCCCGAACTGGGCGTAGAACTCCTCGAAGGTGCCCATCAGATCCCGAACCGAGAGGTCCTCCGCCATCACCCAGCCCTCGATCTGGAAGAATTCCAGCAAGTGGGTCGGATCCAGCGTGTCGTTGCGGTACACCTTCTCGACGCTGAAGAACCGGGCGGGCGGCTCGATCTCGCCGATCTCGGTTCCCGAGAGGTACCGCGCCGACAGCGACGTCGTGTGCCCGCGCAGGGCGAGCGCCCGCGCGAACTCCTCGTCCCACGGCGAGTGGTAGCCCTCGCCGTCTTCCCCGACGCCCTCCCGGTGAGCGCGTTCGACGCGTTCGACGAGGTCCTCGGGGAGGTGGTCGATGTGGGTCGGGTTCTCGAGGGCGAACCGGTCCCAGTGGGTCCTGGCGGGGTGGTCCTGGGGCATGAACAGACAGTCGTTGATCCAGAAGTCGGCGTCGACGTGGGGACCCTCCATCTCCTGAAAGCCCATCCCGACGAGGACGTCTTTCACGCGATCTGCGGTCTGACGGAGGATGTGGACCTTTCCACCGGAAACCGACTCGGCGTCGGCCTCGACGTTGTACTCGGCGAACTCGACGTCCGCCCACTCGCCGCTCGTGAGCAGTTCGGGGGTGAGCTGGCCGACGGTTTCGGCCGTCTCGAGGCCCGCCATCAGCTCCGTCACGCCGGCGTCGGTCAGCGTCACTTCTCGGGTTGTGGCTTCTCGCCGCTCGGCGAGCCCGCGGCGCTCGAGCTGGTCGATCGTCTCCTCGTCGATTCCAGCCGCGCCCTCGCCCGCTGCGAGGGTCTCGAGTGCCGACGCCTCCGGGTCGGCCGCCGGATCGGCGTCCCGGTCGGCCGAGAGTTCGCCGCTCTCGATCGCACCGTACCCCTTCCGGGCGTAGTTCGAGAGCGCGATGTCGACCTGCGGGCCGCCGAGTCCGGAGGTGCCGATCACCCGCCCCATCGAGACGGGATCGGCGTCGGCGCCGGCCTCGAGGGCGGCCTCGTACAGCCGGACCTCCGGCAGTCCCTCAGTGGCGTACTCCTCGCCCTCCTCGGTGAGCGAGATCGTTTCGTCGACGCGCTCGTCCACGGCGACCAGGCCGGCCTCCTCGAGTTCGAACACCGCGCCCGTGACGGTCTCCGGCGGGAGGTCGGTCGCCGCAGCGAGGGCCTCGACGGACTGGGCCTCGTCCGCGCTCGCGGTCTCCATGACCGCGACCTGTGGTTGTGGCAGTTGCATTCGCTTGTTCGTAAGGCTGCGTGTCGGTCAGTTAGCGGTTCCGATACTGTCGAAGCGGTCGACGCGGACCGTCCGTTCGGCGTCGATCGCGCGGTCGGTTTCCTCCCGGTCCGGCGCGGACTCGAGACTCCACCGCACCTACACGCTAAAAAAGCCGAATCCCGAGCGCGGCTGCGGACGCTGGCGGGCAGTGCTGGCACGGTCGTGGGATTCGGATGCCATACTCGAGAGTCGCCCGGTCTCGAGAAAAACCTTGCGGGTCTTTCACACCCGCGGCGCGTCTCTCCCCGCGCGCGACGGCCGACCGCCGGGTCCCGAACCTCCGAGTGCCCTGCGTGAGACGGCAGCGAGCTACTTCCGTCCGAAGCCCGTACTCGGTGGTATGACTGCCACTGACTCAGACTCCGGGGGCGGCTCGGACACCAACGCGACCCGTCGGTGGACGGAGTCGGAAACTGACCCTCGAGACGTCCACGACGCCGAGCGGGTGCGCGACCGGCGGCCGACCGATCCCCACGCCGACGGCGACCTCGCGGGACGATCCACGCTCGTCAACGGGCTGGTCGGCGCGCTCGTCACCGTCTTGCTGGTATCGCTCGTTCCGCTGGCGCCGCTGTTCGGCGGTCTCGTCGCGGGCTACCTCGAGGGTCGGGACGTCGGCGACGGGTTGCTCGCGGGCCTCCTCTCGGGGATCGCCGCCGCGATCGCGACGGTCTTCCTGTTCGCTGCATTCGGTACCATCTTCCTCGGCTTCCTCGCGGTCGGCGGCGGGCCGCTGTTCGTCGGCGGCTTTTTCTTCCTGTTTCTGGCGTTCGCCACCGTCTACATCGTCGGGCTCGCCGCCGTCGGCGGCGCGCTCGGCGCCTACCTCAACGACGAGTTCGGCGACGACGTCGGTCGGCTCTGATCAGCCGCGTCGGGGCGACTCGAGTTCGATCTCCGCGGCCTCGAGTAGCTCCTCGACTTCTTCGCGTTTCTCCTGGTGCTCTGCCAAAAACTCCCGCATCAGCTCCGCGGCCTGCTCCTTGCAGTCGCCACAGAGGCGCTCGCCGCCGACGCACTCGTCGTACACCAGCTTCGCGAACTCGTCGTCGTCGCCCGCCAGCAGGTACGCGTAGAGTTCGTAGACGGGACACTCGTCGGCCCGGCCGCCGAGTTCGCGCTGGAGTTCGGCGGTCTCGCGGCCGCCGGTGGTCGCCGATTTGACCTTCTCGTAGCCCTCCTCGGGATCGTCGATCAGGGAGATGTGTGAGGCGGGAATCGACGAGGACATCTTCCCGCCCGTCAGCCCGGTCATGAAGCGGTGGTAGATCGACGACGGCGGGAGGAAGCCGTAGCCGCCGTACTCGAGTTCGATCTCGCGGGCGAGCTCTCGGGCCTCCTCGCGCTCGAGGTCGAAGACGTCGACGTGCTCCTCGAAGACGCGCTTCTCGCCGTCGATCGCCTCGATCAGCCCCTCGAAGGCGTCCGCGCCCGCCCGCCGGTTGAGGAACCGGGTACGGGGGCGAAGCGGCTCCATGCCGGCGTTCTCGAGTTTGTCGACCACGGACTCGAGCGCCGGCGCGTCTGGCTCTCTCGCGCCGGCGAGCCACGCCGCGGCCTCCTCACACCGGGGCGTTTCCGCCTCCTCGGCGTACTCGCCGCGAGCCTCGTAGGCGGCCGAGAGGTGGGCGAGTTCGGCGTCGGTTGCCTCGAAGCTCGCGTAGGCGGTCGTCACGCCGAAAGCGCGCATCCGCGAGGCGAGGTCTCGAGCCAGTCTGACGTGGGGGTCCTGGTCGGGACCGACGGGGATCACGGTGGGTTTGGGCTCCTCGAGCTGGGGATACAGGATGTCGGCCATCTGGGTCACCACCGACTGCATGTGTGAGACGTCGGTCTCGCCGTCGAAGCCGTAGATCGCCCCCAGTTCCGAGAAGTTCGCCTCGATGCCGAGTTCGAACGCGAGGTCCTGGACCGCGCGGTTGGTCGACTGGCGGTAGAGTTCGCCCTCCTCGGGGTCGAAGCCGAGTGCGAGCAGCGAGAGCAGGTAGTTCCGGCTGTGCTCGTCGATCTCGTCCCAGGAGAGTCCGCGGGCGGAGTGGGCCTCTAAGTCCGCGATGAGCGCGTAGGCGTCCCCGCCCTGCTGCTGGTGCCAGATAATCTCGTCGAACACCAGCTTGTGGCCGATGTGGGGGTCGCCGGTCGGCATGAACCCCGAGAGCGCGGCGAACGGTTCGCCGTCGCGCATCGCCTCCGCCACGGGTCGGTAGTCCCGGTGGCCGAAGATCACCCCGCGGCGCATCAGGTAGTGGGGGTCCGGCACCTCGGGGAGGATCTCGTCGAACTCCTCGATGCCGAACTCCTCGAACAGCTTGCGGTAGTCGGAGACGCTCGAGGACCCCCAGGGATCGAGGGCGACCTCGTCTGCGCCCGTCGCTCCCCCGTCCGTCTGCGGTTCCTCGGACCTCTCGCTCGCGTCGTCTCCGGTCATTACCCCGGATTCGCGCCCCCTCGCGCAAAAAGTTTCGCTTCCGGACCCCCGACTCACTGAAACGAGTTTCAGCGAACGGCTACGTCGGTGGCCACCGAAGGGGACGATATGAGTCCACGAGTGTACACCGACGACGACGTTCACGACCTGCTCGAGCCCGCCGACGCGGTGACGGCGATGGAGCGCGCCTTCGAAGAGCGGGCGGCGGGAACGCTCGAGGCCCCGCCGCGCTGGTCGGTCGAGGCCGGCGACGGCGCGCTCGTGTTCACCGTCGGCGCGGCGACGGGACCGACGAACGCCGTCGGCTTCCGGGTGTACGACACCTATCCCGACTCGAGCGACGATCACCACCAGCTCGTCGCCGTCTTCGACGCGAGCACGGGCGCCTTCGAGGGGCTGTTCGTCGGCCACGCGATCGGTCGGTGGCGCACGGGTGCCATCGGCGGCGTCGCCGTCGACGCCCTCGCTCGCGAGGACGCCCGCACTCTCGGCGTGCTCGGGGCCGGCAACCAGGCCCGGACGCAGGTCGAATCGGCGTGTGCGGTTCGGGAGTTCGAAACCGTCCACGTCTACAGCCCCACTCCCGAGAGCCGCGAGGCGTTCGCCAGCGAGGTCGGGCCTCGAGTCGCGCCCAACCTTGAGACCGTCGAGGACGCCGAAACTGCCGTCCGCGGGGCTGATGTTCTCATGTGTGCGACCACCAGCACCGAGCCGGTGTTCGATCCGGACTGGCTCGAGCCGGGTGCTCACGTCACCTCGATCGGGCCGAAGTTCGAGGACGCACACGAGCTACCGATGGAGGCTGTCGACGCCGCCGATATCATCGCAACCGACTCGCTCGCACAGGTCGACGGCTACGACCGGCCGTTCGTCGTTTCCGGCGCCGATCGGGACCGGATGGTCGAACTCGCCGACGTGCTCGAGGACCCGTCCCGCGGGCGGACGGCTGCCGACGACCTGACGCTGTTCTGCTCGGTCGGACTCGCCGGCACGGAGGTCGTCCTCGGAAGGGCGTTGCTCGAGGCGGCCGATTGAGGAGCAGTCGCTCGAGTCGGACTACGGCGTCAGCCGCTCGGCCGACCAGAACTCGACGGTCGCGTCGCGGTCGTCGGAGACCAGCGCGAACACCATCGTCTTCCGAACGCCGTGGGCGAGGCGCACGTCGAGTGCCAGATCGCGCGGCTCGAAGACGTGGCCCGAAGGGAGTACCCGGATCAGGAGTTCGGAGTGCCCCAGGTCTTCGACGGAGTCGACGGTCGCGTAGGTCCGAAAGTCCGCGCCGAACTTGTAGCCCGTCTTCGGGACGACGCCCGCTTCCCGCAGGTGCTCGTAGACGCACAGCCGTCGAGCGAAGCGCTCACCCTCGACGTCCCGGCCGCGGTCGAGCACTGCGTCCGGATCGAGGTCGATCGCCCCCCGCTCGGCGAGGTAGGCCGCCTCGAGCAGCGAACACTGGAGCGTCGGCTCGTCGTACTCCCGACCCTCGAGGGGCTGGCCGTAGAACGTTCGCTCGTACAGCGACCGCGGCGGCTCCCAGACGATGACGCGGTCGGCGAGCAGGTCGGCGTCGACGCCCGCCGGCAGCTCGGCCGCGCTCTCGCCGTCGACCTGTCGGCGGTCGACGTCGAAGTACGTGATCTCGCTCTCCTCGTCGACGACGGCGAGCACGCCGGAGGCGAGTTCGCCGGCCGGAAGGTCGGTCCGCTCGCCGACGACGGTCAGGGCGTACTCGAGTTCGCCGTCGCCGGGTCCCTTGCCGCGGGGGAAGACGGCGAAGTCCGTCTTGGGCGGGTCGGCGAGCCACGGTTCGGTCGCGGGCGAGAGGTAAAAGCCCCGCGAGCGCAGATCCGCGTAGACGAGAAACCGGACGCCGAAGCCCGGTTCGGGCTCGCGGGCGAGGAACTCGCGAAAGCCGAGGCGGGTGTCGCCGTCGACCACCGCCTCGAGATCGCCGCGGTAGAGCAGGTGTGCCGCCTCGACGGGGGCGAGCGCGATCTCGTTGCCCTCGAGCGGGTAGCCGTACCCCCGCGAGTCGTGATAGCGCTGGCGGGCGTCGCCGCCGACGCGAACGACGCCGTCGTCGTATCGTCCCTCGAGTTTCATACCCGTGGCTGGGCCGCGCGGCACAAAGCGCCTGCGGATCGGACGCTCAGGGTTCGGCCGCGGCGGGCGAGTCCTCGAACGCTCGCTCGCAGGTCGCGTCGAGACAGCGACTCCCTCGAGCGGTCTCGAAACTCGGGAGCCCGCAGCGACACTCGCCGTTGACGACGCCCGCAGGGAGGACGAACCCCGTCTCGCAGGCGGGGTAGTTCTCGCAGCCGGCGATGAGCCCGCCACGTCGGAGGATTCGTAACTCGCCGTCGCAGTTCGGACAGCCCCACTCCCGGTCGAACGCCTCGCGGACGGCGTCGTCCAGGGACTCACAGCGTCGGTCGAGACAGACGTGGAAGGCGAGCCCGCGCTCGACGCGCATCCGCGGTAATCCGCACTCGCACCGTTCGTCTCGGATCGTCGCATCCGTGGGGACGCCGTACCGTTCGTCGCAATCGACGCAGCTGACGCCGTTCGACCTGACGAGCGTTCCCGTACACTCCGTGCTCGCACAGTCGCCGACGGGCGTCCCGGCGGCCGTTGCGGGATAGGCGGCGAACCCGTCCTGGTCGTGAGCGGCGATTCGCAGCGTCTGAGTGTCCTTCTTCGCGACCAGAGTGAAGCCGTCCTCGCGAGCGCTCGAGACGCTGTCGGCGCGGGTGAGCCAGGCGACCGGCTGGTAGCCGTCGACGTCGTGGACGAGGACGGTGTTGTCGGGCTTGACGAGCGTCGTCACGCGCCCGCGGTACTCCTCGCGGTCCGTTCCGTCGGTGATCACGGTGCAATCGCCCGCGAGCACGCGGAGGCTGTGGTCGGCCATACGGCGGTCTGGGCGCGTCATGGTACTTAAGTTCGAGATGCATTCACCGCTGGTACCGGCGTGGTTGCAGCGGCGCGAAACACGTTTGCACGCCGCCCACCAGGTTGCACGTATGACAGCGACTACCGCAGAGATCGTTCTCTTCGAGGGGTTCGACGAACTGGACGCGATCGGCCCCTTCGAGGTGCTCGCAAACGGCGCGCGCGCCGGCGAACCGCTCGAGGTTCGGCTCGTCACGCTCGAGCCGACGGAGACGGTGACGGCGAGTCACGGGCTGCGCGTCGAACCCGACGGCACGCTCGGCGAGCCGGACCTGCTCGTCGTCCCCGGCGGCGGCTGGACGCGAGCCGACGGCGGCGTCCGCCGGGCCGTCGAGGACGGGACGCTCGCGACGCGGGTTGCCGACCTTCACGCGGACGGAACGGCGGTCGCCTCGGTCTGTACGGGTGCGATGGTGCTCGCCGAGGCCGGGATTCTCGAGGGCCGGCCGGCGATCACTCACCACGACGCGGTCGACGACCTCCGGGAGTACGCGGCGGTGGTAGACGCCCGGGTCGTCGACGACGGCGACGTCGTCACGGCCGGCGGCGTCACCTCCGGGATCGACCTCGCGCTGTGGCTCTTAGAGCGGGAGTTCGGCGCCGACGTGGCCGAACGGGTCGCCCGCGAGATGGAACACGAGCGACGCGGGGAGATCGCTCGTTGATTCGAGTGACCCGCCGGCCGCGAGCTACGGCCGAACGGCTATAGGACCGGCCCGTATACTCTCGAGGGATGACTGCCGTGTTGTTCGACATGGACGGCGTGATCGTCGACAGCGAGGACTACTGGGTCGAACTCGAGCGCGAGCGGCTCCTGCCTCGAGTGGTGCCCGACGACGATGTCGCGGTCGCCGAGATCACGGGGATGAACTACCGCGACATCTACGACTACCTCGACTCGACGTACGACACCGCGGTTTCCCGCGAAGAGTTCGTCGACCTCTTCGACGCGGCCGCCCGCGAGCTGTATTCGGAAAAAGTATCGCTGTTCGAGGGATTTCACGACCTGCTGGCGGCCCTCGAGCGGCGCGACGTGCCGGTCGCGCTCGTCTCCTCGTCGCCCCACGACTGGATCGGAATCGTCCTCGAGCGGTTCGATCTCGAGGGCGAGTTCGACGAGGTGATCAGCGCCGAGGAGATCGACGGCGACGGCAAGCCCGAACCGGACGTCTTCGAGTACGCCGCCGGCGAGGTCGGCGTTTCCCCAGAAAACTGCGTCGCGGTCGAGGACTCGAGCCACGGGATCGAGTCGGCGGCCCGCGCCGGAACGACCGTCGTCGCCTACCGGATCGACGCCCACGACGGCGTCGATCACTCGCCCGCACACGAGGTCGTCGACTCGCCCGCTGAGTTGCGCGAGACGGTGCTTGCACTCGTCGAGTGAGACGGGATCGAGAAGTGATGGCGGCGTACGCCGCGGGGCGGGGCCGACGAGAGAGTAGGTTTACGTGACGGTGACCGTCCGCGTCTCCTCGATCGGCAACAGCGGCTCGCCGGGGAACGCCACGCTGACGGTGTACTCGAGTTCCTCCTCGTTCGCCCCGAAGACGCCGACCGGGATCGTCTCGCTCTCCCGGAGGTAGCAACTCGAGGCCGTCATCTCCACCCCGTTGACGGTGACGCGGATGCCGGCCTGAGCGGGCTCGCCGACGTTTCTGATCGCGACCTCGCGCACGTCGTTCTTCCCGGTCGCGACGGTTTCGGGGAACGCGCCCCAGTCGAGTTCGATCGTCGGAAGCGACTGGGCGCCCTCGTACACCTGCTCTGCGACGCCCTCGGAGAGGCCGGCGTCGACCAGTCCCGCGACGCCTGCGCCGAGAACGTCGCCGGGGGTCGCAAGCCCCTCCGTCGAGAGCTTGCTCGCCCGACCGGGGCCGACGCCGTCGATCGCCGTCAGCCCCACGGCGTCCTCGGCGACGCCGTTTTCGACCCGCGCCTCGACCCGGCGGGCGAGGTTCGCGTCGTGGGGGCTCGCGAAGCGCTCGAGGAAGGCCCCCAGCGCCGACAGCAGCCGTGTGGCGTTCTGGCGGATCACCCAGGCGTCGCTCCGCAACTCGGCGGGGGTCGTCCCGTTGGCCGCGCTGCGGAGGATCGCGAGCACCTTCCGCTGGCCCGCCTCGAGGTCGCCGATCTCCTGGCCGACGAGCACGGAGCTGATCGCGTCGCGCTCGGCCTGGCGGGCGGAGACGGAGTCGAACTCCTCGGCGCCGGCGACGGCCTCGAGCACCGCCGCGGCGTCGATTTTCTCGCGCTCACAGAGGTCGGCGAAGCGGGCGGCGGTCTCGAGTCTGAGGTAGTACGTCGAGGCCAGCACCCCGCGGGGGGTCGCCTCGATCGAGAGGTTCTCGCCGGTTTCGACGAACCCGCGGTCGACCAGCCCCTCCAGGGTGTCCCGGACGTTTCGCTTCAGGTTCGGAAAGTCGTACTCCTCGGGCCGGGACTGGCCGCGGACGTAGTAGAAGGTGGTCTCGAGCCAGTCCATCACGTCCTCGAGGTCCGTTATCGTCCCCATCGCGATCTCGGCGTTGAGGTGCGTCTCTAAGCTCTCGGCGAGTCGCGACTCGATCTCCTTGCCGTCGCGCAGCAGTCGGCGGTACTTGTCGGCCTCCCGCGTATCGCAGACCACCCAGCCGTAGCCGACGTCGTCGTACCCCGGCCGGCCCGCCCGCCCGAGCATCTGGAGGATGTCGAGCGGGCTCATGTCGACTTCGCCCTCGAGCGGGTCGTGGTACTTCGTATCCCGGATGATCACACAGCGGGCGGGAAGGTTCACCCCCCAGGCGAGCGTCGACGTCGAGAACAGCAGTTCGATCTTCCCCTGCTTGAACCACTCCTCGACGAGATCCTTGTCGCTCTTCGAGAGCCCCGCGTGGTGGAAGGCGACGCCGTCGAGAACCGACTTTCGCAGCGTCGAGTTCTCGAGTCGCTTCGCCTCGGTGTGAAAGTCGTAGTCGCCGCGAGCCCCCATCGGAACGTCGCGCTCGCCGATCTCGTCTCTGGCTTTCTTCGCCGCCTGCACCGTGTCCTGGCGGGAGGAGACGAACACCAGCGCCTGGCCGTCCTCGCGCAGGTGCGGCTCGGCGAGGTCGAGCGCCCGATAGAGCCGCCGGTACTTGTCCGCGAACGTGTTCTCGCCGTGAGTGTAGGTCTTGACGCCCGCGTTCAGGTCGACCGGCCGGTACTCCTCGCCGAACTCGAGGGTCGTCTCCGGGTCGGCGTCGAGCCACGCCGCCACGTCCGCGACGTTCGGCATCGTCGCCGACAGCGCCACCACCCGCGGATCACAGAGCCGGCGGAGCCGTGAGATCGTCACCTCGAGCACCGATCCGCGCCGGTCGGCGTCGAGGAGGTGCACCTCGTCGATGACGCAGACGTCGACGTCGGTGACGAAGGCGTAGCGCGGGGAGTCGTGTTTTCTGGTCGCCGAGTCGAGCTTCTCGGGGGTCATTACGAGGATGTCCGCGCGCCGCGCGCGCCTGGGATTCAGGTCGCGCTCGCCGGTGACGACGTACACGGAGTAGCCGAGTTCCTCGAACCGATCCCAGTCGGCTTCCTTTTCGTTCGTCAGCGCCCGCAGCGGCGCGAGAAACAGCGCGGTGCCGCCGTCGGCGAGAGCGTTACAGATCGCCAGCTCGGCTAACGCCGTCTTACCGGACGCCGTCGGTGCGCTCGCGACCACGTTCGCGTCGTGCTCGAGCAGGGCGGGGACGGCCTCGCGCTGCATGCGATTGAACTCCTCGAAGGGAAAGGCGTCCGCAAAGTCGGGGAGAACCTCGGCGACCTCCATTACCCGAACACGGGAAGCGCCCGGTGAAAGGCGTTTCTGTCGCGGGGCGGTCGACCCGGTTCGACGCGAGCGGTCACGGTCTCGAAGGGGTCCTGGCACTACTTAATATTGTGTCAGGCCGCTGTACCGCGATTCCAAACCGAAAACCGTGTTCATGTTTATCACAGGACAATGGCTATAGTTGTACATCTGTGCTCTGCTGTCGCCGATAATAGCCTTTTACCCTCGAGAAACGCTGTATTGATCATCCGGAAATTATTGCTTGATCATCAAGCAACATCTATAAATATGAGTAATTCCCAAGGATTGTTCATGGTGCAGGATAACAAGCGATCTGCTCTGGCAATCAACCGACGCCGCATTCTGCAGGCGATGGGTGCAGCGGGTATCGTTGGGGCTGCTGGGTGTCTGAGCGACGACAACGGGAACGGTGACGACGGGAACGGGAACGGTGACGACGGGAACGGGAACGGTGACGACGGCACGCCGGACGTCAGTCCCGGTGAGGACATCGACTTCGAGGATATTATCGAGGGTGGTACCCTCAGAGCTGCGGTCGGGGCAAACGTCGACTCGTTCGACCCGCCGTACAGTTCGGACACGACCTCCACGATGGCCCAGGGGTTCATCTACGAGAGTCTGCTCGCGAACGACAGCGAGGGTAATCTCTACCCGTGGCTCGCCGAGAGCTACGAACTCGTCGAAACCAACGACGTCGATCGTACCGACTACGAGCCGTACATGCGGACCGTGACGGCCGGCGAGGATGGTGCACTCGACGTCGAGGAACAGATCCTCATCACCCACGAGGAGGACGCCGGTGCCGAGGAGGGCGAGGAGGTTCGCATTCTCACGACCACGGAGGCGCCCGACGCGATCGCTGACGGCGTCTTCGGGATGCACTACCGGTACGACCTCGAGGAAGGGGTCATGTTCCACAACGGCGAGGAGATGACGTCCGCTGACGTCGTCGCGTCCTACCGCCGCTACGAGAACTCCCAGGTCTCCGCCCAGACGTACGACTCGGTTCTCCACGTCGAGGCGGACGGCGACTACACCGTCCACATCTACGCGCAGATCCCCGACGCCGAGGGTGAGCGTGAACTCCCCGGTGCGGTCGTCATTCCCGAGGAACACGCCGATCTCCCCGACGGCGGCCTCGACCCCCGCGAGGGCGTGACGCCGATCGGGACGGGTCCCTACGAGCTCGAGGAGTTCGAGGACGAGCAGTACTTCGTCGTGACGAAGAACGAGAACTACTGGGTCGAGGAGAAGGGCATCCACTCGAAAGAGTGGTTCGACGGCCCGGACGCGTACCCGGACGGCCCGGTCATCGACGAGATCGACGTCGACATCGTCCCCGACAACGCGACCCGGTCGGCCGCGCTGCAGAACGACGAGATCGACATCACCTACGGGCTGAACGCGGAGACCCTCGACGACTTCAACCGGTCGGAGGACTTCTTCGTCGCCGGCGTCGAAACCGGTGGCTACGAGTACTTCCAGTATCCGGTCCACGTCGAGCCGTGGGACGACCAGCGACTCCGCCAGGCAGTCAACCACCTCGTTCCCCGACAGAGCATCGTCGACAACGTCCTCGCCGGCTTCGGTCGGCCCGCCTGGACGTCGCTCCCCGAACTCGCGGCCGGTAGCGGCACCACCGACGCCGAGGCGCTCGAAGAGGAGCTGCGCCCGATGAACGAGTACGACCCCGAGCGCGCCGAGGAGCTGCTCGAGGAGGTCGTCGACGACCTCGGTCTCGATACGCCGATCGAGATCCAGCTCGAGGTCAACGCCGACAACGACGACCGCGTCCGGATGACCGAACTGGTCGCGGAGGCGATGGAGCAGACCGGCTACTTCGAGACGACCATCGAGACCTACGAGTGGAACACCTACGTGGGCCGCGTCCTCGATCCCGAGTACGCACAGGAGGGTCACATCGCGTGTATCGGCCTCTCCGGAACGTTCAACCCCCACAGCTTCTGTGAGGCGCTCCACCACCAGTCCAACCACGGACAGTGCTGTAACCTCCAGGGCGTGGGAACCGACGAACTCGACGAGATGATGGACGGCGCCCGCTACGGGACCGACGTCGCCGAGGACCCGGACCTCCGTCGCGAGCGCTACGACGAAATCTGGCACGCACTCGCCGAGTACAGCGCCAGTTCGATCACGCACTTCGACCTCGCGACCGGTGTGACGAACACCGACGTCCGCGGATTCAGCATGTGGCCGTTCAACGAGGGAATCTTCAGCTTCGCGCTGTACTCCCCGACGGAAGAACAGGTCATTTACCTCGAGCGCGACGAATAACGCTGTCTCGTAGGCGACCGGCGCCTATCCCTCATTCCAACGCATGAGCTTACGACGATTTATACTTAAACGACTGTTGTCAATCATTCCGATCCTGTTTGGCGTATCGGTAATCACGTTTGCGCTCGTCCACCTCACGCCGGGCGACCCGATCAGTCAGATGTTCGCGTTAAACCCCGACGTCACGGCGGCCGAAGAGCAACGGGTGCGCCAGCAGTACGGCCTGGACGGCCCCGTCTGGGAGCAGTATCTGACCTGGATGAGCAACGTCCTGACCGGCGACTTCGGGCAGGTCGTGAGTACTAACCGGGAGGTCTCGTCAATCATCCTGATGCGACTTCCCGAAACGATCGCGCTCGGCATCTTCGGCTGGGTCTTCGCGCTCACTATCGCCATTCCGACCGGGATCTACGCGGCGGCGAACAAGGACCAGCTCGGCGACACCGCCAGCCGGTTCCTCGCCCTCTCGGGCATCTCGATCCCCAACTTCTGGCTCGGCCTGATGCTGATCCTGATCTTCGCGCTCTACCTGGGACTGTGGCCGGTGCTCCCACCGTCGCGGCTGCCGCTGTACCACCCCGAGATGCTGTGGTATCTGATCTTACCCGGCGTTACGATCGGGACGGCCGCCGCGGCCGGCATCATGCGCGTCATGCGCACTTCGATGGCCGAGGAGATGAACAAGGAGTACGTCACCGCCGCTCGAGCGAAGGGGCTCCCCGAGCAGAAGATCATCCTCAAGCACGTCCTTCGAAACTCGCTCATCTCGGTCGTGACGCTCGCGGCGACGCTGACTGCGGGTATCGTCAGCGGTTCGATCGTCGTCGAGGTCGTCTTCAACTGGCCGGGGCTCGGCTACGAGTTCATCAACGCGATCAACGGCCGAGAGATCAACATGATCATGGCGATCACGCTGTTCACCGGTGTCTTCATCATCCTGGCGAATCTGGTCGCCGACATACTGTACGCGGTACTCGATCCGAGAATTAGATATGAGTAACAGGGAACTATCGACGGAACGCGGACGAATACAGATTACCGGGTTCGACGCAGATCGCGTCAGAAACCGGGAGAAGCTGTCGGACTGGACCGAAGAGTCGGGACAGGAGACACAGAGCCGGTGGAAGCGCGGCTGGAAGCGATTCAAGCGGAACCGATCCGCGATGTTCGGCATCGCGGTCGTAACGTTGCTGTCGCTGCTCGCGTTCTTCGCGCGGCCGGTCGAGGTGTTCGGGTTCGCGATTCAGCCGTTCTCGCTCGCACCGTACAACCCGACGACGATCCTGTATCTCCAGCCCGACGCGGCGTGTGGAACCGACTGTATCTACCACCCGCCCTCGAGCGACTATCCGATGGGAACCGACGGCTCCGGCCGGGATCTGTTCTCGCGGCTGCTCTACGGCGGCCGGTACAGCATCTCGATCGGGTTCGTCGTCGTCGCCCTCACCGCCAGCTTCGGGATGGTGTACGGCGGCATCTCCGGCTACTACGGCGGCTGGGTCGACGAGGTCATGATGCGAATCATCGACACGATCTACGCGTTCCCCGGGATCGTCCTGGCGCTGATCATCGTCGCGATCTTCGGCGGCGGCTACTGGCAGCTCGTGCTCGCGTTCTCCCTGTTCGGGTGGGCCGGATACGGTCGTCTCATTCGCGGGGAGGTACTGAAGGTCAAACAGAACGAGTACGTCCTGGCGGCGAAGGCACTCGGCGCGCGGGACCGGTCGGTCATCTTCAAACACATCGTTCCGAACGCCATGCCGCCGGTGCTCGTGCTTGCATCGCTCAACATCGGCACCGTCGTCATCGGCGTCGCCGCACTCGGATTCCTCGGTCTCGGCATGGACTCGGGGACGGCCGAGTGGGGGACGATGCTCGATGCGACCCGCGAAACGCTGATTCAGGGTCCTGACGGTGCGATCCCCTGGTGGGCAACCGTCTACCCGGGCGCCGCGATCTTCATCTTCGTCATGGCGATGAACATGATCGGCGACGGCGTCAACGACGCGCTCGACGCCAACGAGACCGGCGTCGGCCAGCAGGGAGGTGGTGGATAATGACGCTCCTCGAAGTGAACGACCTGACGGTACGGTTCTACACCCAGGAGGGTGTCGTCAACGCCGTCGACGGCCTCTCCTACAGCATCGAGAGCGGGGAGAAGTTCGGCGTCGTCGGCGAATCCGGCGCCGGCAAGAGCGTCACCGCGCTCTCGCTGATGCGGCTCATCGAGAACCCCGGCCGGATCGAGAGCGGGGAGATCCTGTTCAAGGGACGGAACATCCTCGAGATGTCCGAACGGGAGGTCCGCGACATCCGCGGCAACGAGATCGCGATGATCTTCCAGGACGCCCAGACCGCGCTCAACCCGGTGTACACCGTCGGCGAACAGATCGCGGAGGCGATCCGCCACCACCTCGACTTCGACGACGACGAGGCCCGCGAGCGGACCATCCAGCTCCTGGACAAGGTCGGCATTCCGGAGGCGGAAACCCGCTACTCCGACTACCCCCACGAGTTCTCCGGCGGGATGCAACAGCGGGCGGTGATCGCGATGGCGCTCTCGTGTGACCCGGACCTCCTGCTGTGTGACGAGCCGACGACCGCACTCGACGTCACGATCGAGACGCAGATCCTCGACCTGATCGAGGACCTCGCCGACGACTTCGATACGGCGGTACAACTCATCACCCACGACCTCGGCGTCGTCGCGGAGGTCTGTGACCGCGTCATGGTGATGTACGCCGGCAAACCCGTCGAGAAGGCGCCGGTCGAGGAGCTCTACTACGATCCGAAACACCCCTACACCGTCGGGCTGATGAGTTCGATCCCGCGCGTCGGCGACACCCGGGAGCGGCTGCAGACGATCCCCGGAACGATGCCCGACCTCGTCGAACTCCCGCCGGGCTGTAGCTTCCACCCTCGCTGTCCGTTCGCGGAAGAAGTTTGCACACAGCGCGAACCGCCGTTGCTCGACCTCGAGACCGGGACGGACGTGACGGCCGCCTCGGAGCGAGCGGCCGCCTGTCTCGAGTACACCGGCGACCTGGAGACCGGACTCGACTACGAAGTCGAGGTCCGCGGCGAAAACACCGAGGCAGCGGCGCAGTACATCGAGAGTGATCACAATGACTGATCGGAACGACGAGCCAATCCTCTGGGCGGAGAACCTGGAGAAGTACTACGACTCGAGCGGCGGATTCGTCGAGAGCCTCATCGGCAGCTCCCAGTGGGTGAAGGCGGTCGACGGCGTCGACCTCGAACTCTACGAGGGCGAGACGCTCGGCGTCGTCGGCGAGAGCGGCTGCGGGAAGACGACGCTCGGCCGGTCGCTCCTGCGCTTGATCGAGCCGACCGGCGGCTCGGTGTACTACCGGGAGCGCGTCGACCCCGACGACCCCGCGGCCGGCCGCCGCGAGGTCAACCTCACCGAGGCGTCCGACAGACACCTGCGGAACCTGCGAACGGACCTCCAGTACATCTTCCAGGACCCGTTCTCGAGTCTCAACCCGCGGCTGACCGTCGGCGACATCATCGGCGAACCGCTCGACATCCACGGTATCGCGAGCGGTGCCGAGCGTACCGAGCGGATCTACGAACTGCTCGAGGTCGTGGGACTCAACCCGAGTCACACGCACCGCTATCCACACGAGTTCTCGGGCGGCCAACGCCAGCGCATCGGGATCGCCCGCGCGCTGGCGGTCGACCCCGAGGTCATCGTCTGTGACGAACCCGTCAGTGCGCTCGACGTCAGCGTTCAGGCGCAGATCCTCAACCTGCTCGAGGATCTGCAGGACGAGTTCGGGCTCTCGTACATCTTCATCGCGCACGACCTGAGCGTCGTCGAGCACATCTCGGATCGGGTCGCGGTCATGTACCTCGGCGAGGTCGCCGAGGTCGGCTCGACCGAGGAGGTGTTCGCGCCGCCGTACCACCCGTATGCGGAGGCGCTGCTGTCGGCGATTCCGGAGCCGGACCCGCTCTGGCAGGGCGAGCAGATCTTCCTCTCGGGGACCGTCCCCTCGCCGCTCGACCCGCCGTCGGGCTGTCGGTTCCACACCCGGTGTCCGCGGGTCATCCCGCCCGAGGAGTACGACCTCGAGCAGGACGTCTGGCGGTCGATCCTCGACTTCAAACTGCGCGTTCGCGGCATCGACTCGCTCGAGTCGGTGACGGCGATCGACGACAGTCAGGTCACCGCGATCGAACCGGAGGCGGTAACCGAGCGCGAGGACCCGAGTACGTTCCCGAGAGACGTTCTCGGCGAACGGGTCCGCTCCGAGTTCGACATTCCCCGCCCGGTTTCGGACGGCCAGGCCGAGGAAGTGCTCACGCAGGCGCTCGACGAACTCCACGCCGGCGACTTCGAAGCCGCGTCGACGCTGCTCGAGGAGGCCTTCGAATCGCCGTGTGAGATCTACCATCCGGACGCGCTCTCGACCGGCGAGACTCACCGGATCGCGTGTCTGCTGTACGACGAGGAGTTCGCCGAGTACCACCCCACCCGGGGCGGTACCGACGACACGGGCGACTCCGGCGCCGTCGCCGACGACTGAGACGGTCTGTCGGTGCACCGATCCGTCTGAGCGGCCACCGTTTTCCGGACCCGAACGATTTAGTCGCCTCCTCCCCTAGCGGTGTCAATGCGTCGGATATACGACTCGAGTGCTCTCCACCGGGACAACGACGAGCCGTTCTCGCCGAACGAACGGGGTGGTAGCGATCGGCCGCAGGCGATGCGATCGATCAACTCGACCGCCTGGAGCCGCCGTCTCGTCCCCAACCGGCTCCGCCACCGGGCGATTTCGGTGTCGGTTTCGACGCCGCGGTCTGCGTACCCGGTCGGAACGCCGGTTCCGTTCGAGGTCACGATGTACAACTCGATGCCGTTTCCGATCGTGATCGGAACGCGATCGCCCGTGGTCTGGACCTGGCACGTCGACGGCGTCGAGGAGGCCTCGCACGTCCCGCTGCGTGATCCGCCCGACGAGCCACAGGGGTTCCGGTTCGACCGCGGCGAGCGCAAGCGGTTTCGCCGCCGGTGGAGCCAGTCGTTTCGCGTCTCCGACAGCGAGTGGGAGCCCGCGACGCCCGGCGAGCACGTGATCGGCGTCGGCCTCAACGTCGAGGACGCAGCCGAGAAGGGGCTGTACGCCGAGACGACGATCGAGGTCGTCCCCGAGTAAGGCGCCCGCTCTTTTTTCGCCGTTCGTCCCGTCGCCGATCAGCGGTTCGCCACCCGCGCCCAGGAACGCGGCTCGGCGGCCCGTTCCGGGTCGTACCGGTGACAGCGGATCAATCGCCCGTCCTCGAGTGCGTCGTCCGGAACCGCCCGTTCACAGACGGTGGGCGTCGCCGCCTCGAGCCGGTCGAGTGCGTCCCGGCGGTCGCCGCGGGCCAGCGATTCGAGGGCAGCGTCGACGGCGCGATCGACGTCCTCGTCTGCGATCTCCGGCGGGAGGTCGAACCGGTCCCGCAGCGTCCCGGCGTCCGTCTCGAGCGACTCGGCCAGCTCGCCGGCCTCGAGGGTAAACCTGAACGCGGCGACCGCCTGCCAGTGGTCGTCCGGGAGCCCCGTCCCCTCGGGTGGGATGATCTCGGGACACCGGGTGTGGAACCGACAGCCGGACGGTGGCTCAGCCGGATCCGGGACGGTTTCGGTCAGCGGCTGTGCCAGCGTCCGATCCGTCGGGTCGAGACTCGGGACGGAGCCGAGCAACACCCGCGTGTAGGGGTGGGCGGGCGACTCGAGCACCTCGTCGATCGCTCCCCGTTCGACGATTTCCCCGAGGTACATGACCGCGATTCGATCACAGAACCGCCTGACGACGTCGAGGTCGTGGCTGATGAACAGCACCGAGATCCCGAACTCGCGGCGGATCTCGTCGAGCAGGGCGAGGATGTCCGCCTGGACGCGGCCGTCGAGCGCGCTCGTCGGCTCGTCCGCGATGATCAGGTCCGGGTTGAGCACGAGCGCGCGAGCGATGGCGATGCGCTGTTTCTCGCCGCCGGAGAACTCGTGGGGGTACCGATCGGCGTCCACAGACGAGAGCCCGACGCGCTCGAGGAGGTCCCCGACGATCGCCCGTCGACGCTCCGCGTCGCGCATCCCGTGGAGGGCGAGGGGTTCGGCGACCGCCTCGCCGACGGTCAGCCGCGGGTTGAACGCCTCGTTGGGGTCCTGTACGATGAGTTGCGCCCGGCGCCGGAACGCCCGGAGATCCTCGCCGGTCAGTTCGGTCACGCGCTCGCCGTCGAACCTGATCTCGCCGCCGGTCGGCTCCTCGAGTCTGAGTACCGAAAGCGCCGTGGTCGTCTTGCCGCTGCCGGACTCGCCGACGAGGCCGAGCGCCTCGCCGCGCTCGACCGCGAAACTCACGCCGTCGACCGCGCGAATCCGGCCGACCTCTCGTCTGAGGAACCCCCTCGTGATCGGAAAGTGCGTCTCGAGGTCGTCGACGGCGAGGAGGGGCTCGTCTCCCGCGTTCGATTCGGTCCGCTGTTCGGCGTCGGAGCCGGTTGTCGGTTCAGTCATCGGTGTTCTCGTTTGCGATCGGATTTCGTTCGCCCGACGCGCCGAGGACGGCGTCCGGTTCGTGGTCGGGCCCGTAGTAGACACAGGAGGCCGTGTGCGCGGGGTGGCCGGCGACCGACCGGAACGGCGGCTGGTCGTCGCTCGCGCAGGCCTCGACCGCGTGCGGACACTGGTCGCGGAACCGACAGCCGTCGGTCGGGACCTCGCGGCGGGCGGCGCGGTCGGCGTCGGTCGGCCGACCCCGGTAGCTGTCGAACAGCGCCTGCGTGTACGGGTGGGCCGGCCGGCCGAACACCGCTTCGACGGACCCGGACTCGACGACGGTCCCGCCGAACATGACGACCACCCGGTCGGCGAGGGCGGCGACGACGCGCAGGTTGTGGGTGACCAGCAGCATCGACATCCCGCCGTCGGTGAGTTCGCCCAGGAGCTCGATCAGCCGCGCCTGGACGGTCACGTCGACCGCCGTCGTCGGCTCGTCCGCGATCAGGAGATCGGGGTCGGCCGCCAGGGCGATCGCGATCGCGATCCGCTGGCGCTGGCCGCCGGAGAACTCGTGGGGGTAGTCGTCGAACCGCGCCCCGGCCTGTGGAATACCGACCCGCCGGAGGAGTTCGATCCCCCGTTCGCGGGCCTCGTCGTCGTCGATCTCCCGGTGGATCGCGATCGCCTCGACGACCTGCTCGCCGACGGCGTACACCGGATCGAGCGCCTGCTGGGGGTTCTGGAAGACGTGGGCGATCCGGTCCCCGCGAAGCCGCCGCAGGAACGCGTCGTCCGCCTCGAGAATCGAGCTCCCGTCGAACTCGATCGTACCGCCGACGATCTCCGCCGGCGGCTGCGGGAGGATGCTGGTCACCGACTCGCAGGTGACGCTCTTGCCGCTGCCGGACTCGCCGACGATACAGACGGTCTCGCCGCGACCGACGCTGAAGCTCACGCCGTCGACCGCGCGGATCGTCCCCTGCTCGGTGTGGATGTGCGTTCGCAGTTCGTCGACGGCGAGTAGCGGGTCGTCGTCGCGTTCGCGTGGTGATCTCGTCGTCTCGGTGTCGCGTGTCATCGTCGTTAGTGCCTCCGTCGGGGGTCGAGTGCGTCTCTGACGCCGTCGCCGACGAGTTTGAACGAGAGCATCGTCAGCGTGAGCGCGAGTGCCGGGAGCGTCGACACCCACCAGATCTGGTAGGCGGGGTAGTCCGCCCGGCTCTGGACGTGGCCCGGAACGGCGGCGTTTACCGACTCGCTGATCGTCGACCCCCAGGAGTAGACCTCGAGTTCGTGAAAGCCCAGGAAAGCGATGCCGGCTTCGATGAGCACCAGCATGGCGAACAGGTGAAACACCGCGGGGACGAGCGTGTTGGTGACGTTCGGGAGGATGTGTCGTTTGGCGATGTACGGCTCCGAGGCCCCCAGACTCCGGGCGACGAGGACGTAGCCGTCCTCCCTGCGCTGGAGCACCTCGCTGCGAACCAGACGGGCAATTCCGCCCCAGCTCAGCAGGCCGAACGTGACCAGCAACAACAGCAGCGACGGGTTCCAGTAGGCGTAGCCGATGAAGTAGAGGATAATCGCGGGAATCGAGAGCTGGATGTCGACGTATCCCATCAACAGGTCGTCGACGAGCCCGCCGCGAACCCCGGCGACGACGCCGACGGTCGCGGCCAGCGGGACGACGAAGACGGCCGTGAACACCACGACGTACAGCGCGACTCGCGCCCCGGCGGCGAGCAGGAACCCCATCGGGTGGCCCCGCTCGTTGGTGCCGAGCGGGTACGACAGCGAGCCGTGACACCGACGGTCGAGCGTCGCCGCCTCGGTCGTCTCGCCGAGACACTCCACCGGTGCGATCTGACTCGAGAAGCCGACCGGCGGGTGAAACGCGTGCTGAAACTGGAGCCCGGGGTTCGAGAAGACGACGGGGCCGAGAAAGCCGACGACGGCGAACACCGCCAGGTAGACGCCCGCGAGCAGCGTAACCGGCCTGGAGACGACTCGTTTTCCGACCCGTCCGACTTTCTCTCGGTGTCTGATCGCCGGGACGACGCCGTAGGCGAACAGGAGTACGACCGCCGCCAGGAACACCCAGTCGACGGGTCTGGCGCGCCAGTCGCCGACGGTGTAGACGTGTGCGACGTACGCGTCGTACAGGTACAGTGCAACCAGGAGGAGACCGCCGACGACGAGCGTCACCCGTTCGGCGGAGACGAGCCGCCGCCGTCGGTCGACGTCGTCCCAGTCCACCCGCTCGAAACGGTGTGGCTCGTCAGCGGTGCCCATGAAGTGCTACGTGCATTCGTCCACCACAATATCATAAACCTAACTATTTATCCGTCGTGTTCGAACCGTTATACTTTTTGTCTACCGATAGGATAGTGCGCGATATGTTCCCCGTCCGCAGGACCGAGCGACGAGGCGCGCTCCGCGTTCTCGAGCGGCGACGTCCGTTCCGGTTCGACGATCCCGACCGACGGCGGGGGTGCGATCGTCGAGGGCTACTGCCGAGTACACGGCGCTTCGCGAGCGTGAGGGCACCGTGACGCTCCTTCGCCTGTTCGCAAAGCGGATCGCACTCGGGCTCGTCGCCGCCTGGGCGGTTCTGACGTCGGTGTTCGCGATGTTCACGCTCACCGACGACTGGGTGCTCGCCGGCCAGGAAGGGCTGCTCAGATTCGCCGGGGCGGACGAAGCGGAACTCGAGGCGGCTCGAGAGGAGTACCTCGCCGCGCGGGGGTTCGACCGCCCACTCCGGGAGCAGTACGTCGACTGGATGGGTGACATGGTCCTCCTCGACTGGGGGGACTCGCTAGCTACGGGCGAAGCCGTGTTCCCGCTGGTCGTCGGCGCCGCCTCGCGAACGGCGCTGTACGTCCTCCCCGCGCTGGCGCTCGGCATCGCGCTGGGAACTCTCGGCGGACTCTACGTGGCGCTCAACCCCGACAGCAGGCTCGCGGGCGGCGGGCTCGCCAGCGCGTACCTCCTGTTCGCGCTGCCGAACTTCTGGGTCGGCGGCCTGCTGTTCTCGCTCACCTGGGGCGAGGAGCCGGCCGCCAGCTACTCCCCGCTCGTCTTCGAGCACGCGCTGCCGATCCTCCTCACGACGACGACGCTCCTGGGCGGTTACGTGAGCTACTCCCGGGCTCACTCCCTCGAGTACGCCAGTGCGGAGTTCGTCACCCTGGTGAAGGCGAAGGGGGCGGGCCGCCTCCGAGTGGCGACGCACGTCGTTCGCAACGCCGCGATTCCGCTGTTCTCGATGCTGTTCACCGAGGCGCTCGCGCTGCTGGTGCTCGCGGTGTTCGTCATCGAGACGCTGTTCGGAATCGAGGGGTTCGGCCTGTTGCTCCTCGAGGCGGTCCACCAGCGCGACCTGCCGGTGATCCTCGGCAGCACGATCGTCATCATCGGCGTCGGCGTCGTCGGCAACATCCTCCAGGACCTCTCCTACACCGTCCTCGACCCGCGCGTCGACACCGGGACGCGCTGACCTCGCTTACGGGACGATTCCCTTGTCGGTCTCGCTCGCGTCGACGGCCTCCGGGTCGAACTCGAGCAGGCGCTCGCCGCAGTCGAGACAGCCGAGCGTGACGACCTCGTAGGACCGACAGCAGGAGTCGACGATCGTCTCGTCCATCGCGACGGGGCCGCCACAGAGCGGACAGCTCTCGTGGAACGACCGCAACAGCTCGAGGATCTCGACGCGCTGTCCGACCGGGACGTCGCCCCAGTCGTCGGTGCGCTCGGCGAGGGCGTCGTGGGTCGCGGCGTCTGCGATCAGCGCACCCCGTGCGGGCCACTTGCGGACGCGGCGTTCGACGGTAAACGCGGGGTAGTCCCGGTCCTCGACGGTCACCGCCTCGGGCTCGACGCCGAACAGGTCGGCGACGGTCTCGCGGCCGACCCCATCGCGGTAGTCGGCCATCTCCCCGTCGACGCGGTCGGCGAACTCCCCGGTGAGACGGTACGCCTCGCCGTCGGCGCGAAGCTCGAGGGCGCCGGCCTCGAGGAGGTACTCCTCGGGGTCGACCGAGTGTGCGCGCTCGTACTCGAGTTTCTCGAGCGTCTCGAACGTCGGGGGCTCCGACCGCGTCTCGTGGTGGTCGAACCGCGCGAGGACGCTGTCGGGAAGGAACCGCTCGGTGAGTTCGGGCGTCCCGGGGACGAGATACCCTCGCAGGTAGATGATCAGCAGCGAGCACGCGAGCGCGACGACCCCCGCGGCGGGAACGACCAGCGCGAGTGCGCCGCCGACGAGGACGGCGATCGCCACGTTGAGAACCGTACACGGCGTACACCGGTTCTCGCCGGTGTACTCCGGCTGGCGGAGCCCCTCGAGAACCGATGCGGTCCGGTCTGACATGGCTGCGGGTTGGCAGCGCAGGACCAAAAGCTGCGGTGTCGGGGCGCCGTCGTTCGACGGACCCGAGGGCCGCTCACCGACGGTTCGCGGACTGTCTGTTCACCGCGGCCTCGAGTTGCATGCTGAGCGCGTTGTTGGCGCGTTCGGGGCGGGGAACGCGCTCGAAGGTCAGCTCGGGCTCGCCCGAGCCGGCGGTGTAGACGGTCAGCTCGCCGTACCCCAGCAGGCGGCCGATCGGGCTCTGTCGCAGGCTCGTGTTCTGGATGCGGTCGAGACGAAACTGGGTGACGTCCCGCGAGACGACGCCGTGTTTCTTGTACAGTTCCGCCGAGGTGAGCACGTATCGCGTGTTCGTCCAGACGACGTACTGGGCGAGCGCCAACGCCGCCCCGGCGAGCACGCAGAGCACGCCGAGGGCGACCAGGAGGGTACTGCCGTCGCCGGTCGACCCCCACCCGGCCAGCAGGAACCCCACGAGCGCGAGTGCGACCCCTGCCGGAAGCCCCGCCCCCATCGTGATCGGATGCGGTCGGCTGTGCCAGACGACCGTCTCGTCTTCGCCCAGGTGGAGCCAGCCGGGCGCCGATTCGGGAGTCATCGCTCTCGAGTATACCGTACGCCCCCGTAAAGCTGTCGCGCACCGGACGTTCTCGCGGGGGAGAACGCCACGAGAACTCAGTCGCTGGCGGCGGTCGCCTCGCCGGCCGCGCGAACGTTCATGCCGTTGGTCGTCTCGTACCAGTAGTACCAGCCGAGTCCGACCGCGACGGCGACGTTCGAGAGCGTGACCGCCCAGAACACGGCCGAGACGTCCATCCCCAGCAGGTAGACGCCGCCGGCGGCGATCGGGAGCCGGACCCCCCAGTACTGCAGGAGGGAGGCGACGAGGCTCGTCCGCGTTCGCCGCGCCCCGTTGAACCCCGCCTGGAAGAGGTAGCTCGCGCCGATCGCCCAGTAGCCGTAGGCGAGGATCTCGAGGTAGAGAACGGTGTACTCGAGTTCCTGGCCGGTCGCGTCGGGGACGAACACGAACGTCAGCGTCTCCGGAACGAGCCACTGGATCGCGCCGACGATCGACAGCGCGCCGGCGGCGATGCCGACGCCGACCCAGGTCGCTCGCCGGGCCCGCTCGGGGGCGTCGGCACCGAGGTTCTGGCCGACGACGCTCTGGGCGGCCTGCTGGAGGCCGATCGCCGGGATGAACGCGACGCTGGCGACGCGAGCGCCGATCGCGTACGCCGCGACGGCCGGCGCCCCGCCGACGGCGGCGACGATCGCGATGATCACGACGCGGACGGACTGGCTGGCGAGGTACTGGCCCGCGTTCGGCCAGCCGATGTCGACGACCTGTCGCACGTCCCCGGCGTCGAAGACGACCACCTCCCGGTCGATGACGAACCCGTCGCGGCCGTGGACGGCCATCCCGATCGCGAGCAGGAGGCCGCCGGTGTAGCCCAGCCCGGTCGCGAGCGCGGCACCTGCGACCCCCATCTCGGGGAACGGCCCCCAGCCAAAGATGAGGAACGGATCGAGGACGATGTTGAGTCCCACCGCGAGGAGGTTGATGTACAGCGCCGCCCGCGAGTCACCCCAGCCGATGAACCCGGACTCGAGGGTGTCGCTCGCGGTGAGGATCGGGAGTGCGAGCGCGTAGACGGCGAGATAGCTGGCGGCCATCTCCGCGACGTGGGCGTCGGTGCCGAACAGTCCGATGATGTCCCGAGCGAGCAGGAACGTCGCGACGCCGACGACGCCCCCGACGACGAAGCCGAGGACGGTGCCGTTGACCGCCGCCCGCCGCCCCGCGTCGGCGTCGTCAGCGCCGACGCGCTGTGAGACCAGCACCTGCGTCCCGACCGCGGTCCCGATCGCGACGGAGACGAGCAGCCCCGTCAGCGGGAAGTTGAGGCCGACGGCGGCGACCGCGTCGGCGCTGTGTCGACCCAGCCAGAAGATGTCGACGAGCTGCTGGAGCACCTGAACGAGATTCTGGAGCAACAGCGGCGCCGCGAGGACGAGCAACGCCTTCGGAATCGACCCGGTAGTGATTTCGTCGCGCGATACGTCTACCATACGATATATTGCCTACGACAATGGCTATCTGTTATATATATCTATCTCTTTTACGACAGCGCGATGGCCATCAGGGGGCTTCCCGTCCCCGGACCACCACGATTTTTCACCGGCGACCGCCAGAGTGACGGTATGAGTCGCTCGCGAAAACCCAACTGGCTGAAGATGCGACCGCCGTCGGGTCGGGAGTTCACCGGAATACGGGAAACACTGCGCGAGCACGACCTCAACACCGTCTGCGAGGAGGCGAACTGTCCGAACCTGGGGGAGTGCTGGAGCGGGCGCGGCGGCGACGGCGGCGGCACCGCGACGTTCATGCTAATGGGACACCGCTGCTCTCGAGGCTGCAACTTCTGCGACGTCGAAACGGGCGGGATGGAGCCGCTCGATCCCGACGAGCCCGCAAACGTCGCGAGCGCGGTCGCCGAGATCGGACTCGACTACGTCGTGCTCACGAGCGTCGACCGGGACGACCTTCCGGATCAGGGCGCCGGCCACTTCGCCGAGACGATCCGGGAGATCAAACGCCGCCACCCCGATACGCTCGTCGAGGTGTTGATCCCAGACTTCCAGGGTGAACGACGCCTGGTGCGCAAGATCATCGAGGCCGACCCGGACGTCATCGCACACAACATCGAAACCGTCGAGCGACTGCAGTTTCCCGTCCGCGATCGCCGTGCCGGCTACGAACAGAGTCTGGGAGTGCTCGCACAGGTCGACCGGGAGTCAGAGACGTACACGAAATCCTCGATCATGCTCGGCCACGGCGAGTACGACCACGAGGTGTACCAGACGCTCGCGGATCTGCGCGAACACGGCGTCGACATCGTCACACTCGGCCAGTACCTCCAGCCCTCGCGCAGTCACCTCGAGGTCAGGCGCTACGACCACCCGGACAAGTACGAGACCTGGCGGCGGGTCGCCGAGGACGACCTCGAGTTCCTGTACTGTGCCAGCGGGCCGATGGTCCGCTCGTCGTACAAGGCGGGCGAGCTGTTCGTCGACGCCGTTCTTCGCGAGGGGCGGAGCCTCGAGGAGGCCAGAGAGCGCGCGCGAAGCGCGGCGTAGCCGTCGGCGCGGCGGTGTGCGATGCGGTGCCGTGACCCGCCTGCGTATGACGTTCAGTATCACTGCGACCGTCCGTCCAGTATTGGGCCATAATTCGTGATGATTCAAACTCATAGCGGATTTTCCCGCGTTTAGACGAACGATTGTTCGATTACCAGCCGTCTTACCGCAAAACCCTGTGAACGGGTGGCAAGAATCCCGACGATAGTAAACCTTTTACGAAAATCCTTTAACGCGAGCGATAGACCGTTAGGGTATGCGAAGGTGGGTATACACGTGAGCACGCTTCAGCACGACCCCCGGGACCGCGTACAGGTTCTCGACGACGCCGGTCACGTCCTCGAGGGCGTGGAGGTACCGGATCTCTCCGAGGACGAACTCGTCGAGATGTACGAGCAGATGCGCCTGGCCCGCCACTTCGACCAGCGCGCGGTGAGTCTCCAGCGCCAGGGTCGGATGGGGACGTACCCGCCGCTATCGGGACAGGAGGGCGCCCAGATTGCGAGCGCCCACGCGCTCGACGACGACGACTGGCTGTTCCCCAGCTACCGGGAACACGGCGCCGGTCTGGTTCGCGGCCTGACGCTCAAGCGCACGCTGCTGTACTGGATGGGTCACGAACAGGGCAACGCCATCCCCGAGGACGTGAACATCTTCACCGTCGCGGTGCCGATCGCGACCCAGATCCCGCACGCGACCGGCGCGGCGTGGGCGTCGCGGTTGAAAGGCGAGGAGAACGCGTTCTTGTGTTACTTCGGTGACGGCGCGACGAGCGAGGGCGACTTCCACGAGGGGCTCAACTTCGCGGGCGTTTTCGACACGCCGTCGGTGTTCTTCTGTAACAACAACCAGTGGGCGATCTCGGTTCCACGCGAGCGCCAGACCGCGAGCGAAACGATCGCCCAGAAGGCCGAAGCCTACGGCTTCGAAGGCGTGCAGGTCGACGGGATGGACCCGCTCGCAGTCTATAAAGTTACGCGGGACGCCATCGAGAAGGCGAAAAACCCCGACGAGGACGAACTCCGTCCGACGCTGATCGAGGCGGTCCAGTACCGCTTCGGCGCTCACACCACCGCCGACGATCCCTCGGTCTACCGGGACGACGAGGAGGTCGAACGCTGGAAGCAGAAGGACCCCATCCCGCGCATGGAGACGTTCCTGCGCGAGCAGGGAATCCTCGACGACGAGCGCGTCGAGGTCATCGAGAGCCGAATCGAAGGCGAGGTCGCGGACGCGATCGACGCCGCAGAGCAGGTCGAGCGACCCGACCCGCAGGAAATCTTCGCACACGTGTACGAGGGAATGCCACGACGGCTGCAAGAACAGCTCGAGTGGTTCGAATCGATTCGCGAACAGTACGGCGACGAAGCGCTTCTGGAGGACTAGACAATGGCTGCAGAATCTGAAAACCTGACGCTGGTACAGGCGGTCCGTGACGGACTGCACGGAGAGATGGAACGGGACGAGGACGTGCTCGTGATGGGCGAGGACGTCGGCAAGAACGGCGGCGTGTTCCGCGCGACCGAGGGGCTCTACGACGAGTTCGGCGAGGACCGCGTCATCGACACGCCGCTCGCCGAATCCGGGATCGCCGGCACCGCAATCGGCATGGCCGCCTACGGCCTGCGCCCGGTCGCCGAGATGCAGTTCATGGGCTTCATCTACCCCGCGTTCGACCAGATCGTCTCGCACGCGGCGCGACTCCGAACGCGCTCGCGCGGACGCTTCACGTGCCCGCTCGTCGTCCGCGCCCCTTACGGCGGCGGCATCCGCGCGCCCGAACACCACTCCGAGTCGACGGAGGCGATGTTCGTCCACCAGCCCGGTCTCACGGTCGCGATCCCCTCGACCCCCTACGACGCGAAGGGGATGCTCGCGAGCGCGATCCGCTCGCCCGATCCGGTAATCTTCTTAGAGCCGAAGCTCATCTACCGGGCGTTCCGTGAGGAAGTGCCGAACGACTCCTACGAGGTTCCACTCGGCGAGGCGGCCGTCCGCCGCGAGGGCTCTGACATCTCGGTGTTCACCTACGGCGCGATGACTCGACCGACGATCGAGGCCGCCGAGAACCTCGAGGGAGAGATCGACGTCGAGGTCGTCGACCTCCGGACGGTGTCGCCGCTGGACGTCGACACCATCGTCGAGTCCTTCAAGAAGACCGGCCGCGGCGCGGTCGTCCACGAGGCCCCGAAGACGGGCGGGATGGGCGCCGAGATCACCGCGACGATCCAGGAGGAGGCGCTCATGTACCAGGAGGCGCCGATCAAGCGCATCAGCGGCTTCGACACGCCGTTCCCGCTGTACGCGCTCGAGGACTACTACCTGCCCGAGCCGGCTCGCATCGAGACGGGAATCCGGGAGGCGATGGATTTCTAACATGGTCCGCGAGTTCAAACTCCCCGACGTCGGCGAGGGAGTCGCCGAGGGCGAACTGGTCTCCTGGCTCGTCGAGGAGGGCGAGGAGGTCAGCGAGGACCAGCCGGTCGCCGAGGTCGAGACGGACAAGGCGCTCGTTGAGGTCCCCTCGCCGGTCAACGGCACTGTCCGCGAGATCCTCGCGGAGGAAGGCGAGATGGTGCCCGTCGGGAACGTGATCATCACGTTTAACGTCGAGGGCGAGGAGGCGGAGGAGACCGAGTCGCAGGCGGAACAGGCCAGCGAACCCGAGGGCGTCGACGAACCCGACGAGGCCGAGGGCGGCGTCGACGAAACCGAGGAGGTCTCGACGTCCGAGGGTCGCGTCTTCGCACCCCCGCGCGTACGGAAACTCGCTCGGGAAGAGGGCGTCGACCTCTCGAGCGTCCAGGGTAGCGGCCCCGGCGGTCGGATCACCGAAGGGGACGTTCAGGCCGCAGCCGAAGGCGACTCGAGCGAACCCGCCGACGCCGAGACCGCCGAAGCGGCCCCCGCGGAGCCGACCGAAGACACGGGTGGGGCGGACGCCGCCGCGGGAACCGCTGGCGGGGCTGCCGGTACGGCCGCCCCGTCGTCGGTCGAGTCCGCAGACCGCGAGAAGACCCTCGCGGCTCCCGCGACGCGCCAGCTCGCGAAGGAACAGGGAATCGACATCGACGCGGTGCCGACGACCGAGGAGCGCGACGGCGAGGCGTTCGTCACGCCCGAGGCGGTGACGGAGTACGCCGAGGCCCAGCAGCGCGCCCAGGAGGCCGACGTTGCCGCGGCGGCGACCGGCGAGACCGGCCCGCGGGAGACCCGTGAGCCGTTCAAGGGAGTGCGCAAGACCATCGCCGACGCGATGCAGCGCTCGAAGTACACCGCTCCCCACGTCACCCACCACGACGAGGTCGACGTGACGAAGCTCGTCGAGACTCGCGAGGATCTGAAACCCGTCGCCGAGGAGCAGGGGATCCGCCTCACCTACATGCCGTTCATCATGAAGGCGGTCATCGCGGCGCTGAAGGAGTACCCCGAGATGAACGCGATGATCGACGACGAGAACGAGGAGATCGTCCATCGCAACTACTACAACATCGGTGTCGCGGCGGCGACCGACGCCGGGCTGATGGTGCCGGTCGTCGACGACGCCGACCACAAGGGCATGCTCCAGCTCTCCTCGGAGATGAACGAGCTGGTCCAGAAGGCCCGCGAACGCACGATCTCGCCGGACGAACTCCGCGGTTCGACGTTCACGATCACGAACATCGGCGGCATCGGCGGCGAGTACGCCACCCCCATCCTCAACTACCCCGAGGCCGGCATTCTCGCGGTGGGCGAGATCAAGCGCAAGCCCCGCGTCGTCACCGACGCCGATGGCAACGAGTCGATCGAACCGCGCTCGGTCATGACCCTCTCGCTGTCGTTCGACCACCGGTTGATCGACGGGGCAGAAGGCGCAGCGTTTACGAACAAGGTGATGGAGTACCTCGAAAACCCCGAACTGCTACTACTCGAATAAATGGTCGTCGGAGACATCGCAACCGGAACGGACGTGCTCGTCATCGGTGCCGGACCCGCAGGCTACGTGGCCGCGATCCGCGCCGGACAGCTCGATCTGGACGTAACGCTCGTCGAAAAGGAAGCCTACGGAGGCACCTGTCTGAACCACGGCTGCATCCCATCGAAGGCGCTGATCACGGCGAGCGGGCTCGCCCACGAAGCCGGCAACGCAGAGGAGATGGGGATCCACGCCGACCCCGCCGTCGACCTCTCCCAGATGGTCAACTGGAAGGACGGCGTCGTCGACCAGCTCACGAGCGGCGTCGAGAAGCTCTGTAAGGCGAACGGCGTCAACCTCCTCGAGGGAACCGCCCGCTTCGCCGACGAGAACACCGCCCGGATCTCCCACGGCGGCGAGGGGCAAGGTTCCGAATCCGTCGAGTTCGAACACGCCATCGTGGCGACCGGCTCGAGCCCCATCGAGATCCCGAACTTCGCCTACGAGGACGAGCCGGTGCTCAACTCCCGACAGGCGCTCGCTCTCGATTCGGTCCCCGATTCCCTCGTCGTCGTCGGCGCGGGCTACATCGGGATGGAACTGGCCGGCGTCTTCGCCAAGCTGGGAACCGACGTGACGGTGATCGAGATGCTCGAGGACGTCCTCCCCGGATACGAGGCCGACCTCGCCCGTCCCGTAAAGAAGCACGCGAAGGAACTCGGTATCGAGTTCCACTTCGGCTACAGCGCTTCGGAGTGGCACGAGGAGGACGACGGCATTCGCGTCGTCGCCGAGCCCGCGGCCGCGGCCGACGGTGGGAGCGAGGCGAGCGGCGACGCCGCGAGCACCGAGGCCGAACTCGCGGAGGAACCGCTCGAACTCGACGCCGAGAAGGTGCTCGTCGCCGTCGGTCGCGCACCGGTGTCGGACACGCTCGACCTCGAGTCGGCGGGCGTCGAGACCGACGAGCGCGGGTTCATCCCGACCGACGATCGCGCGCGCACGAACGTCGAGCACATCTTCGCGATCGGCGACGTCGCCGGCGAACCGATGCTCGCCCACAAGGGCTCGATGGAGGGTCAGGTCGCCGCGGAGGTGATCGCCGGCGAGCCGTCGGCGATCGACTACCAGGCGATGCCCGCCGCCGTCTTCACCGAACCCGAGATCGGAACCGTCGGACTGACGCAGTCGGAAGCCGAGGAGATGGGATTCGAGACCGCAGTCGGCAAGTTCCCGTTCCAGGCGAGCGGACGCGCGCTGACGACGGGACACTCCGACGGTTTCGTGAAAATCGTCGCGGACGCCGACGCCGGGTTCATCCTCGGCGCACAGATCGTCGGCCCCGAAGCGTCGGAGCTGATCGCCGAACTCGGGTTGGCGATCGAGCTGGGGGCGACCCTCGAGGACGTCGCCGCGACGATCCACGCCCACCCGACGCTCGCCGAGTCGGTGATGGAAGCAGCAGAGAACGCGCTCGGCCACGCGATCCACACGTTGAACCGATAACCCTCGCAAAAACTCGTTTTTCGCCGCCGCCCTCGAGACGTCGTCGGTCTCAGACGACGTCGACTGCGCCCTTCATGTCCATGTTCTCGTGGGGAACGCAGACGTACGTGTAGACGCCGGTTTCGTCGAACGTGTGTTCGAACGTCTCGCCGGCGGCGGTCTTCATCTCGCTTTCGAAGGCACCGTCGGTGTCGACGACGTCGTGACCGCCGCCGTCGCCGGTCCACTCCCAGACGACGGTCGTCCCCTCGTCGACCCGGATCGCGGCGGGATCGAACTGGAAGCCGTCGCCGGCGCCGACGTCGACCGTCACCTCGTCTTCGCCGGTGTAATCGAGGGTTCCCTCGTAGTTCGGCGTGTCCTCGAGCCAGCCGTCGTACTCCGCCTCGTCGTCGACGTACTCGGCGTCGTCGCTGCCGTCGCCGTTGTCGTCGTCACTCGTACAGCCGGCGACGGCGACCGGGAGGGCCGCGATGCCCGCCAGCCTCAGTGCCGTTCGCCTCGAGACGCCGTCGTTCGGTGTCATCTGTAGTCGGTGGTTGGAATCTGGGCCGTATATGGACAACCCCGGTTCTCACTTTCTGGGAACCGGCTCGATCGACGGCTCGCTGGTTCGAACGGGCTGCGATCGGACGCTGCCGGTCACCGGACGTCGACGCCGCCTACCATCCCGCGGTGTTCGTGGGGAACGCAGACGTAGGTGTACGTGCCGGGCTCGTCGAACGCGTACTCGAAGGTGTGACCTTCGGCCGCGCTCTGGCCGCTGTCGAAGGCGCCGTCGGTGTCGACGACGTCGTGGCGGCCGCCGTCGCCGGTCCACTCCCAGACGACGGTCGTCCCCGCGTCGATCCGGATCGCACGCGGCGCGAACCCCATCCCCTCTCGGCCGGTGCCGACGGCGACGGTGACCTCGTCCTCGCCCGTCCAGTCGACGGTTCCCGGATGGTCGACGCTCTCGAGTGTGCCGTCGTACTCGGGTTCGTCGTCGACGAACTCCTCGCCCTCGTAGTAGCTGTCTTCGTCGTCGTCGCCGAGACAGCCCGCGAGCGTCCCGAGGGCGCCCGCTGCGACGCCGACGAGGACGGCTCGCCTCGGCTGCGTGTTCGCGTCCATTCACCCGTTCGTCCGTTCCGTTCGAATTTATGCCTCCCTGTTTCGTTCCCACTGGCCGGGAACTGGCGTACCGGGTCTTATGGTTCCTGTCCGTAGATCCGGCTGTACATGACGACGCACCCATCGACTGGATCCGGCTTGCGACGCAGGGCGTTTCTCACGACCGCCGGGGCGGGCACCCTCGGCGTCCTCGCAGGCTGTGTCGCTCCGAGCGCCGACGAGGCGGCCGCGGCTGACGAAAACGACAGCGATGACGGCAGCGACGACGAGAGCGGTTCGGACGAGCCGCTGACGGATTACCCGTACACGGCGCCGCCGCAGCTGGTGGATCTCGCCGACCAGAACCACGAGTCCACGCTCCGAACCGTTCCCGCCCGCCACGAGGTCGTCACCAGTGAAGCGTCGGGCGGCCCCCTCGAGCTACCCGAGGTGTGGGCCTGGGAGGCCGACGACCTCGAGCCGAGCGTTCCCGGCCCGATCTACCGGATGGACGAGGGCGAAACGTTCGAACTCACCTACGAGAACACGGGTCACAACCGCCCACACACGGTCCACGTCCACGCCGTCAGCAAGGCCTGGCACGACGACGGCGCGCCCGTCACGACTCACGATCAGGTCGACCCCGACGAGAGCCACACCTACACCCTCGAGGGTGACGTCCCTGGAACGCACTTCTATCACTGCCACTTCCAGACGCACAACCACCTCGACATGGGGATGTACGGTATCCTCCGGGTCGACCCCGAGGACTACCAGCCGCCGGACCGCGAGTACTTCTTCACCATTCGGGACTGGGACACGCGCCTGCACGAGCAGAACGCGGGCGGCGACGTCGACTACGACCCCGCGGACCGGTCGCCGAACATCTACACGCTCAACGGTCGCGGCGCGCCCTCGACGTTCCACCCGGAGCTCGGCACGCCGCTGATCGTGAGCGAGGGCGACACCGTTCGCCTGCACATCGTCAACGCAGGCTACGAGTCACACCCGTTCCACACCCACGGCCACCGCTTCCGGGTGGTCGAGAAGGACGGCGGGCGGATTCCGGAGGCCGCCCAGTACGAGGAAGACGTCATCAGCATCGCCCCGGCCGAGCGCTATACCCTCGAGTTCGAGGCCACCGCCGACCCGGGTCTCTACCCGGCACACTGTCACAAGGTTCACCACGTTACGAACGAGGGGAGCTACCCAGGCGGGATGGCCACCGCCATCGTCTACGAGTCGGTGATGGACTCCGAGGAGTTCGGCCACACGATGGCTGACGCCGGATACGACGGATAACGCCCTCGAGGGCGGTCGCTTCGACCTCGCGAGATCACTGGGCGTACAGCGAGTACGCGATGATCGCGAATCCGATGAGCACGAGCAGACTCTCGAGTAAGATCCCCGTCGCCAGGTCGACCTGGAGGAGCTGGTGTAACACTCCCGCGAGGACGAACCCGAGCGTGACGATCCCGAACCCGAGCGCCAGCAGCCCGAGCGCCCGCTGTTGCGTCCGGCGATAGGCCTTGAACGCGAAGTAGGTGATCACGCTTCCCACGAGCAGGACGAGCGTCTTTACAACAGCGAGTGCGACCGTAACCTCGGTTTCCGCGGTAGCTTGTAGGATCATGTCTCTTTTCGCACCTCCGACCACAGCTCCGCCAGCCGTTCGTCGGCCGTCCGGCTCGGCCGGTCGATCGTCACCGACAGCGACCGGTCGTCCTCGAGTTCGAGCCCGATATTCGTGAAGTCGATCGCGTATCTGGTCGCGTGGTGGCCGTCACGCCGAATATCGGTCGACTCCTCGAGCAGCGTCGCCTCGGTGAGCACCTCGAGCTTTCGGTAGAGCGTCGACTGGGGGATCTCACAGCGGTCGGTGAGTTCGGCGACCGTCATCGGCTCCGCTAGCTGGCGGATGATCTCTCGACAGTCGGGGTCGTCGAGAGCGGCGCAGATCTCTGCGGCGGACGGCTCGTTCGCAGATTCACGGCGGTCCCGAACCATTCACCTGGTCGTTCTCCCGCCGTGGATTTATCAACGTCGATGGACGAGCGTCGCCCCCGAGGGACTCGTCGACTCCCCGCCGCGGCCGAGAGGCCGACTCTGTCGTGACACTACGCGTACTCGCCGGTGTTCTCGACGAACTCTTCCCGGCAGTCGATCGAACAGAAGTAGTACATCTCTCCGTCCTGTTCCGACTGTATCTCGGTGTCCTGGGGATTGACGTCGGTTCCGCACACTGGATCGGTGACCATAGCGGGCAGGGCTACCACGGTGACTGCCACAGGCGTTTCCCCGGCCACTGCTGGCCGACGAAAACGTAGCTTCTTACGCGTGCACGCTCGAGTCGGAGGTGCGCGGGTATCATTCGATCAGACCGGGTCTACGACGGACGGGATGACCGATCGTCCTCCGCCCGCGCGACACCACGACCGCGAGCGGCGGCACTTTATTAGTGTCACTCGAGTGATCGTCAGGTGAAAAATCGTGCCATGGTAGCGACTTTCGGAGGGAGAGTCGTTCGACGGCCTTATATACACACCCACTCCTCGTAACTACTGCGAACGACGTGGCGCACGCCGCCACGTCCCCTCTGGCCGGTTTCCGGCACGGAGGTAGGCACTGCATCCCCCTCGACACAGGGCGTCGGTCCGATCCAACGGCCTTATATACTCGGCTCGATTTGGATTGGAACGCAACTGACTCGCCGGAAGTCGCATCCGGCGAGTACCGATCCGATGCCCTTAAGTGTACGAGGGAACTCGGATGTAAACGCAAAGAACGCGTGATTGACCGGGCGTTGGATCCGCTCGGTCGTCTCGGACGAACGGTTCGAAGGGGTTAAGTACCCCAGATGGCCTATAAAGTAGTCCGAAGGAGATGAGGATTCCACCCCTGCGGTCCGCCGTCAAGATGGGATCTGATGTGAGCCATGATAGTTCGGTGACGCTCGATCGGTCGACACGATCGTCGTCATCGAACGGACCAAGTTACGTGTGAGAATCAAGCGAGATTCTCCGCCAACCTTCCCCTTCACGGGGGAATAGCATTCCGGTTGATCCTGCCGGAGGTCATTGCTATTGGAGTCCGATTTAGCCATGCTAGTCGTACGAGTTCAGACTCGTGGCGAATAGCTCAGTAACACGTGGTCAAACTACCCTCTGGAGCGCAATACCCTCGGGAAACTGAGGCTAATGGCGCATACGGCTCGCTGCCTGGAACTGGCGCGAGCTCGAAATGCTCCGGCGCCAGAGGATGTGGCTGCGGCCGATTAGGTAGACGGTGGGGTAACGGCCCACCGTGCCGATAATCGGTACGGGTCATGAGAGTGAGAGCCCGGAGACGGAATCTGAGACAAGATTCCGGGCCCTACGGGGCGCAGCAGGCGCGAAACCTTTACACTGCACGACAGTGCGATAAGGGGACTCCAAGTGCGAGGGCATATCGTCCTCGCTTTTCACCACCGTAAGGTGGTGGTGGAATAAGAGCTGGGCAAGACCGGTGCCAGCCGCCGCGGTAATACCGGCAGCTCGAGTGATGACCGCTATTATTGGGCCTAAAGCGTCCGTAGCCGGCCAGGTAAGTCTATCGGGAAATCTCCCCGCTTAACGGGGAGGCGTCCGGTGGAAACTGCCTGGCTTGGGACCGGAAGACCAGAGGGGTACGTCTGGGGTAGGAGTGAAATCCCGTAATCCTGGACGGACCGCCGGTGGCGAAAGCGCCTCTGGAGGACGGATCCGACGGTGAGGGACGAAAGCTAGGGTCACGAACCGGATTAGATACCCGGGTAGTCCTAGCCGTAAACGATGTCTGCTAGGTGTGCCACAGGCTACGAGCCTGTGGTGTGCCGTAGGGAAGCCGTGAAGCAGACCGCCTGGGAAGTACGTCCGCAAGGATGAAACTTAAAGGAATTGGCGGGGGAGCACTACAACCGGAGGAGCCTGCGGTTTAATTGGACTCAACGCCGGACATCTCACCAGCACCGACAATGTGCAGTGAAGCTCAGTGTGATGAGCTTAGTGGAGCCATTGAGAGGAGGTGCATGGCCGCCGTCAGCTCGTACCGTGAGGCGTCCTGTTAAGTCAGGCAACGAGCGAGACCCGCGCGCCTAATTGCCAGCAACACCCTTGTGGTGGTTGGGTACATTAGGCGGACTGCCAGTGCCAAACTGGAGGAAGGAACGGGCAACGGTAGGTCAGTATGCCCCGAATGTGCTGGGCTACACGCGGGCTACAATGGTCGAGACAGTGGGATGCCACTCCGAGAGGAGGCGCTAATCTCCGAAACTCGATCGTAGTTCGGATTGTGGGTTGAAACTCACCCACATGAAGCTGGATTCGGTAGTAATCGCGCCTCAGAAGGGCGCGGTGAATACGTCCCTGCTCCTTGCACACACCGCCCGTCAAAGCACCCGAGTGAGGTCCGGATGAGGCCGGCGCAACGCCGGTCGAATCTGGGCTTCGCAAGGGGGCTTAAGTCGTAACAAGGTAGCCGTAGGGGAATCTGCGGCTGGATCACCTCCACAGACCGGGACCACTCCGACGGAGTGGCCCATCGAAACCTATTCGGTCCGTTCGACACCGACGCCGCGTCGGCCGAGCGAGCACCTCAGAACTATCATGGCTCTTGACACCCCGCGAGAGGCGGGGTGGGCCCATAGCTCAGTGGTAGAGTGCCTCCTTTGCAAGGAGGATGCCCAGGGTTCGAATCCCTGTGGGTCCATGTCTTGGAGGCGATCGGAATCGCTCCCCTTATACGGGTGGCGCGATTCAGATCAAATCCGACTAACCGATGCACCAGTCCGCGCAAGTGTGACTGGGAAGGGTCAATGCAGGCCGGCCGTCTACCGGCGTGCAGATGAGACCGTGTGTACGTGTAGTCCAGGCGTCCACTGGACCCGTTCCCGGGTCACATTACCGATCCGAAGAACGTGGCTACTGTGCCAGCTGGTGGATCGCTCGGCTCAAGAGCTGAAGAAGGACGTGCCAAGCTGCGATAAGCTCAAGGGACCCGCATGGAGGGAAAGAACTTGAGATCTCCGAATGGGAATCCCCACCGCAATTGCTTCGCGCAATGGGGAACGCCGGGAATTGAAACATCTCAGTACCGGCAGGAAAAGAAAGCAAACGCGATGTCGTTAGTAATGGCGAATGAAGACGACACAGTCCAAACCGAAGCCCTCACGGGCAATGTGGTGTTCGGACTGACGATCACTCCGCGAACCTCGACGAGAAGTCTTCTGGAACGGAGCACGAGACAGGGTGACAGTCCCGTATTGTCGAGAAGTAACGGACGAGTCAGCTCCAGAGTATCGGGGGTTGGATATCCCTCGAAAAGATCGCGGGCATCGACCGCGAAGACTAAACACTCCTTGAGACCGATAGCGAACAAGTAGCGTGAGCGAACGCTGAAAAGTACCCCCAAAAGGGAGGTGCAATAGGGCGTGAAATCAGTTGGCGATAGAGCGACGGGGCATACAAGGTCCTCTCCAGAATGAATCGGGTGCAAACCCGTAGTAAGACGGAGAGGAAGCCGGTGTTCCGTCGTACGTTTTGAAAAACGAACCAGAGAGTGTGCCTGTTTGACGAGTCTAACCCGATCATCGGGGAAGGCGTAGGGAAACCGATATGACCGCAGTCTTACGACCAGGGTCACCGTGTTCAAGCGCGGGGAGTCAAATGGGCACGACCCGAAACCGGACGATCTAGGCATGGGCAGGGTGAAGCGCACCGAAAGGTGCGTGGAGGCCCGTTAGCGTTGGTGTCCTACAATACCCTCGCGTGACCTATGTCTAGGGGTGAAAGGCCCATCGAGTTCGGAAACAGCTGGTTCCAACCGAAACATGTCGAAGCATGACCTCCGCTGAGGTAGTTCGTGCGGTAGAGCGACGGATTGGGGGACCGCACTCCGAGAGGAGTGCGCCCCCCTGTCCAACTCCGAACGTACGAACGCCGTTCGACGCGGGGAGTCCGGTGCGCGGGGTAAGCCTGTGTACCGTGAGGGAGACAACCCAGAGCTGGGTTAAGGTCCCCAAGTATGGACTAAGTGCGATTGAAAGTTGTCGCAAGCCCTAGACAGCCGGGAGGTGAGCTTAGAAGCAGCTACCCTCTAAGAAAAGCGTAACAGCTTACCGGCCGAGGTTTGCGGCGCTGAAAATGATCGGGGCTCAAGTCCATCACCGAGACCTGGCGGCACCGTTTACACGGTGATCCCGTAGGTTGGCATTCCGTTCGGGTGGAAGCACGGATGAGAATTCGTGTGGACCGTGCGGTAACGATAATTCTGGTCATAGTAGCAGCGTTAGTCGGGTGAGAGCCCCGACGGCCGAACGAGTAAGGGTTCCTCAGCAATGCTGATCAGCTGAGGGTTAGCCGGTCCTAAGTCTCGCCGTAATTCGAACGAGACAAAAGGGAAACAGGTTAATATTCCTGTGCCAGTATGCACTAAAAGTCGACGCTTTGGAGCCACCCAGGCCGGGCCATCGCCCGGTAGAACCGTCGAAGACCGTGGAAGCCGTAATGGCAGGAAGCGGTCGAATGTCGGGATATCGCAAGCTGGGCCAATCCAGAGCCCGTGAAAAGACGAGCATACTGTCCGTACCGAGATCCGACACAGGTACTCATGGCGGCGAAAGCCAAGGCTGTCGGGAACAACCGACGTTAGGGAATTCGGCAAGTTAGTCCCGTACGTTCGCAATAAGGGATGCCTGCCTCGGAAAGAGGCAGGTCGCAGTGACTCGGGCGCTCCGACTGTCTAGTAACAACATAGGTGACCGCAAATCCGTAAGGACTCGTACGGTCACTGAATCCTGCCCAGTGCGGGTATCTGAACACCCCTTACAAGGGGACGAAGGACCCGTTAACGGCGGGGGTAACTATGACCCTCTTAAGGTAGCGTAGTACCTTGCCGCTTTAGTAGCGGCTTGCATGAATGGATCAACGAGAGCGCCACTGTCCCAACGTTGGGCCCGGTGAACTGTACATTCCAGTGCGGAGTCTGGAGACCCCCAAGGGGAAGCGAAGACCCTATAGAGCTTTACTGCAGGCTGTCGCTGAGACATGGTCGCCATTGTGCAGCATAGGTAGGAGCCGTTACACAGGTACCCGCGCCAGCGGGCCACCGAGGCATCACTGAAATACTACCCGATGGTGACTGTGACTCTCACTCCGGGAGGAGGACACCGGTAGCCGGGCAGTTTGACTGGGGCGGTACGCGCTTGAAAAGATATCGAGCGCGCCCCAAGGTTTCCTCACTCGGGTCGGAGACCCGAGTAAGAGCGCAAGAGCATACGGAAGCCTGACAGTGTCCGGCACAACGACGGACGCTGACGCGAAAGCGTGGTCTAGCGAACCAATTAGCCTGCTTGATGCGGGCAATTGCTGACAGAAAAGCTACCTTAGGGATAACAGAGTCGTCACCCGCAAGAGCACATATCGACCGGGTGGCTTGCTACCTCGATGTCGGTTCCCTCCATCCTGCCCGTGCAGAAGCGGGCAAGGGTGAGGTTGTTCGCCTATTAAAGGAGGTCGTGAGCTGGGTTTAGACCGTCGTGAGACAGGTCGGCTGCTATCTATTGGGGGTGTAAGGTATCTGACGAGAACGTTCGTATAGTACGAGAGGAACTACGAATGGGTGCCACTGGTGTACCGGTTGTTCGAAAGAGCACGTGCCGGGCAGCTACGCACCACGGGGTAAGAGCTGAACGCATCTAAGCTCGAAACCCACTTGAAAAAGAGATACCACCGAGGTCACTCGTAGAAGACGAGTTCGATAGACTCGGGGTGTACGCGCCAAGGCAACGAGGCGTTGAGCCCGCGAGCACTAACAGACCAAGCCACACACTCATATCCTCGACACCAGTCGAGGCCGCATAACGGATTGGAATGGACCCACGAACGGGTCCAGACGCAAACTGGACTACACATACACACGGTCGGAGACCACCGATACTGGCCCGCGGACGGTTCGATTCCGTCGATCGGCGTTAAGGCGGCCACAGCGGCGAGGTTCCACCCGTACCCATCCCGAACACGGACGTTAAGCTCGCCTGCGTACCAGTGAGTACTGGAGTGGGAGACCCTCTGGGAGACCTGGTTCGCCGCCGACCACTCATACTACATCCACTACACTCGTGAGCCACCGCACCACCCAAGGCTCACACCCACACCCATACACACACACACACACACACTACCCCGAAGAGTGACAACACACGCGTTCCCCCCGCACGCTCGAAGAACGTCGTTACGGGTACTCGTCGAGAAGCGTCCCGCCCGAGTAAGCCGCGCTTACCGGCCGTAACGTGAACCAGCAGGTCACGCGTTTTCGACCCGCGGCTCGGTACGAAAGGTGTCGCCCGGAACACTAACGACCAACCTCATCCCGTGGCGGCGTGCCGCGTCGGTTGGATAACCCTCGTGCCAGGCGAGTGATTCGACAGGAATCACCAACTGTGTCGCGTGCCCGGGTTCGCCGGACGGTCATCGCACCCGGATGGGTCGGCTCGGCCGGGGACTAAAGGCACGCACTCGAGTGTAGGCGCCGAAGGGCTGAAAACGCTTTCCCGTTGGCTACCCGTCAGCGGTCGGTGCGGTTGCGTTCGTCGTCCCTTCGTGTTCCGTGAGCCACGACTCGTAGTCGTCGGGCTCGAGCACCACGACGGTCATCCCCATCCGGGAGTGGCCGGCGCCGCAGAACTCGACGCACTGGGCGTCGTACTCGCCCGCCTCGTAGGCGCTGGTTCGAAGCTGGGTGTACTCGCCGGGGAAGGCGTCCTGTTTGACCCCGAGTTCCGGAACGAACAGCGAGTGGGTCACGTCGTCCGTCGTGAGCCAGAGCGTCACGTCCTCGTCGGCCGGGATCACGAGTTCGTTCCGTGTCGTCGCGTCTGCCTCGGGGTAGGTCACCTCCCACCCCCACTGGAACCCCCGGACGTGGAATTCCTCGTCGTCGGTGTCGGGGAGATCCGCGACGTCCTCGATCGGGCCGTCGCCGGCGAGGTCTGTCGGCTGGCCGGGAGAGACGTAGGGGCTGACGAGGACGGTGTAGCCGGAGACGCCGACGAACAGGAGGATCAGCGCCGTCGCGGCCGTCCACGTGACCTCGAGCGAGGGGTCCTCTGTCGTCGGCACCGGGTCGTCGTTGTCGTGAAACTTGATCGTCGCGTAAAACAGGATCAGGAGCACGAACAGCGAGAGGGGGAGGGTGACGTAGAGGAGTTGGTAGTTCGAGATCTTCGGCGGTCGCCACGGTCGTCCCGGTTTCCTCCGAAACGGTCACGGTGAGCGTGAGCGTGCTGTCGGTCGTGTTGACGAACCGGAGTTCGACCTGTCCTCGCGACGGAACCGTTTCTTCGAGTCGGAGACTCGCGGCCGTCGAATCGAGTTCGATCGTACTGTCGTAGTACTGATTTCCCTTCCTGAGGATCGAACTCGAGCCGACCGCGTACGAGTACCAGAGTTCGTCCGCGGTTTCGTAGACGCCGTCCTCGAGTGCGGCGTCGACCTCCGACTGAACGCGATCGGGGAGGAAGGAATAGGGAACGATTCGATCGGAACACGATCCGATGTCGGCGGGACTCGAATCGGTGTCGTCACGCCCGCTCTCGGAGCCGTCCGAGCGGTTCTCGGAGTCGTTCGAGTACTGACGGCTGTCGGTACTGCTCCCGAACGCGTCGAGACACCCCGAAAAAACGCCGAGTGAACCGGCAACGCCACCGAGAACTGTCCGCCTGTCCATACACTCCTGCGCTCCAACATAAGGAAATACTTTCTGATCGACAGACACTAACACGAACCGAAACGGCCAGCGGTTAGTAGACGTACTCGTCTTCCCGAAGCTGGACGTACCGCCCGTCCCGGTACCGGAACTTGCGCTTCTTGTAGGTGCCGACGATCTTCGTCGCGCCGAGGCCGGCGGAGTACTTCTTCGAGATCAGCGCGCCGCCGTCGGTCGAGTCCTTCATCCTGCTGACGACGTCGAACGCCCGGTCCCAGTCGTCGGGCTCGTAGTCAGCGACGACGTCGGCGAAGGAGACGTTCCGTAGAATCTCGTCGCCGATCGCCCGTTTCCAGACCTCGTTGTAGTGCTCGAGCGAGTCCGTCGCCGCGAGGCGACCGGCGATCTTGCCGGTGCGGACGGCGACGTGGTAGCCGCCCTCGTGGAACGCCGAGGTGGTCCCCATCGCGCCGCCGGCCACGGCGACGTTCGCGCCGACGGGCGACTCGATCGGCCGCGTCGAGGAGATCGGGTACGTCTCGGTTCCCTTCGACTTCCCGCGATCCTCGACGATCGGGATCTCTTCTTCGATATCGTACTCGTCGCCGTACAGGTGCTCGAGCAGCCGGCGGATGTACTCCGAGCCGGAGGGAATCCGGTCGTCGGTCGGTTTGAGCAGCGCGTAGGATTCGGGGTGGGCGACGTCCTCGAGGGTCATCCCGATGGGCATCGTCAGGCCGACGCGGGCGACGGTGCCGTCGTTGGGGAAGATCCAGGGGTAGGCGGTTTCGCCGGGGATGTACCCCCACCAGAACTTCAGGCGATCCCGATCGAACAGCTCCTCGGGGAACTCGCGGTACTCCTGGTAGGCGATGTGGTTCGCCCGCGGGGGCGAGAGGTACTCCGAGACGCTCCGATCCGCGGGGAGGAACTGGTCGAGGGCGTCCAGGGTGATCCGGCGCTGAGGGCCGTCCGCGAGGATAACGTACTCGGCCTCGAACTCGTCGCCGTTGGCCAGCGTCAGGGTGTGCGTCGGCGTCGGAGAGAGGTCGGTCTCGAGGTCTTTCACGCTCCTGCCGACGCGGACGTCCGCGCCGGCGTCCGTCGCGCGCTCGTGGAGCCAGTCGTCCATCCGCGCCCGGTGGAAGGTGTAGCCGAACTTCGGATACGACGCCTCGATTCCGGTCGTTCGCATCTCGAAGCGGGTGCTCGGCCCGAAGAAGTCGACCGCCGAGAGCTCCTGTAGGATCACCTCGTCGGGGATCTCCCGGTAGTCGAAGTCCATGATGTCGACCCAGTAGTCGAGCATCCCGGCGGCGTCGGTCGAGTCGGGTCCCAGCCCGTCCCGGTCCTCCCGTGGGACGCCCTGTTCGAACAGCACGGTTTCGGCGCCGTGGGCTGCGGCTCGTTCGGCCGCCGCGGCACCCGCCGGCCCACCGCCGACGATTGCGACGTCAACGCGTTCCATACTCCGTGGGGACTCAGCGGCGCATATTAAACTGCCTGAAACTCCCGGCGACGGACCGGTATCGACGACGGCGTGGGTCTCGAGACCGTGGCTAACGGTATCGAACCGTAATGATATTTCGAATCGTAATGCCTAAACGAGGGCGAAGCGAGGGTACGAGAGAGCCCGTTAGAACCCGATGCGTCAGTCCCTCCACACCCTCCTGTCCGCCCTGTTGTCAGTCCTCACGAGAACCCTGCGAAACCCGATCGAAGCGGCCCTCTGGTACGCCGGCGTCACGCTCGCCAGGTTCGGCTACGTCGACCGCCACCGCGTCGACCGAACCACCGAACTCGCCTGGCCCCGGATCGTCACCGGCATCGCTCGAATGTCGAAGTCGGTCGCCGACCTCGCGATGGTCGGGGCCGTCCTCGGCTCCGGCGCCGTCGCCGGCATCGGCCTCGCGACGCCGTTCGCCTTCCTCGCCGGCACTCTCGGCGGCGGCATCGCCGGCGGGACGATCGCGCTCGTCTCCCAGCGCTACGGCGCCGGCCGCTACGACGAACTCGACCTCGTCGTCAAACAGAGCGTCTGGCTGACGGCGCTGGTCACACTCCCGCTCATGGTCGTCTTTCTGGTCTTCCCCTCCGAACTGATCGGCCTCATCGCAACGGACCCCGAGATGCACACCTACGGCACGATCTACCTCCAGGTGATGAGCGTCGGCACGATCTTCATGGGCCTCAACCTCATCGGAAGCCGCACGCTCGTCGGCGCCGACGACTCCTACGCGGCGATGGTCGTCCGGGGCAGCGGCGCAATCGCGAACATCGCACTGAACGTCGTGTTCATCTTCGGCCTCGGGCTGGGCGTCGCCGGCGCGGCGCTCGGCTCCGTCCTCGCGAACGTCCTCGTCACCGGGCTGTTCGTCTACGGCTTCCTCGGCGGCCGGGTGCCGTTCGCCGGTCACTTCCCCGTCACCGTCTCGCTGTCGGGGCCGTACGTCGACCGCGACCTGATCCGAGACCTCGTCGAGATTTCGACGCCGATCACCCTCACCAACCTCACCTGGTCGACCGCGCAGTTCCCGATCCTCGCCGTGATCGCCGTCTTCGGCGCCGAGGTCGTCGCCGCGTTCATCATCGCCCAGCGCGTCCGCGGCCTGATGGACACCCCCAGCTGGGGGCTCGGACTGGCCTCCTCGAGTCTGGTCGGCCAGGAACTCGGCCGAGCGCGGGAACTCGAGGCAGACGCCTACGGCCAGGACATCTTGCGTATCACGGTCGCGGTCTACCTGGTCGTCGCGGCGGTCGTCTTCGTCTTCGCCGAACCCGTCGCCGCGGTGTTCGTCGCCGAAGGCGACTCGCTCTCGCTGACGACCGTCTTCGTCCAGGTTGCGGCCCTCAGCGTCATCTTCAACGGCCTCAACGGGGCAGCATCGGGCCCGCTCACCGCGAGCGGCGATACTCGCTGGCCGTTCTACGGCCGCGTGCTCGGCCTCTACGGGGCGGCGCTGCCGGCGGCCTACCTCGCGGGCACCGCGCTCACGATCCCCGGTCTCGGAACGATCCCCGCGCTCGGGATCGGTGCGCTGTACGCGGCGCTGGTCCTCGAGACGCTGGTCCCGGCGGCTGTGACCTGTCACCGATTCTCGACCGGCAAGTGGCGGGTGATCAGCCGCTCCTACCGGCCCGAAGGTGTGGCAGCCGACTGAGTCGCGGCTCTCGAGACTCGTGTCGCTGGTACAACCGGTAAGCGGCTATTGGGCTCTGAAATAGCTAATTTCGATTACCCGAGCAGCGACGACCTGCCGTCGTCCGTTGGTACGATCCTCACATTCCGCTCGCGTTCGCAGGTGACTCGAGTCGCAGTTCCGAAACGAGAGCGAGTTCTCGGGTGAAGTGGCCCGAAAGGGCGTGATGGGAGTGAGCAAACCCGAAGGGTTTGCGAGCTACGTTACGCTCGCGAGCCACGGAGTGGCGAGCGGGCGTAACGGAATTCGAACCACGGTCGGAGCGAAGCTCCTCCCTGATTCGAATCACGCACGATCCGTTATCGGCCTCGCTGGTGCTCGGCACGATAACGGGCGTGACGGGATTCGAACCCGCGATCAGAAGGTTAGGAACCTCCTGCCCTCTCCGCTAGGCCACACGCCCCGGCGTCAAAACCAGCTGTCTCAGTTCGTTTCCGTTTCGGTTTCCGTCTCCTCTTCCGAGGCGAGCGAATCCGTGTCGACGAACTCGTCGTCCTCGGCTGCGACGTCGTCGTCGGCGTCGTAGTTGCCCGTCTCGCGCATCTCCTCGAGTTCGGTCTCGACCTTTTCACGACCCTTCTGGAACTCGCCCATCGCCTCGCCGGTCGATCGTGCCAGTTTCGGAATCTTGTTCGCTCCGAACAGCAAGATCGCGATGAAGAGGATAATGAGCAGTTCCGGCCCCCCGGGTGCGCCGGGGATGAACAGCGGTGCAATTTCGGCTACCATCTCTATGCGTGGCTTACCCGCTGGCAATTATAACCTTTTTGGACCGCTTAGCTAGGGCGGAAGTCACGCCACCCGCGTTCCTGCGCCTCGAGAGGGGCTCCCGCCAGCGACGGATCGTCGCGTCGGGGCCGATCACCGGTGCTCTTCGGGGCGGCCGATGATGATCGTGTTCTCGACGAGGGTGCCGTGCGCCCGTCGCAGGCGTTCGGAGAGCGCCTGGTGGGAGATGTCGAACTCCGCCGCGAGCTCGTCCATCAGCGTCTCCCGCGGGATCTCGTAGTAGCCGAGTTCGAACGCCGCCTCGAGCGTGTCCTGCTGGTCGTCGGTCAGCCCGAACCGCCCCTCTCGACCGTCGTCGAGGTTGTAGATGCTGTGAATGTCCATCGAGAACTCGTTCTCCCGGCAGTACTCGTACGTCCGCGAGAGCGCATCGCGCTCGGGAACGAGGATTCGAAGCGTCCACCCGTCGCTGTTGCCCTGCGCGGAGAGGACCGTTCCGTCCTCCTGGACGAGGATCTGGACGAGCGTCTCGATCCGGCTCACCCAGTCCATCTGATACAGTCGTTCGCCCTCGAGGTCTGCCAGCAATTCGACGCTCTCGACGCTCTCGTCCGCCTCGAGCACCGCGTCGATCTCGTCGAACTGCTCGCTCTCGACCCAGATGTACGGCATCACGTGATCCGAGTTGCTGGCGACGATTCGCTCGATATCGAACTGTACATCGTCCAGTCGTTCCATCGTCCCCGCCAGTGCGAACTCGTCTGCGGCGAGCCCGATTTCGGCGACAGTGCCTCCCATACGGCCGCAACATCGCCGGCGTGTAATAGTCTGTCGCCACGCTCTCGGCGTCTTCGGGCCTTATGCCGGGACTGTTCGGCGAACGAAACCGTCTTTTCTGCGAGGACCAAAACGGGGCCGATGCCAACGACTGGCGACTCAGCACCCGACTTCACCGCACCGCTCGCGACCGGCGACGTCGAGTCGATCACGCTCTCGGAGCGACTCGAGGAGGAGGCGCCGGTCGTCCTCGCCTTCTTCCCCGGCGCGTTCACGAGCGTCTGTACGGCCGAGATGTGTGCGTTCGACGACCGCCTCGAGGCGTTCGAAGACCTCGAGGCGACCGTTTACGGCGTCAGCGTCGACTCGCCGTTCGCGCTCAACGAGTTCCGCGCACGGAACGACCTCTCGTTCGACCTGATCAGCGACTTCGAAAAGGAGATCGTCGACGCCTACGACGTCCGGACGGACTTCGAGAACCTCGGCGTGTACGGACTGGCAAAGCGCGCGGTGTTCGTCGTCGACGGCGACGGCGAACTCACCTACGCCTGGATCAGCGACGACGCCGGCGTCGAACCCGACTACGACGAGGTCGAAGCCGCCGTCGCCGAGACGGCATAACGACCGCACGCCGACAGCCGCCGGCGGAGAACTTTTTTGTCCGGCACGCGACGGTGAGGTATGAGCGATGCCGATACGAGTTCGGAGCCCGGCGACGACGCTCGCCGCATCTACTCCCCCGATGACGAGCACAACTTTCCCGACGCGAAGCTCAACGAGGTGCTCGCGTACGTCGACGCCGACGAGGAGATTCAGGCCTACCTCGAGGCCCAGAACGTCAACGCCGTCGACCGCAAGCGCTACAACGACCACGGCGCGAAACACATCTCGATCGTCCGCAACCGGGCGCTGTGTCTGTACGACCTGCTGAAAGCCGGCGACGTCGACTTCAACGGCGCCCGTCAGCAGGGACTCGAGGAGGAAGACGAGTCGGTGATCATCGCGCTCGCGGCGACGCTCCACGACGTCGGTCACACCGTCCACCGGGACCAGCACGCCTACTACTCCATCCCCCTCGCCGCGGACATCCTCGACCGCGTTCTCCCCGAGTTCTACGACGTCACGGACACCGTCAGAATGAAAGGAGAGGTGCTCCACGCGATCCTCTGTCACCACACCGCCGAGACGCCGCTGACGACCGAGGCGGGGGTCATCCGGGTCGCCGACGCCCTCGACATGGAGCGCGGGCGCTCGAGAATCCCCTACGAGCAGGGCGGTCGCGGCATCAACACCCTCTCGAGTCAGGCCATCCGGCGCGTCTCCCTCCACGAGGGCGAAACCCGACCGGTGATGGTCGAGATCGCGATGACCAACGCCGCGGGCGTCTATCAGGTCGACAACCTCCTCAAGTCGAAGCTCCGTGGCTCGGGACTCGAGGACGAGATTCGAATCGTCGCGGTGAACACGAACGAGAACCACGAACAGTTGGTCGAGCGGATCGAACTGTAGCCTGCGAGTCGAACCGTTCAAGCGCCGCGACTTCTTCTCTCGACTCATGACCGACGAGGAGTGGAACGATCCCGAGCCCGGTGTGGGGCTCGACCGACGACGACTCAAAATTCGCCTGGGCTGTGCGGCGGTCGCGCTGTTCGTGCTCGTCGTCGCCACCTGGTCCTTCCTGGTCGACGCCCTGCCGCTACTGTGGCCGCCGACGGAGCCGCTCGCACAGTGGTCGACGCTCGTCCTCCTGTCCGCCTTCGGCTACGTCCTGGTGCCGCTGATGATCGGCTCGCTCGTCGCCGACGTGCTCCTCGAGCGACTCGAGTAATCAGACCAGCCCGTAGGCCCCGTTGACGCGCTCGACGTGGCCGCGCTCGCGCAGCGTGCCGGTGATCGAGAGCACCGATCCCTTGTCGACGTCGAGCGTCGCGCAGAGTTCGTCCGCCGTCGCCCGCTCGCGAACGGCGAGGTAGAGGTAGATCAGCTTCGCCTGCGGCGATTCGAGATCCGCGGGTATCGACACGTCCGGCGTAGAGCGCGCTTCCAATTTCATACTCGGCCTCGAGTAGTTCGACGATATTAAAACTAGCTGTCGTCGATCGTCGAAATCGACTGGTCGCCACGATCGCACCGGCGTAACCCGCGTCTGCCCGTCCATCGTCGCTTCGCACCGAGTCAGAGCCCTTTTATCGCTTCCGTTCCCCCTCACCGCTATGGATCTGAAGTTCATCGCACTGGGGCTGCTGACCGGCTTTCTCACCGGTGCGTTCTTCGCGCTGGTCGACGTCCCGATCCCCGCACCGCCGGAGCTACCGGGACTGATGGGGATCGTCGGCATCTACCTGGGGTACAAACTAGTCGACGGAATGGACGTCAGCCTCAACGTCCTCGAGTCGCTCGGCTTCTAGCTGGCCTCGAGTCCGCTCGCGATCTCCCGTGCCCGCTTCCTGATCGCTTCGGGGTCGGCGACTTCGACCTCGCCGTCGCGCATCAGCACCTCGCCGTCGACCATCGTGAACGTCACGTCGTCGCCGTGAGCGACGAACGTGAGGTGTGAGAGCACGTCGTGGATCGGCGTCCCGCGAGTGATGTCGGTTCGCAGGCCGACGATATCGGCCGCCCACCCCTCGCGGAGCGCGCCGACGCGGTCGAACCCCGCCGCGCGCGCGCCGTTTCGCGTCGCCATCTCGAACACCGTTTTCGCCGGAAGGGCCTGTGGCTCTAACCGATCTACCTTCTGTAACAGCGAGGCCTGGCGCATCTCGGTGAACGGATCGAGCGTGTTGTTACACGGCGGTCCGTCGTTGCCGAGTGCGACGTTGATTCCTCGATCCAGGTAGTCGAGCACCGGCGCGACGCCGCTTGCGAGTTTCATGTTCGAGGACGGGCAGTAGGTGACGTGCGTGCCCGTCTCCGCGAGCACCGCTCGCTCGGACTCGTCGGTCCAGACGCAGTGAGCGAGGACGACGTCCTCCCCGGTGAGCCCCACCTCGTCGAGCCAGTGGATGTTCCGCTTTCCGGTGTCCGACTCCACGGCGGCGATTTCGCCGCGGTTCTCGCTCGCGTGCGTGTGGATCGTCACCCCGTCGTGGGCGTTTGCGAGTTCGCGACTTCCTCGAAGACAGGCCTCGGTACAGCTCACGGCAAAGCGCGGCGTGACGGCGTACTTGATGCGTCCGCCGGCCGTGTCGTGATACCGTTCGATCAGTCGCTCGCTTTCCGCCAGCGCCTCGTCGGTGCCCTCGAGCAGCCCCTCGGGCGCCTCCTTGTCCATCATCACCTTCCCGAGTCGGCCGCGGATGCCGAGCTCGGTGGCGGCCTCGAACGCCTCCCCCGCGTGGGCGACCGAGAGGTGGTCGACGCAGGTCGTCGTCCCGCTCTCGATCATCTCGAGGTAGCCCAACTCGGCGGCGACGCGCATCTCCTCGGCGGAGAGCGACGCCTCCATCGGAAGCACGTACTCGAACAGCCAGTCGAGTAGTTCGGTGTCGTCGGCGATCCCCCGGCCCAGGCTCTGGACCGAGTGGACGTGTGCGCCCACCGTTCCGGGCATCAACACGTCGCAGGCGTGCCGTTCGTGCTCGGGATACCGCTCGAGACAGTCCCCTCGGTCCCCTATCGCGACGATCGTATCGTCCTCGACGACGACCGCACCGTCGTGAATCACGGTCTCGGCGTCGGCGACGACCGTACCCGACAACAACATACCGGAAAACGATAGCCGAGCGCCGCCCTTAGCTCTGCTGATCCGAGTCACACCGTCGAACAGCAGTCATGAGACATCGACCGCGAATTCGCGGCTGTCGGAGACTGTCGCGCTCGAGTGGCCGGCCTTCGAATAGTTCTCCGACAGTATCAGTAGCTGCGGATCTTCGGCTCGTAGGTCTTCTCCTCGCCCTCGAGGATCACCGGCCGGTACCAGATCGACGGCTTGCCGCCGTTCCAGGAGATCATGGTGTGTTTGAGCCAGTTCTCGTCGTCGCGCTCCTGGTTCTCCTGGCGCCAGTGGGCGCCGCGGAACTCGTTTCGCACGAGTGCGCCGAGGGCGATCGTCTCGGCGACGTCGATCAGGTTGCGCGTCTCGTAGGTCATCTGCAGGTCCGTGTTGAACGTCCGCGAGGGGTCGGCGACGTAGACGTCGCGGTACTCCTCGCGACACTCCCGGATCGTCCGCAGCGCGCGCTTGATTCCCTCCTCGTTGCGGAAGACGTTGACGTCGGCGGTCATCGCCTTCTGAAGCTTCGCGCGGATCTCGGCGTGCGGGACGCCGTCGTCTTTCTCCATCAGTCGCTCGACGCGGTCGCGCTCGGCCTCGACGGCGCGCGCTAAGACGCCGTCGACGTCCGCAACCTGGCCGGAGCCGTCGGCCGCGACGTCGTCCGCTCCGGTGGGCTCGATCCCCGCTTCGCCGGGCGTGATCGGGAGGTCGACGTCGGTTTCCTCCTCGACGCCCTCTGCGTAGCCGGTCTCGATCTCGGCCTCGCCCAGGTCCTCGCCGGCGGCGTGGCGCCCGGCGCGCTTGCCGAAGACGACCAGTTCGGGGAGGGCGTTCCCGCCCAGGCGGTTCGCGCCGTGGACGGAGACGCAGGCGCACTCGCCGGCGGCGTACAGCCCGGAGATGCAGGTCTCGCCGTTCTCGTCGGTCTCGATGCCGCCCATCTCGTAGTGCTGGCCGGGCTTGACCGGCATCGGCTCGACGAGGCCGTCGACGCCCTCGAAGTCCTCCGCGAGGTGGAGGATGTTCTCGAGGCGGTCGAGGATGCGCTCGGCGCCGAGGTGGCGCATGTCGAGGTGGACGTACTCGTCCTCGACGCCCCGTCCCTGGTTGACCTCCGTCAGCTCGGCCCGCGAGACGACGTCTCGGGAGGCGAGTTCGCCCGCGTTGTTGGCGTAGCCGTGTTCGAACATGAACCGCTCGCCGAGTTCGTTGTACAGGATACCGCCCTCGCCGCGGACCCCTTCGGAGATGAGGACGCCCGTGCTGGGGAGGGTCGTCGGGTGGAACTGGACGAACTCCATGTCCTCCATCGGCACGCCCGCCCGGTAGGCCATCGCGTTCCCGTCGCCGGTACAGGAGACGGCGTTGGTGGTGTGGTCGAACGCCTGGCCGGGGCCGCCGGTCGCGAGGATGACTCCCTTGTTCGCCTTGAAGCCCTCGACGACGCCGCTCTGGACGTCGTAGGCGACCACGCCGTGGCAGGTCCGGTCGTTCGGGTCCGGCTCGTCAGTGACGGCGAGGTTCATCACGTACCACTCGTCGTACACCTGGATGCCGCGTTTGACGACCTGTTCGTAGAGGACGTGCAGCAGGTGGTGGCCGGTCTCGGCCCCGGCGTAGGTCGTTCGCGGGAACGAGAGGCCGCCGAAGGGCCGCTGGGAGACGGTGCCGTCCTCCTCGCGGGAGAACGGCATCCCCCAGTGCTCTAGGGTGATCGTGTCCTCGGGGGCGTCCTTGGCGAGGGTCTCGATCGCGGGGGCGTCGCCCAGGTAGTCCGAGCCCTTCATCGTGTCGTAGGCGTGGAGTTCCCAGTCGTCACCGTCTCTGAGCGCCGCGTTGATTCCCCCCTCCGCCGCGCCGGTGTGGCTGCGGACCGGGTGGAGTTTCGTTACCATCGCCACGTCGGCGCCCGCTTCGTGGGCGCCGATCGCAGCCCGGAGGCCGGCGCCGCCGGCGCCGACCACGATGACGTCGTGTTCGTACATGGTTACCAGAATTTCAGGTTCTTCTTGACCGCCTCCCGCTTGAGCTCCTGAATGTGCTCGGTCAGCGGGATGTCCTTCGGACACACCTCGGTACAGGAGAACTGGGTCTGACACCGCCAGACGCCGTGTTCCTGCTCTAAGATGCGGAGTCGGTGCTCCTTGATGTCCTCGCCCTCGCGGTCGTCCATCGCGAACCGGTAGGCCTTGTTGATCGCCGCCGGGCCGAGGTACTCGTTGTCGCCCGCCGCGATGTTACACGAGGACATACACGCCGCACACCAGATACACCGGGTCGACATCTTCACCTTCTCGCGGTTCTCGCGGGTCTGGCGCTGCTCCTCCAGGTCGCCCGCCGGCAGGTCCTCCTCCTGGAAGTACGGCTCAACGGAGTGCATCTGGTCGTAGAAGTGTTCCATGTCGACGACCAGGTCCTTGACGACCTCCTGGTGGGGGAGCGGTTCGACGCGGATCGGCTGGTCGAGTTCCGACAGCTGCGTCTTACAGCCCAGACGTTGGGAGCCGTTGACGAAGAACGCATCCGAACCGCAGATCGCCTGCCGGCAGGAGTGTCGGAACGTCAGCGATGGGTCGAACTCGTCGCGGGCGTAGATCAGCGCGTCGAGGACGGTCATCCCGCGCTCGAGGGGGACGTGGAAGTCGTCGAAGCGCGGTTCCTGTTTCCCCTCGACCTCGGGGTCGTAGCGAAAGACCTTGAGGTGGGCCGTCTCCTCCTCGGGCTCTGCGTCCCTGGCAGCCTGCTCGCGCTGTGCGAGGCCCTCCTGTTTGCGCTGGAGTCGGGTCTGCTGGGGCGAGGAGAGGCCGCTCATCTCCTGTTCGGTCGGTGCCTCCTGTGATTCGGGTTCCTCGGGTTGTTCTTGCTGTTGAGTACTCATATTAGATCCACCCTGCCATTACGAGTGCGACCCAGGTTCCCTGGGCGATCAGCGCTGTGCCTGCGATCACCAGTACGGCGAGGACGACCTTCTTTTGCGTGCCTTTGAGTCCCTGGTTGACGAGGGCGTTGTAGACGCCGTTGACGCCGTGGAACGTCGCCGTCACCAGGAACAGCACCATCGTCAGGAAGTAGCCGACGTTCTCCATCCGGGCCTGCGTTCCGGCGAACGTGATGTCCGCCGCGTGGTTGACGAAGTGCAAGAGGAAGAAGTGGAAGGCGAGCACCACGATCAGGAACGCGGCCGTGACTCGCTGGAGCAGCCACGCGGTTCCGCCCGGCGCGAACGAGGAGTAGCGTTCCGCCATCTAGAAGCCCACCCCCTGGAGAAACGTCGGCACGCTCGCGACGGTGATGACGCCCGTCAGGATTAGCGACGCGTAGAAGCTCTTGTCCTGGGCCTCGAGACCGATTCCCAGGTCGACCATCAGCAGGCGCGTCCCGTTCAGGATGTGGAAGACGGCGACCGCGAGGAGGCCGACCTCGAGCACCCGGATGATGAACAGGCTCTCGAGTCCCTGGATCGTGCCGGTGTAGGCGTCGACCTGTTCCCCGGCGAGAACCATCGTCTGACCGTCGGCCGCCGCTATGGCGCTACTCAACACGGCGATGTGGGTAAACAGGTAGCCGATGAGCATCCACCCCGTGAACTTGTGAAAGATCCACGCCCACATCCCGGCCGAGAACTCCTTCCAGCGACCGAAGTCCTCGATGAGACCGCGATTGTAAGACTGACTCATACTCTCACTCCGACCGTTAGGGCGCGGGGGTATAGAAGTTACTTTTATCGCTGCCCGTCAGTCTCTCGGTCTGTGAGCGATTCCGGAGGACAGCCGGGCCGCCACTGCGGACGACCCGGATCTCGAGACCGAGTGCTCACTCGGGGACGTCGATGTACGTGCCGTCGCTCGACAGCTCGCGCTCGAGGGCGATGAGCGTGTCGTCGCTCAGCCCCACCAGGTGACAGAGCGGATTCCCCGGGTAGACGACGGGGTTCTCGAGGACGCCCACGAGCAGCCCCGTGAAGGGAGCCTCGACGGTGTCGATGTCGTCTTCTTCCTTGAACGGGTTCGTGATCGTACAGATCACGTCGCCCTCGTGGACGAGTTCGCCGCGGCCGTGTTTCATGTCGACGATCCCGCCGACGTCGGCGCGCAGCCAGGTCTTCTCGTCGGCGTCGTCGATGACGGTCCGCCAGCCGGGCCAGTGCACCGACGACTCCCGGTGTAAGCCGAACTCGGCAAGGACGCTCGCGACGCCGGTGAGCCCCCGGTCGATCAGTTTTCGCTGGAACCGGTGGGCTTCGCCCATCTCGATGGTGATCGTCGGCACGCCGGCCTCGGTCGCCTCCCGGCGGAGCGTTCCCGACGGCCCCTCGCCGGCGATGATCACGTTCGAACTGAACGCGTTCGCGAGGCGGGCGACCTCCGGGCGTTCCATGTTCGCTCGGACGTGGAGCATGTTGGTCCGACCCCGCGTCGAGGTGTGAAAGTCGAGGCCGATGTCGCAGGGTTCGATGAAGTTCGTGAAGATCCGGTGGGCCATCCGCCGCGCGCTCGTGCTGTCCTCCCGGCCCGGAAACGATCGGTTCAGGTCCCGGTCGTAGATCGGGAGGTACCGCTCCTGGGCGAGAAAGCCGGGGACGTTCATCACGGGAAGGCAGACGAGCGTGCCGTGGAGGTCGGCGTGATCCCAGTCGTGAGCGACCTCGCGGACGACCTCGATCCCGTTGAGTTCGTCGCCGTGGGCCGCCGCCGAGAGGAACACCGTGGGGCCGGGGTGCTCGCCGTTGATCACCGTCACGGGAATTCGGACGGGATCGCCGAGATACGTCTCGCTGATGCCGTAGCGGATGTTCGCCGACTCGCCCGGATCGACGCGGCCGCCGTTGTACGTGAAGGCCTCGTCGAGTCCGTCGGGATCCGCGTCGGCGCCGGTAGCCTCGTCCACGGAGGCCGCGGGAGGAGAGGCGTCGTCGGTCATACCGCGTTCTATGCAGGCGAGGGTATAAAACCGTGCGACACGGCGACGGCGTCGCCGGCAAAATCGCGGTCCGGGACAGAGATTTAGTAGCAGGCCGTCGTAGCCGGCGCCATGGACATCCGCAGGGCAACTGCCGACGACGTCGACGCCATCCGTTCGATCGCTCGCGACTCGCTCTCGAGTTCCTACACCGACTTCCTCGAGGGGGAGACGATCGAAAACGCGGTCGAACAGTGGTACGGCGACGACATCACCGAGGAGTTCGAGGCGGACGACGTCCTGTTTCTCGTCGTCGAAACCGACGAGGGCGTCGTCGGCTTCTCACAGAGCGAGCTGATCGGTGAGAACCACGACATCGGCCAGATCCTCTGGCTGCACGTCCACCCCGACCACCGCGGTGGCGGCACCGGCGTCCGCCTGCTCGTCCGCACCCGCGAGGAGTTGCTCGACTTCGGCGCCGACCAGCTCCGGAGCGTCGTCCTCGCGGACAACGAACTCGGCAACGAGTTCTACGCGACCCACGGCTTCGAGCGCGCCGGCACCCGCGAGGTCGACGTCGGTGAGAAGACCTACACCGAGAACGTCTTCGTCGGCAGCGACCTCGAGACCGACGACCAGTGGCGCTCGCTCGAGGAGATCGAGTCCGACGGCGAGACGCTGTTCGTGAGCTACGGCGAGGCCGCCAGGGGATCGAAAGCGCCGTTTTACACCGCCTACGAGACTGACTCGGGCGAGGAGCGCTACGGCTGGTTCTGTGGTAACTGCAACTCGCTGGACAACGCGATGGACTCGATGGGACGCATTGAGTGTAACGCCTGTGGAAACCGCCGGAAGGCGACCCGCTGGGACGCCTCCTACCTCTGATTCTGCCGTCGCGTTTCGTCGGTCGGTTCCGCGAGCTCCGCGTTCTGTCGTCTGTTCGGTACCACTACTCGTCCCTGTAAGGCGACGCTACGCGCTCGAGCCCGGACCGCACCGTCGGCGCTGTCCGATACACGGGCGCCACGGCGGCGCGTTTCGGCCTCTCGGGTCCCCGCGTGTTGTCGCCGCTCTCACCCAGTTTCGCACCCCCCGCGGCTGTAGTGTCGACGTTCGTCCCGACAGCGACCGCATTACAAATGGGCGAGGCGCCGACGGAGTGACTCGGTGTCTGTTGCCGAACGGCTGCCAGCTTTCACGACATGAGTACACTGGACCACATCGTTCGCGGTTTCAAAGCAACGCTCGTCGCTCGAGCCATCTACATGGTCTCGAGCGCGCTTCTGATGGTCGTTCTCGCCCGCTATCTGCTCGAGCCCGACGCCTACGGCGCGCTGTTCTGGGCGATCGGCATCCTGGCGGTGATCCAGCTGTTCGCCGACGTCGGACTCGGAAAGTCCGCGGCGCGGTACTTCGCGGAGTACCAGGAGAAAGACCCCGGTCAGATCCCGTACCTGATCCAGTCGACGGTCGCCTACAAACTGATCGTCATCACGCTGGTGGCGTTCTTCCTGCTCGTCTTCCACGAACAGCTCGCGATCACGCTCGGCGATCCGGAGATCGCCCCGTTCCTCGCCGCCGGCGTCGTCTACATCTTCGTCAACTCCTTCAACGGCTTCACGCAGGTCGCCTTCCAGGGGTTCAACCACCTCGTCTACAGCGCGGCCGTCCAGGCGATCGGCGGCGCGACCCGGCTTCTCTTCGCGGTGGTGTTCGTCCTCGCCGGCTTCGGCGCGCTCGGCGCTTTCTTCGGCTACGTCGTCGGCTACGCGATCGCCGCCGTCTTCGGCGTCACCGTGCTCTACTTCCAGTTCTACCGCACCTACGAGCGAGCCCCGCAGTTCGAACCCGGCCTCCCCAGGCGGCTGCTCGAGTACAGCGTTCCGCTGACGGCGACCCGGAGCGCCAACGTCGTCGACAAGCAGATCGACATCGTCCTCGTCGGCGTCTTCCTCACCTCGCCGGCCGTCGCGTTCTACACGCTTGCAAAGCAGATCACCGACTTCGTCCTCGCGCCCGTCGAGTCGCTCGGCTTTACGATCTCGCCGAACTTCGGCGAGCAGAAGGCCGCAGGCCAGCTCGAGCACGCCCGGACGATCTACGAAACGGCGCTGACCAACGCGCTGTTGCTGTACGTCCCCGCGGCCGTCGGCCTCGCGCTCGTCGCCGACCCGTTCATCACGCTGGTGTTCACCGAGGAGTACGCCGCCGCCGTCCCCGTCTTACAGATTCTCTGTCTGTTCATCGTCCTCCAGGCGATCACGAACCTCACCAGCGACAGCCTCGACTACCTCGGCCGGGCCCGTGCCCGCGCGATCGCCAAGGGCGGAACCGCCGCCGCGAACTTCGGGCTGAACATCGTGCTCATTCCGACCATCGGCGTCATCGGCGCGGCGATCGCGACGATCGTCACCCACACCGTCTACGTGGCGGTGAACCTCTACATCGTCCACAGCGAACTGAACCTCCGCCTCGAGCGCCTCGGTCGGTCGGTCGCGCTCATCTGTGGGATCTCGCTCGTGATGGCGCTCGCGGTGGTCGTCGTGGCGCCGTTTGCCTCGAGTCTCCCAATGCTGGCGGTCGTCATCGCGCTCGGCGCGCTCACCTGGGCCGTTCTCGCGGTCGTGAGCGGGTTGCTCGATCCCCGCGAGGTCAGAGCGGTGCTCGCGTGAACCGGCACGGCACACTGGTAGTCGAGGCTGACAGTTACCGGAGAATACGAGAATTTCGTGATCTGTCTCGGACGACAGTTCGGTGAGCAGACGGGACGAAGCGGTTGAAAACCGCTGTCATGGCAGTTTCGACTAACAACGTTTTTCCGGTGGGCAGACGTTTTTCGTATCATGACCGTCGAGAATCCTGTCAGGGCGGGGGTACTCAGCTTGCACACGAGCAAAGAGACGAAGGCGATCTGCAACGCAATCGAGGATCTCGGCCACGACGCGCGGTGGCTTCGCAGCGAGAACACGAGCGTCCGGATCCGGGACGGCACCGTCTCGATCGAACCCGAAGTCGACGTCATCGCCAACCGAATGCTGCTCTCGAACACGGAACAGCCGTGTGAGGAACTGGGCCTCGCGAACACGCTCGCGAAGCTCGTGCCGATGTTGAACGAACCGGAGACGACGCTGACCGCGGCGCACAAGCTCTCGACGGCGACCGCGCTCGCGTCGAACGACGTCCGCGTTCCCGACGTCCTGCTCGCGCTGAGCAGCGACCGACTCAACGCCGCCCGCGACGAGTTCGGCGAGGAGGCGGTGTACAAGACCGCGATCGGAACCCACGGCGGCGGTACCTGGAAAGTCGGCCCCGACGACCCGATCAACGCCAAAGTCGGTAACCGCTACGCCTTCCTCCAGAAGCTCATCGACCGCGACGGCGAGCGCCACCGCGACGTCCGCGTCTACGTCGTCGGCGACGAAGTCGTCGGCGCGATGTACCGCTACGCGCCCGACAACGACTGGCGGACGAACGTCGCCCTCGGCGGCGCCGTCGAGGACGCGACCGGGGACCTCCCCGAGGAGGTCCGCGAGATGGCGCTTCGCTCGACGGAGGTCATCGGCCTCGACTACGCCGGCGTCGACCTCGTCGAGGGCGAGGACGGCTGGTTCGTCCTCGAGGTCAACCCCACGGCCGGCTTCAAGGGGCTGTACGAGGCGACCCGCGTGAGCCCCGCTCCCTACATCGCGAAGCTCGCGATCGAACGCGGCGGCGGCGAGGTCGACGAACGTCGCGTCGAGGAGCTCTCGGCGACGCTCGACGACTCCGATCCTGCGGCGATGCCCGCCGCCGCCCGCGTCGCTGCGGACGCGGAGCCGGCGGACATCGGCTACACGGAAGAGGTCGTCCTCTCGGGTACCAGCGGGTCGAAGTCCGTCTACGCCAAGTCCGACACCGGCGCCACCCGGACGAGCATCGACACCCGCCTGGCAGCCGACATCGGCGCCGGGCCGATCAAGTCGATCACCCGCGTGAAATCGGGGAGCCGCAAGACCTCGAAGAGCCGCCCGGTCGTCGACGTCGTCGTCGGCGTCGGCGGCAACCAGCACACTGTCACCGCGAGCGTCGAGGACCGCAGCCACATGGACTACCCCGTCATCCTCGGTCGGGACATCCTCGAGAACTACCGCGTCGACGTCAGCAAGCGCGTCGACCGCGACGCGCCCGACAGCCCCGAGGAAGAAGAGGAGTCCGTCGAGTAACTCGAGTTCGGCGCCCGCTCCGTCAGTCCGCCGACTCGTACTCCGCCCAGAGATACAGGGTGGCGACCGACCGGTAGGGCCGCCACGCCTCCGCGATTTCGCGCATTTCGGCCCGCGTCAGCTCCGTACCGTTTCCGTACAGCTGTTCGATGCTCCGGCGGACAGCGAGGTCGCCGAGCGGCAGGACGTCGGGGCGCTCGAGGACGAACAGGAGGTACATCCGGGCGGTCCACTCGCCGACGCCCCGGATCTCCGTCAGCGCCTCCATCACCTCCTCGTTCGTGTGATCTGCGAGCCCCTCACGCGAGAAATCGCGTTTCTGAAACGCGCGAGCGGCGTTCTGCAGGTACTCGAGTTTCATCCCCGAGAGCCCTGCCGCGAGCAGCGCCTCCTCGTCGGCCGCCAGCACGCGCTCGGGCGTGATCTCGTCGTCGAGCACCTCGAACACCCGCCCCCGCACGGCGGTCGCGCTCGCCGTCGAGAGCTGCTGGTTGATGATCGAGATACACAGGCGCTCGTACTCCGACCAGTCGGGTTCGCTGTAGGGGTCGTGGCGCTCGAGGAGCCGTTCCATCACCGGGTCCCGGCGCAACACGGGTTTCGCCTCGTCTATCATGCTGTGGTCGACGTAGGAGACACCAGGGCCGAGCGAAACAAATGCCTCTCGGTCGCGATCGCGAGACGGCGGCGGCTATCGCGCGGCGGCGGCGTCGTACCACCGCGACGACCAGATCCAGGCCGATTCCGACGGCTCCCCGCCGTCGGCGTCGGCGATCTGGACGCCGATCACGCCGTCGACCGCCAGCGTGTACCACCGCTCGTCGACAGGGTGGTGGCGCGGATCGCTCGAGTCCATGGGCTATCGGGACGAGCCGAACCGGTATTGGTATGTCGCGATTGATCGCCTCGACGAGACGGTTCGACTCGATCGAACTGACGCGCTGCCCGCGTCCGGTATGGACGACGTACAGTCGGTTCACCGCCCGCTTCGTGCGCCCGTCAGTTAATTCAGCGCGATCAATTTGACGCGATTGTCAAAATCCCTTATTAACGCTCTCGAGAATTTACGACCGGGTCGACTATGAGCGACGACAGCATACAGCAAACGACGAGACGTACCGTCCTGAAAGCGACGGCGGGCGCGCTGGGGGTGGTCGGCGTCGGCGGTGTCGCGAGCGGACACAAAACGACCACCGACGGCGACTACGGCGACCAGTTCGACGGCGTCCGTGCGAACGCCGCGGCGAACACCGAGGTCGTCGGCTACCACAGCGCCGGCGGCATCGGGTCGGCGGCGTTCGCGGGCAGTCCCGACGACCCCCACTACGGGGCGTTCACCGAACTGCGGGTTCACGACGATCTGGCGGTCGTCTCGGCGTTCTCCTCGCGCGACGAGACGCCGGGACGCGGCATGGCCGTTCTCGACGTCGGCCAGTTCACTCGCGCGGAGAGCCGCGAGGAACTCGAGGACGCCGACCTCACGGTCCTCTCGTTCTACGGTAACGAGAACGACGGAGCGGCCTGCATGGACGTCAAGCTCTCGGACGACGGCCAGTACGCCTTCGTCTCGAAACAGCCGTTGACCGCGCTGTTCGACGAAACCGAACTCGACCTCGAGGACGACGACGCGGACAGCGGCGGCGCCGACGGGGCGGCACTCGAGGTCGTCGACATCTCCGATCCGGGCAACCCCGAGTTCGTCACGCAGACCTCGCTGTCGGTGTGGGCGCTCGGGCCGCACAACGCTTGGTACCACCAGATCGGCGGCCGGGAGTACGTCTTCACGACCCACGGCGAGGACGGCGTCACCGGCGGCATCAACGTCTTCGAGTTCGACCGCGACCTCGGGACGCTGGAGTTCGTCAACTGGTGGAACTACTCGGCGGAACTCGCCCAGCCGGGAGCCGAGACGGACACCGACGGCGGGGAGGCCTACGCCCACGACATCGTCGTCCAGGACGACCCCCGGTTCGGAACGCCCGTCGCCTACCTGGCGAACTGGAACGCGGGCACCCGCCTGCTCGACGTGAGCGATCCGACCGATATCGAGGAACTCGGCGTTTTCGAGCAGGACCGCGCTCACCACACCGTGCCGGCACCGACGCTGCAAAACGGCAAGCGCGTGTTCGTCGCCGGCCACGAGAACCCCTCGAGCCACGAGGACCTCGGCGACGTCCGCACCGACGGCGAAACCGGTCACTACTACCTCGTCGACGCCGATCCGATCGACGAGGTTCTCGCCGGAGAGCGCGACGAACCGGTGTACCTGGGCGCCTCGAGCACCCTCCGAGAGGACGGCGTCGAGGCCGCCAGCCGGACGGCGTTCGAGATGTACGAGGACAACGGAAAGACGGAACTCGACTACTGGATCCTCTTCGAGTCGACGGACCAGACGTTCGACGAGACGCCCGGCTTCGAGGCCGAAGCGGAGGACGGCGACCACGAGTACGAAGGGTTCGACGACTTCAACCTGAGCGCGCACAACCTCGACATCGACGCCGACGGAAACGTCGTCGCCGGCCACTACCACGCCGGCACCCGATTCATGGAGATCACCGACGAGTTCGCCCTCGAGGCGACGGGCTACAGCCGCGTCGGCCCCGCCGTTCCCGAGGACGCCACGCTCGAGGCGCTCTCCTCGGGAACGCCCTTCCACTGGTCGTCGGTGATGCGAAACGGCGTCGCGTTCTCGAGCGGGATCAACGAGGGGCCACAGGCCATCGCTCACGACGACATTCCGGTCGGCGAGGATACGCCGATCGACCTCGACGTAGAGCGCGAGGCCGACGCCTCGCTCTTTACGGCGGGCCAGACCAGCCAGGTACGGATCCACGTCGACAGCGACGAACCAGTCCAGATCAGGGATCGGATTCCCGGCGAGTGGGAGGTCGTCGGCGGCGATGTAAGCGTCGCGGAAATCAGCGACGGCGACCGGAAAGTCGTCACCGCAGACGAACCGCTCGAGTCGGGCACGGTCCGGTACTTCGTCGAGGTGCCGTCGGATCTCCTCGACACCGGGAGCTACACGGTCGGCCCGGTCGAGTACGCCCGCCCGGACGTCGAAAGCGAGTACGGCGGCGGCGTCAGCGTCACCAACTTCCTCTGGCGCAAGGAGAACGGGGAAACGGTGACGAAGACGGTGGCCGGCCTCGATCTCTGAGCGGGTACGGGGGCTCGAGAGAGGTCAGGCCTCGAGTCCGCCGTCCACGTTCTGGCCCCCTCGATCACGGGACCTCACTCGGGACACTCGCCTGCAGAATCGTCAGCGGCCCACAGCTGTAACGACGCAGCACCCCGGTGTAGTTCGATAGCAGGGATCGTACAGTCACCATCTACAGCGTCTTCTCGGGTGAGTGTCTCCGTTTGCGTTTCGGAATCCACCTCCGGGCCGGAGACCGCGTACGACACCTCGTACGTTTTCGGTTCGGCGGACCACGTCGATTCGATCACCTCGTACTCGTCGCCGGCCAGTTCAACCGTTTCGTTACTGAGGGATGTTCCGTCGCTCTCTACGTCCACCTGAATCGTGTGTGCCTCTTGGTGAGTGTTCGACACGATCAGATCGCCCATCTCGAGTCCTTCTTCATCGGACGTGCGCGAACTGCAACCAGCACTCAACACGACTGCCGATGCTATGCCACCTGTTTTGAGAATCGACCGCCTGGTTCGAAGAAGGACCATGCGGGAAACTGGAATCTCAGTCACAAGTATTTTCTCTTTTGGTAAACAACCTGAGGATTCAACGTTGTTTGACCGCGTAGTGAGAGTGCGGTAGCGGATGGACGCGACAGTTTCACGGTATCGGTTGTTTTTCGCGGGAACTTCCGATCGATTCAGATCCGGTCTTCGTATCTAACACCCCGTTCCGGCTCGGCGGCGCTTTTCGGCGTTTGAAACTGGGATCGCGTAACTGACGGCATGATACGACACGAAGGAGTCGCCACGTCCGCTGCTCCGGTCGGTCGTGGCGTTCGAAATCTGATGTACGTCACCCGCGGCGACCTCACTCGAGGTGGTGATAATCGAGTTCGTACCCCTCCTTGAGGGCCTCCTGTACCGGCTTGCTGGGTTCGCCGACGTCGCGCCGGCGGAGGGCGAGCTCGCCCTCCTCGACCGACAGCACGAGGTTGACTCGCCAGTCCGACTCCTCGTCGTCGTGGTCGGCCCGGTAGTGTGCGCCGCGAGACTCCGTTCGCTCGAGAGCCGCCCGGAGCAGCAGTTCGGCGACGGTGAGGCTCACGGAGAGGTCGACGGCGTACTCGAACGACCGCGACGTGAGGTCGCCGTCGACCCGGAGGTCCGCGGTTCGCTCGCGCAGCGCCGCAAGCTTCGCCAGCCCCTCTCGGAGGCCTGCCTCATCCCGGAGGATGCCCGCGTGCTCCCACAGCAGGTCGCCCAGGTCCTCGAGGAGCTCCTGGGGGGTTACGTCCCCGTCGGCGGCCGCGAGCGCCTCGAGGGCCGCGAACTCTCGCTCGGCCAGCGCCCGCTGGTCGTCGCTCACTTCGGGGTCGCGGTCGTCGTTCGCCACGGCGTCGGCGACGTGCTCGCCGACGAGTTTTCCGATCGCCACGGTTTCAGCAAGCGAGTTGCCGCCGAGGCGGTTCGCGCCGTGGACGCCCGCGACGGACTCTCCGACGGCGTACAGCCCGTCGACGCCGGTTTCGCCGGTCTGGAAGTCGATGTCGACGCCGCCCATCGTGTAGTGAGCCGTCGGCGCGATCTCCATCGGTTCCTCGGTGATGTCGACGCCGAGCGACTCGAAGCGCTCGACCATCGACGGCAGCCGGTCGCGGACGTACTCGGCGTCTCGGTGAGTGATGTCGAGGTAGACGCCGCCGTTATCGGTGCCGCGGCCCTCCCGGACCTCTCGAGCGATCGCCCGCGCGACGACGTCCCGGGCGTCGAGTTCCATCTGGTCGGGCGAGTAGCGCTCCATGAACCGCTCGTCCTCCGCGTTGTAGAAGCGCCCACCCTCGCCGCGAACCGCCTCGGTGACGAGCCGGCCGTCCCACTCCTCGCCGTAGCGGTCGCCGACCATCCCGGTCGGGTGGAACTGGACGAATTCGCAGTCGAGCAGCCGCGCCCCGGCCTCGAGCGCGAGCGCCTGGGCGTCGCCGTTGTTCTCCTCGTCCCGCGAGGAGTGACGATCGTAGACCGCCGAAAAGCCGCCCGCGGCGAGCACGACGTGGTCGCTCCGGAATAGGAGCCCGCCACCGGTCTCCATATCGAAGCCGACCGCGCCGGAGACGCGCTCGCCGTCCGAGAGCAGTCGCGTGATCATGGCGTTTTCGCGGTGGGGAATCTCGAGTTCGCGGGCCGTCTCGATCAACGTCTCGAGCATCGCCTCTCCGGTCCGATCGCCGACGAAGCAAGTGCGGCGGTAGGACTGGGCGCCGAAGTAGCGCTGGTTGATCCTCCCGTCGTCGGTGCGATCGAACGGGGTCCCCCAGGCGTCGAGTTCGCGGATCCGGTCGGGCATGTGTTCGGCGACCAGTTCGACCGCCTCCGGATCGTTCAGGTGGTGGCCCTCGGTCAGCGTGTCCGCCGCGTGGATCGTCCAGTCGTCTTCGGGATCGAGCGATCCGAGCGCCGCGTTGACGCCGCCTGCCGCCCACGTCGTGTGCGCGTCGCCGTGATCGCGCTTGCCGATCACCAGCGGCTCGAGCCCTGCCTCGGCGAGCGAAATGGCGACGCGCGCACCCGCCGCGCCCGCCCCGATCACGAGCGCCGGCGTCGTGACGACCTCGTACTCGAGTCCGTCGGTGGCGTCCGTATCGCCGTCGTCGATTCGGCTCTCGACGCCCGCGCCGTCCGCGACGGCCGCCGGTACCCGACGGTCGTCGGTCGCTGTTTCTGTCATCGGTGTGAACTCAGGGCCGAACGAATTTAGGTGTCTCTCCAAACGCGATCGGGACGTTCGCGCGGCTCGATCCAGCGCCGCCACCACGGCATTTAGGGGGAGCGTTATCGTAGCGCAGACCGAGATGCAGCCGGTCGTCCACCTCGCCGTCGGCTACCTCTGTTATGCGGCCTACAGCCGCTGGCGTCGCGGCAAACCGCCCGGAGAGGCGCCGGCGCTCGCCGCGATCGCGGGCGCGGCGCTTCCCGACTTGCTCGACCAGTCGCTGTACCACGGGGGGCTCACCCCCGTCGGACGAACGATCGGCCACTCGCTGCTGTTCGCGGTTCCGGTGATCGCGGTCGTCTGGCTGGTCGCGAGCGGTAGAAATCGGCGGCTCCTCGGACCGGCCTTCGCCATCGGCTACCTCTCGCACCTCGCGACGGACGTCCCCTGGCACGTCCTCTCGGGGGATTACGACGAACTCGGCTTTCTCCTCTGGCCGATCACCCACATGCCCGAGTACTCCGGCGTCAAAACGCTCGGCCACGTCGGCGGTCTCGAGGTCACGACGCTCTGGCTCGAGGCACCGATCCTCGTCGCCGGAATCGCCCTCTGGTGGCACGACGGCCGTCCCGGTACCGAGGCGATTCGGCGAGCGGTCAGCCGGTGGACGTAGCGCCTCGCCGAAACACGAGCAGTGATGCCGGTGGAGGCCGAACCCGCCCGCTGATGAGCTGGTGGCCGTGAGCGACCTCGGGACGATCCGTCGCGGGCTCGAGACGCTGTGGACCGACGACCGAGGCGCCGTCCTGCTCGCGATCGCGGCGGGCTGGTTTCTCTCGATCGGCGTCCGCCTCGTCTACCCCGTCTTACTCCCCGCGCTCCGGACGGAGTACGGCCTCTCGCTCTCCCAGGCGGGGCTCCTGTTGAGCGTGCTCTGGGTAGCGTACGCCCTCGGCCAGCTTCCCGGCGGAATGTTCGCCGATCGGTTCGGCGAAGGGCGGATCCTCGTCGTCAGCACGACCCTCTCGGCGGTGACGATCGCCCTCGTCGCGACGGCTGCGACGGTGTCCGTCCTGTTCGCCGCGACGGCCCTGTTCGGGCTGGCGACGGCGCTGTACGGCGTCGCCCGCTACACCGCGCTCTCGGATCTCTTTCCGGACAACGACGGAGCGGCCGTCGGAATCACCCTGGCGGCAGGAGAAGTCGGAAACGCCCTGCTGCCGCCGCTGGCCGGCTTTATCGCGGCGGCGCTCGCCTGGCAGTACGGCTTCGGCTTCACCGTGCCGCTGTTTCTCGGCGTCTCGCTCTACCTCTGGCTCGCCCTCCCCGCGCGGACCTCCGGGCCGACGAGCGCCGTCGACTCGCTGAGCCTCGAGACCGGCCGGTACGTCCTCGTCGCGCTCGCAAAGCCCGCGATCGTGATCGCGACGCTCGTTCAACTGCTCGGCTTTGCCGTCTGGCAGGTGTACACCGGCTTTTACCCGACGTATCTGATCGAGGTCAAGGGACTCCCGACGGCGTTCGTCACGGTGATGTTCGGGCTGTTCTTCGCGCTCGGGGTCGTCGTTCAGCCGCTGTCGGGGGCGGCCTACGACCGGTTCGGCATCCGCCGCTCGCTGCCCGCCGTGATGGGCTGTGCAGCGGTCGGCCTCGCGCTGTTTCCGCTGCTCGAGGGGCTCGTCCCGATCCTGCTGATCACGATGCTCTCGAGCACCCTTCTGGGAGTGACCGTCATGACGATGCCGTACCTGACCGGCGCGCTCCCGACGGATATGCAGGGAACCGGTCTGGGCACCATCCGCACGACGTTCATGCTGATCGGTGCCGGGGCGCCGGCCGTCGCGGGCGTGCTCGCGGACCTGGACCTCTTCGACGAGGTGTTCTTCCTGCTGGCCGGCCTCGCGGTGGTCGCACTCGCACTCTCGCAGTTGCTCCCCGATCAGTGATCTGTTCGGTCACTCCGTACCCGCCGCGTCGGGGGTTTCGGGCTCGACTCCCGAGAGGCGCATCGCGTTGCCGGTGACGCCGAGGCTCATCCCCATGTCGCCGATAACCACCGCGTGAATCACCGTCACGACTCCGAACGGCGCGCCGGCCGCGAGCACCGCTTTCACGGCCAGACTCGACCAGATGTTCTGGCGGATCACGCCGTTGGCCTTCCGCGAGAGCCGGTAGAGGTACGGAAGCCGGGTGAGATCGTCGCCCATCAGCGCCACGTCCGCCGTCTCGAGCGCCGTGTCCGTCCCCGCCGCCCCCATCGCGATTCCCACGTCCGCCGTCGCGAGCGCGGGCGCGTCGTTGATCCCGTCGCCGACCATGGCGACGCGGTGGCGGGGTTCTCCTACCCCGTCTTCCCCTTCCAGTCGGCGAATCCACTCGAGTTTCTCCTCGGGGAGCAGTTCGGCGTGGTACTCCTCGATGCCGACGTCTTCGGCGATCGCCCGCGCGGTTCCCTCGTTGTCGCCGGTGAGCATCACGACGCGAACGCCCTGCTCTTGCAGCCGCGAGACGGCCCAGGCCGCGTCCGGACGAACCCGGTCTGCCACGCCGACGACGCCGATCGGGCCGTCCTCGGTGCCGACGATCACGACGGTCTTCCCCTGGGCTTGAAGCTCTGGGACGATCTCTGCGAGCACGTCGAGACACGCCTCTCGGTCGCACTGGGACTCGGCCTCGTAGCCCATCGACGCCAGGCTCACTCCGCCGTCGGTCGTCGCGTGTACGTGTCCCAGGTCCGCAAGCCCGTCGAAGAGTTCCGGCTTGCCCACGTAGTGAGTGGTGCCGTCGACCTCGGCGCGGACGCCCTTTCCGGTTAGCGCCTCGAACTCCGAAACGTCGGGATCGTCGGGCTCGAGACCCCGTTCCTCGGCGTAGCCGACGATCGCTCGCCCGATCGGGTGTTCGCTCCGGTATTCCGCGGCGCCAGCCCGGCGGAGCACCTCGTCCTCGCTCGTCCCCTCGAGCGGAACGACGTCAGTCACCGAGAGATCGCCGGTCGTGAGCGTCCCCGTTTTGTCCATCGCGAGGACGTCGCTCTCGCCGACGGCCTCGAGGTGGCGCCCGCCCTTGATCAGCACGCCGTTTTTCGCCGCGCTCGTGATCCCGGAGACGACGCTCACGGGCGTCGAGATGACAAACGCGCAGGGACAGGCGATGACCAGCAGCGTCAGCCCGCGGAGGAACCAGGTGTCCCAGGACGCGCCGACGAGAAGCGGCGGAGCCACGGCGACCGCCACCGCGATGGTCACCACGACCGGCGTGTAAACGTTCGCGAAGCGGTCGACGAACTGCTCCCGTTTCGTCTTCTCGCGTTCTGCGTCCTCGACCAGGTGAACGATTCGGGCGAGCGTCGAGTCGTCCACTTCGCTCGTAACCTCCACCTCGAGGTAGCCCGCTTCCGAGATGGTGCCCGCATAGACCTCGTCGCCCGTACTGCGGTCGACGGGGACGCTCTCGCCGGTGATCGGCGACTGATCGACCGCGCTCTGGCCTTCGAGGACGACCCCGTCGGTCGGGATCTTCTCGCCCGGCCGGACGACGACGATGTCGCCCACCTCGACCGCCTTCGCGGGAACCGTCTCTTCGCTGCCGTCCGGTCGCAGCACGGTCGCCGTCTCCGGCGAGAGGCTCATCAGTTCCCGCAGGGAGTCCCGCGCCCGGTCCATCGAGAACCGCTCGAGCAGCTCCGCGACGCTGAACAGCACCGCGAGCATCGCTCCCTCCTTGGGGTGGTGGGCCGCAACGCTGGCGACGATACCCGCGGCCATCAGGAAGTCGATGTCGAGGCTCCGGTTTCGCGCCGAGTAGTAGCCGTTGCGGACGATCGGCGCGCCAGCGATCGCCGCGGCCGCGACGAACAGCGCGTGCGAGAGCTCGTAGGGTCGGCCGCCGAGGGTGGCGAGAACCGGATCGAGGCCGGGGAGAACGAACTCGAGGACGAGTCCGACGACCACGAGGACGGCGCCGACGGCGGTTCCGGCGGCTCGAGGCGTTCGCCACACCCGCTTCGCCTCCTGAACGCGATCTCGGTTACCGTCGGGCGTCGCCTCGTAGCCCGCGCGCTCGATGGCTCGAACGACGGCCTCCTCCTCGAGGCCGCTCCCGGAGACCGTCACGCGCCCCGACGCCGGCTGTGCGGCGATCGAGGTGACGGACTCGAGGCCCTCGAGGGCGTTCTCGACCTTGCTCGCACAGGAGGCGCAGTCCATCTCGGGAACGGCGAGGGTGAGTTCCCGTCCGCCTTCGTTGCCGTCGACGGCGTAGCCCGCCGCCTCGACGCGCTCGCGGATCGCCGCCTCGCTCGTCTGCGCGGAGTCGTACTCGACGACGAGCGTTCCGCTGGTCACGCGGGCGTCGATCTCTTCGATTCCCTCGAGGCGCTCGACGCTGTTCTCGACTTTGCCGGCACACGACGGACAGTCCATCGACGGAACCCGTAGCTCGAGGCGTCTCGAGCGGGTCGCGTCGGCGGAGGGCTCGCTCATTGCATATCCGTACTCGGTCACGTCGGATACGGGTTATTTGGCGCACGCCAACTACGGTAGGATCTGACGGTAGAGTCTATCCGTCGAATTTCTTTACCCGGGTTTCGGCGTGACGCTCGCGATCAATACAGCAACCTCTTTTACCGGGGGTTGAGGCTGGCGTCGGAGACGCCAGCCGACGCCCCCGGCAAAACCCGTTGATGCCAAAAAGCCGCCGTCGCGGACTTCGTCCGCTTCGGCGGGGAAACGCCTCGCTTCGCTCGGCGTATGCTCCAGGATGAATGAACGTTCACTAAGCAAACGCACTTAGCAAACTCCGTGTTTATATTATCTTCGTTAATCTGGTATTTTCGGCGTGTACAGGAGAACTGCGTATCACTTCGGGCTGCCCAACCTCCCTGCGGTGGCACACGCTGTCGAGCGCTCGAGCGCCAGCGAGGGCGGTCGACGACGCCGTGCGAGGGCGAGCGAGCGGAGCGAGTGAGTCGGCTGGGGAGGGTGTGGCCATTCCGTGTGGTCGTGCGAGCAGGACGTGATCTCACAGGTATCACTGCGAAAGCCCCCGGCCCCTTTCAGTCCCACCCGGTTGCGGTTGATCGGCGCTGCAGTCTCACCGTCGGATGATTGGCACCGCAGACTCGGCGGCGGTTGTTCGGTACGCGGACAACCGTTGCACGGGGTTGAACCACCCGAGAAAAAGGGGGCACCGTCAGCTCCCGATCCGTCGAGATCGGTCAGTTCGTCGGTGCGATCGCCTCGAGCGAGTCGTCCTCGGCGACGAACTCGGTCGCGAGCGCGGCTTCGGCCCGCCGGAGCCGGTAGGAGAGCGTCGAACGCGGAACCTCGAGTTCGTCGGCGAGTTTCGAGAGGTCGATCTTCCGTGGCGTTTCGTAGTAGCCTGACTCGACGGCGGCCCGGAGCGCGCGGCGCTGTTCGTCGGGGAGCGTGCCGTCATCGTCGGCTCCTTCGAGTCCCCGATCCGGGTCGAGATCCGTCAGCCGGAGCATCTCCATCCCCGCACACTCGCCGACCTCGGTTCCGAGAGCGTCGAAGAAGTCGTGAATCGGGGCGTCCTCGGAGAGGACGATCCGCCAGCGGTAGCGCCGGCCCTCCCGGTAGGTCTCGAACAGCAGCCCCTCGCCGAGGTACTCGAGGGCGACGTGGGGAACCGAAGTGCAAACGTCGGTGCGGTCCCAGTAGGTGTAGACGACCAGCGTGTCCCGCGAGCGGTCGAGCACCTGCGTCTCGCAATCGGCCCCGCAGTCGTCGCGCACGAGACAGTCGGCGCAGTAGGCCGAGTCGCGGTAGGCCGCCTCGAGCGCCTCGAGGGCCTCCGGCGAGCCCGTCGCGTGGTCGACCCGCCAGAGGCTCTGTGGGGTGACGTGACACGACAGCGACCGGATCGTCGTGTCCGGGTGGGCCTCGAGCACGTCCGCCACCGGGTTGGTTCCGGGGTCGTACTCGAGGGCGAAGACGAACTCTCTCATGCTCGGTCGTACGGGCCGACACGAAAAAGGGTTCCCGGTCGTTCGCGTAGGGTGACTCGAGGAACCCCACGTGATCCACTGGCTCCGCGGGCTGTGGCGGTACTATCTGGCGTACACGAAGCGCCCGCTCCACACGGCGACGGCGGCCGCGTTCGCCATCTTCGCCCTGCTGGTGTTCGTCGATCCGCTGTTCGCGGCACTGGCGGTCGGCTCCTACGTCCTGCCACCCGTCGTGTTGTACGTCCTCGAAGGTGAACCGATGCCCGAACCCGCATCCCGAAGCCACTCGATACTCACCGAAGACCCCGAAAGTGCCACGACGCAGGCACGCCGCTGGGATCACCCGGAAGAGACGGATCGCTCGAGAGTGGACACCGCCAATGGCGACACCGATTCCGATAGCGACGACGATGACACCGATTCAGACAGCGACGACGGTGACACCGATTCAGACAGCGATGACGGTGACACCGATTCAGACAGCGACGACGGTGACACCGATTCAGACAGCGATGACGGTGACACGGACACGGATCGCGTCGGCACTGATACCGATTCGGATCGAAGCGGCTGACTCGAGAGTCCCGAAACCTGGTGGCCGGGAGTGTGCGCGGCGAAACTCGCCGCGCACGCGACTCGGGGGAGGGTAGGCGGTCCTGCCTCGATTCACCGCGAGCGAACAACGTGAGCGAGCGGGCCGGCGGCCGACGTGGAGAGCGCGGCGCTACGCGCCGCGGTTGGCGAACGGCGAAGCCGTGAGCCGGGTCGCCACGCGACGGAACTGAGGCCGGCGTGCTTTTGGTCCAGCCTGAGCGGAAGCGGAGCTTCCGCGAGGTCGTCGGCGCGAAGTCGTTCGAAACGGCTCCGCCGTTTCGTGATGCCAAAAATCTTCGATTTTGAGCACGCTGACTGCAAGCGATTTCTTCGGAATCGCCCAGTCCAAAAGAGCAGAGCTCTTTTGAAGATTTTGCCGAGGGACGCTGCGCTGACGGCTGCGCCGCACAGCGCAGCAGACTGCAGAGTAAAAGGTGGGTTCTAGAACCCTTTGCCGAGCAGCTCTCGAGCGATGATGTTCTTCTGGATCTCGGTCGTTCCCTCGTAGATCTGGGTGATCTTGGCGTCGCGGTAGAGCCGTTCGACGGGGAAGTCGTTGACGTAGCCCGCGCCGCCGTGGATTTGGACGGCCTCGTCGGCGACGTCGACGGCAATCCTCGAGGCGTACTCTTTGGCCATCGACGCGAGCGTGGTGATGTCGTTGCCCTCGTCGACGTTCCAGGAGGCCTTGTAGGTCAGGTTGCGGGCGGCCTCGGTCTTCGTGTGCATATCCGCCAGCTTGTGCTGGATCGCCTGGAACTCCGAGATCGGCTTCCCGAACTGTTCGCGGTCCTGGGCGTACTCGAGGGCCGCCTCGCAGGCGCCCTTCGCGATGCCGACGCCCTGGGCCGCAACGGCGGTTCGGGTCTGGTCGAAGAAGTGCATCTGCTGCATGAACGCGGCGTCCTGGGTGCCGACGAGGTTCTCCTCGGGGACGCGAACGTCGTCGAAGATGAGTTCGGCGGTGTCGGAGGCTCGGATACCCAGCTTGCCGGTGATCTTCTCGGCGCTGAAGCCGTCGCGGTCGGACTCGACGATGATCTGGGAGAAGCCGTTGTAGCGGCCGGGGGCGTCCTCGTTGGTCTTACAGAGCACGACGAAGAAGTCCCCGACGGTGCCGTTGGTGATCCACATCTTGGTCCCGTTGACCACCCACTCGTCGCCGTCTTTCTCGGCGCTCGTCGAGACCGACGAGACGTCCGAACCGGTGTCGGGTTCCGAGATCGCCGCACCCGAGATCTTCTCGCCGAGGGCGACCGGCTCTAAGAACTCCTCTTTCTGCTCTTCGGTACCGAACTCCATGATCGCCTCGCAGCCGAACGAAGAGGCGACGATCGAGAGGGCAATTCCTGGATCGACCGCAAAGAGTTCCTCGACGATGATCGAGGTGTCGAGGATCGAGTAACCCGCACCGCCGTACTCGATCGGGATGTACGCACCGGTGAGCCCCATCTCGGCGGCCTTGTCGACGATCTCGTGGGGGTACTTCTCCTCGACGTCGTACTCGGAGGCGACGGGGCGAATCTCGTTGTCCGCGAAGCGGCGAACCTCCTCGCGGATCTGTTGTTGCTCGTCGGAGAGTCCGAAATCCATACCGGTCGATTCTGTCCTGAACGATAAAGAGCTTTGTAACCCGAAGTAAACCGAGACGGAGTTTCCTTCTCGACGGAGGGAAACGTTCAAACGGGTCGCAGTTGGATAGCCGTCCATGGAACTCGAGGATATCAACACCGTCGCAGTTCTGGGAGCGGGCAACATGGGCCACGGTATCGCCGAGGTCGCAGCCCTCGCGGGCTACGACGTGACGATGCGGGACATCAAAGAGGAGTTCGTCCAGGACGGCTACGACCAGATCGAGTGGTCACTCGGCAAGCTCGCCGAGAACGACCAGATCACAGAGGAGAAAGCCGACGACACCTTAGCGCGGATCACGCCGCTGGTCGACATGGAGGAGGCCGTCGGCGACGCCGACTTCGTCATCGAGGCCGTCCCGGAGAAGATGGAGATCAAAAAGGACGTCTACGGCGAACTCGAGGAGCACGCCCCCGACCGGGCGATCTTCGCGACGAACACCTCGAGCCTCTCGATCACGGAACTCTCCGAGGTCACCGAACGGCCCGAGAGGTTCTGCGGGATGCACTTTTTCAACCCGCCGATCCGGATGCCGCTGGTCGAGGTCATCACCGGCGAGCACACCGACGAGGGGGTCCTCGAGCTCACCGAGGCGCTCGCCGACGACTTCGGCAAGTCCCCCGTTCGCGTCCACCGCGACGCGCCCGGTTTCATCGTGAACCGGGTGCTCGTCCCGCTGATGAACGAGGCGTCCTGGCTCGTCTCGAACGACGAGGCCACGATCGCGGAGGTCGACTCGACCACGAAGTTCGACATGGGGCTCCCGATGGGCGCGTTCGAACTCGGCGACCAGGTCGGCAACGACGTCAGCCTCCACGTCCTCGAGTACCTCCACGAGGTGCTCGGCGAGGCCTACGAGCCGGCGCCGCTGCTCGTCAAAAAGGTCGAGAACGAGGAGCTGGGCAAGAAGACCGGGAAGGGATTCTACGACTACGAGGACGGCGACGGCGCGGAGGTCCCCAGCGACGAGGGCTCGGAGTTCGTGAAGGAACGGCTGCTCGCCGCGACCGCCAACGAGGCCGCCAAGCTGATCGGCGGCGACGTCGCCCCGCCCGAATCGATCGACGAGGCGGTGATGCTCGGCGGCGGCTGGCCCGAGGGGCCGGTCGCGCTGGCGGACGATCACGGCCTCGAGTCACTGCTCGAGGTCCTGGAGGAGGCCCACGAGGAGACGGGCCACGCTCGCTACGAGCCCGACGAGTACCTGCGCGAGCGCGCCGAGGCGGGCGGGTTCTACGACGCCGATAGCGACAATGGCGACGGCGAGCGCTTCGATTACGACGTGATTTCCGTCGAAATCGACGACAGCGTGGGCCACCTCGAGATCGACCGCGCCCACCGGATGAACACGATCACGACGGACATGATCGAGGAGGTAGACGACGCGATCGACAAGCTCGTCGAGGACGACGAGGTTCGCGCGCTACTCGTCACCGGTGCGGGCGACCGCGCCTTCTCGGCCGGCTTCGACGCCTCGACGGCCTCCGTCGCCAACGGCCTCCAGGCCGCCGAGATGTCCCGCCTGGGCCAGCGCGTCTTCGGGCGCCTCGAGGAGATTCCGATGCCCGTCCTCGCCGCCATCGACGGCTACTGTCTCGGCGGCGGCATGGAGTTCGCCACCTGCGCCGACATGCGGATCTCGAGCCGTCGCTCGAAGTTCGGCCAGCCCGAACACAACCTCGGCCTCTTACCTGGGTGGGGCGGCACCCAGCGCCTCTCCCGGATCGTCGGCGAGGGCCGCGCCAAGGAGATCATCTTCACCGCGCGAAACGACTACGACCCCGAGACGATGGCCGACTACGGCTTCGTCAACGAGGTCGTCGACAACGACGAGTTCGAAGACCGCGCCTGGGAACTCGCCCGCGACCTCGCCGCCGGCCCACCGATCGCCCAGGAGTTCACCAAGAAGACGATGCTCGCCGGGCGGACGGATCTCGAGGCGGGGCTCGAACTCGAGGCCTCCTCCTTCGGCCACCTGTTCACCACGGACGACCTCTGGGAGGGACTCGCCGCCTTCCAGCAGGATCGCGAGCCGGAGTTCGAAGGGAAGTAGAGACTCCGCGCCTCTCTCGAGGAGCCGTTTTAGCGCCGACCGGTGAGTAGCTCTCGAAGCGCGTCGTTCATCGGCGCGTTCGCGATCTCCGCGGGCTCGAGCCAGCCGTACTCCGTGATCGGCTCCTCCGGACACGGGTTCGCCTCGAGGTCCACCGCGTCCCTGCTATCGAGCAGGTCGCAGTCGAAGACGACCGAAACGGTCCCCTTCTCCCCGTCGGCCCAGGTGTAGGCGTAGGCCTCGAGCGGGTCTCTCGCTCGCACTCGGAGCCCGGTTTCCTCGAGGACCTCCCGCTCGACCGTCTCTCGGGGACTCTCGCCGATCTCCGCGCGCCCACCGGGGATGCCCCAGATCGGCCCGGCTGGCATCTCGTGTTTCAAAAACAGGTACGTGCCCTCGGATTCGATCAGCCCGCGGAGAGAGGCGTGGGCGAACTGCGACATACTCGAGGGCTCGCCGGATGGAAAATAGCGGTTGCGGTCTCCGCCGGCGCGACTGCGCCTGAAATCGCTCGAGGTGTGCCGGCAGCGGTATCCGGATTCCACTCGATCTATCCACGAACGCTGTTCAGCGCGCCCATATTGTTACATAACTTGACGGCTTCGTGATGAACGATGACCAGTGGGACGGACGGTGGATCGGAACGGATCTTCGGCTACCCGCGCCGGACTGTACTACTCGAAGCGGTCCGGATATCCTACGCGATAGGGATTACCGGTGTGATAACGCTTCTCGTAATACTCGGCCTGTTCTTGCTCAATTCAGGGGCGATAGAGGGCATCGAATCACTCATGCTGCTGTTATTTGCGTCTCAGATCGCGCTCGCTCTGGGGCTGTACATCTACGATCGCCGCCACGAACGTGATCTGATTATCGCCGACGCGGCGGTACGGGTGGTCCGCCCCGTCGCTGCACTGATCCGCCTGCTCCGGGGTGGGGGACCGTAATCGTACTCCGTATTCATCTCGCAGTGAACGCGCGAAATCCTGTGGCAACCGGCTCACCGGTACTGCACACGAGCTTCACAGACGCGTTGGAAGACGGCGCTAGCGGTACTCCCAACCGTTACTCGTCGTAGGGCCACCGGCCACCGATCTTCAGCTCCTGAATATACCCCTCGTCGATCATCTCCTTGGTCTCCTCGCGAGAGCGCTGGGGGAACTCGCGATCTGCCTCCGCCGCGGTGTACGCCACGGAAGCGATGATCGGCGACAGCTCACGAAAATCCCGCACGTCCAGCTTGTCGAGGGTGTCTGCGTGGGTGTGGCCGTAACCCCGCCCGCTCGAGCCCGACGTCGAGGCCGTCATCGACGCCGGTACCCCCTCCTGGACGAACGCCCACTGGTCGCCGTGGGGGCTGATCGTGCTGCTCGTCGACAGCGGGACGTCGAACTCGTCGGTGACCTCCTCGAACAGATCCTCGAGTTCGTCGAATTCGTTGGCGTTGATCCACAGGTTCCGGGAGTTACCCGCACCGTCGACGTTGATGACGCACTTCACGTTCGAGAGCTCCAGGTTCTCGGCAGCGTGATAGGCGCCCTTCAGTCCGATCTCCTCGGAGCCGAACGGAACGAACCGGACGCGAGTCTCGAGGTCGTCTTCGACCTGCTTCAACAGCCGCGCAATTTCGCAGACGAGGGCGGTTCCAGCGCCGTTGTCGTTCGCTCCCTCGGCGATGTCGTGGGCGTCGACGTGGGCGGTCACCATCACCACCTCCTCCGTGTCGGGGCCGACCTCGCCGACGACGTTCACGGAGTCGGTGGGCTCGTTTCTGGCCTCGACTGCGAGTTCGACGGTCAGCGAGCCGTCCTCGCCGTGGCGCAACAGCCGCTGGCCGACCTCCTTCGAAACGCCCACCGCCGGAATGGGGCCGGGGCGGTTGTCGTAGCCGATCTCGCCCGTTGCGGGCAGACAGCCCTCGACGTGATTCCGGAAGACGAAGCCGACGGCACCGGCGTCGACCGCGCTCGCGTACTTCTCCATCCGGTGGAGCCGCCGGTCGGAGTCGGCGGGGCTCTCGCTCGAGGCCATCGCCACCTTCCCCTCGAGATCCGCCTCGTCGAAGTCCTCGAGGCGGCCGTAGCCCACGTCGACGAGTTCGGCCTCGACGATGCCGCTGGGCGTTCCCGGCAGCGCGATCACCTGGTAGTCCGCCTCGTAGCGCTCCTCGCGGGCACCGCTCGTCGAGAGCGTGGAGGAGCCGCGCCACCAGCCCTCGATCTCGAACGCCTCTACGTGGACGTTCCGGAGCCCGATCTCCTCGAAGGCCTCCCGAACCCGCTCTGCGCCCTCGCGCTCGCCCGTCTGGCCGGCCATCCGGTTACCGACGTCGACCAGGTCCTCGAGTACCTCCCAGTGGAACGTGCTCGTGTGGGCGTCGCCGACGACCTCGTTCGGCAGTTTCGTCATAGACGGAACGGTGGCAGGCTACCCAAAGAAGCTACGGAAAGCGGAAACCGGCTCGGGATCGCCTCTCGATCCGCTGGGTCAGTAGCCGTCCGTGGCGATTTCCGCGACCGCCCGGAGATCAGCCACGTCGTAGGTCGGCTCCGTCGAGAGCTCGACGTCCCGGCAGTGTTCTCGACGGACGAACACCGAATCCATGCCGGCTCGATGGGCCGCGAGCACGTCGCTCTCGCTGTCGCCGACGTACAGCGCCGACTTCCCCTCGAGATCGGCGAGCGCTCGCTCCAGGTAGTGCGTGTTCGGCTTCTTCAATCGTAGACTCTCGATGGTCTTCTCGCGGCCGTAGTAGGTGTCGAACAGAGAGTCGAGGTCGAAGTACTCGAGGACGAACTCGATGGTGCTGTGGTGGTTGTTGCTCACGACCCCACGTGGCTGCGGAAGCTCGGCGATAACGGTAACGTCGTCGTAGCGCTCTCGAGTGCCGGCCTCGAACGCTTCGAACTGGGACTCCTCGTCGCAGCGTTCGCGGGCCGCCCAGAGGGGTGACGCCTCGAGGTCGTACCGTCGGCAGATCTCGTGAAGTCTGTCCACGGTGACTCCGCCGACGATCTCGTCGACGTGCTCTCGAGCGATCTCGCGCTCGCACACCTCGCGAAACGCGGCTCGCGTGGCCGCCGCCTGCGTCTCGTAGGCGGGCGGCTCGACCAGTATCCCGTCGCTGTCGAAGAGAACGGTATCGTATCCTGTCACGTTCGCCGATACAGAGTACAACGAGGTGTCTGTTGTGGTAGATCCATTTCCTGTATCAAACAGTGACACATCTTGCTGGCTGTACAGGGCGCGAATGTGGCACGAGATCTGGCTCAATTTGTGAAGATAGTGCTCGGTCAGTACAGGGGAAGAAGGGCACAGTTCTCTCCTGGCGATCTGAGAGCTACCAGATATTCTGAGAGTCAATACCGCCACTGACGTGCCTCTCCCCGGTAGAGAGGTCCTCGTGATGGGCGGCCAGCAGTTCCAAAGCTGGTCTGATGTCGTCAAACTGAGCCCCCCGTTCGACGCGATCGGTACCGGAAGTCCACTCGATGAACCCCTTGTCGGCTAATTTGGGTAGATGAATGTGGTGGTAATCGACGCGAGCCGTACCATCGACTGTTCCAGTATCGGGCGGCGTGTCGAGGTCACCCGGTAACTCCGTTTGCGGGTTCTTCTCCAGCAAGGCGAATAACAGGTGCCGTTGGTGTGGGTTCGACAGCACCTCGTATAAACCATCATGAATTTTAGTCATGTTCTGATGTATATACAGTCGGTAGCCGCTTATATCCTCGAGTATTTCACTCAGAGGAGAGTTTTGATTAACTGGGTGAATTGAATCGGTGCTCACTTCATTCATTCAGTACAGGTCGTAGAAAACTCGGGATCGTCTGCTACATAGGCCCTCTGTAGTCAGCACGATATTCATGGCAGTTATTGGGTAGTTGGGTTCCTGCTCCGTTACTTGCTCGACCTGCACAGAACGCCGGTGTCAGTTATTGTCCGTTGGACAGTTTGGGATCATCGACTGTATCCAATCCCGTCGCCATTAGCCGCCGGGCGATCACGACTAATCCGTTGTCGAAACCCCTGCCGAATACTGCTTTCTCAGATTCCGCAGTGTCCGCCGTGGCCTCGTGCACTGAACTGACCAGAATCGTGTTCCGATCGACCAGGAGTAACCGACTGATCGTCGTTTCGTCAGTGACGTCAGCTGGAGTACTGCTCAACCATTCCAACCCAGAGACGAATACTTCAGCACCGGGGAGTGCCTCCTGAACGGTCTCACGAAGCTTGTCGGAGACGGTTCCGACGACGACCGTGATGCCCGTCTCCTGAGCATCTTGGAGATTGGCGACCAACTCCTCCGTGAGGACTTCCTCACGGCCCACGACGAACACGATCTCCCGCCCAGCGGCCTCGATGAGTTGCTGTGTTCGGTTTGCGATCGCCGCTTGCCCCATCAATGCCCAGACCTCGTGTGACACTTCCTGCTCGTCGCCTACTGGTGCTGGTTCGATCCCCTCAACCGCCTCGACAAGTGTCTCCGTCCGCGATTCGTACTCCTGGCGAAGCGTCTCGGCCCCCTCGTCGATCGGGACGGCCCGAAACTGCTGGGGATTCGAGTGCTGGATTTCCACGAGTCCTTTCGTTTCCAGCACCCGGACCGCATCGTACACACGCGTGCGAGGAACGTCGGAGGTCTCGCTGATCTCTTTGGCCGTTCCTTTCGGTATTCGTGATAACGCGACGAAGCACTTCGCCTCGTACTCCTTCAAACCCAGTTGCTGAAGCAATTCGACCGCTCGTTGATGATTAGATAACTCGTTCATGGGTCCCAACCATGTTACCGGCGTGTCCGGTACCGCTTCTATTGTTAATTCGGCACGCACAAGAGAGTTCCTGTCGGGCCGCCCAACCTTGCCTGTGGTCCATACTGGCTTTGAGTAGCTCAGTACGTATGAACGCTATTCATACTATTTCAAGCAGTTTGCGTATTTAGCAATCACACCACAGATAGATCTCGAAAGCCGAATTCGGTGGTGTGGATAACGGAGATACAGAGATAGTAATTGCGGATTTAACACCTGGTTGCTCGTCAGTGGAGTCGGTTGTTCCCTCGTCTATAGTAATTGTTGAAACGATTTACGCACCGGTCGCACGGGAGCGGCCAGCGGGCACGCGCTGGCCGCACAATCGCGATCGGGAGTGCAATGACGTTCAACGACTACTGTAACTCAGTGAACTGGAAATGGGTGAACGGCTGCATCTGTCGTCGTTTCATGAGTTCGGAACTCTCAATCTCGAGCTCCAGTTCGTGGATTGCATCCGAAATACGGGAGATATCGGTCGTATCCGTTGCAGTGACCTCGACGTGGATGTTTCGTCGTCCCGTCACCATCTCACGGAGATCAACCACCCCTGGATGTTCATGACCTTGTCAGCTAATTCCGACCGTCTAGTTGCGGGGGCGGTACAGACGAAGAGCACGCATAAGGGGAGGTTCGCCGCCTCGTAATCGAGTTTTGGATGATACCCTCGGATGACGCCGTCGGATTCGAGTTGGTCGATTCGATTGCGAACGGTGCTGGGTGAGACACCGACCGTCTCGCCGATCTCTTGTGCGGTTGTGTTCCGAGCTTCCCGTTGCAGCATATATAGAACGCCTTTGTCGATCTCGTCCAGTTCTCGGCCCATCGCCCCCCTACGGTGCTACGAGCGATGTACCTCGGGTTCTACCGGTTCGACGCCGGCCAGCCATACAGTCCTATCGCCGCTAACTAATTCACCCGGATAATCACAGTAAGGTTATACCTGACTAGCTCGAACGCTCATGTGGCACGGAGTTTAGTAGGGTCCCAACCGCTTATTCTCCGTGCCACCGCTGCACAACCACCTTGACGGCTATCCGACTCGAAAACGACTTCTCAGTGGCTCCTCTGTACCGAAGACAAAGACTGACGAGTCCGGTGTGAGCGGCTGTGCTGCGCGAACAGCCTGATTGATCTCCGCTTTATTAGAGCACGTTCTTCGTGAACCTTATGGCGCACGGCTTCTCGAATGAGAACGTCACGCGCTGCTACACACCGTTTTGTCGGGCGGCGACTCGTTGATTTCCCCAGTTCGACCTACCAACTCGTCTGCAAGTCCGATCCGGTGTAATCGGGATGCCGTCGATCGGTTAGCCGTCTTCGTCCCCTGCGTAGATTTCTTCCCACGTCACGTCTTCAGATCGCTGCACGGGTTCGAGGTAAATCCGTCCCCAGTCGATCTGCTCGCCAGAGATACCCTTGATGACAACGCCACGAACGTCTAGTTCGTCGCCGTTGGTTTGCGTGCCGTGCATCCGCATCTCGATCCAGGCCGTATCGTCGTCGATCGTCGTTCGCGGAAACTCGACCGCCAGATCAGGAGTCGTCTCGAACATTTGTATCCAGTTCTTTCGAACCTGCGGTCGTCCAGTAAACGATCGGTCGGGATGGGCCGGCGTTTCGCTCCGGTACTCCTCGTGGAAACACGAAAGCAGTGCCTCGAGATCGTGGTCGTTCATCGCCTGCCGAAACCGATCCGCGACACGTCTGGTATGTTGTGACACATCGGCCTCAACCACCACTGGGCTGATAAACCCGGAGCGATGAGCAGCGAACGGGTTAGATTAACCAAACTGAACGCGATCGAACTCCCTCACTGCGGAGCTATTGTCCGAACCCATGGTGTTCAGTTCGCAGGTTCTCTTTCGGGTATCTCTCCGTTAGATGGGTGAAATCAAGCCAACCGTTGTGCTGCACTAATACCTCTATTCAACACGCCCGCACTGTCAGATTATGAGGGTTTCAGCGGGCCGAGATGGTCAGAACGCTCGAGCCGGAACGGCTACTCCGTCGACGGCTCGCCGTGAATCGCCCGCCAGAGCCGCTCGTCGGTGAGCGGCATGTCGACGTGGTCGACGCTGACCGGCTCGAGCGCATCCACGACCGCATTCACCAGCGCCGGCGGCGCCGCGATCGTCCCCGCTTCGCCGATTCCTTTCACGCCGAGCGGATTCCGCGGGCTCGGCGTCACCGTCGCGTCGGTTTCGATCTCGGGAAGATCCTCGGCCCGCGGAACCGCGTACGTCTCGAGCGAATCCGTCAACAGTGTCCCGTCGTCGTCGTAGACCGCTTCCTCGTACCGGGCCTGGCCGAGCCCCTGGGCGACGCCCCCGTGGACCTGCCCCTCGACGATCGTGGGATTGATCCGCTCGCCGCAGTCGTCGACGGCGACGTAGCGCTCGATCTCGAGTTCCCCCGTTCTGGAGTCGATCGAGACGACCGCGACGTGGGTGCCGAACGTGTAGGCAGTCCCGTCGGGCTCGTAGAACGTCGTCGCCTCAAGGCCCGGCTCGACGCCGTCGGGTAGCCCGCGGCCGTAGGCCGCGCTCGCGACGTCGGCAAAGGGGATGGTGCGCTCGGCGTCGCCCTCGAGCCGGAACTCCCCGCTCTCGTAGGCGAGTTCGTCGGGATTGGCCTCGAGCTCGTGCGCCGCAACCCGTCTGGCCTTCTCGAGCACCATCTCGGCGCTCTCGACCACCGCGTTGCCGCCGGTGATCGTGCTCCGACTACCGAACGTGCCGGTTCCCTTCGGCACGCGGTCGGTGTCGCCCTCGTGGACGTCGATCTCCGCCATCGGGAGCTCGAGGACGTCGGCGACGAGCTGGGCGTAGGTCGTCCCGTGGCCCTGGCCGTGGGAGTGTGTGCCCGCGGAGACGGTGACGCCGCCGTCGGGGTGGACCCGAACGACGCCGCTCTCGAAGCCGCCGCCAGTCGACTCGACGTAGTTCGCGACGCCGACGCCGCGCAGCGTTTGGGGGAGTTCGTCGTCCCGTCCCTCGCGCTCCGCGTCGATCTCCGCCCGCAGGTCGTCGTAGCTAACGGCGTCGAGGGCCGCCTCGAGCGCCCGCGCGTAATCGCCGCTGTCGTACTCCGAACCGACGGGCGTCTCGTGGGGGAACGCGTCGGACGGGAGCTGGTTTCGCCGGCGAAGTTCGACGGGGTCGATTCCGAGTTCCCGCGCCGCGACGTCGACCAGCCGTTCCGTGACGTAGATCGCCTCCGGCCGCCCCGCGCCGCGGTAGGAGTGAACCGGCGCGGTGTTCGTGAAGACGGCGCGGGTCTCGCAGTGGATCGCCGGAATCTCGTACTGACTCGAGAGCAGGCGGCCGTACCAGCCGGGCATCGCCGGCCCGCCACCGAGGCCGTAGCCACCGACGCCGGCGTGGGTTTCGACGCGCAGCCCCCGAAGACTTCCGTCGTCGTCGACCGCGAGCTCGCCGCGGGTGACGTGATCGCGGCCGTGGGCGCCCTCGAGATAGTTTCCGGAACGGGTGGCGACCCACTTGACGGGCCGCTCGAGCTCGCGGGCGGCCCAGGCGGCCATCGCCTCGCCGGGGTGGTGGTGACCCTTGTGGCCGAAGCCGCCGCCGACGCGCGGCGCGATCACCCGCAGCTCGCGCTCGGGAACGCCGAGGGTGTGCGAGAGGTCCCTGCGGTGGCCGTGGGGCGACTGGCTCGTCATCTCGACGGTGAACCGTCTCTCCGCGGGGTCGTAGCTCGCGAGCGCCGCCCGCGGCTCGATCGCCGAGGAGATCAGCCGATTGTTGACGAGTTCGATATCGACGACGCGGTCCGCCGCCTCGAACGCCCGGTCGGTCTCTCCGCGGTCGCCGAGTTCCGCCGTGAGCGCGACGTTGTCCGGCGCTTCCTCGAAGATCGTGGGCGCGCCGTCGTCGGTCGCCCCGACGGGATCGACGACGGCCTCGAGCGGTTCGTACTCGATCTCGACCGCCTCAGCGGCGTCCCGTGCGATGTAGCGGTCCTCGGCGACCACCGCGGCGATCGGCTGGCCCTGATACCGAACCCGGTCGCGCGCGAGTACCGGATGCCCCGGCGGCTCGCAGTCGAGCGCCGACGACGAGATCGAGAGCACGCAGGGGCTCTCCGAGGCCTCGAGGTCCGCCCAGGTGTAGGCGCCGAGAACGCCCTCGAGTTCCGCTGCCGCCTCGGTGTCGATCCCCTCGATCCGGGCGTGGCCGTGGTCGCTGCGCACGAACACCAGGTGGACGGTACCGGGTCGATCGAGGTCGTCCGTATACTCGGCGCGACCCGTGAGCAGCGCCTCGTCCTCGCGGCGTGCGACCGGCTCACCGGCGGTTTTTCTGACTCGGTCGCCGCTGTCGCCGTCTGTCATCGCGGCTCACCCCCGTTCCCGCTTGCGTCTATCCGCTTTGCCGCCCGCTCGAGCGCCCGCTCGACGTATACCGGTACCAGCCCCGCCCGGTACTCACCGGAGACGTGGAGGTCCGAACGGAGTTCGTCGGGCTCGATCCCGACGGCGGCACGCTCGGCGGCGGCCGCGACCGTCGCCGACTCGAGGGGCTCGCCCGCGAGTGCGTCCTCGACGGACTCGAGCCGGATCGCGCGGTCGGTGACGCCGGTCGCCGCGAGTCGCGCCTCGCGAACGCTCTCGCCCTCGCACTCGAGGACGACCGCGACGCCGAGGCTGGCCCACCCCGAGGCGGGATGGGTCTTCCGAACGTACGCGCCCGCCGTGCGGTCGGCATCCGAAGCTGGGGCGGCGGGCAGGCGCACTCGAGTCAGCACCTCCCCGGTTTCGAGCGCCGTCTCCCGCTCCCCGCGGAAGAACTCGTCGGCGCGGATCTCGCGCTCGCCACCCGAACCGTGTGCCACGATCGTCGCGTTCGCGGCGAGGACTGCGGCCGGAAGATCGGCCGCGGGTTCGGCCTGCGCGAGGTTTCCCCCGAGCGTGCCGCGATTTCGCACTTGCAGGTCGCCGACTTCGGCCAGCGCGTCGGTGAGAACCGGGTGGCGTTCGGCCAGCTCCGACGCCTCGAGCAGGTCGGCGTACGTGGTGAGCGCGCCGACGATCGTTTCGTTTGGCTCCGTCGTCACCCCCTCGAGGTCGTCGATCCCGCCGAGGTCGACGAGCACGTCGGCGGTCGTCCGGTCGGTTTTCAGCGCCGGAATCAGGCTGTGGCCACCCGCGAGCAGCCGCGGGTCGCGGTCGGCGTGTTCCGCGAGCAGCGATCGGGCCTCCTCGAGGCTCGTCGCGCGGTGGTAGTCGAACCGTGGCGGGTACATCAGCGGTCCTCCTCGGCCCGGCTCGCGGCCGTCTCGACGGCGTCGACGACGTTCTGGTAGCCGGTGCACCGACAGCGGTTGCCCTTCAGTCCCGCGCGAATCTCGTCTCTGGTGGGAGCGGAGTCGTCCGCGAGCAGCTGGGCGGTCGTCATCACCATTCCGGGGGTGCAGTAGCCACACTGCAGGCCGTGTTCGGCGTGAAAGCTCTCCTGGATCGGATGGAGGGCGTCCTCGGGACCGCCCTCGAGTCCCTCGACCGTCGTGATCTCGGCGCCGTCGGCCTGCACCGCGAGGAGCGCGCAGGATTTGACCGCGTCGCCGTCGACGTGGACCGTACACGCCCCGCAGGCGCTCGTCTCGCAGCCGACCTTCGGCCCCGTGTAGCCGAGTTCGTCCCGGAGCGCGTGAATCAGCAGCGTTCGTGACTCGACGGTGAGCCGTTCGTCCGTCCCGTTGACCGTGAGTGTGATGTCGTGCTCGCCCATGACTGGTCCGGCGGGGCCGACCTCGAGTCCCGCGACGTCGGTCGGGTCACCGACTCGAGCGGCCCCGCGCGTTCGTGGTGGCACACAGCCGCCAGCCACATGAGCGTTCGGTAGCCGGCAGCCTCGAGCGGGCGACCTCAGCCGGACAGGTCGTCCGGCCTCGGCCGGTCGTGAATCGGCCCGCCGCGGTCGCGCAGGTGGCCCGGCCGCCGGTCGCGCGAAACAGCGAGGAGTTCGGCGACGACGCTCTGGGCGATCCCCGCGGGCGTCCCCAGCCCCAGGTCGAGCCCGATCGGCGCGTAGATGCGCTCGAGGTCGCCTTCGCTCACCGGGCGGCCGTCGGCCGCGAGCTCCGCGCGCAGTTCCTCGAAGCGTTTTCGCGGCCCCATGATCCCGACGTAGGGGGCGGGGGAATCGAGCAGCGTCTCGAGGACGAGCCGGTCGTCGACGAAGTTGTGGGTCATCACGACGGCGTGGGTCCGCTCGTCGATCGCCACGGCGTCCTGGAGATCCCGCGGCGACGTCGTCACGGTCCGATCCGCCCCGGGGAACCGCCCCTCGAGGTCGACGGCACCCCGGAACCCGACGACGACGACCCGGAAGTCCGCACGCGAGGCGAGGTCGACGACCGGCGCGACGTCGGGGCCGCTTCCGAACACCAGACACGTCGGCGGCGCGGGGATGGCCTCGACGAACACGTCGAGTCGCCGTCCCCCGACGGAGAGTTCGACCACGCCGGAGCGACCTTCGCTCGTCATCTCGCCCGCCGGTCCGGAGACGGCAGCCGTCGGCCAGCCCGTCGCTGTCACGTCAGTTCCGGGCGTTTCGAACAGTCCCTCGTCCGGCAGGTAGTAGGCCCTGTCTCCGCGCTCGAGCGGTCCCTCGGCGGCGAGCACCGTACAGACGGCCACGTCCCGGCGGGTTCGAACCGGCTCGACGGCCCGCCGGTAGTGCGCCTCGAGGGGCTCGAGGAGGACGGTGACGACGCCGTTGCAGCCGAGACCGAGCCCCCAGACGCCGTCTTCGGCGGTGAGATCGTAGGTTTCGATGCGAGGGGCGCCGGTCGCCCGCACGCGCGCCGTCGCCCGGCGGAGGTCGTCCTCGAGACAGCCAGCCGTGATCGCGCCGATCCCGTCGCCGCCGGCTTCGAACAGCGCCTTCGCGCCGGGGCGTCGGTAGGCGGCGCCCTCGACGGCGACGACGGTTGCGACGACGTCGGGTGGCCCCGTGGCGTCGGCCGCGTCGGCCGAGTCGAGCCGGTCGCCGATCCGCTCGAGCAGCGCCGTCTCCGGGAGTGGGTGGTTGTCGTGGGACATCGTGTCGTCGTGCCGTGTCTCGGCGATCTTCGATGTACCCTTGTGGCTGGCCCCACTAAGAGGATCCGAATGCAGCCGTCCCGGCAGCTTCCCGTCGTCGCGTTCGACGCCCCTCGAAACGACGACCCTCGAGAGACGACGGTCGCCGCGGTGGTGCTCGCCGGCGGCACCAGTTCGCGCTTCGGCGCCGAGAACAAGTTGCTCGCCGAGGTCGACGGCGACCCCCTCGTTCGACGCGCCGTCCGATCGGTGCTCGCAGCGAGCGTCGACTCGGTGGTCGTCGCTCTCGACTACGACGCCGACGCGGTGCGGAGCGCGCTCGCCGATCTGCCGGTTACGACGGCGGAGAACGACCGCGAGGCGACCGAACAGTCCGCCTCGCTCGGGACGGGCGTCGCCGCCGCTCGCAGCGGCGCTCCCGACGCGCTCGTGGTCGCCCTCGGGGACATGCCGTTCGTCTCGCCGGAAACGATCGACGCGCTCGCCGCAGCTCACGCGGCGGGCGTCGGCGATGCGCTCGCGGCGGCCCACCGGGGCCTCAGAGGGAACCCGGTGCTGTTCGACCGGCGCTACTTTGACGCCCTCGAGTCCCTCGAGGGCGACCACGGCGCCAGGCGGCTCCTGCTCGAGGGCGACTCGAGCGCGCTCGTCGCTGTCCCCGATCCCGGTGTGCTGTCGGACGTAGACCACCCGACGGACCTCTAGATCGACCGCGGCGTCGGACCGACTGATCGGCTCCGGTCTGCTTCCCGTCCGCCCCGGTGGTCGAATCCCTTGAATATAAAATTGATGATATGACTAATCGCTATCTCTACGTGTACTTTCCAGAGATCCGCCATTGGAGCGCCTACTGCGGGACCTTGTCCGTTATAGATAGTACGTACACATGTATATATTCGGGGAGTAAGCACTGTATTTATAACTCTGGGGACGGTGAAAATCGACGATGGCCGACGACCGACCCGACGCCCCAGAGCGGGCCGGGTCACGACTGGACCTCCGTTCTACGAGACGCGGATTTCTCGCCGTAACGACCGCAACGATGGCGGTTACTGCCGGGTGTGGAGACGACGGCCCCGGTGGTGGTGACGCGAACGTCGCGGAACCCGAGCGACGCGACGAAAACGACTCCGACGACGAGTCCGACGCGACGAACGAGAGTACCGAGGAGACGGAGGAGTTGACGGATGACGCGGGAGACGAGTCGGCCACCGAGTCCGACGACGCGGCCGGCGAGAGTGACGAACGGGCGTCCGATGACGGGGACGACGAATCGCCTACGGAGGGCGACGAGTCGGCGGGCGATGGAGGCGACTCCGACGACGCCGAGTCGGACCACGAGGGAGACGACGACGGGAGCGGCGACGACGAAGATGGCGGCGACGGATCGTCGGACGGTGACGCCGACGATGACGCTGACGACGGTAACGCAGACGACGGCGACGCTGACGACGGTGACGCCGACGATGATGACGCCGACGAAGACGAGCCCGGAACGGATGACGCGTCGGAAGACGACGGCGAAGACGAGGGGGATCGCGAGAGCGAAGACGATGGGAACGCCGACACGGACGAGGAGGGTGAGGATGAAAGTGGTGACGAGGAGAGCGAAGATGACGAAGACGACGAACCGCCGTTCGAGCATCCCTCCGCCACGAACATGGACCACTCACCGATTCTCGGGCCTGACCCGGAAGACGCCCCGGCGACGATACTCATGTACGACGACCCGTCGTGTCCGGCCTGTGCGTACTTCGAGGCGGAGATCTTCCCCGACCTCGAGCCGTACGTCGACGCGGGCGACCTCTCGGTCGTCTGGCGCGGTATTCCGGTGATCGAAGACTGGGCGGAGGGCGCACTGCAGGCGATGTGGGCGACCTACGAGCGCGACGTCGACGCCTTCTGGGCGCTTCGGGACCACCTCTTTGCGATCCAGGACTCGATCGCCAGCGGCGAGGAGGCCATCGACGAGGCCGTCTCGTACCTCGAGGCCGAAACCGCCGTCGACGCCGACGGCGTTCGAGCCGACGCCGAGGGGGGTCGGTTCACCGACCGTCTCGCGAACGACGAGGACGCCGCGGCTCGCGCGGGCCTCGACGCGACGCCGTACTTCTTCCTCTTTCGGGACGGCGAGTTCCGCACGGAGATCCGCGGGGCACAGGACGCCCGCGTCTTTACGAGCACACTCGAGCTGTGACGTACACATGACACGAACGAACACGACGGACGCCGAATCGACTGCAACCGACGCCGAAACCGACGAGGCGGGATCGACGCTCCGCCGGGGGGTAACGAATGCGTCGCTATAGCGGCTGGTTTCCGACCCGCCGGGACGACGTCCGCCTGGTCGGCTGGACCCTTCGTCGCGTCTTTTCGGGGCCGCTGTACGCGGCGATTGCGATCCTGGCCGCGTTCAGTTCGCTGCTGGTCATCGTCGTCGCCCAGAACCTCGCGCTGGTCCGCGACCTCGTGATATTCGGCCCGCTACCGCTCGAGAACCGGCTCGAGATCCTCCTCTACCTGTTCCCGTTCGTCGGAACCGGAATAGAACCCACGGCGGGGGTCGGCATGGTTGCGACGAGCGCCCTCGTCGGCGTCAACGTCGCGATTCTCGCCTACCACGTGAACGAACACGGCCTCTCGCTCGCTCACGGCTCCGGGAGCGTCACGGGCGTCGTTCTCGGAACGATGGGGGCCGGCTGTGCGGCCTGCGGTGCGGCCGTCGCGAGCGCCATCCTCGGCCTCGTGGGTGCGGGCGGTCTGATCGCACTCCTCCCGTTCGGCGGCCTCGAGTTCGTGCTGGCGGCTGTCGTCTTCGTTCCCCTTTCGACGTTCTGGCTCGTCAAGGGAATCCACTACGGCGAGGCGGAGGCGTGTCCGATCGAACTCTCCTGACCGATCTGGAGGGGGATTAATAGACTATTACCATATAATTTCTTCACTAGTATTTTGAACTAAAATCGCGCCGCTTATATCGGTGGGCTCGATTCGATGCGGTGATGGACGACCGCACGCCCGGCGAACGGGCCGGAAGGACCCGAGCCGTACACAGACGCAGCGTTCTCGCAGCTGGCGTTGCAACGGTTGCAGCGCTCGCCGGCTGTGCGGACGAGGGTCCGGCCGACGAGGGCGACTCGAACGCAGCCGATCCCGCAGACGACGAGGCACAAGGCGCCGACGACGAAACGCAGAACGCCGACGAGCCGAGCGACGGCGGTGACGACGAGGATAAAACCGGTGAGGAGGGCGACCCCGGCAACGAGGACGAGTCAACGGACGAAGACTCGGCGCTCGAGCATCCATCCGCCAGGAACATGGACCACTCGCCGGTTCTCGGACCCGACCTCGAGGAGGGGGCGACGATACTCATGTACGACGACCCGTCGTGTCCGGCCTGTGCGTACTTCGAGGCGGAGATCTTCCCCGACCTCGAGTCGTACGTCGACGCGGGCGACCTCTCGGTCGTCTGGCGCGGCGTCCCGGTGATCGAAGAGTGGTCCGACGCGTCGCTTCAGGCGCTGTGGGCGACCTACGAGCGCGACGTCGACGCCTTCTGGGCGCTCCGGGACCACCTCTTTGCGATCCAGGACTCGATCGCCAGCGGCGAGGAGGCCATCGACGAGGCCGTCTCGTACCTCGAGGCCGAAACCGCCGTCGACGCCGCCGACGTCCGCTCGGAGGCGGAGAGCGGCGAGTACAGCACGCGCATCAACCGGGACACCGACGCCGCGGCTCGCGCGGGCCTCGACGCGACGCCGTACTTCTTCCTCTTTCGGGACGGCGAGTTCCGCACGGAGATCCGCGGCGCGGAGGACGCTCGCGTCTTTACGAACGCGCTCGAGCTCTGAGGTGCGCCGAGAGCCACCAACGTATCCGATCGTCTGACTTTCTTCGCGAGTTTTATCACTCACTGGCACTATCTGGTGGCTGGAATGGTAGCCGAGAGGAGGAATTTCCCGTGAGTGAACCGTCCGACGTCCTCGTCGTCGACGACGAGAACCGACTCGCAGACCTGTTCGCTGCGTGGCTGTCCTCGGAGTGGACCGTCACCACCGCCTACGACGGCGAAGAGGCCCTCGAGGAGATCACCGACACCGTGCAGGTCGTCCTGCTCGACCGGCGGATGCCGGGGCTTTCAGGCGACGAGGTCCTTCGATCGATTCGAGCGGACGGATACGACTGTCGCGTCGTCATGGTCACCGCCGTCGACCCGGATTTCGACATCATCGAGATGGGATTCGACGATTATCTTGTCAAACCGATCGCGAAACAGGAACTCCTCGAGACCGTCGAGCACGTCGTGGCTCGCGGCGAGTACGAGCGTGCCGTCCAGCGGTACTACGCGCTCGTCTCGAAGAAGGGGCTCCTCGAGTCCGAAAAGTCCGACCGCGAACTCGCCGAGAACGAAGAGTACCGGGAACTGTGCGCGCGAGTCGACGAACTCGAAGCCCAGGTCGACGACCGCCTCTCGGAACTCTCCTCTCACGCGGAGTTCGTCGCCGCGTTCGAAGACCTCCGGTCGCGGAACTGACCGTCGAACTCCGGTTCGCTCTTATCACCCCCTTAACCCGGCTAATGCAGGCCCGGTCGAAACCGTCGTGGGCCTTACCCAGCGAATAAGGATATGTGAACGGACGCATTCTTTGAGCAAATGACGGAACCGTACATCGTGACGACAGATGGGACTGGGGCAGTTCGTCTGCGGGTCGGCTCGGGATCGCCTCTCGACCCGGGGGGTGTGTCTCGATGACGGCCGACGACTACGAACTCGACACGCTGATCATCGGGATCGACGCCGGCTGTCTGAACGTCTTCGAGCCGCTGTCCGATGACGGCGTGATCCCCACGATCTCTGCGCTCTGTGAGGACGGCGTCGCCGCCCCGCTCGAGTCCCAGATCCCCCCGTGGACGCCGAGCGCGTGGCCGTCGATCTACACCGGCGTCAACCCCGGTAAACACGGCGCCTGCGGCTTCGTCGACTTCGACGGCTACGACTGGTCGGTCGTCTCGGCCGACGCCGTCCAGGAGCGGTCGATGTGGTCGCTGCTCGACGAACAGGGGCTCTCGAGCGTCGTCGTCAACGTTCCGGTAACGCATCCGCCGGAAGAGATCGACGGCGCCATCGTCCCCGGGTTCATCGGCCCGGAGAACCCGACCTGTTACCCGGAGGGAACCCTCGAGGAACTGCGCGAGCAACTCGGCGAGTACCGGGTCTACCCGAGTTACACGCGAGGCGACGACTCGCTGTCGGACGACGACAAGATCACCGAGTACTGTAACCTCGTTCGAATGCGCGGCGCGGCGTTCTCGTATCTCGTCGACAAACACCGCCCCGACTTCGGGTTCGTCCAGTTTCAGAAGACCGACACCGTCTTCCACGAGTTCGAGGGCAACTGGGACCACGTCACGCGGGTCTACGAGGAGACCGACGACCAGATCGCGAAGATCCTCGAGCGCACCAACCCGAAGCGGGTGTTCATCGTCAGCGACCACGGGATCGGCGAGTACGGCGACTACGAGTTCCGGACCAACGAGTACCTCCGCGAACACGGCTTCGTCGAACTCACCAACAGCGGGAAGGGGATGCCCTCCTGGAACCCCATCCGCAACGACCTCCGGGAGGGGAAAGACGTCGACTCCTGGGAGCCGAGCAGAACCGAACGGCTGGCCGCCGGCGCCGCTCGCTTCGGGCTGACCGCCTCTCGCGTCCGGCGCGGCCTCGAGAAGGTGGGCCTCGCCGAACTCGTGATCCGGTACGCCCCGGAGAACGTCACGCGGACGGCGAACAAGCAGGTCGACTTCGAGAACTCGCTCGCGTACATGCGCTCGCGGACCGAACTCGGCGTCCGGATCAACCTCGAAGGGAGAGAGCCGAACGGAAAGGTCCCCCGGGCGGAGTACGACGACGTTCGGGCGGAGCTCATCGAGTGTCTCCGTGCCGCCGAGTTACCGACCGGCGAGCCGGTGTTCGACGAGGTCGCCCCGCGCGAGAAGTACTTCGAGGGACCGTTCACCGAGAAGGCGATCGACATCGTCACGATCCCGAACGACTTCAACGTCTTCCTCTCGAACCGGCTGCTCGACGGCTTCTTCGGGCCGCCGACGGAGCCCTGGAACCACAAGATGCAGGGCGTCTTCGTCGCCAGCGGCGAGGGGATCGATACGGCCGCCGACCTCACCGGCGCGACGCTGTTCGACGTCGCCCCGACCGTGTTCTCCGCGCTCGGCGTGAAGTACAGCGACCGAATGGACGGCCGCGTGCTCCCGGTCGTCGACGACGTCGGGGCGAAGGGGTACCGCGAGTACGACGAGGCGAACGACGAGGTTTCGACGCCCGAAGACGCCGTCGAGGACCGCCTCGCCGATCTCGGATACCTCGACTGAGACGGACCGCCGCACACAGTTCCGCCACGGCCGTGAACCACCCTGCGGTTGGACCGACAGGTCGCTGTAACACACGGAACAACCGGCCGGCAGTTACCGACCGGAGCCGTCGCCTTCCAGCAGTTCGACCCGGTGATTTCGAAGCGTGCGCCGCCGTTTACCGCCGTCTCCGTGTCGATCGACCAGCCGTGAGCTTCGAGCGTCTCGTCGACGTCGATCCCGCCCTGGCGGAACGCCTCGAGAATCGTCGAAACCGCGTTCTCGCTGGCGAGGTACAGGCAGCGTTCGCCGCGCTCGAGCCCGGCCCGGACGAACGTCGCCGCCGTCTCAGGTTGGACGTCGCGCGACTCGTAGATCGACGCGAGGGGACGCCGGGAGGCGGGACCGGACCAGGGACCGCGAGCGGGGTCGGACGACCGCGGATCGAACGCCGATCGGAGGCCGAACACCTCGCTCGTGTGCGTTCGCTCACTCGTTCGTCCGGACGAGTACGTACGACGAGTTAGCCACGAAGTGATCACCAGTCCGAACGCAACTCCCCAATCACGGTTGCTTACATGGTCGCGTCGTTTATAAACTCAGTTCGGCGTCTGTCGATAGATGAGGTTCCGCTGGACCTCGTTTACCCCCTCGTAGATGACCGGAATCCGCACGTCGCGGTACACTCGAGCGATTCGTCGATCGTCGAGGATCGAGCGGCCGCCGTGGAACTGCATCGCCCGTTCGGCGACGCTGGTCGCCGTCTCCGTCGCGTTGGTCTTCGTCATCGCCGCCCAGTAGCCGGCGTTTTCGCCCGCATCGACCTTCTCGCAGGCGCGCCAGGCCAGCGCTCGAGCGCTCTCGAACTCGGTGAGCATGTCGGCCAGTCCGTGCTGGACGGCCTGGAACTCGTTTACGGTGCGGCCGAACTCCTCGCGCTCGTGGGTGAACGCCCAGGCCTCCTCGATGGCGGCCGCCGCGAGGCCGAGGCCGTGGCCCGAGACGACGATCCGGCCGTGGTTGAAGAACTCGGCGAGCAGCATGAAGCCGGCGCCCTCGTGGCCGATCAGGTTCGCCGCGGGGATCCGGCAGTCGTCGAAAGTGATGTGGGCCTGTTTCGACGCTCGCATCGCCATCTTCTCCGGGATGTGCTCGGCCTCGTAGCCGTCCGTATCGGTCGGGACGATGAACATCGAGTGGTTCCCGTAGCGGTTGTCCTCGTCGTCCCCGGTCCGGGCGTAGACGGTCACCCAGTCGGCCTCGACGCCGTTGCCGATCCAGTACTTTTCGCCGTTGAGGACGTACTCGTCGCCGTCTTCGTCCGCGCGAGTCTGCATCCCCGCGAGGTCGCTCCCCGTCTCGGGCTCCGAAACCGCGAGCCCGGAGAGCTGTTCTCCCTCCGCCACCGGCCGGACGTACTCCTCGCACTGCTCGTCGGAGCCGTACTCGTAGGTGATCTCACAGCCGAAGCTCGCGAGCTGGAGCGTGAGCGCGATGCCGGCGTCGGCCCGGTAGAATTCCTCGGTGATCGCGAGCAGTTGCGCGAGGTCGAACCCCCGCCCGCCCCACTCCTCCGGAACGTCCTGGGCGACGAGGCCCGCCTCCCGCCCCGCCTCGAGTATCTCGCGGGGGTACTCCCCCGAGCGGAAGTGCGCCTCCGCGTTCGGCTCGATGTGTTCGGTCGCGAACTCGCGGGCTTCGGCTTTCACCGCCCGGGCGTGCTCCGGGACGATGCTCTCTTCGAGCAGGTCCATACGCCACCGACACGGCCGACGACCATATACCCGCGGGAGCTGACAGCGGTATTACGCGTTCTACTCGGCGGACTCGACGGGCGCGGTCAGCACCGGCCTGTCGGCGCTCAGGATCACCGACTGGGTGACGCTGCCGAACAGCACCTTGCCCGTCGGTGTTCGCTTTCGCCCGCAGAGACAGATGAGGTCCGCCTCGAGTTCGCGTGCGGTTTCGAGGATGATCGTCGCGGGGTCGCCGCTGGACTCGCGGAGGGTGTAGTCGACGCCCGCCTCGTCGAGGGCGTCCGCCGCCCGGCGAACGGCTCGTACCTGCGTGACCGAGGCGCCCTCCGGGTTGCTCTCGAAGACGTGGAGCAGGACGACCCTGACCTCGTCGTCGGCTCCGGGGAGCGACGCGACCGCCTCCGCCTGTGCGACCGCACGGCGCTCGTCGGTGTCGGCTGCAACGATGACCGTGTACATACGCAATCATTCACTGGAGTGTACAAAAAAGAATGCGTACACCGACCGATGGCGAACCCAATCACCGATGACGGTTACCGGAAACTGCCAGCCGACGGCGGGTTCGCGGCGGCACCACACTAAAAACCCGCGTATAGGCGGGAGAAGGTTTATCGAGTGAAATCCGAATATAAGTGTGTGACTCATACTAGCAATTCTCACAGGGGGCGGCGGCCGTTTCTCGCGGCCGTCGGCGCCGCCGGGTTGACCAGTCTGGCGGGGTGCGTGACCGACGTCGACGACGGGGACGACGGGAACGGAAACGGCAACGGCGAGGAGTTCGACACCGTTCGCTGGGGGGCGCTCGAGCCGCTGAGCGGGCCGTTCTCCGACCTGGGCGAAGAACAGCTTCAGGGCGTCGAACTGGCGGTCGAACAGATCAACGAGAGCGACGAGTACGACTTCGAGATCGAACTCGAGAGCTACGACACCCAGTCCGAGTCCTCCGACGCACAGCGGGCGGCCTCCGAGGCGGTCGAGGACTTCGGCGCCCAGTACCTCGTGGGCTGTATCTCGAGTTCGGTCGCGCTGTCGATCAACGACTTCGCCCAGAACAACGAGGTGATCTACGCGCCGGGTGCGGCGGACGTCAGTATCACCGGGAGCAACTGCAACGAGTACGTCTTCCGGTTCGAGACGAGCACGGCGCCCATCGCCGAGGTGATGACGCAGTGGACCGTAGAGGAGCTGGGCGATCAAATCTTCTATCACATCGCCGACTACGCCTACGGCGAGTCGGTGCTCGAGGAGGTCGACTCCCGGATGGCCGAACTGAGCGACTCCTACGAAGAGGTCGACGTAACCCGCTCGGAGTTCGGCTCGACGGACTTCGAGACGTTCATCAGCCAGATCGCGAGCGCTGCGGACGAGGCGGACGCCGCCGTCATCGGAATGACCGGCGCCGACCTGGCGATCTTCCTCCAGCAGGCGGGTCGGCAGGGGCTCCAGGAGGAGATTCCGATCGTCACGACGACCGCCTCGTTCGTCCCCGTCCGCGCACCGGCCGGTGAGGACGCCTACGGCGTCTACAGCGGCGTTCGGTACGTCCCGGACGTCGATACGGGCGACAACCAGGCGTTCGTCGAGGCCTACCGCGAGGCGTACGACGACGACCCGGACAACTTCTCGCGCGTCGGCTACGAGTCGGTCCGCATGATCTCCCGGGGCATCCAGGCCGCCGGGACGCGAGATCCGACCGAGCTCAAGGACTTCCTGCCGGAGCACGAACTCGAGACGATATACGGAACGACGTACTTCCGCGACTGTGACCACCAGTCGCTGAACCCGGTCTGGATGGGAGAGCTCGTCGAACCGGACGACGACGACCAGGAGATGGCAGACATCGAACTGCTCGCGGAGCTCTCCGGCGAGGAGGCGATCCAGGACTGCGACGAAACCGGCTGCGAGCTGTAAGACGTGGTGTTTCAACGCACATGGTAGGCGATTTCTTCACGCAGCTACTGAACGGGCTCACGATCGGCTTCGTCTACGTTCTGCTGGCGTCGGGGCTCTCCGTCATCTTCGGCGTCATGAACGTCATCAACTTCGCCCACGGCGAACTGTTCGCCCTGGGGGCGTACTTCGCGCTGGCGATCATCGTCCCGATCGGCGGCGGACCGGGGTTCGTCGCCGCGCTCCTCATCGCGCCGCTGCTCGTCGGCGTCCTCGGCGTCGCGATCGAGCGCTACACGGTCAGACCGCTGTACGGGCGGAACCCGCTCTATCACATCCTCCTGACGTTCGGGCTGGTGCTGGTGATCAACGACCTGATCTACATCGTCTGGGGCTCCGGCTCGCAGTACTTCCCGCTCCCCGGTATCTTCGCGGGAACGGTGACCGTCTTCGGGTTCAGCTACGCCGTCTACAACTACTTCATGATCGTCTTCGCGGCCCTCCTCGCCGTCGGCGTCTGGGCGCTGCTCGAGTACACCCGGTTCGGGCTCATCGTCCGTGCGGGCGCCCAGGACCGCGAGATGGTCCGCAACCTCGGCATCGACATCGACCGCTACTACTCGCTGGTGTTCGGCCTGGGCGCCGCGCTCGCGGCCGTCGCCGGCATCATCCTCGGCGGCTACCAGACCGTCAACCCCGACATGGGGATGAACATCATCATCCCGGCGTTCGTCATCGTCGTCATCGGCGGCCTCGGTAGCTTCAAGGGCGCCGTCGTCGCCGGCCTGTTCGTCGGCGTCGTCCAGACGATGCTGCGGTGGCAGGTGCCGATACTCGAGGGGCTGGTCGTCTTTCTGATCATGATCGGCATCCTCCTCGTGCGCCCGCAGGGACTGTTCGGCTCCGAGGCGCCGGAGGACGAGTCTCACGGCGACCTGATCGCAGGCTCCGGAGCGGCGGTGTTCGATCCCGAAACCCGATTCCGACTGGGTGCGGTCGTCGTCGCGCTCCTCGCGCTCGTTCCCCTCGGCGCGGGGACGCTGTACTCGACGTTCATCGTCACGCTCACGATCGAGATCCTCATCTGGGCGCTGTTCGCGCTGAGCCTGGACTTCGTGATGGGGTATACGGGACTCGTTTCGCTGGGTCACGCCCTGTTCTACGGCACCGGTGCCTACGCGGTGATGATCGTCCTGCTCAACGTGACGGAGTCGGCGTTCGTCGCCATCGGCGCGGCCGTCGCGGTCAGCGCGCTGTTCGCCTGGATCGTCGGCTACCTCTCGATCCGGGTCCACGGCGTCTACTTCGCGATGATCACCCTCGGGTTCGCCGAACTGTTCTACAACCTCCTCTACAAGTTCCGGATAACGGGCGGCAGCGACGGGCTGTTCGGGGCGAACGCCCTCTACGGGTTCAACGGCGTGGGCGTCCGCCTCGACGACATCGCGATCGGCGTCGGCCCGGTCGCGCTCACCGGTAACCGGCTGTACTTCTACATCGTCCTCGCGGTCGTCATCGGCGCGCTGTTGGTGACCCGGCGGATGATGAACGCCCCCTTCGGCAGCGTGCTCGTCTCGATCCGCGAGAACGAGCAGCGCTCGACGTTCCTCGGCTACGACGTGACGACGTACAAGCGCCGTGCGTTCGTCATCAGCGGCGCGCTCGCGGGGCTCGCCGGCGGGCTGTTCACGCTGAACTGGGGCTACGTCGACCCCTCGTTCGCCTACTGGCTGCGCTCGGGCGAGGTGATCGTCATGGTGATCCTCGGCGGGATGGGGACGCTGTACGGGCCGATGATCGGCGCGGGCGTCTTCTTCGGCCTCGAGCACCTCATCTCCGGGTTCACGACCCGGTGGCGGCTCCCGCTGGGCGTGCTGTTCGTCCTCTTCGTGCTCTTCTTGCCCCGCGGGTTCGTCTCGCTGCCGAGCAAGTACCGGTCGTTCGTCGGCCGCGGCGGCGCCGACCGTGACGCCGCAGAGGGAGGTGCCCGGTGATGAGCCGCCAGCCGTCCCAGGCCACCGACACCGGGTCGAACGCGGCGCAGACGAGCGCCGACGGTGAACTCATCCTCTCGACGCGCGGGTTGACGAAGCGATTCGGGCAGTTCGCCGCGGTCGACGACGTCGACCTCGACGTCCGCCGCGGCGAGTTCCGCAGCATCATCGGCCCCAACGGCGCGGGCAAGACCACGCTGTTCAACCTGCTGTCGGGGGCGCTGCCGGCGACCGAGGGCTCCGTCGAGTTCAACGGCGAGGACGTCACCTCGCTGTCGCCCGCAGAGCGAGTTCGGCGGGGGGTCGGCCGCTCGTTCCAGATCTCGAACGTCTTCGGCGGGCTCACCGTCCGCGAGAACGTCCGTCTGGCCGCCCAGGCGGTCCACGACGACTACGGCTTCCTCGAGTCGCTGTTCACCCCGACCGACCGCTTCGGGACGATGAACGACCGGACCGACCGGGTCCTCGAGCAGATCCAGCTCGAGTCGGTCGCGGACGTGAAAGCCGACGCGCTGGCGTACGGCGACCGGCGCCGTCTCGAGATCGGCGTCGTCCTCGCGACCGATCCCGAGATCGTGCTGTTCGACGAGCCGACCGCCGGGATGAGCGTCGAGGAGACCCGGGCGACGATCGATCTCATCGAGGAGGTGCTCGAGGAACAGACGCTGTTGCTGATCGAACACGACATCGAACTCGTCATGACGCTCTCCGACCGAATCACCGTACTGAACCGCGGCGAGATCCTCGCGGAGGGGCCGCCCGACGCGATCGCAGCGAACGAAACCGTCCAGGAGGCGTACCTCGGAGGGATGGTCGAATGAGCGACGATACCGCCGGGTCGGCGACTCCCGACCCCCTGCTCGTTCTCGAGGACGTCGACGCCGGCTACGGCGAAACGCAGGTGCTTCGCGAGCTGTCGATGTCGGTCGGCCGCGGTGAGATCGTCTCGCTCATCGGTCGCAACGGCGCCGGGAAGACGACGACCCTGCGCTCGATCGTCGGCACGATCGCCCCGACGGCTGGAACGATCAGCTACGACGGGACGGACGTCACGGGCTGGTCGTCGACGAAGACCGCACAGCTCGGCATCTCACTGGTTCCCGAAGAGCGCCGGATCTTCCCCGAGCTGACGGTCCGGGAGAACCTTCGGCTGGCCTCCTACGGCGGCAGCGACGACAACGACGGCATCACCGTCGAGGAGGCTCTCGGGATGTTCGAGAACCTCGAGGAGCGCCAGGACAACGACGGCTCCGCGCTCTCGGGCGGCGAACAGCAGATGCTCGCTATCGCCCGCGCCCTGGTCGGCGGCGCCGACTGCATCCTGCTCGACGAGCCGACCGAGGGGCTCGCGCCGTTCATCGTTCAGGACGTCGTCGACATCGTCCGCGAACTCAACGAGCGCGGTATCACCGTCCTGCTCGTCGAACAGAACGTCCACGTCGCCCTCGACCTCGCGGACCGCCACTACGTGCTCAACCAGGGCGAGATCGTCTATCACGGGACGAGCGCGGATCTCGAAGAGGATCAGGACGTGCTCGACCGGTACCTCGGGGTCACCGCCTGAGCCGCGCTCGACCGGTCGTTTCTCGAGATATTCAACGCTGATAAATAGACCATCGAAATTATAACTCCGTGCGCCCAAACCGCTGGCAACGACGCCCTCCCCCGGATAGCCATGACAGAGGACCTGGATTTCTACGACCTGCTCGACATTCCGACGGACGCCTCCCAGGACGACGTCAAGCAGGCGTTTCGCGAACAGGTCCGGGTCTACCACCCCGACCTGAACGACGACGAGCGCGCTCGAGCGCAGTTTACCGCCCTCAAAAAGGCGTACGACATTCTCGGCGACCCCGTCGAACGGCAGGCGTACGACCGCCTCGGTCACGCCGAGTACGTCGCCAAGCGGACCTCCGGACTTCCCTCCCCCGACGTCTGGAAGTCCGCCGCCGACAGCAGCGACGACCAGTCCTCGGAACCGACCGCCACCGACGACTCGTCGGCCTCCCGCTCGCGGGCGACGGCCTCGGCGACCGCGTCGGGGTCAGCCACCGCCTCGCAGGCGGCCTCGAGCGCCGGGCACTCGACGCGAACCGGCCACTCGACGCGAGGCGCGAGTGCGGGCGGTAACGCGAACGGCGACCGGACTGGGCACGCCCGGACCCGCCGGACGTCGGCGGAGGCAACGACTGAAGGGGCGGGCGCGACTCGCGAGCGACCGGCCGACGGCGACGGCGAGTCGCGAACCGCCGTCGGCCGCTGGTGGCACCGCCGAAACTTCGCGTGGCCGTTGATCTGGCTCTCGATTCTGACGTACGTCGCCGGACTCGCTCACTTCGCCCTCGAGAACGCGGGCCCGCTCGAGGAACTGCGTGCGGCGCTCGCGGCTGCGGGAACCGACCCGGCCGCCCTGTGGGCGGTGCTCTCGAGCGCGGGGACCGGCCTCGAGTCCGTGTTCGACTTCCTCGCGGGCGTCGAACTCGTCGCGCCGCCGCTCCCCGCGCTCGAGTGGTACGGCGTACTCGCCGGAATCGTCGCCCTCCCCGCACTCGGCCTGCTCGCGGCCCGGGTCGGCTGGCGGGAGGACACCTGGGGGCCCGTCTCGATCGACGAGACGATCGTCTTCGCGGCCGCACTCGGCGTCGCGACGACGCTGCTCGCCGGACCGCTGCTCGCGGGTGCCGTGCTCATGCCGCTGCTGTTCGGCGTCGTCGTCCACCGCACGCGCCAGCTTCCCGGCTGGGCGCCGTCGTACGGCTACGTCTGTGCGGTCGCCGTTCCTCTGTTGGCTCTCGCGGCGGGAGCCGCCGGCTACGCGTCGCTGCCGACGGATCTGCTCGCATTCGTCCTCGTCCCGCTGACGGGTGCGTTCGGTCTGCCGCTGCGGGTCGGCGTGCGCAAACGGTTCGGCCGCTAGCCGACGAGCGTCGCCACGCCCTTCGTCTGTCTGTAATCGGCGGCGAGGATCGCCTCGAGGCGGTCGTGGATCGCCTCGCGGTCGCCCTCCTCCCACTCGCTCGGTTCGCGGATCGGAACGACCATGAACCCGCGTCCGCGGATCTCGAGGGCGTGCAGCGCCGCCATGTCGAGGTCGAAGCGGTGGCGCTGGGTCGTGTACTCCTCGAGGACGTGGTCGGTCGCCCGCTCGCCGACAGGCAGCAGGATGTGGGCGTTGATCGCGCGCAACTCGGCGTCGAAGTAGCGCTCGAGCTCGGCGTACTCCTCGGGGGTCGGCTCCCGACTCTGGGGAAGGGAGCACATGTGGAGATAGCTGCAAAAGAGGTTCGAGAGCACCGGCTGATCCTCGGGGCCGCTGGCGAAACCGACGTCGCGGGCGAGTTCCTGAATCGCCTCGCCGCTTTCGGTTTCGGTGAACGGAACGCCGGTCGTCTCACCGCCGTGGACGCCCGGATGGTCGCCGATGACGTGGAAGTCGGCGTTCGCGTCGCCGTAGCCGAAGACGGCGGGCACGCTGTCGGGGTCGTTTCGTTCGAACGGAGGGCGCATGCCGAACGGGTTGCTCGAGCGGTCGGTAACGTTCTTCACGCTGGGTCAGAGGGGGTCTATCCCAATAATCGCCTCGGTCCGTTCCGACCGCGGTCACTCGCCTCGAGGTCGGTCGGCCTGTAACAGCGTCACCGTCACCCGGCCGACCGCGTCGAAGTCCTTCAGCCGGTAGACCAGCCGTCGGACACGCTCGGCGGAGCCGTGACAGAACACCGTCTCGAGACACCACTCGCCGTGGTGGACGTGACAGGTCGTGTCGATCTCCGCCTGGAACTCGTGCTGGACGGTGTGGAGTTCCTCGATGATCTCGTCGTGGACGTAGTCGAAGACGACCGTCGCCACGACGGTGCCGGTCGCGGCCTCGAGGCGGTTGTGCGACTCGACGTACTCCTGGATCGCCTCGCGGAGCGCCCGCGAGCGGGAATCGAGTCCCTCTGACTGCCAGACGGCGTCGAACTCCGCGAGCATCTCCTCGGGAACGTTGAGGCTCGTTCGCATGGCCCCGCATTCGGGTGGGAGCGGAAAAGCTCCCGCGGTCCGCTCAGGCGGAGTCGGCGAACCGGTCGTACCGGTCCTCGAACGTCGACCGGCAGGTCGGACAGCAGAAGTGGTACAGCTCGCCGTCGATCCGGCTCGAGACGCCGTCGGCGCCCACGGTGTTGTCGCACTCGGCACACGAGAGCGCGAGGTCGGGCGAACCGACCGTCGGCGTCCACGATCGGTCGGCGAGCAGGTGGACCCGGTAGCGCCGGAGCCACTCGAGGTCGACTGCCTCGGCCAGCAGCCGTTTCGCCCGCCCCTGCTGGACGGTCGCGACGGCGAGCACCCTCTCGTCGGCGGTCTCGAAGACGTGTTCGACCGACTCGGCCGCCGCCAGCCGGTCGGCGGTGCGGTCGCCGGCGCCCGGACGACACTCGAGGTCGAGCAACACGTCGGTACCGCCGGTGATCGAGGCGTGATCGACGTCGGCGGTGAACCCCCGGACGACGCCGAGGTCGACGAGGCGGTCGATCCGGTCGGAAACCGTGGGCGCGGAGACGTCGACCCGGTCGGCGATCTCGCTGTACGGCCGCCTGGCGTCTTCGACGAGCAGGTGGAGGATCTCGAGGTCCGTCTCGTCCAGCGTTCGCATACCGCGTGGTTGGTCCGGAGTGGGTTTAGCCTTCCTGATCCCCGGTTAGCGCCCGAGGGTGTGGAACTCCTCGTTGGGCCGCATGTCGGCCAGCTGGGCCATCCGGTTCGAGAGGTTGAAAAACGCCGCCACGGAGCCGACGTCCCAGATCGCTCGCCGGCTGAAGCCGTGCTCCTCGAGTCGCGCCAGGTCGGCCTCCTCGACTTCCGCCTGGGACTCGGTGAGCTTCACGGCAAGGTCGAGCATCGCGCGGTGGCGCTCGTCGACGTCGGCGTTGCGGTAGTTGGCCACGAGCTGGTCCGCGAGCAGCGGGTCGTCGCCGTAGAGCCGCACGAGCGCGCCGTGGGCGACGTTGCAGTAGTAGCAGTCGTTCGCGCCGCTGACGGCGACGATGATCATCTCGATCTCCCGGCGGGTGAGTTCGGTGTCCTCGATCAGCGCGTCGTAGTAGCCGAAGAACGCCCGGAAGTGCGAGGGGCGGTAGGCGTACGCCAGGAACACGTTCGGCGTGAACCCGGCGCGTTCGGTTTCCTCGTCGATACGCTCTCTGAGGTCTTCGGGGAGCGACTCCTCCTCTGGCACCGGAAACCGCGTCATCGGATCGACGTCCGTCATGGGGGCGACAACGGCTCCGAGGACGATAACGTTCCGGCCGCCGGTCGGCGTCTGACGATTTCTCCACGCGATCGGCGGTGGATTTATGCTCCGGTGGTTCCTCGCGTGGAGCAGATGTACCAGCTCGGCCACTACGGCGCGGCCCTCCTCGCGTACGCGCCTCTCGGTGGCGCCGTCGCGCTTGCGGGCTACGAACCCGCCGCGGTCATCGGGGCGCTCGTCTGCGTCTCCCTGTCGACGCTTCCCGACTGCGACCACCGGCTGCCGATGATCGAACACCGCGGGCCGACGCACACCCTCCTGTTCGCCGTCCTCGTCGGGGCTGGTCTCGCCGCCGCGGCGGCGATGCTCGTCGGCTCCGCCTCGCCGATCGACGTCGGCGTCGTCGGGTTCGCCTTCCTCGTCGGCACGCTGTCGATCGGGTCGCACCTGGCGGCCGATGCGCTCACGCCGATGGGAATCCGCCCGTTCTGGCCGCTGTCGCGCCGACGGTACACGCTGGCGCTGACTCGAGCCGCGAACCCGATCGCGAACTACGTCCTGTTCGCACTCGGCGTCGTCGCGTTCGTCACCGTCGCGGCGCTCGTCGTCGCACTCTGAGGAAGGCTGCGCTCGACTCCGCTACGCGCTGGCGGAGCCGTTCGGCTCCACTCTCTCGCGAACGAGCCAGATTCCGGCGACGAACGCGGCGAACAGCGCCCCCGCCGTCGCGACGTAGACGAGATCGAGGACCGGCGAGAGCGTCATCACGGCCCGCCGGCCGAGAAAGAGGACGAGCATCGCGAGGGCGGGGAGCGCGAGGAACAGCCCGGTCAGCAGCCGCTGGTCGAACCGGCGCCAGCCGACCATGGTGGCGGTGGTGACGGCCGCGAGCAACGCGAGGGTGATACCGTACTGGGCGGTCTGGATCGACGGCGAGTAGGTGGTGATGTCGGTGATGAACAGCGGGCTGAACGCGACGTGCAGCGGCACCATCACCGCTCCGGTTCCGAGTGCGATCGTGACGTGTCTCGCCCGGAGTCGGGAGCGCCACACGATGACGGTCGCCACGACGAACAGCACGAAGATGAGGACGGCCGTCCAGAAGTGCAGCGAGAGGATCTCGAGTTCGTACTGGAGAACCGTCTCGCGGCCGAGGATCACCTGGATCGGCGTCAGGATCGTTCCGACGACGACCAGCCCCGTGACGCGGCGGTCGACGCTCGAGGCGAGCGCCGCGGCCGCGGCGGTACCGACGATCGCGAAGCCGGCGAACATCGCGACGAAGCGGTGGATCCACTCGTAGAAACTCGGCAGATTCGCCGGGAGCAGGTTGTACGGGCCGGCGTCACACTGGGGCCAGTTGGCCTCGCAGGCGAGTCCCGACCCCGTCGCTCGCGCGGCGACGCCGAGTAAGATCGTCGCCGCGACGAGAACGAGCGTCAGCGTCAGGAGGTGCCGGAAGTCGAACCGCCCGAGCAGCGTCGATGACGAATCGGAGGTGTAACTGTCGTACGACACGGGCCTTCAGCGGGGGTTGGGAGCGACCGTACTTATCTTGCCCGTGTTTCGATCCCGCCGCCGGGCGGTCGTCGCGGCGGCGACGCGTCCGTCGCAGCGGCGACGCGTCCGCCGGATTCAAGAACCCGCCACGCCAGCCTCGCACATGGAACAGGAGAAACTCGAGCGACTCGAGACCTACCTCGAGGCGACCGGCCTCGAGTCGGTCTGGTTCGCCCGTCCGAACGCGTTCGCGTGGCTCACCGGCGGGAGCAACGTCGTCGACCGCGAGACCGACGCCGGCGTCGCTGCCGTCGGCTACGACGGGGAGGATGTCACTGTACTCACCGACACGATCGAGGCGCCCCGCATCGCAGACGAAGAGCTCCCGGATCTCGAGGGCGCCGCCGTCGAGTCCTACCCGTGGTACGAGTCCTCGCTCGCCGAGGCGCTCGCCGACCGCGTCGACGCACCCGCCGCGGCCGACGTCGACGTCCCCGGCTTCGACCGCGTCGATCCGACACCGCTGCGCCAGCCCCTGACGGAAACCGACCGCGAGCGCTACCGCCAGCTCTCCCGACAGACCGCCGACGCCGTCGAGGCCGTCTGTCGCGAACTCCAGCCCGGCGACCGCGAGCACGAGGTCGCCTCGGCGCTGCTGGTGGCGCTCTCGGCCCGGAAAATCGAGGCGCCGGTGGTGCTCGTCGGCGGCGCCGAGCGCGCCCAGCGCCACCGCCACTACACGCCGACGGACGCCGAACTCGGCGAGTACGCGCTGGTGTCGGTGACGACCCAGCGCCGCGGACTCCACGCGAGCTGTAGCCGCACGGTCGCCTTCGATCCGCCCGCCTGGCTCGAGGAACGAACCGGGTACGCCGCCCGCGTCGAGACGACGGCGCTGGCGGCGACCCGCGAGGCGGCCGCCAGCGGGGGGACGGCCGGCGACGTCTTCGGGGAGATTCAGAACGCCTACGACGCGGTCGGCTTCGACGGCGAGTGGGAACGCCACCACCAGGGCGGCGCCGCCGGGTTCTCGGGACGGGAGTGGATCGCGACGCCGGATCACGAGGCGTCCGTCGAAGCGCCGATGGCCTACGCCTGGAACCCGACGATCCAGGGCGCCAAGAGCGAGGATACGGTCCTCGTCGACGACGGTGGCGAGGGGAGCGAGGCGTTCGACATTCTCACGGAAACCGGCGACTGGCCGACGGAGACGGTCCGCGCCGTCGGCTCCGACCTCGAACTCGAGCGCCCGGCGGTGCTCTCCCTCGAGTCGTAGCCAGCGCTCTCCGGTCGGGCGATTCGAACGCGAACGCGTCGCTCGAGTCGGTCCCGAACGCGGTCGGTGAAAAACGATCGCGAGCCCGTGGCTCGGACGAGGAACGAGTGTTACGCCGACCCGTCGTCCGCGTCGCCCAGGTCGTCGTCCAGGTCGTCCTCGAGTTCGTCCGCGGGGTCGCCCCCCGGAACGACGTCTGCCTCGTCGGGGTCGTCGTCGCCGTCGACGGTGATCGTGACCGGTTCGACGCCGTCGCCGAACTCGTCCTCGCCGTCGCGTTCGAACAGCCGGTCGAGCGTGAAGATCGTGTTGAGTTCGTGCTGGACCTGGTCGACGACGCCGCCGACGAGCTCGCTCGGCTGGATCGCCGTGTACTCGTAGGGGTTGTTCCCGGCGCCCTCGCTCGCGCGCTTCTCGCGGGACACCCGTTCCTCGTCGTGAAGCTCCGCGAGGGCCTCCCGGACGGTGCTCGGGTAGAGCCCCGTTCCCTGGGCGACCTCCTCGGACGTGCTGCCAGGGTGGGCGAGCAGGTGAACGTAAATCTTCGCGCGGGTCTCCGTGTCGAGAATCCACGACAGGAGATCGACGATCCGCTGGTCGACTTCGTCGACTGCGGCACCCGCCACCCCGTCCTGTCCCTCCGGGTCGGTCCGCCTCGAGCCGTCGTCGGTTACTGGATGCTCGTCAGTGTCGTCCGAAGCCATGTGCTCTCGTGTGAGAGGATGATTCGTGCGATGTTAAACCTTTGTGGCTCACTCGACGGCGAGTAACAGCGACTCACAGAGGGGCTCTTCCCCGCGCTCCTCGAGCAGTCGGCGCTGGCGGCTCGCGCCGCTCTCGCGGTCGTACACCTCCCGAATGCCGTCGATCCCCAGCCGCTCGCACTCGCGGTCGACGAGCTCGCCCAGATCGACGGTGCCCTCGAGATCCCGGGCGATGAACGTGGCGTCGTGACCGTGGCGGATCGCCCGCCACTTGTTCTCGTCGAGCAGCTCCCGGCGGTGCTGGTAGCCGAGCGCGCCGTCCTCGTACTCCTCGGCCAGGGCCATCACGAGCGCGTGGGTGTACTCGACGAACGCGAGGACGACATCGGGATCGGCCTGGCCGTCCGGCGTGCGAACCTCGACCGTCCCGTGGCCCGTGTGCGGCCGGACGTCGTACCAGAGCTCGCCGCGGTCGTTGATCGCCTCGGACTCGAGCATCCGCCGTTCGAAGGTGTCGAACGCCTCGTAGTCCTCGAAGCAGGTCGGCATCCCGGTGTTCGGCAGCGCCTCGAAGATCTTCGCGCGGGCCGACTGGAGGCCGGTGTCGAAGCCGTTCCAGAACGGCGAGTTCGCCGACAGCGCCAGCATGATCGGGACGTACCACCGCAGTTCGTTGGCGATCCAGACCGCCTTGTCGGCGTCGTCGACGCCGACGTGGACGTGGACGCCCGCCGTCGTGTTCCGGTGTTGGGGGTACTGGATGCGATCGAGCTGCGAGCGGTACCGGGGCTTTTCGGCGTGCTCGAGTTCGCGCCACTTCGCCAGCGGGTGAAGCCCCGCGGCGGCGACCCGAAAGCCGTGGGCTTCGGCGTGGTCGACGAGCGCCTCGCGCACCTCGAGCAGCGCCTCGCGGGCGTCTCCGGGGCGTTCGATCAGCGGGGTCTGGGTCTCGATGACGCACTTGAACAGCTCGTGATCGAGTCGCCCCTCCAGGATCGCCGGCGGCTCGTGGTCGTAGACGAGTTCGTCGGTCCCGCTCGTGGGTCGGCCGCGCTCGTCGACGACGAAGCACTCCTCTTCGATTCCCAGCGTCCCCAACCGCGTGAACGAATCCGGCGACCCGCGTTCCATCGATCACTGATTTTCCCTCCGACGGTAAATACGGTTTGGAGTCGGCAGGCGAACGAGCGGAACTGACACGCCAGACGGTAACGCGCCCGCCATCACCAGCGACGGGTCTCCACGGGAGAGACGCCCGCGGTGGCTACTCGTACAGGTCGGTCGCGAGGCGTTCGTACGCCGGCGAGGCGGTTCGGATCGCGTTCCCGACGTGCTGGAGCTCCATCCCGAGGAGGACGACCACGTCGCTCAGCGAGACGATCCCGACGAGCGAGCCGTCGTCGTCGACGACCGGGATGCGCTGTGAGCCGGTCCGCGAGAGCTCCTCGACGACCTCGTAGATCCCGGTGTCGGCGGTGACGGTGACCAGATCGTCCGCGAGCAGCTCCGCCACCGCCTGCGACTCGGGAGCGGGGTCGTCGGTCAGCAGCACCATCGCGAGGTCGCGGTCGGTGACGATCCCGAGGGGCTCGCCGTCCTCGGCGACGACGGCGCTCCCGACGCTCTCGGCTCGCATGGTCTCGACGACCTCGGAAAGCGGCGACTCGGGGGCGACGGTGACCACGCGCGTCCGTGCGATGTCGATGACGGGCATACCCCCGGTACGACCTCGAGGCCCTTGAGTTCGCCCGCCCCTCGCGGACGCCCCGGAGTCCAAGCGGGTAAGTACACCGCCGGCCAACCGTCACACGAATGCACGGACGGCGGCTCGCGACGACGGACGAGATCATCGCCGTCGTCAGTCCCGACAGCGAGGACGCCCTCGAGCGCCTCGAGCGATGGACCGACGACCGGGAGCTACGGCTGGCCGTCGTCGACGTCGGCCGGGACATCAGCGACGTCTACACCGAGGACCGGCCGACCCTCGGCGTCACCATCGGCGGCGACGGCACGTTCCTCGAGGGGATCAAGACGTTCGCCCCGCGGGGGATCCCGCTGCTGGGCGTGAACACCGGCACGCTGTCGTTTCTGGCCCGGGTCGAGCCCGACGAACTCGAGGACGCGCTCGAGGAGGCCCTCCGCGGGCGGGCGGTCGTCGACAGCCGCCAGCAGCTCCACGTCAGCGCGCGCGGGGTCGACGCGACCGGGATCAACGACGTCACCCTCGAACACGTCCTGCCGGAGAACCCCGTCAACCGCAAGATCACCCGGCTGCACGTGTTCGCCAACGACGAGTACGTCGGCGAGTTCGAGGGCTCCGGGCTGGCGGTGTCGACGCCCACGGGGTCGACCGGCCTCTCACTGTCGGCGAACGGACCGGTCCACTATCCGGTGAACAACGAGTCCCTCCAGCTCGTCCCCCTCCACACCCACCAGCTCGGCGTGCGTCCGGTCGTGATGGCGCCGTCGACCGAACTGCGGATCGTCACCGGCGGGCGAGCGAGCCTGCTGGTCGACGGCGGTCGGGCGCACACGATCCTCCGCGAGAACGAGGAGGTGCTCGTGACCGGCGCCGACCGACACGCCCACATCGTCCGGACGAGCTACGACGACCACTTCTTCACCGCGATCACCAAGAAGCTCGGCTGGGACGTTCGCGGCGAGGACGACGCCGGTCCCGACGCGAGCGCCGCGCCGGCCCCGCTCTCGAGGAACGGCGCGGACGAAGGCGAGGACCTCGTCGAACGGGCCCGCGTCCTCGCCGAGGAGGTCGCCCAGAGCGCCGGCGAGCCGCTCCGAGAGCTCCACGGCCGCGTCGAGTCGATCACGGTCAAGACGGACAAGGCGGACATCGTCACCGAAGCCGACCACCAGGCGAACCGGATCATCACGACCGCCATCGCGAACGAGTTCCCCGACCACGGCATCTTCTCGGAGGAGGGTGGCCGAATCGAGGCCGACGGTCCCTACACCTGGGTGATCGACCCCCTCGACGGAACCGGAAACTTCGCTCACGGCAACCCCAACTACGCGGTGTCGGTCGCCCTCGTCGAGGAGCGGTACCCGGTCGTCGGCGTCGTCTACGTGCCCGAAACCGACGAACTGTTCAGCGCGGTCGCGGGCGGCGAGGCGACGGAGAACGAGACGCCGCTGTCGACGACCGACCGGGACCGCCTCGACGAGAGCATGCTCCTCTCGGGGTACGACCCCGACGGCTCCTTTCTCTCGAACTTCTACCAGGAGGCTCGCGGCGTCCGCCGGCTCGGTTCGGCGGCGCTCAACCTGTGTTACCTCGCCAGCGGCAGCGCGGACGCGGTCTGGGAGTACGACACCTACCCCTGGGACGTCGCCGCGGGGCTGGTGATCGCCCGTGCGGCCGGCGCGCGGATCACCAACGCCGCCGGCGAGCCGTTCACGTTCGACTTCGAAACCGGCAGCCGAAAGATGCTCCTGGGCTCGAACGGGCCGCTGCACCCGGCCCTGCTCGAGCACCTCGAGGCGGGCGTCGTCGACAGGTGAGCGCCCGTCGTGGGCGTCGCCGGCTGGCACTGCTCGAGCGCGCGGATAACCGGGTCCGTCACAGCACGTCGGATTCGATCGCCGAGAGGTACAGGAAGTACGCCAGGGCCGCCACGATCAGGGAGACCGCAAGGACGGTCACTCCGACGAACCCGTCGAGCGCCGCTCCGGGGTCGTTCCAGAGGTAGACTCCACCCTCGATCGCGAACGCGGTCAGCCCGCCGTAGAACAGCGCCAGGGCCGTCGCCCGAACCACGGCCACCCCGCCGCGGTCGCGGCTCTGGAACAGTTCGAGGACGAACAGGAGCGCGAAGATGAGGAGGTAGAACGGGCTCGGGATCGCCTGGCCGAGCGTCTGCGGGCCGGTCACCGCGACGTAGCCGTAGTACGCCAGCGCGAGCAGGACGCCCCCGACCAGCGTCAGCGAGAGCCCGTAGCCGCTGGCGTCGGTGACGGTCGCCGGGACGAAGCCGTCGCTCGAGTCGGTCCCGTCGGCGTCGGCTGTCGCGGTCCGTCCCCGATCGCTCGTCGAATCGGCTCGGACGTTCGAGTCCGACGGGGAACCGTCGGGGTCGTCGTCTCCGGACATACCCGTCCCTTCTCCGGCGTGCATTACAAGCGTTGGCACGGAAATAACGCGTTGACACGGAACTCGCGGTGTGCCCGGTCGCTCGCTACGACCGCGGTCGCGCGACGACCCCGAGGTGGTCGACGTGGTACTCGTCGAGCGGGCGGGACTCGAGCACTTCGTACCCGCTCTCGAGCTCCGCGCTGACGTCCTCGAAGACGTCCTCGGGGTTGTGGGTGACGTCCTCGCTGCGGGCTTTCACCGCGAGCAGCAGGCGGCCGTCGTCGGCGAGAAAGCGCCGGTTCTCGAGGGCGACCCTCGCCTGGCCGCGGGTGGCGACGTCCTGGACGACGACGTCGACGTCGGATTCGACGACGTGGGCGTACGTCTCGGGTTTCCGGGCGTCCTTGAGCAGCGGGAACAGCCGCGGGCGGGAGTCGGCCGCCGAGAGCAGGTCCCGCGCGGGACGGGGGGCGAACTCCACGGCGTACGTCGGCCCCGCGAAGTCAGCGACGTGACTCACGGTCGTCCCGCTGGCGGCACCCAGGTAGAGCACCGTCTCGCCGCCCTCGAGACCCGTCTCCATCCCCAGCTCGAGCATCGCGCCGAGTTTCGAGCGATGCGGGTCCCAGGCGCGCCAGGCTCCATCGGTAGGTTCGCCGTACACCGGCTCTCCCCGGGTCGCGAGCCGCTCTGCCCCGTCGATCTCGCGGCGCTCGACGCCGACGGGACGCTCACTCACCGCCGTCACCCCCCGACTCCGCGTCGGCCCGTGCCTGGATCGTCTCGAGGCGCTCTGTGAGTTCGGCCTCGAGTTCCGGTCGCACCTCGCCGGAGTAGTGGTCGACGCGGGCGGCGATCGCGAGCTTTCCGGCGACGGCGCGGGCGGCCGACCCCCGATCCTCGAGGCGGGTGCCCCGGACCCCCTCGTGGGTGTAGATGACCCCGTGTTTGGGCGACGGAGCGTGGCCCTCGAGGTGGGCGAACAGCGCGTCCTCGGCGCCCAGCACCTGAACGGTGCCGCTGGGCTGTTTGGCGAGGGGTTCGAGGCCGCCCGCCAGGGAGATGAGCCGCGCGGCGAGGACGGGACCGGCGAGGGCGGCGAGGTTCGGCGCCACGGCGGGCGTTCGGCGCTCGACGAACGCCCGCAGGTCGTCGGCTTCGTCCGCGAGACCCGCGACGCGTCCCGCGAGCGACCGAATCGACTCCCGTCCGGGTTCGGGCTCTCGAGCGGCCAGTTCGCGGGCGTAGTCGATGCCGGTTCCGGGGTCGTCGTCGACCGTGCCGGCCCACTCGGCGAGCCGTTCGGCGAGCTCGTTGGCCGTCCGCTGGCAGTCGTCCATCGCGCGAATCGCGTGGACCAGCTGGCGGTCGTCCGCGCGCTCTCGCTCCGCGACCGCGGCGCGGGTCGCAGCCGTCGCCGCCGCGCGGAGGGCGTCGTAGTAGTCGTCCTCGTCGTCGACGAAGCCGGCGGCGACGGCGAGTTCGGGCCACGCCCGCGGCTCCTCCGCAGCTCCCTCACGAACCCTGGTGGCGAGTTCGTCCGTCGCCGCGGCGTCGATGGGGGCGCCGTCGTCGACGAACCATCCCTCGGAGTCGGTCATACCGTCTCCTTTCGCCCCGCGGCGATTAAACGCCCCGCTCTGGGTCGGTTCCACGCGGGGATCGAACTCGTGGTCGACTCGAGAACGAAGGCGGCGACCTACGGCCCGAGCAGGAAGATGACCACGAGAAAGACGAGGACCGCGAGCACCAGCGACGCCTCGACCCAGGTGTTGTACGCCGGGTCGCCGAGCATCCGGAGCCAGTCGTCGAAGACGTCGTACAGCAGCGAGAGCCCGAACAGGACGAACGCGGCGACCGCGATCGCCAGCACCGCGCCGACCGGCTCCTCCTGGGGTACCTCGACGACGATGGTGAGCAGGACGGTCAGCAACACCAGGTACGCGATCCCGAGCGTCGTCAGCGAGACGAACTTGCGGTAGCTCCGTCGCATCGCGTCGACCCGCGGGACCAGCGACGTCAGAAAGTACGCGATCGTGGCGACGGTGAGCAGTGCGAGGACGAGGGACGTGTCGACGTCTACCATGCGAAACGCTGGTCACTGCGGTGACAATACGCTTTCCCCGCAGACCCGCCGTCGTCGGTCCCGAGAACTCATTACCCGCCGGCGGGTACGACCGGTATGGACATCGGCGTCACCGTCGGCGACTCGATCGAGCGACTCGAGGCGACGAGCGCCGACTTCGACTTCGCGGAGTTCGGCCTGAGCGAGGGGGTCGATCCCGCAACCGACGTCGACGGCAACCGCCTCGAGGCGGCCCTCGAGGAAACCGGGACGGACCTCTGCGTCCACCTCCCGTTCAAGCAGGTGGTCGTAACGCCGGTTCCCGAGATCAACGACGCCATCGTCGCCCACCAGACGCGGCTGCTCGAGTGGGCCGGCGGCGTCGGCGCCGAGAAGGCCGTTCTACACGGGACGGCGCGCAACCCACACGAGACGGACCTCCGTCCGGCGTTCGCCGAACAGGTGCGCGCGATCGACGAGGCCGGCGAGGCGGCCGGCGTCGAGGTCGTCCTCGAGAACGTCGGTCACCAGAAGCGCGGCTTTCCGCTCTCGGTGCTCGGCGACATCGCCCGCGACACGGGAACGGCGGTCTGTTTCGACGTCGGACACGCCTACATGGAGGATGGCGACGACGGCGTCGAGCGGTTCCTCCGGGGGTACGCCGACCTGATCTCGCACCTCCACGTCCACGACGCGCGCAGCCGCGGCGACACGCACATCCCGATCGGCGCCGGCGAGATCGACTATTCGATCCTCGAGGACCGGCTCGCGGGGTTCGACGGCACCGTCGCCGTCGAGGTGTTCACCGACGACGTCTCGCTGCTGACCGACACGGCCGGCCGCGTGGCCGACGCGCTCGGCGAGCCGTTCTGAAGACCGGGGACCGACGGCGCGGTGAACGCGCCGCTCGCCGGCTTCGCTCACTTCGCTCCGGCGTTACGCCCGATCCCGGTCGGCCGGCCGCGCCGACGCGTCGACAGCCGGCCCGTCGGCGACGACCGACCGGCCGGGGAGCTCCGGACTGGGCTCGCGGCCGAGCGTTAGCAGCCGCTCGGTGAGCGTGATCTCCTCCGCGCTGGGGCTTCGCTTCTCGATCTCCTCGTACTCGACTACCACGTCACCGGCCTCGGCGCCGATCCGGACGGCACAGAGCTGGTACGACGGGTAGTACACGGGCGGCAGTATCCCCGCGACGACCTCCCGGCGGTGGAGGCGCTTGAGCCACGTCCCGCTGTTGACGAGCAGCCGGCCGTCGACCTCCCGAAGCCCCGGGCGGTGGGTGTGTCCGTAACAGAACACCGCCGTCTCCGGACGGTCGGCGAACACCGCTCGAGCGGCCTCACGGTAGGGCTCCTCGGGGTCGACCGTGAGCTCCTCCTCGAGGAGACCGAATCGGTCGACCGTCGCTCGCAGGTCGCGGAAGACGAGGTAGACGGGGATTCCCGCCAGGAGGAGCACGCCGGCGATCGCGGCGGTGGCGACGAGGAGGAAGTGGACGGCCTCCCCGACCAGCCCCAGCCGGGCGAGCGCCGCGTCGACCGTCTCGACCGGCAGCGTCCAGACGCCGGCGACGTCCAGTCCGGCCAGGACCGCGACGACGACACAGAGGTTGAACAGCAACAGGAACGGTATCACGGCGTACCGCAGGAGGGGGTTCATCTCCCGGTAGAAGTACTTCGAGAGCAGCCAGTGGGGCACCCGGTCGGTCGGGGTAACCGCCTGGACGTCCTTCAGCCAGTTGTACCGACCCCGATCGGAGAGCTGGCCCGCCTTGCTCGTCACGTGGGTGTTGTAGTGGTAGCCGATCGGCGTCTCGTAGGGGTTGCCGAAGTCCTCGAACCGGTTGTTGGAGTCCTGCTGGTGACCGTGTTCGAAGTGGATCGTCCGGTTCCCGACCGGACGCGTGATCGACGACGACCGGACCAGGTCGACGTTGTACCGGGCCAGCCGCTCGCGGTACTCCTCGTAGGCCGCGAGTTCGTTGTCGTGGTTGCCCGGCAACAGCGTGATCGGGACGTTCTCGCCGGTCGCACGCAGCTGTGAAAACAGTTCGGGGTACCGCTCGATCAGGGCATCGAGCTTCGCCGGGCCGTCGACCGCGGTGAACTCCCACAGCCCGAACAGATCGCCGTTGACGATCAGCTCGGCGTTCTCGTCGGTCGTCTCGAGTCGCTCGAGGAAGGCGAGTAGCTCCTCGAGAAAGTCCACCTCGCCGAGTTGCTCGTCGCCGCCGATGTGGAGGTCGCTGATCACGTAGTAAACCGGCTCGCCGCCCTCGTCGGCCATAGGGTCAGGCGTTCGACTCGAGTACGTATAGTGCTGATCCAGCCGGGAGAGACTGTCACCAGTCGGGAGGGGTTTATGCCGGCGTTCGGGAAAGGGGGAGCGACTCGAGTCTCAGACGCCGAAGACCGCACGCAGCATGTCGCGGGTTCCGGGGCCGAGGCCGACGGCGACGACGGTGATCATCAGCAGCGTCGCGTAGCGCGGACTCTCATCGAACACCGTCTCGTCGAAGATCCAGATGACGACGACGGCGGCGACGATCTTGACGATCAGGAACGGCCACGCGACGCCGGTCACTTCGGCGATCGAGGCGGGGAGGATCGAGCCGGTGTAGTTCACGATCGCCTCGTTGATGGGGTGTTTCGGCGTGAGGTTGTAGCCTGGGCCCAGCCGGTAGGCCCAGTCGAGGCCGATCACGTTCGCGACGCCGTCGACGGCGTGCGCCCAGATGACGACTAGCCCCATGTACTCCGTCCCGCGGTTGATCTCCGGTGCGAACGCCTGGAGGGCGTACCAGGTGATCGCCGTGACGGCCGTCGCCCCGACGAGCGTGAGGACGAGGATCAGCCAGTGGAACTCCGCGAACGGCTCGGTTACGGCGAGGTAGCCGAGGTAGCCGACCGTGACCGCGAGCGCGGCCGTCCCGATCCCCGCCAGCGGGTACTCGTAGCCGCTGACGTAGCCGTTTCGCTCGAGCCAGACCGAGAGCAACAGCGCGAGGAGCGTTACGAGGAAGACGGTGACGTAGATGAAGGGGCTGATGAGCGCGGCCACGTACGGTAGCTGCATCACCATCTCGCCGGTTTCGCGCGCGCCGGCGACGTTCGCGTCCTCGACGACGCGGAGCGTGCCGCCGAACAACATGAACGGGAACAGCGCGTAGAAGCCGGCCCGGTAACGCTGGATGTCCAGCCGCCGGATGAGCAGGATGATTCCGACCAGCAGCAGGATCAGAATCGGGATGTAGCCCGCGTAGGAGACGAAGGTGTACCCCGGCGACGCCGTGGGACCGTCGCCCGCTCCGGCGTCGGCACAGGGGATCTCCGCGCCGCCGGCCCACGCGACACAGCCCAGCCCTCGCGCGTCGGCAACGACCGGTCCCCAGTAGTACTGCCAGATGAGATCGACGTACACCCGCTGGGGAAACGCCAGCGCGGCGAACGTGATCGCGAGCGCGACGATACCGGTGAGCGCGGCCCACGCACCCATCGGCCCGACGCGGTCGATGTACTCGTCCATACACGATATCCTGCGACGGCGACCGCTTACCGCTTCCGGTTTTCTGTACGAACCGAGACCCCCTCCCTCGAGAGGGGGCTCGCTCAAACCGGGAGCTCGTCGCTCTCGTAGGTCGTGCCGAGGATGACCATCGTCTGCGATCGGGCGAAGCCGTCCATCCGGGCGATCCGCTCGAACATCAGCTCGCGCAACCCGTCGGCGTCCTCGGCGTAGACGCGCATCATCACGTCCCACTCGCCCGTCGTCAGGTGAACCTGCTGGACGCCCTCGATGTCCGTGAGCCGCTCCAAGGTGTCCTGCTCGCGACCCTGTTCGACGCGGAGTCCGACGAGCGCCGAGATGCCGAGTCCGACCGCCTTCGGCTCGACCCTCGCGTGATACCCCTCGATGACCCCCGCCTCCTCCATTCGGCTGACCCGGTCGTGAACCGTCGCGCTCGACATGTCGATCTGGCGGGCAATTTCGCTGAACGGTGTACGGGCGTTTCGCTGGAGAATCCGGAGAATCGCCCGATCGGTGTCATCGAGTTCCATACCTCGTTCGCCGAACGCACCGGTAAAAATACTTCTGACGCGTCGGTCGCTCCCGGGTCGAGCTACCGTTCGATCTCGCGAGCCGCCTCGAGGACGTGCTCGTGGACGGCGCCGTTGGAGGCGACCAGTCCCCTGCTGTCGTGGCGCCAGCGCTCGCCCTCGAGGTCCGTGACGGTTCCGCCGGCCTCCCGGACGTGGTGAACGCCGGCGACGGAGTCCCACGGGTTCGCCTGCACGTTGGTGAGGACGCCGTCGAGGGCGCCCGAGGCGACCATCGCGAGCACCGCCTGGGCGCAGCCGAACCGGCGCATATCCGCGAAGCGGTCGACGATCGCCTTGCTCGCCGCGGCGTACTGATCCCGGTCGTCGTACCCCCACCAGATCGTCGGACAGACGGTACAGAGCTCGGGATCCGCCCGGTCGCTGACCGCGATCGGCTCGCCGTTCAGCGCCACGCCGTCCGGCCCCGCGAGGTAGCTGTCGCCGAGTGCGGGGAGCACCGTCGCCGCACCGACGGGCTCGCCGTCGATCACGGCCGCGACCGCGGTTCCGAACACCCGGATTCCGCGAACGAAGTTGTTCGTCCCGTCGATCGGGTCGACGATCCAGGCCGGCCCCTCCTCGGGAACCGCCTTCAGTTCCTCGTCCTCCTCGCCGACGACGGGATCGTCCGGGTACTCCTCGCGGACGACCTCGATCACCGCCCGCTGGGCGTCGCGGTCGGCCTGCGTGACGACGTCGGTCTTGCCGTTTTTCGTCTCGACTGCGATCCCGGATCGGAACGCCTCCTCGGCGACGGCCGCACCCGCGCGCGCCGCCCGCTCGGCGAGGTCGGCGCGTCGCTGCGCGGACTCGAGTTCGGTCATTACCCGTCCTGGTGGGTGCGCGCGCAAAGAGGTGGCGGTTTCGGCCGCCACGCGTCGCTGGTCGGCGCGTCGGTCTCGAGAATGTTGCGAGGGAAGATCGCTGTAGGATCTTCCGCATCTCGCGCAGCGCGTACGTGCGCTTCGCTTCGATGCGAGGGGAGGGAATCGAACTACCTCCTGGAACCTGCGCGAAGCGCAGAACCCCGGCGTAATTCGGTCCCTCCTGCATCTCGTTCGGTGCGTTTTTGCACCTCACTGTGATGCGAGGGGAGGGAATCGAACCCACGAACTCCTACGAGAGCGGATCTTGAGTCCGCCGCCGTTGGCCGCTTGGCTACCCTCGCACCCGTCGTGCTTTTCTGCGGGTAATCCCCGCACTCGTACCCTATAGCTGGCGAATATATACCACCTGCGGTGTGGGCCACCTGATGGTGACTGTGGAGCGGTCGTCGACTCGAGACCTCTGCGGGAAAACAAAACAGTCTACTCGCCTGTCTGCGAGCACTCGACTGTGACCGAACGCAGGGACTCCACCGGAAAACGCGTGGTGGTCGGACTCCTCCTCGGAATCGTCGCCCTCACGGCAGCCCTCGGCGCCGTTCTGGGCGCCGTCGTCCCCGCCCAGACCGGTCTCGAGGAGGTGACGATCCTCGCGATCACGTTCACCGTCTCGCCGACGTCGTTCGCGCTGTACGGCGCCGTCACCGTCGGCACGTTCCTCGGGGTCACCATCCTCGTCGTCCGGGCGATTTCGCAGTTCGAAGACGGCGTCTGAGCCGGCTACTCCTCGACCTGCTCGACGATCTCGTCGACGATCTCCGGATTACGCAGCGTGGAGGTGTCGCCCAGTTCGTTTCCGGAGGCGATGTCCTCGAGGAGCCGCCGCATGATCTTTCCGGAGCGAGTCTTGGGGAGTTCGGGCGTGAAGATCACCTCCTCGGGGCGGGCGATCGGGCCGATGGCGTCTTCGACCTCCTCGACGATCCGGTCGGACATGGCGTCGGTGGGGTCCTGACCGTCCTCGAGGATCACGTAGGCGTAGACGGCCTCGCCCTTGAGGTCGTGGTCGCCGCCGACGACGGCGGCCTCGGCGACGCCTTCGGTGCCGACGATGGCGCTTTCGATCTCCATGGTCCCCAACCGATGGCCGGAGACGTTGATGACGTCGTCGACGCGCCCGAGGATGGTGATGTAGCCGTCGTCGTCGATCTTCGCGCCGTCTTCGGGGAAGTAGACCCACTCGTCGGTCTCCTCGTCGGAGTACTCCTGCCAGTACTCAGAGAGGAACCGCTCGTCGTTCTGATAGAGGGTCCGCAGCATTCCCGGCCACGGTTTCTGTACCGTGAGATATCCGGCGTCTCCGGCCTCGACGTTCTCGCCGGCGGCGTCGACGATCCGGGCGTCGATGCCGGGTAATGGGGGACCGGCGGAACCGGGTTTCATGGTGCCGATGCCGGGGAGGGTGGTGATCATCATGCCGCCGGTTTCGGTCTGCCACCAGGTGTCGACGATCGGGCACTCATCGCCGCCGATATGAGTGTAGTACCACTTCCAAGCGCGGGGGTTGATCGGCTCGCCGACGGTGCCGAGCAGTCTGAGCGAGGACAGGTCGTGTTTCTCGGGGTACTGACTGCCCCACTTCATGAACGCGCGGATCGCCGTCGGCGCGGTGTAGAAGATGTCCACGTCGTTCTTCTCGACGAGCTCCCAGAGGCGGTCGCGGTCGGGATAGTCGGGCGTCCCCTCGTACATCATCGTGGTGGTGCCGAGGGCGAGGGGACCGTAGACGATGTAGGAATGACCGGTGATCCAGCCGATGTCGGCCGCACACCAGTAGGTGTCCTCGGGCTTGACGTCCAGCACCGCGTGTGAGGTCCAGGCGGCGTAGGCGAGGTAGCCGCCGGTCGTGTGTTTGACCCCCTTCGGCTGGCCCGTGGTGCCCGAAGTGTACATCAGGAACAGCATGTCCTCGGCGTCCCGGGAGACGGGGTCGACCGACGCCCCCTCGTGTTGCTCGACCAGCTCGCCGTAGTCGTGGGCACTATCCCCGAGGAAGTGTTTCAGCTCGTCGCCCAGCCGATCGACGACGACTGAGGTGACGTCGTGGTCGACGCCTCGAACCCCCTTGTCGGCTTTCTCCTTGTGGTTCAGCGCGTCGCCGCGGCGGTAGTAGCCGTCGCAGGTCACCAGATACTCGCTGTCGGCGGCGTTCATCCGCGTCGCCAGCGCATCCGCCGAAAAGCCCGCGAATACCACCGAGTGAGGGGCGCCGATCCGAGCGCAGGCGAGCATCGCGACCGGTAACTCGGGGATCATCGGCAGGTACAGCGTCACGACGTCGTCCTCGCCGACGCCCAGGTCGCGCAGCGCGGCGGCGAACGCCTCGACTTCGTTCAACAGGTCGCCGTAGGTGTAGGTGCGCGTCTCGCCGAGTTCGCCCTCCCACTTGATCGCCGCGCGATTCTTCGCCCCGTTCTCGACGTGGCGGTCGAGACAGTTCGCTGAAGCGTTCAGCTCACCGCCGGTGAACCACTTGTAGAACGGCGCGTCGTCGTCCTCGAGCACCGTCTCGTACTCACGATCCCAGGAGAGCAGGTCGGCGGCCCCCTCCCAGCACTCCGGCCAGTTCTCCTCGAACTCCTCGTAGATCCCCGGATCGGAGACGTTCGCCTGCTCGACGAACGACTCCGGGGGGTCGAACGACTCCTGTTCTTCCAGTCGTGCCTCCAGTCCGACGTCCTCCTCTGACATGGTACACACACTCAATGTAGAATAGTGGTAGTAAACACCGAATCTAGGTGTACAAAACCAGTCGCGGTATGCTTCCGACACGATCTATTCTCGTGGAGAGTTCGCGCCGCAGTATCGCGTTTTCGCGTCCTCGAGGCGACTCCTCTCGCCCGGTCCTCTAGCACCCCACGCGTGGTCCACAACGCTGGGGCCTGACGACCCCGCAGCACTTACCCTCGAGTCCTCGAGTCGACGGCCTCGTCGTCGAAGAACGTCCGCAACAGCTCGTGTTGGCCCTTCCGGAGGTGGCTGTGCAGCGTCGGTGAGGAGATCCCCATTGCGTCCGCGAGCTCCTCGGCCGTGCTCTCGCGGGGCCAGTCGTAGTAGCCGCCGAAGTACGCCGCTCGCAGGGTCGTCTCCTGTCGATCCGTCAGCCGCTCCTCGAGGCCGGCCCGGAACTCGCGGGCGGTCTGGACGGTGCGCTCGACCTCGCGTTTGCCGCGCAGTTCCGAGGTGGGAAAGACCGATCGCAGCCCGCCGACGATCGTTCGGAGGTCGGCGTCGGCGGCACACTCCGCGGTGATCGTCGCGATGCCGTCGTCGACGACGGCGTCGGTGACCGTCACGCCGTACTCCGAGAGCGTGAGCGTCGGCGAGGAGCCCTCGACGACGAACTCGACGCGCCAGCCACCCTCGTACGTCTCGATCAGTCGGCAGTCGTCGATTCCCGTATCGGCTTCGGCGAGGTCGAACACGTCCGCTGGCGGGGCTCCCGAGAGGGACACGTAGTACAGCTGAGTCGTCTCCGACACCGAGACGAGCGAGTCGAGTTCGAACCGACAGCCGAGTCGGCTCGAGGCGTCGACGAAGAACGAGCGGTCGTCGCGGACCGTAAACTCGAGTTCGAGCAGCGTATCCGACAGCAACAGAGTTCGCCGGCGGACGGCCGCGATCGCGTGTCCGAGCTGTCGACCGACGGTCTCGAGGCGGTCGCGCTCGGGTGGGGAAAACGCCCCGTCGCGGTCGGTGACGACCGAGAGGGTTCCGTAAACGGTGTCGCCGTACCCGATCGGCACTCTCGCGAGCGCCCCTTCGAACCGGTCACCGCCGACCTCGCCGCCGACGGCCCCCTCGACGGTGATCGAGGCGGGTACGGATTCGGATCGGGCGGCCGGCGGTCGTGGCTCGCCCTCGGGGTCGGGGTCGGCGCTCTCCGATTCGTCGCCGGTCGCGTCCTCGAGGCGGTCGATCTCTGCGGCCGCGATGCCGGCTGCGGTTCGCCACTCTCGTGGCCGACGTCGGGAGCGCGCGGGACCGGACGTCCGCTCGATCCAGGCCGCCTCGTAGGCGGTGCTGTCGGCCAGCACCTCGCAGGCGCCGGTCTCGAGCTCCTCGTGGCTCGAGGCCTCGAGGACGATATCGGTGATCGCCTGCTGGTAGCCGGCCGGGCCGGAGTGTGGGTCTTCGCCGGTCTCCCCGGGCCGATCGTCACCCGCGCTCGCGCCCGATCGCGTCGTTCGAGACGCGCCGTCTTCGACCGCGGCGAAGGCGGCGACGATCTCCGCGTCGGTGGGCTCCGGGAGGTACGGCTCGAGCGCCTCGAAGCTCCGCCAGCCGCCGACGGCCTTCACGACCCGGGGGTTGATCCCGTCGTCGACGAGCGCGGTGCGGGCGAAAAACCGCCGCAGGTCGCTCGTCGAGACCGCCCCGAGGCCGGGGTCGTCGAACCGGTCGCTCGCACGGTCGGCGACGGCGGCCGCGAGCATCTGGAGCCGCCGCGGAGTGACGTCGAAGACCCGCTCGTCGGCCCCGATGTCGTTGCTCCGAACGTACCGGCGCAGCTCCCGCTCGAGGGTCGCGGGGAGGTACGCCCGTCGGGAGCGGCCGCCGTCGCTCGAGGGGACGACGAGGAGATACCGCGCGGGCTCGCTGCTCGCCTCGACGACGGCGGACGGGGTCAGCCGCGCGAGTTCCGCGGGACGGAGCCCGACTTCGCCGCAGAGCCGGACGACGAGCGCCTCGCGGTACGTTTCCGCGGCGTCGAGGAGACGGTCGTACCGCGGCCGGGTGAGTCGGTCGGCGTCGGACGCCTCGCGTACCATCGTTCGTACACTCCGGAACCGCGAATATATAGTAACAACTGAAACGGGTTACACACTGCTCGCACGCGACGCCCGAAACCGGCGCGGTGGGGCGGCTTCGGGCGAGCCTGCGCGAGCAGGCGTGTACTGATTTTCAGTGGCTACGATAGTGCTGTCGTCCCGACAGACACGGACACAGAACCGTCGAGAGCCGCCGTCTGTCGCGCCCGCGACCGTTTCGTGATCGCTGAATGTGCGAAATTCGTCCGAACCGGCTCACTCCCCCCGGATCGTCGCCCGAAGCTCGCCGACGATCTCGGGGTTGCGAAGCGCGCTCGTGTCTCCGAGCTCCTGGCCGTTCGTGACGTCCTCGAGGAGCCGTCGCATGATCTTGCCGGAGCGGGTCTTCGGAAGCTCGGGTGTGAAGACGACCTCCTCGGGGCGGGCGATCGGCCCGATCGCTCGCTCGACCCTCGAGACGATCGCCTCCCGGATCGCGTCAGCGGGGTCGACGTCGCGCTCGAGGCTCACGTAGGCGTAGATTTCGCCGTCGCCGGCTCCCGTCGTGCTGGCGACGACGGCAGCTTCGGCGACGCCGCCGGCATCGAGGATGGCGCTCTCGATCTCCATCGTACTCAGCCGGTGTCCGGAGACGGTGATGACGTCGTCGACGCGCCCGAGAACGGTGACGTAGCCGTCGTCGTCGATGCGGGCGGCGTCGCCGCTGAAGTAGACCCAGCGGTCGTCCTCGGGGTCGGAGAAGCGCCGCCAGTACTCGTCGAGAAACCGGTCGTCGCCGTCGTACAGCGTCCGCGCCATCCCCGGCCAGGGTTTCTGGAGTGTCAGGTAGCCCGCGTCTCCGGCCTCGACCTCATCGCCGGCGGCGTCGACCACCCGCGCGTCGATGCCGGGCAGCGGCGGACCGGCGGCGCCGGGTTTCATGTCGTCGATGCCGGGCAGCGTCGAGACGACGACGCCGCCGGTTTCGGTCTGCCACCAGGTGTCGACGACCGGGCACGTCCCGCCGCCGACGTGCTTGTGGTACCACTCCCAGGCGCGGGGGTTGATCGGCTCGCCGACGGTGCCGAGCAGCCGCAGCGACGACAGATCGTGGCGCTCGGGGTACTGACTGCCCCACTTCGTGAACGCGCGGATCGCCGTCGGCGCGGTGTAGAAGACGTCGACGGCGTTTCGCTCGAGGAGTTCCCAGAGGCGGTCGCGGTCGGGATAGTCGGGCGTCCCTTCGTACATCATCGTCGTTGTGCCGAGGGCGAGGGGGCCGTAAACGATGTAGGTGTGGCCGGTGATCCAGCCGATGTCGGCCGCACACCAGTAGGTGTCCTCGGGCTTGACGTCCAGCACCGCGTGTGAGGTCCAGGCGGCGTAGGCGAGGTAGCCGCCGGTCGTGTGGACGACCCCTTTCGGCTGGCCCGTGGTGCCCGAAGTGTACATCAGGAACAGCATGTCCTCGGCGTCCCGGGAAACGGGATCGACCGTCTCCCCGGCGTGTGCGTCTCGCACCGCGTCGTAGTCGCACTCGTCGTCGCCGACGACGTGCGGGAGCTCCTTGCCGAGGCGGTCGACGACGACGGTCCGGACGCCCTGGTCGACCGCCAGACGGGCGTTGTCGGCCTTGCTCTTCTGATTGAAGGCGTCGCCGCGGCGGTAGTAGCCGTCGCAAGTGACGAGGTACTCGCTGTCGGCGGCGTTCATCCGGGTTGCGAGGGCGTCCGCCGAAAAGCCCGCGAACACCACCGAGTGGGGTGCCCCGATGCGGGCACAGGCGAGCATCGCGACCGGTAACTCCGGGATCATCGGCAGGTACAGCGTCACGACGTCGTCCTCGCCGACGCCCAGGTCTCGCAGCGCGGCGGCGAACTCGTTGACCTCGACGTACAGCTCGCGGTAGGTGTACGTCCGGGATTCGCCCTGCTTTCCCCCCCACCTGATCGCGGCGTGGTTCTTCCGGCCGGCCTCGAGGTGCCGGTCGAGGCAGTTGTACGAGGCGTTCAGCTCACCACCGGTGAACCACCGGTAGAAGGGGGCGTCCTCGTCCTCGAGTACGGTGTCGTACGCCCGGTCCCACGCGAGCAGCGCGGCCGCTCGCTCCCAGCAGTCGGGCCAGTTCTCCTCGAACGCCTCGTACCGTTCGGCGTCGGCGGCGTTCGCCCGTTCGACGAACGCCGGCGGCGGGCGGCGACGCGCTCCGATCGGGTCGTCCCGGCCGCGGCCCCACCCGTTCCGGTCGACCATCTATGGTTCGAACCGAGGGAAGTGACACGAATAAACGTTGCTCCGGTGACCGAAAGTCGGCCGGGAGTCCGTAGCGCTGGCCCGGTCGTCTCAGGCCGTCACGTCGGTTCTGGCCTCGCAGGTCCGGTTCTGTGCCCGGAGCTCGGCGACGGCGGTGTACGTCCCCTCCTGGGGGTCGTCCCAGCTCCCCTCGTAGCGCGCCTCTTCGCCGGGGCCGACGGTTTCGGAGCTGATCACCTGTGCGAACATCCGGCCGTCGGTGAACCGCCAGACCTCGCGCCCCTCGTCCTCGAGGACGAACTCGGCCTTGCAGCTGTCGGAAAACTGCAGTTCGACCGGCTCGTCGCCGGTGTTCGTTACCGTGAACGCGAACCGCACCTGGCCGTCCGTGGCCGTCGCGTCGAGTGATCCCTCGAGCGTCATGCCTGACCCTTTGCCGTGGGCACGAATAGGTGTTGTTCCGGCACTCGAGTGTGCCGTCGGCGGGCGTCGGTCCTACAGGTCGAGCGCGTCGTCGACGCGGAGGAGGCCGTGTCCCTGCTCGTTCTCCTCGAGGCCGATGTCCTCGGCGCTCTCGTGGAGTCGGTCGCGGGCCGCCTCGTGATCGTAGCCGTTCGCCATCAACTGGCCGGCGGCGCCGGCGACGTGCGGGCAGGCCATCGAGGTCCCCGAAAAGGTGTCGTAGCCGCCGGCGACCGTCGAGTAGACGTCCTCGCCCGGCGCAGCGAGTTCGATCTCCGGACCGGTCGAGGAGAAAGAGGCGAGCGAGTCGTCCTCACTGGTCGCGCTGACGGCGACGACCTCGGGCTCTGCGGCGGGGTAGCTCACGCAGTCGGTACACGGCCCGTCGTTGCCTGCGGCTGCGACCAGGAAGACGCCGCGCTCGTGGGCGTAGCTGACCGCGTCGGAGACGGCGTCGGACTGGCCGCCCCCGAGACTCATGCTGCAGACGTCCCAGCCCTGGTCGGCGGTGTACTCGATCCCGGCGGCGATGTCGGACATCGAACCGGAGCCGAGGCAGTCGAGCACCTTCACGGCGTGCAACGTCGCCTGCGTCGAGACGCCGACGACGCCGACGCCGTCGTCCGGCGCGACCGCGGTCCCGGCGCAGTGGGTCCCGTGGTCGTTGTCGTCGTCCCACGACTCGTTGCAGTCGTTGCCGTTGCCACCGAGAAAACAGGTGAGGCCGCCACAGCCGGTGAACGACTCGCCCTCGCCGAGTACGTCCTGAAGGGCCTCGTGCGTCGAGTCGATCCCGGTGTCGAGGATCGCGATGTGTGCCCCCTCGCCCGTCTCGTCCGCGTCGTGTGCCGTCGGCGCGCCGACCCGGTCGACGCCCCACGGCGTCGTCTGTTCGAGTGCGTGCATCTCGCCGTTCTCCTCGACGTAGCGGACGTTCGGGTTCCGCCTGAGTCCCGAGACCGCCTGTTCGGGAACCGTCATCGTCAGCGCGTCGAAGGCGAACTCGCGACGGACGTCCGTCGCCGCGTCGACCGCAGCCTGCCGCCCTCGTTCGTTGGCGAAGCCGACGTTCACCTCGAGGCGGTCCCCGGACTCTGCCGCCGCGAGGCCGGTGGCGCCCAGACCGGCCACCGCGCCGGTCGTCGCTCGGAGAACCGATCGTCGGGTCGTGTGCGAACCGCCGTTACCTGTGGTATCGTTTGTCATCCGGCCATCGGTAATTTCCATAGTGAATTAATAGTTTTGATGGACAGTCAGAGAGTGCAGACGGTCAACACGAACTGGGTATCGACGCGCCACCGTCCGCGGGCCGAACGGCACGCCTATCACCGCGCCGACCGTACGCCGTCGCGTGCAGATCGTCGGCTACGAACCGAGCGGCGTCGGCCCCGCGCTTCTCCTCAGCGACGGGGGCGACGTGACGCGCCGTCCCCTCGAGGCCGGCGATCGACTCTCCTACGCGCTCGACGCTCGCCACTGCGCCGGCGTGATCGACGAGGACGGCCACCGCCGCTGTGACCGGCCGACCGCGCCCTACTGCGACGACCACGCGAGCACCTGGGTCTGCGCCCGCTGTACCGGCACCTGCCTGAAAGACGAGATGGACTGCTACGAGGAGCACGCGGTCTACCTCGCGGCGTTCGCCCCCGACACGTTCAAAGTCGGCGTCACCAAGCTGTGGCGCCTCGAGACCCGCCTGCGCGAACAGGGAGCCGACCGCGCGGCACACGTTCACACCGTCTCGAACGGCCGCATCGCCCGCGAACTCGAGGCCGAGATCGCCGAACGACTGGTCGACCGGGTGCGAACGCCGACGAAGGTCGACGCCCTCGCCGAACGGGTCGACGCCGACGCCTGGGAGGCGCTGCTCGCCGAGTTCGACGTCATCGAGCGCTTTTCGTTCGACTACGGGCTCTCATTCGACTCTCGGCCCGTCCAGGAGACGATCGCGAGCGGCACCGTCGTCGGCGTCGTCGGTCGGCTGCTCGTCCTCGAGCGCGGCAACACCGACTACGCCGTCGACATGCGCGACCTGGTGGGCTACGATCTCGAGCGCGGCGACACGGGTCGGCGTCTCCAGTCGTCGCTGGCCGCTTTCGAGTGAGTCCCTCGCCGGCCGATTCGCTCGCCGTACCGGCAGCTAACGCCCGACATGGCAACCCTTTTCCGCGCCGCTACTGAAGCCGAACGCATGGTCGACGAGCACGACAACGACGCCGACGACGGCGAGGAGGGAGAGGAGAAATCGTTCCGCGAGCGAGTCGAGGAGATCCGCGAGAAGCGCGCCGAGGAAGGAGAGGGTGAGGCCCCCGAGAGCCCATTCGGGGGCGGTGGCGGTCCCGGCGGCCCCGGCATGGGCGGCAACCCGTTCGCCCAGATGATGGGCGGTATGATGGGCGGCGGCCCCGGTGGGCCCGGCGGCGCCGGCGGCGAGGCGGGCAACGAGGAACTCGTCCGCGAGGTCCGCCAGCTTCGAGACGAGATGCGCGATCAGACCCGTGCGCTCAAGCGAATCGCCGACGCGCTCGAAGACGACGACTAGATCCCGGTCGCTTTTCGTTCGGTTTCACCCCGCGACCGCCGCGTACAGCTCGTCCAGTCGCTCGAGCGACCGGTCGACGCAGTACGCATCCCGGCGGTCCAGACAGCGCCGACCGAGGCGGTCGCGGCGGCCGAGCGCCCGCTCGAGCGCTCGAGCGAACGCGGCGACGTCGCCGGCCGGGTAGTGGTAGCCGGTCTCGCCGTCGATCACCGTCTCCGCGAGCGCCCCGGCGTCGGCGGCGACGACGGGCGTCCCACAGCAGATCGACTCGAGGGCGACCAGCCCCTGGGTCTCGACCGGGCTCGGGAACGCGAAGACGTCGAGCGCGGAGTAGAGCGCCGGGAGCTCCTCGCGCTCGAGGAAGCCGAGAAACCGCGCGTCGACATCCAGCTCTCGAGCGCGACGCTCGAGACCCGCGCGGGCGGGGCCGTCGCCGCCGACGACGAGCGTCACCGGCGCGTCGGCACCCGGGAGCGCGGCGACGGCCGCGAGCAGCTCGTCGAGTCGCTTTTCGTGGCCGTGGCGGCCGGTGTACCCGACGAGGAGCCGGTCGCGCTCGAGGGCGAAGCGTTCCCGGATGGTTGCGGGGTCGACCGGTCGGAACCGCGCGGTGTCGACGCCGTTCGAGACGACCCGGACCGGTGTCGAGACGCCGAGGGTGTCGAGGACGCGCTGGCGGGCGGTCACCGACGGCGCGATCACGAGATCGGCCCGGTCGTAGTACCGGCGTTCGTAGCCGTTCGCCAGCCGCCGGACGCCGTCGACGAGTCGCGCCGTCGGCGCGAGGTAGCCCGCGTACTCGGCTGCGGGGGTGTGATAGGAGGCGACGAGCGGACGCTCAGCCCGACGGGCGAACCGGAGCGCCGCCAGGCCGATCGAGAACGGCGTGTGGGCGTGGACCACGTCGGGGTCCACACTCGAGAGCGAGTCCGGAACCCGGGGCTGGCCGAGGCGGTAACCACCGTAGAACGGGAACGGAACGCTCCGAACGGGGTGCTCGAGGGCGGCGGGATCGTACGCCGTCGCCGCCGGGTAGGCGACGTCCATCCGACCGCCCCGGGCCTGCCACCGGTCCCGCCAGGTCCGGACGGTGTAGCTCACCCCGTTCACCGTCGGCAGGTACGTGTCGGTGAACGCGGCGACCCGATCGACCATCGTACGGCGGAATTCGACCACGCCGCTTAAGTCATTTGTTCGAGCGGCCGGGCCACGGGATCCGCGGCGACGGCAGTCGGCCCTCGAGGGACTCCGACAGCGACCACCGGCCGACGAGGTGGGCCGCGAGGACGACGCTGACGTACGCGAGAACGACGCCCGCGACGACGTCGATCGCCCAGTGGATCCCGAGGTACATCGTCGAAATCGCGACGCTGACCGCGAGGACGAGGGCGACGGGGTACCACCTCGGGTAGACGTCGCGGCTCCGGTGGGCGAGCAGCGCTACCGTGACCGCGAGCGACGTGTGCAGCGACGGAAACACGTTGGTGTTGCGGTTGACCTGCCGCGTGAGGTGCTGGTACTGGGGATAGGTGTCGTACAGCAGCGCCTGGACGAGTTCCGGAATCATGTTTCGCGGGCCGTAGGCGATCACGAGGATGTAACACACCAGCCCGAGGGTGTAGTTGAGCGTGTACGCCGCGAGGAGCTCCCGAAGCGGCCTGGTATTCGACAGCGCGAAATAGGCGACGACGGGGAAGACGAGCAAGAAGACGTAGCCGTAGATGTAGATGAACGAGAAGTACGCGGTCAGTTCCGGCGTCGCGTACGACTGCAGCCAGAGGATGAACTGCCCCTCGACGTCGTAGATCCACCCGGTCAGGTTGACGCCGATCATCCAGGAGAGATCCGGAACGACCTGCCTGGCGACGCTGTTAAACAGGAGAACGATCGCCAGCAGGACGGTGATCGGCGCCGCGGCTTTGACCCTGGTCGGCCACTCCTCGAGGGTCGCCTGTAGCCGGTAGCGGCCGACGAACAGCGCCATCGAGACGATCACCATGACCGTCACCACGATCGCCAGCTGGGTGAGGACGCGAACGAGCATCAGCGCCTCACCAGGAGGTCGCCCCCCTCTCCGTACCGGAAGCCGGCGTCTTCGAACCCCGCCTTCGCGGCCGCGACGTCGAGGTCGCCGTCGGAGCCGACGAACGGGACGACGGGGTCCTCGCCGTCCCACGCAAGCTCGTCGGGGACCCACTCCCGGCTGAGCGGCGTGTCGACGGGCGTCGCGATCGGCGTCGCGTGCCCCTCGAACACCGTCTCCGCCAGCCACTCCTTGTCGAGCAACCGTGCGACGGCACGACGGAAGTACGGGTTGCCGAACGGGGCGTTCCGGGCGTTGAACCCGACGTGGTAGAACGTCTGGGAGGGCGACTCGAGCAGCCGCGTCTCCTCGGCGTCGGGGATCTCCGCGAGCGAGTACATCTCGAGGGGCGTCGACGTGACGTCGGCGTCACCGCCGTCGACGAGCGCGATCGCTGAGGCGCTGCGCGGGTCGATCTGAAGGCGCAGCTCCTCGACGGTCGCCTCGGGGAGGTCGACGCCGTCGCGGCGGGTGAAGTGCTCCTCGAAGCGCTCGAGGGTGAGGTGTTCGCGCTCGGTGCGGCTCTCGAAGCGAAACGGGCCGCTGCCGACGGCGGGAACGTTGTCGGTGACCAGCGCCTCGGTGGTCCCCTGGGCGACGCTGACGCCCCGAACGGTCGCCTCCGCCTCGCGCTCGCCCCAGACGTGCTCGGGGAGTACCGGCACGGTGAACGCCCGCTCGGCGACCGCTCGGCCGGTCGACACGGACAGCGAGAGCGTCCGTTCGTCGTGTACCTCGATCTCCTCGATGGCGGCCGCCTGACCGCGGTAGCGCGGCGACGGCGCGGGAACGTCGCTGTTCCCCCGCGACGTGTCCGCGAGGAAGTCGTAGGTGAACGCGACGTCGTCGGCGGTGACGAGTTCACCGTCGTGAAACCGGCAGTCCTCACGGATCGTGACCTCGACGGTCGATCCCTCCCACTCCCAGGACTCGGCGAGCCAGGGGAGCAGGTCGCTGTCCGCCTCGGACTCGAGAGCGTCGTCCTCGTCGGGGTCTGCGGTGTCGACGTCGGCCTCGAGTTCGTCGCTCGAGCCGGGCAGCGTCTCCGTCGCCAGCGAGTCGTACAGCAGGTCGACGACCGTTCCGCGGTTGCGGTACTCCGCCGAGAGCGGGTTGACGTTCTCGGAGGGGCGGGCGTCCATCACCGTCGCCCGGAGCCGGGCGTCGGCGCCTTCCGCGAGCGGCTCGAGGCCGAGGTAGCCGAGGCGGGTCGCGAGGTGGTCGTCCCAGCCGTCGAACCGGTCCGTGCGAACGAGGCGGTACTCGTCGGGGACACAGACCGGAACGAACGGCTGCTCGCGGGCCAGCTCCTCGAGCATCGTCGCTACCGCCTCCCGTCGCTCCTCGCCGTCGGCCGCCCGCTGGTCCTCGAGGAGGTCGTCGAACAGCATGCTGGTGAACCCGAAGGGGTTCTGCCAGCCCGACTCGTCGGCGTAGATCGAGTGCAGCGCCTCGTAGAGGAAGTCGGGGTCGGTCGCGCCCGGGTGGCGGCCGACGTAGAGGTCGTAGTCGTGGTTGACGAGGATCGCCCGGAGGAACTCCTCGTTCGAGCGCAGGTCGATCGAGACGTCGACGCCCACCGCCTCGAGGTTCTCGGCCAGCCGTCGGGCGAGCTGGATCCCCTCGCGGTCGCCGTCGGCCGGCAGGGTGGTGATCGTCAGCGAGAGCTGTTCGATCTCGTCCCGGTTGACGACCGTGCGAACGTCCCTGACACAGCCGGCGAGCGCGCCCGTCAGCCCCGCCCCCGCTGCCAGGACCGACCGACGACGCCAGCCACCCGCACTCGAAGCGGTCGGATCTCGGTCCATCTGGTTCTCTCAGTGTCTTCGCCGGTAGCGATATAACAGTATTGCGCCACGCGGTCGTCGTCTCTCGCCACGCTGTCACGTCCGTCGCGTTCCGCTCGGACTCGCTCGCGGCTCACGCTCGCCCCAGCACCCGGCGATAGTGCTCGTACAACCGCTGGCCGACGACCTCGAGGCGGTGGTCCCTGGCCGTCTCGCGGGCGTTTTCGCCGAGTCGATCCCTGAGCGACGGGTCGGCGGCGAGGCGCTCGAGGGCGTCTCGAAACTCGGCCTCGGTCTCGCACATGAGACAGTCGACGCCGTCAGCGTAGTACTCCCGGAACACCGGGAGGTCCCGCAGGACGACGGGTTTGCCACAGGCCATCGCCTCGAGGACGGCGATCCCCTGGTTCTCGGCGCGGGTGGGGAAACAGAAGACGTCGCCAGCGCCGAACGCCTGGCGTTTGTCGGGAACCCAGCCGGTGAACGTGACGTTCTCGGGGGGATCGCGCGTCCAGCGGCGAACCGCCGCGCTCGCCTGCGGACCCGTATCGTAGGGGCCGAACCACGCGAACTCGTAATCGGTCCGCCGGGCCAGCCGACAGAACGTCGACAGCCCCTTGCGCTCGAAGACGTTGCCGACGGCGAAGACGACGAGTCCCTCGAGGCCGAACCGCTCTCTGGCCGGCTCTCGGAACCGTTCGTGGCCGGCGAGGGAGTCGTGGTCGACGCCGTTCGTGAGCGCTTCGATCGGCGCGTCGACGGGGTAGGACTCGAGAACCCGTTTCGTCTGGCCGCTCGGACACAGCACGAGGTCCGCTCGCGAGTACAGCCACCGAAGGTACCGGCCGAGCGGGCGAGCGAGGCGCGTCGAGCCGCGAAAGCTCCCCCGGAAGTCCTCGCGCGTGACGTGGGCGTGGAGGATCAGGGGCCGTCCCGTCCGTCTCGCGTGGACGGCGAGCGCGACCGATCCGGGGCCGATCGCGTTGCAGTGGACGAGGTCGTAGTCGACGGGAACCTCGCCCCGGACCAACCGGCGTGAAACGGCGCGCAGCGGTTCGCCGCCGGTCCACGGCTCGGTTCGGATCTCGAGGTCGCTGAACGGCTCGAGGGCCCGCCGCTGGTGGGCGGCCGCAGTCGAGATGCCGCTTCGCTCGAGGGGGCCCTCGAGTTCGAGGTAGTTCAGCACGCGCACGTCCGCTCAGTCGGCGATCGGTTCCAAAACGCTACCGCTCTCGACCCGTTCGAGAGCGTAACACCGATAGGCGGCCCGACGAAACTCGACGCAATGAGCGTCGCCGAGGAGCGACTCGAACGCCTCCACGAACTGGCCCGCGAGGCCGCGATCGCGGGCGAGGACGAGCGGGCGCGCTACTACGTCCGGCTGGCCCGCCGGGTCGCCGAGCGAAATCGGCTGACGCTGCCGCGGTCGTTCCGGCGCTTTACCTGCGACGAGTGCGACGCCTACCTTCGTCCGGGCGCGAACGCCCGGGTGCGGTTGCGAGACGGCCACGTCGTGATCACCTGCGACTGCGGCGCCCAGGCGCGGTACCCGTACGACTGACCGCGCTCGTTCCGGTTCGGGAACATTGAAACCGCTCGGCGGAATATTCGACCCATGGACCGACAGGAACTCAAGCGCCGCGCACACGACCTCGACGTCACCGTCTGGGTCGGCAAGGGCGGCCCCGAGGCCGTCGTCGACGAACTCAACGACCAGCTCGCGAACGAGAACCTGGTCAAGGTGAAGTTCCTCCGGGCGGCTCGAGCGGGCGGCTCCACCGAGGAGAAGGCCCGAGAACTCGCCGAGGCGGTGAACGCCGACCTGATCGAAACGCGCGGACACACCGCCGTCGTACATCGATGAGCGGGGTGGGGGCGGTAGCGCCGGTACCGCTACAGGCGACCGAAACGCTCGGCGAGTGGCTCCACGGCAACGCGCCCGGCCTCGAGGGGGCTCTCGCCGAGACGGTCGCCGGCGTCGTCGTCTTCGCGCTCGCCTTTCTCGCGCTCGTCGCGCTCGGCCGCGCGGTCGTCGTTCCGCTGGTCAGGCGGGCGTTCGACCGCCGCGGACTCGATCGGCACGCCCAGACGCCGCTGCTGCTCGCGACCCGAACCGGCGTACTGTTCGTCGCGATCGCACTGGCGTTCGGCTTCGCCGGCTTCGAGAACGTCCTCGTGTCGATGGCCGGCATCGCCGCCGCCGGGGCGCTCGCGGTCGGCCTCGCTCTCCAGAACGTCATCTCGAACTTCGTCGCCGGCGTGTTCATCTACACGGACAAACCGTTTCGCATGGGCGACTGGATCGAGTGGGACAACGGCGACTACTCGGGGACCGTCGAGGACATCAGTCTTCGGGTCACTCGAGTCCGGACCTTCGACAACGAGCTGTTGACGGTTCCGAACAGCGTGCTCACCGGCGGCGTGCTCAAAAACCCCGTCGACGGAGACAGGCTCCGCCTGAAGTTCGTCTTCGGGATCGGCTACGACGACGACATCGAGGAGGCCACCGGGATCATCGTCGAGGAAGCAAAGCGACACCCCGACATCATGGACGACCCCGCGCCGTCGGTGCGACTGACGGAACTCAACGACTCCGACGTCGGCCTCCAGTCCCGGATCTGGATCGCAGATCCCTCGAGAGCCGACTTCGTGCGGATCAAAGGCGAGTACGTACGGGCGGTCAAAGAGCGGTTCGACGAGGAGGGAATCGACATCCCCTACCCCGTTCGGACGCTCGAGGGCGGCCTCCAGATGGAGAACCCGGCGACGCTCGAGGCAGCGGACGACTGATCGAGACCTCGGCTCACCTTCTCGTGTCGTGTTCCTCCCTCGGCTTCTCGCGTTTCAATTCGGGTGGCGTCGCCGACTGTCGGCTGTCGCCACCGGAACCGATTCGTAGGCGGTTTCGTCCGGCCGGCCACCGGCGAGGTGCGGCTCCGGTCCGTCGAGCGTCGCCGTCCACGACCAGAGCGTTTCGACCGGGTCGTCGGCGTCGTCGCCACAGACGCAGACGCCGCTCGAGGGGTCTCCGAGCCGTCGCTGGAGGTCTTCGATCGTCGCCAGCGAGGTCCCGTCGAACCAGGCCTCGAGGGCCGTGAGGCGAGCGGTGCTGTTCGTCCGATCGATTCCGCGAGGCTCGTGTTCGACCATCGAGTCGGAGGGGAAGTGGTTCGTCACGGCGGCGAACCCGTTCGAGGGCCCCGTGACACGGGTTCGCGCCGGGCTCGCCTCGACGACGGCGATCTCGCCCGCCGCGTCGGCGAGCAGAAAATTCGTGTTGCGAGCGTGGGGAATCCGCTCGAGGAACGCGACTCCCTCTTCGACCGTCTCGCACGTATCGAGGACCCACCTCGCCGCCAGTCCGAAGGCGACGCCGGCCTCGAGCCCAGCGTGGGGAACGTAGGTGTGGCCGACGGCCAGCCCGGCCTCGTTGATGCCGTCCTGACGCCCGGTCCAGTGATCCGAGCAGCCGACGCTGGCCAGTCGACCGGACGGGACCGTCCGAAACAGTTCGGCGAAGTCGGCGAACGACCGGTAAAAGTCGTAGTTCCGCCCGAAGAGCGGCCGCCCGTCGGCCGTGCGGTCGCCCGAGACGGCGACGACCGAGCAGCCGGACTCGTAGCCGAGCGCGAGCGGGACGGCGAGAATCGCCGCTCGCTCCCAGCCGCCCGCCGTCGCGATTCCCTCGAGTTCCTCGAGCAATCCGGGCGCGTGGGTTCGAACGGCAGGTTCGCACTCGCGGACGAGCGCCCGTTTCTCGGAAGGGACGGGCTCCGGTGCGAACCCGACGCGCTCGAGGATCGCCCCGTACTGACGACCGATCTCGCGGTAGGTTCCGGTCAGTTCCGTCGGTTGCATGCCCCTGAGACCGCACACCTGATAATAAACCCGGAGGAATTCCGGTTCGCTCGAGGATTTCCCGCTCGGCCATCGAATCGGATCGGAGCCGGGGTATACGGCCGCAACCGCGACGAGGAACGGCGGTGACGAGTCGCGGTTGCCGGGGAAGGGCAGGCAGTTCGCCGATGCGAACCGCGAGTGAGCGCCATCGGCGCGAACGAGCGGGCCGCCGACTGACCCAGAAGCCGCGCGACGCGCGGCTGGCGGGGAAGGAGAAGTGCTTTTGATCGAAATTTTGCCGAGTGACGGTCCACTGTGCGGCAGCGATGCTGCCGTCAGTGTACCTGAACGCAGCGTAAAATTTCGGTGGGTATGAATGCGGACGCCCGCGGTTGCCCGGCGTTCCGGCCGGGGGAATCCCGGTTGCCTTCTCCACCCCGCGACCCGTCGAGCGACAGGTGTCCGACGGTCCACTGCTCGCTTCCGCGCCTGATGGGCTGTCGCCGATTAGCCACGACGAGACGTCCCTGCGGACGGTCGCCGTGGCCCGCTGTCCCCGACGGACGAGGTTTCTACGTTGGCTCCCGGGGCCCCGGCCGGTCTGACCGGACGCCCGCGGGGTTCGGTCCCCGCTGAAGACCATAGCGCGGGTTTCGAGCAGGGCCTAACTGCCCGACCTAGTCCACTTCAGAGTAGCGGCGGATCACTTAAGGCCCTTTCGCCTCCCGAACCGGGTGGGACTCGAGGCCCGACGCGAGCTTCCGGCCGGCCACCGTTCGAACGGGTCGTCACGAGGGACCGTCGGAGCTACAGCAACTCGAGGCTCTTCGCGTACCACAGCGAGCAGGCGACCATCGCGAGCCCGGCGAGAAGAACGAGCCAGCGGTGGTACTCGAGCCAGGACGCCTCGCCGATGCTGAGGACGACGTTTTCGGGGACCGAAATCGCCCAGATCGCGATCAGGGCGGTGAGCACCATCCCGAGGACGAGGGTCAACCCCGCGACGTAGTCGGGCTCGGTTCGCTGCTGTCGCCCGGCGGCGAACAGGACGAGTCCGACGAGGGGCAACACCGCGAGGAACTGCGGTCCCGCGAGACCGAAGTCGTAGTAGGTGGGGAGTGCAGCGGCTTCCGTCTCACTGAGGAGGACGTACGGAACGAAGACCACGACGAGATAGGAGATCGAGGCGACGATGCCGGCGGTGGGCGGCCGTTGCTCGGGACGCATACGCGAGGCGTGGGCGCGCCGTTGCTTAAGGCCGACGGTCCTCACGGCGGGCGAAACGCCCGGAGACGCGATCAGGGCCGAGCGCCTCGAGGGCGAGCCGAAGCGCGTCGCGCCGTCGCGCGAACGGAGGAAAAGGCCCAATTAGGTGGACGATAGAGGCAGTAGATATGGGACTCGGCAGCACTGCCAAAAAGATCCAGCTGGTTTCCGACCGCGCAGAACAGATGTACAAGCAGGTCCAGGAGCTCCAGGGACGGATCGTCAACCTCGAGGAGGAGGTCGACGACACCCACGACACCGTCAAGAAGATGGACCACCAGCTCACCGAACAGCGGGCACTGTTGCTCGCGCTAGCCGAAGAACGGGGCCTCGACGGCGAGGAGATCCTCGCGGAGGTCGCTATCGACGACCTCGACGACGCCGACGACGCGGCCGAGACGGCAGAAGAGACGACCGATGAGTCTTCCGCTCCGAGCGGCGAGTAATCTGTCGATCAGTCGCCGAATTCGCCCGCCTGGGCGCTCCTGATGGCAAGACCTAACAACAGGGGCAACATTTGCCCTGACGATGACGACCCACGAGCGACCGTTGGACTCGGTGCTCGAGACCATCGGCGAGACGCCGCTGGTCCGAATCCACGACGCGCCGGCCGGCGTGCCGGTGTACGCGAAACTCGAGTCGTTCAACCCCGGAGCGAGCGTCAAAGACCGTATCGGGAAGTACATGCTCGAGCGGATGCTCGAGCGCGGCGATCTCGCGGCCGGCGGGACGGTCGTCGAGCCGACCGCGGGTAACACGGGGATCGGACTGGCGGTCGCGGCCGAGCAACTCGGCGTCGACGCGATCTTCGTCGTGCCGGAGCGATTCAGCGTCGAAAAACAGCAACTCATGGCCGCGCTGGGCGCGGAGATTATCAACACGCCGACGGACGACGGGATGGGCGGCGCGATCGAGCGGGCCCACGAACTCGCCGAGGAACTCGAGGACGCCGTCGTCCCCCAGCAGTTCGCGAATCCGCTGAACACCGAAGCTCACTACGAGACGACCGGACCGGAGATCTACGAGGCGCTCGACGGCGACGTTGGCGCGGTCGTCGCCGGCTGTGGGACCGCCGGGACACTCATGGGAATCGCCCGCTACGCGAGAGAGCAAGACGCCGAGACGTACGTCGCGGCGGTCGAACCCGAGGGATCGCTGTACGGCGAGTTCCTCGGCGAAGAGCGGGAGGAAGGTGAGTACAAGATCGAGGGTATCGGCACCCACAACACCGACACGAACGAGCTGTTCGATCCGGCGCTCGTCGACGAGGTGTTCGCGGTTCCCGACCGCCGGGCCCACGAGGAACTCGCACGTCTCGCCCGCGAGGAGGGCCACCTCGTCGCCTCGAGCGCTGGCGCTGCGAGCGTCGCCGCACGGCACGTGGCGACGAAGATCGCCGACGGCGAGATCGACGCCCCCTACGAGTCCGTGGTGACGGTGTTCCCCGACTCGAGCGAGCGCTACCTCTCGAAAGGTATCTACCGCTCGTTCGAGGAGTGGGACGGGTAGTCACAAGAGCGCACCGACAGGCTACGGTGAGCGACCCGCGGTCCGGATCGTCGGCTTCGTCTCCGATCCCGCTTCGACCTCGACGATCGCGTCGAACAGCTGTGTCAGGGTGTTCATCGTCCGGTCGTCGTGGGACGTCGAATCGATCACGTAGACGCCGAGGCCGTTCGCGCTCTGGACCCGTCCGGTAAACACGTGCAAGAACCGAAACACCGCCTGCAGATCGGCGTACATCAGAAGCGTCGAGATCGAACTGAGTAGAATCCGGTTCTTCGTCCGCCCGTGCACCTCGTAGAACTCCTGGAGGAACTCCGAGACGCTGATTCCGATACCGGTCATATCGACGGGCGAGGCCGCATACTTCACCCGGAGGTCGTCCTCGAGCGTGCCGCCTCGCTGTTTGGTTACGCAGTCGACGACGCCGACGCGAGGGACCTCACCCTCGAGATGCTCGACGGTTTCGCCGAACGTCCTCAGGATCGAACTCGCGTCGTCTTTCGTCGTCACGACGATCGATCCATCCCCGCGTTCGGCACCGCTCGCGAGTACGTCGAGTGCGAGCTCTCGCTTCCCGGCCAGCGGTGGGCCCGCGACGAGGACGTTCGTCCCGGGTTTGACCTCGGCCTCTTCCAGGATTGGTGGGAGTTCATACATACCAGATTCTCACTTCAGCGGTCTCGTGCGCCGACCAGTGTGGCGGACATCGGCTGCTGTAAGTACGCTATGGGAATGTCACAACGAGGGTATATTACTTTTGATCAACACTCTGTTACCGTCGGAAATCGAACTCGCTGGCCGATGGCGCGCTCCGAGACGAACTTGCGGTCGTCAGAGCGACGGCAACTCGGTCGCAACCCGACCCACGATAAACGCGAGCGCGGCGAGAAACATTCCGTACTTCAGATGCGACTGACCGGCCGTCGGGTCCTCGAAGCTCTCGTAGGCGGCGTACACCATCACCGCGTTCGCCGGAAGCACGACGAGCAGATACGCGGTCTCGAAGTACCCGAGAAGATACGGTGCCGGGCTCGCGAGCACGGCGAGGACGAGCAGACCGGTCGCGACGAGTAACGCCCGCCGCTCGCCGATTGCGATGGGAAGCGTGTTTAGCCCCTCCTCGCGGTCTCCCTCGATATCTTCGACGTCTTTGATGATCTCCCGGGTCAGCGTCGATACCGCCGCGAGGACGAACAGAACGACCGCTGGCCCGACGTTGCCCACGGCCGCCGCACCGAACAGGAACGTACTCCCGACGAGACCGGCGACGAGCGCGTTTCCGAGGCCTGGCAATCCCTTGAAGAGCTTCGTGTACGTGACCAGTGCGAGCAGATTGACTCCGGCGATGGCGATCGCGACTCGAGGGAGCGTCAGCGCCAGTGCCACTGCGACGGCGAACAGACAGACGCTGTAAACCAGTGCACCCCGTGGGCTTACCGCCCCTCGGGGAATCGCACGATCGGGCTGGTTGATCCGGTCGATCTCGCGGTCGAAGTAGTCGTTGATCGCGTTCCCCGCCCCGACCGCGAAGGCGGTCGCCCCGATCGCTGCCCCGACTGCGAGCGGATACGCGGTGAGTCCCCCCGCGATGAACGCACCGATGAACGTCAGCACGCTCGCCGCAACGACGTTGACCGGCCGCGCCAACTCGAGTAATCCGCGCGCCGTCTCCCCCACACTCATGCTCGGGAGTGTTAAGCGACGGTGTATAAACGGTCCGATACGACCCCGATCAGCGCCACTCTCGCAGATCACAGAGGACCTCGCCGGGAACGGAGATCCAGTGAGTCATTCGCTCGTCCCCGGTCGCTTCGGCCGGGACGATCGTCCAGACGTCGTCGTCGACGAGTAACTCGAGGGCGGCGGGCGACTCGTCGGCATCGGCGGCTCCGACCGGAAACTCTGTTACAGTCATGGCTTCGATCAACATTTGTCTCCCCTGTCTCATGAGATGTGGCGACGGTTTTCACCGCTCGAGAACGAGCGATATCTCTCGGACGCCTCTGGCTCAACTATACGATCGTCGTCACTCGCTTGCTACCGGACCGAATCGAGTGACTTATACGGAGTCGACGGGAACTCCGAAGCGAGGGCGCTTAGCTCAGTCTGGACAGAGTGCTTGGCTTCGGACCAAGTTGTCGCGGGTTCAAATCCTGCAGCGCCCATCCCGCCGCGTGACGCTCAGGAGTCACAACACGGCGTCGACTTCCTTATAAAGAAGCCACCCGCTTCGCGCGAGAGTTCATCACGTCGCGTAAAGGGAGGTCGCCTCCGTCATGGGATTCGCCGGAGCCAACCACTCGGCGCGGCGGCATAACGCTGGCGCAACGTTCAATCGAATCGAACCGTCGCTTCCGAAAGCGGTCCCGCCCCGCGTTCATCGGCGAGCACAAACGCACACCACCGGGCCGTCGAGACAGCGGCTTGGACACGGTGATGTCAGTGACTGTTTGTGTGCTGCTCGTCAACATTGCCGATGACTGGTTGTAAAGGGCTACCGCAGCTCTCGATGCAGCCTTTCCGAGTTTCGAAGCCGTCGTCGGTTTCTTCGACGAGTGATCCTTGCTGTAGTATGCTTTGAAGGAGACTTCTGGATACCGTTCGTAAGATCGTTTCGTGCGCAGTTCCGATTCCGTCAAGCAGCATATTCCTCCCCTTAATATTTTATTCAGGCTTCAATAAATTCTTATCTTCTTATCATGTTGGGTGGTAAATGTTATGTGTTTTCAGTTCACACGCCAACTCATATGGGTGAACAGGCACCAACCTGGCTCGAAATCGAAATTACTCATCCGGATTGTTGGACTCTGGAGGTTACCGAGCACGCCGACGTTGAGTTGCTGAGTCAGCAGGTCAATCAGGTGAAAGACGACACTGTCAAAGGCTACTTCATTGCTAGTGGAAAGTCAGTCACGGAGGTCGATAGGATGATTGACGACGTCGAACGATCGGATTTGACCGAGAAAATGTACTCGCTTGAGAGCGCAGCTGGAAACGAGATCGTCACGGCCCAGGGAAAGAATAACCAGGGATTCGTCGTTGAGTACAATTCGAATAACAGCATCACGAGTACGCTGGTCGACCAGGGGTTTCTCGTCCAGCGGCCAGTTCGAATCCACGATGGCGTTGAGAACTGGACAGTCATCTCAACGGGGCAACGAACGAAGATCCGCAACAAGATCGCATATATACGAGACCAAATGGATGCCACCGTGAACATCAAGCGGATCTCTACGGGTAACTTGGCCGGGACGGGGTCATCCGTAGGACCTGATCTAACCGCTCGACAACGGGAGGTGTTCGAACACGCACAGACCCGGGGATACTACGCATGGCCACGGGAGGTAACGGCCAAAGAACTCGCCAGAGATCTCGATATCACGAAAACGACGCTCCTCGAACATCTCCATAAAGCGGAGTCGAAACTACTCGGTCCGCACGAGTAAGTGATGGATTGTTCTTTCGGTAGGTACCCTCTTTATAATCCTATAGTCTCATTTCGTGATAGACAATGAGTACCAATACCGGTTTCGGAGATACCGTTTCTCGACGAAGGTTCCTGTACGCGACTGGTAGCGCCGCGGGGGCGGCAGCGATCGCCGGGTGCTCCGGAGATGACCCGGAAGCTCTAGAGAATGGCGACGATGACCAACCCGATGTCGACGGCCCCGACGAAGAAGACGGAAAGGTGTTTCGGGGGATCAACGATCAACCGGATACACTGGATCCTGCCGCAGTGAGCACTGTCGCCGGGCGACAAGTGTTCTACCAAATTCTCGAAACGCTCGTCCATCATCCGAACGCAGAACCGCAAATCGAGGGGATGCTCGCGGAGGATTACGAACTATCCGACGACGGCATGACGATCACTCTCGATCTCGTTGAAGGCGTGGAGTTCTCGGACGGTCGAGAACTGACCGCAGACGACGTCGTGTACACGTTCGAGCGGGTCGCCGGCGGCGAGGAATCGACGGAGAGTTCAACAATGCTCGATGATCTCGGTGTCGTCCACGAAACGGAGACTGTCGAAGAAGAGGGCGAAGAGTTCGATGATTACGTCGCCGGCAGTGCGGGTGTCACCGCAGTTGACGAGTACACGGTCGAGATAGAGCTCGAAGAACAGTTCCACATGCCGTTCGAGTTCCTGGCTCAACATACATTCAGCATCCTTCCGGAAGGGTACGTCGGTGACGTTGAGGGATACGATGGTGAGGTGGACTACGAAGACTTCGCGCAGGGTGACCTCGTCGGAACGGGACCGTTCGTGTTTGACGAGTGGCAGCCCGGTTCGCACATTCAGATTTCTGCACGCAACGATTACTGGGGCGACGGCCCCGAGATCCAGGGCGCCCATTGGGCACTCACAGACGACGGAAACGCGTCAGAGGCGTACGCCCTAGCCCTGAACTCCGATCAGGTCTCACTGACGTCCGGGACAATGGATCGAGATCTGATCGAGATCGAAGGAACGGACGATGAGGGGAGAGAGTACGGAACGTACGGTCCGATCGAAGACAACGGGGAGACCGTCGACTACTACCGGACGGCTGAGTTGAACACGTACTACCTCTGTTTCAACCTGGATCGAGTTCCCCGTGAAGTCCGGGAAGCGTTCGCATACGCTATCGATCGTCAACAATTCGTCGAAGAAGCGATGGACTCCCCTAACGATCCCGGGATTCACCATTTCGCGCCCTCTATCTTTCCGGGCGGTGTCGAGGAAGCCGAAGCCCACGCGGAAGAGAACTGGCCGTACGGCTACCGTGAAATGGGCCTTGACAGGGCAGTCCAGATCATGGAGGATGCGGGGTACGACGATGACAATCTGTTCGAGATCGAACTCACGACCTATCCGGCGAGTGGGGATCTCGGGGAGTACCTCCGAGACATTTTGCGGGCGGCACACATCGAAACGTCGGTCTCACCCACGGACGTTTCAGTGCTGCTCGAGCAGGCCAGCAACGGACAACTCGACGCGTTCATTTCGAACAACACCGGGCAGGCGAGTCCGTATACGTTCGTCGACCGCTACACCCCAACGTACTGGGAGGGAAACGATGACGACTGGCGAGGGTCGATGTGGATCCCCGAAGAGTACGAGACGGCCCAGCGTGCGCGCGATGCATGGAACGAGATCAACGACAATCTCGGTCCCTCGGAAGAAGAAGAGCAGAACCGCGCCGAGGCGTATCTGGAAATCGAGGAGGCGAACTGGGAGGAGATCGTTCGCATCCCGATGTACTATCTGACCAGCGAACACATGCACTATGAGTGGGTCGATCGGCCACGAATCGGCTCGCTCCGGCGTCACTACCAGCGACTCAATACGGTCGAGATAGGCGAGCGACCGTAACTGGTAGACCCCACCGACCGTTCAAATCAGTCGATTGCCGACATTCTCTGTCTCTGTTCGTGCGTAGTTGATGGACCACACCACTAACGCCAGGAACGAGCGGTTGTTCTCGGGCGTTACACAAAATCGAAGAGAACGCCTACGACTAAAGCCGAGGACGAATGTCAGGAGAAGCTCCCCACATTGTGGGCAACAGACGACTACGTACTCCAAGTTATTCAGTCAATTCGTTGCTGAGCGAACTTGACATCACCTCTACACGCCCATATAATTTTCTTCGTTAGATTCCCTGATAGAACCCGTTCGAACTCCGCACAACTGGCAGGGATTGTGCATATGCAGAAGGACCTGTTATGTGAGGTGGAGGGGTGATAGGCTTACTCTTCCCATACAATATGTGAACTTAAGAGACCACTTCGACGTACCAGCACAGACTATCGTTCTCGCCGAAGGAAAGTTCGGAACCACGGGTGCTAAGACAGCCAACGGCGTTGTCGCCCAAAGCGAACTGTTCGATGCGTGTGCAGTGGTCGACTCGACGAACGCCGGCCGGACGGCGGCCGACGTGCTTGCTCGAGACGACGTCGATCCCGTTCCGATCGTCTCCTCCGTCGAGGAGGCGCTGGAGAACAATCCGGATGTAACAGCGTTAGTTATCGGCGTCGCCCCGGCAGGAGGTGCCCTCCCGGAATCATGGAAACCGAGCATTCGACAGGCGATGCAGAACGGATGTCACATCGTCTCCGGTATGCATACGTATCTGAGCGAGGACGCCACGTGGCAATCGCTCGCTGAAGAGTACGACGTCACCCTATTCGACGTTCGAAAACCGCCTGAAGAGAACGATCGCACTATCGCTGATGGGTCCGTCGATGACCTCGACTGCGATATCGTCCTCACCCTGGGAACCGACTGTTCAGTCGGGAAACGAACCACCACGTTCGAGCTATACAAGGCAGCGCAGGATGCAGGGCTCGACGCTGGATGGGTCGCCACCGGGCAGACCGGGATAATGACCGGTGCTCATCGAGGCGTTGCGATCGACGGCGTCCCCGCTGACTTCACCTCCGGTATCGTCGAGCGAATGGTCGTCGAAGTCGGCAGAGAACACTCTCTCGTCTTCGTCGAGGGGCAGGGGGCGCTCACGCATCGAGCCTACTCGGGCGTGACCCTCGCAATACTTCACGGTAGCTGGCCCGATGTGGCCGTTCTTGCCGATCAACCCGATCGTAACCGACGCACGCATCCCCATTTCCCCGTCGAAGGAGTCGAAAAAGAGCGAGCGCTCGTCGAATCACTGTCGGACGCCGACGTGGTGGCACTCTCCACGTGGGGTGAACCTGACGCCGAGCGTGACAAACACGAGCTCCCTGCGGCGAACATCTACCACGAAAACGGCCCCCAGGACCTGTTGACTGCGGTTTGTAAGCACCTATGAGCGAGATTACGCGTGTCACGGTCGAGCCCCTCGACTTAGCGTTACATCACCCGTTCGAAATCGCGCTTGGGACTCAGACGAGTGCCTCGAACGTTTTAGTTACCGTCGAAACAGACGCTGGTATTACCGGATACGGTGAAGCAGCCCCAACGCCACATGTTACCGGAGAAACGCAATCGAATTCCATTGCGACCATCCGATCGGTAGCAACACTTCTCGAGGGGCGCGACGTTCGACGGCACCGCGAACTGAACGCCGACTTACACGCTGCGATCCCCGGCGCGGTCGCGACACTCTACGCGCTCGAGACAGCGATTCTCGACGCCCACTGCCGGGAACTTGAGATTCCACTCGCGGCGTTGTTCGGTGGTGTACCGGACCCCATCGAAACCGACATGACGATCCCGATAGTTTCGGCGGCGGCAGCGCAAGAACGGGCGAGCGCCGCTGTCGACCGCGGATTCGAGAGCCTGAAAATCAAGACGGGAACGGATCTGGAACAGGATATTGAGCGCGTATGTGCGGTTGCGGAGGCGGCGCCAGCCGCGGCCTTGAAAGTTGATGCGAACCAGGGCTGGACGCCAAAGGAAACGGTGCGCTTCGACTCTCGACTTCGAGACAGGGGTGTTCCGCTGGAGCTGATAGAGCAACCGGTCGCCCGGGATGACGTGGACGGACTGCAGTGGCTTACCAACCGCGTGTCCACCCCGATCGCTGCGGATGAGACTGTGTTCACGCCATCGGATGCGACGCGAATCGTTCGCGAACGCGCCGCTGACGTTCTCAACATTAAGCTAATAAAATCCGGTATATGCGGGGGTGCCAGCATCGCGACGATTGCCGACTCCGCATCGCTCGAGTGTATGGTCGGCTGTATGCTTGAGAGTTCGATCGGAATCCACACGAGTGCGCATCTCGTGTCGGCACTGGGGACGTTCGAATACGTTGACCTCGATTCGGTTCACCTGTTGGCCGATGACGTCGTTTCAGCATCGAGTGACGGGCCGATGATCGAACCGTCCGGCCCCGGGCACGGAATCACCCCCGAAAGCTAACTAATTCGGCTAGCATTCATACCTATGGACATAAACCGCCACGATGCAAGCGGCACGAACGGTGCGATAAATGCGCAGAAAACCGCCTGGAAGCAAACGATCGAGGAGATGGCCAATCTGGCCTCTAGTCTGGAAGCCGATGGCTGGGATGTCTGTGAGATTCCCGCTGGGCACACATCGGCGGAAACGCGGACCCAGGGAGACTCAGATCGGTTTGGGCTCGTGTATGTAATTCCCGGAAACAAGGTCGAACCGTTCGAAAAGGCGTTCGTTGAGGGTGGATTCCCTCAGTACCGCGTCTTCAAGCGGGATCTGACGGGGCGAACGTACCTCCTTACGCAGTTACTCGAACCGTCGAACGGGCGGGCGATCTTACTGGCAGGAAACGTCTCGATGTACGATCTCGCGACACTCGTGGATGTCGCTGTCGAAGAGGACGAGATGTACACGCACGTTCAGACGCTAGACACGACGCATATGGGAAGTTTCCGACACGACTCCTACGAGCACTTCTTTCCGAATCCGGAACGGTACAGTCAGCACCGCCGGTAACGCTCTTTCGAACAACACCTTCGCCGTGTGCATTGCCGGTTCGGGTTTGAAATCGAGCACCGTTCAACGGTGAATTCCAAACGGATAGCGTGGGGTGGCTACGGCCGGGACGGGAAGTCGTTACGGTGTTCTGCATCCCGGAGTGCCGGATACGGATCGTACCGAGGTCCGGCTGCCAACCCGACCGCATCGAAGTCCGAGGGCTGATCATCGCTCAGCAGTCCGGCGTTGTCCCGGATTTCGAAGTGGAGGTGAGGGCCCGAGCCGGTGACGCCGGACTCGCCGAGCCAGCCGATGTGCTGGCCGCGCTCGACGGTGTCACCCGGCCCGAGCGTCCGGTCCTCCTCCGGGTGGGGAGCGTAGGCTTGGTCGTGTGCCCCTTGTTCGTCGATTCCGAGGTGGAGATACCCGTACATGTACTTATCATCGTGTGAATCGACGTGGATCTGATACCCACCGCCGCTACCCGGCGTCATATCGACATGCGAATCCGGGTGGCCGGGCATCCAGTCACGGATGACTCCGCCTCGGGCTGCATACACCTTGGCACCCGCTACCGGGTATCCGTCTTCGTCTTCGTCACGTGGGAGATTCTGTACGGTTCCGTCATCTCCCCACTCCTCGTACATATCTACACCACGGTGAACGCGAGCCCCGCCATCGCGATGCTCGGCCCATCCATCCGGATACCAGATATCGCGTTTGTTCGCCGCGAGTGGGTGTGTGATCTCCTCCGGGAATGACATGAAATCGAGCTCCGGATCGCGCTGAAGGGCCCAGAACGTTCTCGCAGAGGCCCGGGGCGGCGTATCCGGTGGCGTCTCGCCCGGTCGCCATTCTCCAGGATGGTTGGGAACGGCAATACCGATCTCCCAGACGACGATATCGGTCTCTTCTCCGTCAGCGCCGGGTACGAAAAGCCCAACGCCACCTTCGAGCGTGACGTCGACATCGACCGGGCCGAGCGTCCACCCTCGCGGTTCACGCGCACCCCACTCCCAGACTCGTAGCCAAGCTTGGTCGTCAACGACGCGGAGTCGCTGGGCGATCTCGGTACCCGAATCGATCGCGTCTCCTGCGGCTCCTTTGATTGTCACTTCGGAATCGTACTGAGCGAGTCGGGCCTTTTCCGACGTCGAACTGCCGCCGAGGACACCGCTGTTCTCGTCATCTGAGGCGCGTGCGAGAAGTTTGAGTCGGTTCGTCAGTGAGGACGCCGCTTCGTTTCGCCACACGCAAAACAACTCACAGTCGTCGACGTCGGGAACGCTTGTCAAACGCACGCCGTCTGTCCCGGTGCCACTCTTTTGCAGTCTGAGACAGCGTTCCGTTCCGTCGATTTCTCGCCGCATCTCTTCGTCGACATTCACCGACAGACCGTCTCCGGCGGTCGGGTACGCCGCCTCTACGTCTTCCGGCGTCGAGCCGATCGAATCTTCGCTGAATCCCCGAAAGTAGTGGTGTTGTGTCTCCGATGCGGCCACCGAAGTCGTTCCGGCCAGCGCGTAGGTGCCGGCAGCGATCGTTGATACGCCCATCATTTTGAGGAAGTGTCTTCGCTCCATGACGGTACTTATAACATGCCACTATCAAGCTTAAATACAGTACCTGTTAAAGGAGGTTTATCATACTCTTCTGAGTAATTATATCATAATAGATCTCGGTGTGGTGTAGCGTAGTGGAAGATCAGATCGCCTCTCGCACGATCGATGTGTAATAGACACGGAATCAGTTCAGACTCCTATACCGAGCACTCGTTCCATCAGAAACGAAACCAGAAGCAGCCACACGCTCGCGATGTATAATTTCACCCCCGTAGGAAGTCGGACCGAATCGTCATCATACCACTTCAGCGGCGGCAGACGGTTGAGTCTCCGTTGCAGATTCGGGCCGCTCCGCCGATCCAACTCGATCCGCTTTTCCGTTCGCTTCGAGCCCCACTTCTTCGGCGTCCGTGGCCAGAGTAGCACGGTCGCGTAGCCGATCAATAACCACGCGAGGACGAACAACCACGCTTTCACGACCTCCGGATGCGCCCCGAAGGGAATACTCAACACAACCGCTAGTCCAATTCCGATAAGAGTTATCGCTATCGTGTACACGGAGGCATCTAGCCCCATGACGAACCAGCGATTGGGAGTTTCGGACATTCGTTCTCACCCACCCGTCCGAGCGATCTCGCTCGTCATCTCCCTACCAGTAGTTTAATTCGACCGATATGTGTTTCGATCATCGTGTTCGCCCTCGAGGACGAGACAGATCAGGATGCCGTATTTCCTCTTCTCGCGCAGGAAGAGTGTCGTCAGTCATCTGCGGCGATGATCGTTTCATAGAACGCCCCCGGCTCCCGGTAATCCTCGTCGTGCCGGTGACAGTGGCTCACTCGACCTTCGCTACCGATGTCGCGCGCTTCGGGGTTGGTGCGGTCGCACACGCTTCCGAACTGTTCGCGTAAGTATGTGCGCGCATCCTCTTCTTCTCCGTTCTCAAGCAACGACATCGCGTGATCGACGTGTTCGGCGATGGCGGGGTCTACACGTCGATCGCCGAACAGTTCCTCTCGCAGGTCCGAAACGCCGTCCATTCTGGAATCCCGACCGAGCAGTTCGCGAGCGCGATCGAAGAGCGACTGATCGACATAGGATCGCTCGCGGAGTATGTTTCGGAACATCTCGACCCGTGTCCACAGGTCGTCATCGACATCGCGATATCGATCCGGGCGTATCTTCATCGGACAGCGAGTCGTAAACGGACAGCCCCTCGGTGGATGACGCGGGCTTGGCGGGGTACCCCGGAGCGTAATTCGGTCTTTTTCGACGGTGGGATCGGGCTCCGGAATCGCCGACAGCAACGAGTGGGTGTACGGATTGGCGGGCTCTTGGAACAGTTCTTCGGTCGGTCCGACTTCCATAACGTTACCGAGGTACATGACCGCCACTCGATCACAGATGTGACGCACCACGCTGAGGTCGTGGGCGATAAACAAGTACGTGAGGTCGAACTCGTCCTGAAGATCCGTTAGCAGATTGAGTATCTTCGCTTGAACGGATGCATCGAGTGCGCTCACCGGCTCGTCCAAAATGATGAATTCGGGCTCGAGTGCGAGTGCACGAGCGATCCCGATACGCTGCCGTTGTCCGCCACTGAACTGGTGCGGATATCGGTAGTAGTGGTTTTCTCGGAGTCCGACGGTCTCGAGCAGGTTTCGAACGCGGTTTCTCCGCTCCCGCGGTGTCTTCCACTCGTGGACGTCCAACGGCTCGCGGATGATGCTGCCAACGGTCATCCGCTCGTTGAGACTCGAGTTCGGATCCTGAAACACCATCTGCGTTCGCCGTCGCCACTGTTTGAGGTCCTCTTTTTCCAGGGACGTGATGTTAGTGCCGTCGAACAGAATCTCGCCGTCTGTTACTGTTTCAAGCTGGATCAGCGTTCGTCCGAGCGTGGTCTTTCCACAGCCGCTTTCGCCGACGAGGCCGAGCGTTTCGCCCCGCTCAATCTCCAGCGTGACACCGTCGACCGCTTTGACCGGCGTTGCGCCGAAGAAACCACCCTCTTCGTAGTATGTCTTCAACTCGTTGATTTCGACCAGCGGGTCGTCAACCGTTCTCCCCCGCCGCTTCAGGCGTTCACGACTCATCGTTCACCTCGGTTCGAGTCAGAGGTGGTCTCCATCGGATTGCTTCGCTGACGATCGCGGTTCACATGTCTGTCTTCAGGATACAGCAGACACGCAGCGGCGTGATCGGTCGACTCACCGACCGAAACGAGCTCGGGGTGAACGGAACGGCATTCGTCAAACGCCTCGGGACAACGGGGGGCGAACCGACAGTACGCCGGTGGTTGATTCGGCGTGGGGACATCGCCCTCGATCGTCGTGAGTCGCTCTGCGCCAACATTTCGACTCGGGATACTGGCCAGTAACCCCTGCGTATACGGATGACTCGGGTTCACGAAGAGGTCTTCGACCGGAGCTGATTCGACGATTTCTCCGGCGTACATTACGTTGACGCGGTCTGCAATCTCGGCGATAACGCCCATATCGTGGGTGATAAACATGATGCTTAGATCTCGTTCGTCCTGAATTTCTGTGAGCAGTTCCAGTATTTGGGCCTGAATCGTGACGTCGAGGGCCGTCGTCGGCTCGTCACAGATCAACACGTCTGGCTTACACGCGAGCGCCATCGCGATAATCGCTCGCTGGCGCATGCCACCCGAGAACTGATGCGGGTACTCGTCAACTCGCCGCCGCGCATCTGGAATCCCGACTGACGCGAGAAGGTCGATCGCTTCGTCTTTGGCCGCGTTTCCTCGGAGCCCCTGGTGTAACCGGAGTGCTTCTTTGATTTGATTGCCTACCGTATACACGGGGTTGAGACTCGTCAACGGATCCTGGAACACCATCGCGATTTTTCCGCCACGGTACGAATGGTACTCCGCCTCGCTCTTGTCGGTCAACTCCTCTCCCTTGAACCTGATGCTACTCCCCTCAAGCACCCGGCCGGGCGAGTTGATGAGCCCCATGACCGAGCGAGCGGTGACGCTCTTTCCGGAGCCGCTCTCGCCGACGATTCCAACGGTTTCACCGGGGTAGATGTCGAAGCTCACACCGTCGACCGCACGGATCACCTCTTTTTCCGTGAAGAACGCAGTCTCTAACCCGCGAACCGAAAGCGTCGGCGCCTCTCCCGCTCGGTCACGCGTCGATTCTGGTGTCGCCATCAGGCACCACCTCCTGCAGCACCGGCTTGTGCCTCGTCGTGTGCGCTCGAGGCCTGACTCTGTGGGTCGATCGCGTCGCGGATGCCGTCGCCGAGGGCGTTGAACGCCGTGACGATCAGCACGATACAGAATCCGGGCAAGAGCGAGATGTGCCACGAGGGACTCGCCACGTACGCTTGGCCGTAATCGATCGCCCGCCCCCACTCAGGAGTCGGCGCGTTCACGCCCAAACCGAGGAACGACAGTCCTGCGACGCCCACGATAACTCCGCCGAGACTCATCGACGAGTAGACGAGCAAATAGCCGAGAATGTACGGAAGCATGTGTTTTTTCATCGTCGTTCCCGGCCCCTGCCCGTAGCTCTTCGCGGCGTCGATCCACTCCTGCTCTGCCACCTGAAACGCCGGCCCGCGCACCGATCGCCACAGCCCCGGCCAGCCGGTTGCCGCGAAAATCAGCGCGAGTATGAAGCCGCCGCTATAGATGTCTGCGAGCCACGTCCCGCCGAGAACGACCGAGAGCATGATGATCAGTAGCAGTCGCGGCATCGCCTGAACCGAATCACCAATGAGAACGACGCTGAGATCGATCCGGCCCTTATAGTACGCCGTTGCGAGCGCGAGAGAGGCCGCGATCACCCCTGCGAGCGTGATCGTTAAGATGCCGATCGCTAATGAGACCCGGGCGCCGAACGCCATAAACGTGAACAGGTCCTTCCCGTCGTGGAGTGTGCCGAACGGGGCAAACCTGTCGTAATCGTCATAACTCAGTGGGCCGACGTTATTTGGCCCGGCGCCTCGTGACACCGCCCCCTGATTCGCCTCACCGACGGTGATCGTCACTACGTTGCCAACCGACTCGTCGTAGTACTCCATCTGGTGACCGTACGGATTGTCTATATTCTCCGCGAAGGTCGTCGGAGCGAGCACCGGAGCGAAAAGCGCCATGACGAGGAACAGGATCACGATCACGAGTCCGAACTGGCCCCACCGGTGTGTTCGCATCCGGTTTATCATGTCGTCTCGCGGCGTCCAGTCTGCGTACCGGTACTCCGTTCGAAACAGCAGGTACCCCTTCCAGATCCAGAACACCCACACGAACGCGTACGCGTAGACGAGAACGACGCGAATCGCCCATGCGGCCGCCGGTGAGAGTCCGAGGAATGTGCCTTGCCACCCCTCACCGGGAACATAATACCCCTGGTTCGGAACGGTCTCTTTCGAGAGCAGGACGGGGAGGTCTGCTATCCACTCTCCGGCGGCTAACAGGACGGAGACGCCTGGAACCACCAGGAGTGGCTCCCACGGGATCCGGGAGACGACGCCGTCAGCGAACATCCCGAACTGCAGGGCGAAGAGGATCGACACGCCCACCAACCAGAACACCGCAGGGCCGGGGTTCGCTTTGATCCGCTCTCTCAGTGGCAAGATGTCGTCGTCGGCTGCCTCCGGTTCGAAGTTCGAGTCGTTCATGCTGGCCCTCCTTCGTATCCGACGCGTGGATCGACTATCGTGTACAGCAGGTCCTGGATGATGTTGATGAACACCAGTAATAAGATGAAGACGAACATCAGTGAACCGACCAGTGGCAGATCACCCTGAATACACGCCTGGTAGAACAGGTATCCGAGGCCGTTGATCGCAAACACCGTTTCGACGAGAACGGAGCCACCGATCAGGAGAAACGCCTCGTACGTGATCACCGGGATGAGGGGAATGAGCGCGTTCCGGAAGATGTGTTTCCAGACGAGTAACCGTCCGGTCACGCCCTTTGCCTTGGCTGTTTCGACGTAATTCGAATTGATGGTTTCTAAGACAGCGGTGCGACCGATCCGCATCTCACTCCCCATCGACGCAGATCCGAGGACGATCGCCGCCGGCAACGTCATTTTCGTCACTATCAGAAACCCCTCGAGCGTCCAAAACTCACCCATCGGTGGGGGTGTTACAATCGGCGCTTCGACGATCCAGGACTGATAATCGAACCCGAAGAAGTATCGCTCGGAGTTCGTGAGGAGGCTAACGAGAATGACTGCGAGCCAGAAATTCGGCATTGCACGCCAGACGATCCCGCCGAACGAGACGCCATAATCCCCCCAGGTGTTGGGGTGAAGCCCGGCGTAAAACCCGAGCGGGATCCCGATGAACAGCGAAATGACTACCGCCCAGAATCCGAGATAGATCGTTCGGGGGGCATACGAGAGAATCAGCGCGTTCGCATCCACACCGGGATGTAACACCCAGGACCGTCCCAGATCAAACGTAAAGAGACCGACCATGAAATCGATGTACTGCTCCCACAGCGGTTTGTGAAGCCCGAGTGACCGTTCGACCTCCGCATACGTCGCCGGGTCGGTTTCCTCGCCGACGATCGCAGAGGCCGGATCGACCGGCCCCATTCGAAGGGCGATGAACGTGATCGTTGTTGCGAACAGAACCACGGGGATCGAGAGGATGAGCCGTCGAAGGAAGTATCCCCAGCGGCTCACGACCGGTCACCTCCGAGGGGAAGCCGGCCTGCGCTTCCGTACTCGGTCCGATCAGGCCCTTCAGGCCGACACCTGGGTTGCTTCTGGGTGTGCCTCCGGTCAGTCTCCGCGTCACGGCCGAGACCTCGCTTCATCGAAGCGCCACCCCCGGTCGCGCCCCTGTGTGTGTTCCATCCTCGACGACGAACTCACCGTTTACCAGCACGTGCTCGATTCCAGTGGGGTACACGTCGGGCTCAACGAACGACCCACCCTGAGCGACTGTTTCCGGATCGAATACCGTGAGATCGGCACGGTTCCCCTCCTTGAGCAAACCCCGGTCGTGGAGACCCAACCTGGCTGCAGGTTGCCCGGTCATCATGTGGACGGCTTCTTCGAGGGACAGAACCCCCTGTTCACGAACATAGCGTCCGAGAACCCGGGGAAACGTGCCGTAGGAGCGAGGGTGAGGAACCCCCTCGCCGAGCGGCCCATCGGGCTGCATCGAACTGCCGTCACTGCCGACCATCGTCAACGGGTGTTGCATCACCTCTTCGACGTCCTGCTCGCTCATACAGAAGTTCACGTGCTTGGTCCGGCTTCGATCCTCGATGAGAACGTCGATCATGATCTCTTCGGGTGACCGGGAAGAGGAATCCCGGTCGGCGAGTTCTCCGATCGACCACCCCTGGAGGTATTCGAGGTCGGGGTTTTGGACGTTCGTGATGAGAATATCGTGCCACGACCCCGCTCGCTCTGCGAGTTCTTTCCGGATACGTTCGCGCATCTCAGGGTCTTGCAGCCGTTCGAGGAGGGCGTCTGTGCCGCCGTCTTTCGCCCAGTTGGGCAGTCGGGCACTTAGACTGGTTGAGGAGGCGACGTAGGGGTACTGTTCGCACTGCACGTCGATGCCGTCGCGCTCGCGAGCGAGTTCCATCAGTCGGAGCGTGTACCGGATCTTCCCCCAGTTGGATTCGCCGACTGCTTTGTGGTGAGAGATCTGTACCGAAACTCCTGCGCGACGACCGATCTCGATTGCTTCTTCGACCGCCTCGATCAGGTCGTCTCCTTCGCTTCGCATATGTGTCGTGTAGAGCTTGCCGTGGTCGGCGGCGACAGTCGCGAGTTCGACGATCTCGTCCGTATTCGCAAACGCTCCCGGCGTGTAGATGAGCCCTGTCGAAAGACCGACCGCTCCCTGCGAGAGCGCTTCGTCAACTATCGCTTTCATCTCTTCAAGCTCATTCTCGGTCGGGGCGCGATCTTCATACCCGAGAACGGCAGCCCGGGCGTTCTTGTGGCCAACGAGCGACCCAACGTTGAGTGATATCCCCTCAGCTTCCAGAAAATCGAGGTACTCCGCCATCGTCTCCCATTGACTCGGATCGACTGTTTCTCCTAATCCCCGGTACGAAAACCCGCCATCGACCGAGTCAGCAGCCTTTCCGTACCGAGGCGCAGTACTCGTCCCACAGTTTCCGACGATCTCGAGGGTGACTCCCTGTCGCACCTTGCTGTGTGCGTCCCGGTTTGCTGGCAGCGTAAAATCCGAGTGCGTGTGGATGTCGATAAACCCGGGTGAAATCGCCTTTCCTGACACATCGACCTCGATCTCTGCCTCCTCGGCTTCCGTTCCAACGGTCGTAATTATCTCGTTAGTCACAGAAACGTCGCCGGTGAACCACGGGGCCCCCGTTCCATCGACGATTCGAGCATTTCGAAAAATAATGTCAGGGCTCATCATGGTCACAACTCCCAGGGTGACTACTAAAACCCCCCTCCTGACAAATTAGGGGCCGCTAACGCGCCGATTCCTGCCAAGCCGTCCGGTTTCTGGCGCTCCCGTGGCGGTAGGTAGGGTGTATAAAACGGTCGCGCAGACTAGTGCCGGGTAGAGGCGAGAGATGGATCGACGAACGCTACTGAAAATGGCGACCATACCCGCTGTTTTCGTCGGGGGCTACGCGGCCGTGACGCAGACTTCGCTCATCTTCGACGAGGAGGTCCCCGACCCTGCTTCCCAGTACTTTCACCCCCTCACGACTGACGCGGACGGCGGCGATTCGGTGCCGGCTTCGTTCGAACGTGTGTTTTCGTCCGCCGACACCGAGCTGGACGTTGATCTCGATCACGCACGTCGTCGAGAGGACGCTGAAGAGTGCTTACGGCTTCGACGACACGGTGCCGGCACTACCGGCCTCCACTGGACCGATGTTCCTGCAACGGAATCCATCGAACTGTTCAGCGTCTGGCGAAGCGAACAGGACTCACCTGCCGTTAACCGGCTAAAATCCCTCGCCCTCATTTCGGACGATGAAGGCGCTGCCATCCTCGGCGGGATGGCAGACGACGCTCGAGGAACCATCGCCCAATTCGACTCTGATCGCACCGACCTCGATCGTAGCGACGAGGGGGCGATCAGGCCGCGAACGGCTATCGCCCACCGATTCCGAGTCGTGGATGATGCGGCGTGGCTTAAAATCTGGGAGTGGGGTGATCGTGAACCCCGTGAGTGGACACTCGGGCCCGTCCCAGTCGACCTCGAACATGCGGGTGGAGTAGGGTTACTCGCCCCCGGTGCCCCGGACGACGAAACCGAAATCGTCGTCTGGGAACTCGGCGCCGTCACGGACTGCTGTGAGTCACACCACTGGGCCCCGACTCGAGACCCCGAGTTGGATTTCATGTCCTATCCCGAGGAACTCACGCACCCGCTGCCAGTCGACGACCACGACATCTGGTATCCGGACGGCTGGGATGAAACGCGGGACGGTGGCTCGAGAATCCATCGTGCGGTTGACGCGTACGAAGACTGGCCCGATCCAGTCACGGGAGCGAAGGTGTACGCTGCGCGAAGCGGAACGATACGTGACTGGATGGCCGGCCATCCAGATTCTTCAGGTGGCACACCGATCACACCCGGGTCTGGTGGTGGGTATCAGATCCACATCGACAGTCCGGATGGGAAGTACCGATACTGCTACCTGCACCTCGGCAACGACGAAGCGGGCGCCCACGAAGACGCGTTCGCCCCTCATCCGGAGGAGGACCGGACGCTCGGGCCGGGTGACACCGTCGAGCGCGGCCAGCACATCGGCTGGCTCGGCGAGTCCGGCGTCACCGGCTCGGGCCCTCACCTCCACTTCGAAATCCGGGACCTCAGTGGGGCGCTAACCGATGACCAACCTTCCGATTTCGACGACCTGGGGAACACCATGGGGCCACGATACGATCCGTATCCACCGCTCAAAGACGCCGAGCGACGACGAGACGTTCCCGGATAGGCCTGTCGACGCGGTCGACCCAACTGACGAGGAGAACGGACAGCCTCCTGCGACGAGAACGTCCCAGATAACTACTCACAGACAGAGCTGTCGATGTTAGTCGTCGTCACCAATCTCTTCGACGATAATCACGCCGGTCATCCCGTCGTCTTCGTGTGACTCGCACACGTACTCGTACTCGCCAGCGATATCGAACATGAACTCAAACTCATCTCCCTCATCTAATGTTCCCGACCCCTCTTCCCAGGTGGCGTCCTCCGGAATATCGGTGGGTGTAACCGCATGTCCGTCCGAATCCCACACCCACTCGAATAGCGCTCCCTGTTCAACTGTTACCTCCTCTGGCTCAAAGACGTTCTCGCCATCGGGGCCAACGACGACCTCAGCATCCGCATCCCCGGTGAACTCGACTTCATCGTCCTCGCCCGTATCATCCGTTCTGCTTTCGTCTGTATCGTCCTCACCTGCACCGCCCGCATCGTCTTCAGCGCTGGAATCGTCCGCTTGTCCTTCTGCATCGTCCGTACAACCTGCAATAGCTCCGATAACAGCTATAGAGAGCCCGGACATCGTTCGCCGCCTGGTCAGTCTGCCTTGCATAAAAGAGCGACTCTCAGGTCAATAAATAGTATGCGTACCTCATAATGGAGGGGTCCCGCCGGCTTTTCGGTCCCACCATGGCGGAGGTTCGAAGCCACGTCTTGCGGTTAACCTCACTAATCGGCATTTTCGACGAAGTTGGACGGTTCTGAGATTCACAGACTGTCCCTGATCTAGCCAGACACTTCCAGTATCGTCGTATCACCGGACTACTTTGGGGTCGACATCGGGAACGCGAAGCGTGATGTCGACCTCAGATTTCGGAGCAATCACATCGGCCGACTGGTCGAAGTCGCAGGTCACAGGGTGGTCGAATGTCACCACTATGCAGGTTGGCTGAATAGAATGGATGCCGTGTCGGAATCACGATACGAATTGTTCGTATTTGGATCGTAGCCCTGCGAATCGCCCCTCGTGACCCCGACCCGATCGGGTAGGTACATTCGAGTACCGAGCCCTAGATGATGTATTTATTGACTATTGCCCGAAATGGTGCCGATGAGGTGACAGTCAATTGAGGAGAAAACCCTAGATGGCTTCGAACCCGATGGAATGCCCGTAACCGATCTCGAGGGACGCGTCCTGCACGATACCGAAGCCAACGAACTGCTCCGGGTCATCGAGACGACGCCGACCGAGGTGACCGTCCGCCCGATCGAGGGCGATGACTCCGACGAGACCACGGTTCGCGTCCACGGTGGGCGGGGACTCCGGTCGGGGGAATACATCGTGAAGTCGCCGGACGCAGAGTTCGAGTAGCGACGCGTTCCCCGTCGAACCGAGGTCTCGAACCCGGAGCAGACGCCTCGAGTAGTGCCAATCTCGGGCGGCGGTCTCATGAAGAGGGCGACCGATACCGAAGACGTTCGAAGGAGGGCGATGGCAGAGCGGCTAGCTCGAGCGTGAACGGCGAATACACGCTTCGATCGGTCGAGGTGGCGACGAACGCGGCCACGAGATCGTATGAGAACTACGTCGACGCATTCGAGGAAAGCGTGCGTCGGTACCTGCGGGAAGTCGGATACCCTGCCGAGCACGACTCCGAGAGCGGACTCGAGGCCCGATAGGTGAGTCGCCCATCGGTAGCCATGTGGGGTGCGCAGCGGTTCGACAGCAGCTACCCCGGTGACTCGACGTTCGAGTTCACGGTCGAGCGCTCTCTGCGGGCGTACACGCCGCCATCAGGATTCGAGAGAACGGGTCGGAACCGAAGTTCGACCACAAAAAACGGGCACTGGCGTTCGGATAACGCGTCCGGATTCGATGAACGCCGCATCCGGTTCGCTTCGCTACCGACCGCGCTCGAACGCGACCGGGAATCGCGTCGCCAGAACGGCATCGGCATCGGCCTCGGCGATCCCCCAGTAGACGAACCGGTACTCGCCCGAGAGGAGCGGCCGAAGGCGGGTGAACTGGTCTTCGATCTCGAAGCCGCGCGGATGGATCGAGAGGTCCCACGTCACCGCGTCGTCCGGGTCGAGGGTGACTCGGCCGGACGGTTCGTAAGCGTCGGGATTGCCGAAGAGCGTCACCCACTCGCGCTCGCCGACCCGCTGCTGGAGGGCGATCGGCTCCCGCCCCCAAACCGCGACTGGTTCCGGCCGGTCGTTTCGCAGTGCGATTCGGTAATCGGTGCGCAGGCCGTCCGGGTAGGTCGTCGTCTCGACGGTGAGACGCAGCGTCGAACCACCGGGGTCGATCGCCAGTTCGTCTTCCTCGAGTGGGTAGGTCCAGCAGTTGTTGGTAGTCCCGCGGTCTTATTCGGGGTTTCCCGTGTGAGAAGTCGCGGAGAGGTAGTCTCAATCCGAATACTGGTGTCGCACTGGCAGTATCGTGGCGAGGTACTCGAGAATCGCCTCCGCGCGGTCGCGATCGAGCATCACGTCCCGCACGTTCTCCTTGTCCTTGAGGTCAGGCGAGAGCACCTTCTCGCTCAGATCGGGCTTCACGGCGTCGATCGTCTCGAGGAAGCGGACGAACACGCGAAGCGTGTCCATCTGGGTCTTCTCGGTGACGGGCGCGAGGCCGCTGTTGAAGTCGCGCCGCCAGAGGCGGAACTCATGGAGGTTGCGAACCGTGAGGTCGTTCAGGTTGTCGATCTCCTTCTCGTCGGTACACCAGCGCACGAAGTGGCCGAGCCGGGATCGGTGCGATCGGAGCGTCGCTTCGGTCACTTCGCGTCACCGATTATCGAGGCACAGTTCGAGAGCGTCATCTGGAGCGATGGGTTCGAGTTCATCGTGGTGCGTGGTTGGCTCGGCGTACCCGAACGGAGGCCGATCGCGCGTCGCATCGGTGTCGTCGCGTTATTCCGGATCTGTGACGGGCCGGAAATTACCCCTTCTGCGCCCATCCTGCCGCGTGACACCCGGGAGCCACATGGCGGCGCCGACCTGCTTATGACACCATTCCCGTGCTCGAGGGAGTACATCACGCTGTGATATAACCGTGTACGAGAACTGGGGCCTATTCGTCACCGGTCTCCGTAGCCACTCGAACAGCGGAAATTCGGAAACGATTCGGCCGAGGTTAAGGGCGATCTCACCTGATTATCGGTTTGGCTTCGAGGTCGCCGCATACACTGGTTGCCGAATCTACTACGAACCTGGTCGATTATTGCGACAGTTACCGTCGGTTCGCGAGCAGAGCGACTATCGTGGACCGACGTTGTTTTCGTCGCAGGCGTCGAACGTCGAGTATGAACCTCCCACTGTATTCTACGGTCCTGCTGTTCGTCATCGTCGGCCTCTCCCTTCTCGCGTTATTGTATATTTCCCTCAACTGGGACTGAACCCGATAGCCGTGAGGGAGTCCGCTCTCGCGGGTAGACTCGAGTCACCGGTGGGCGAACCGTGGAACCTATATTCCTACAGTAGTTCCATACTGTCAATGGCTGTGGATGTCGTTGATGAAGGACCGATCACCTTCACAGTAGACGACGCAACCATTCGCGTTCAGGATCGTATCGAAGGTCAAACCTTCCAGTTAGCTGCGTCCGGTGACCTATCACCCCAACCGGCTCTTACCGATCTGTTCGTATTTCCCGTCGATAGTGCAATCTCGATTACTACGACGGAACTCGAACTCGATCCTCACTTTGATGCGTATATACGGGATGAAGATGGGACGCATCTCGGTGGATTCGAGATAGGTGAACAATCATTTTCCGTCGGAACGTACTTTATCGAATTGACTGGAAGGATGAAGATCTACCTTCGAATAAGTGATGCTGGATTTTCTGCAACGTGTTCGGACCTCTTCTCGAACGATGCTTCACTCAATATCTCGTTCGATTCAGCGAGCACAGTTTCGGTCGGTGCCCGGTCCCTTCATACTCGTCCGCAAGATACCATTACAACCTCGAATGAACCGGACGCGATGATGGAAGCGATCTCCTATCTTGGTTCCTCGATAAAAGAGTTCTCTTGTGAACGATCGTGGCCGTCAATTCGGGGACATCCCCCACTGATTGAACTGAGCGATTCTCTCGAGATCCCTCCAGCACTTACCAAGCCCGAAACAGGCATAACGATCAGCGTACCTCCGACGCGTGCCGATATTTACCGAATCGCTCCGCTCGTTTTCTATCTCGGTGCTGACGTAGAACCCGGCGACCGAGCCGCAATTCACTTAGACAACGGATACACGGAACCGTTACGGTCATCACATCTCTCACTGGATGAATCAGTTGACCGTCTTCTCGACACATGTATACTTATGGACTCGTTAGTACGAATCGGCGGGTACTACACGTGTTCGCGCAGAGAATATCGGGAACTTGCGCCCGAATTACCGTTCTATCCACCGAACCTGTACAGTGAATCTCTATCCGATCAACTCATCGAGTATCTAGAGGTCCCGTTTTCAGTTATCGAACCGTATCTACCTGAAAGACCACTAACGACTGTTCTCCACTCTGGCGAATCCCACGTCAAATTCCTTCCGTACTTGTGCAACAAGCTTGCTAAGATCCGCGTTGAGGAAGTAGAGACCGCAACGGAACTAGATACATCTCGAACACAACCGACGGCGACTCCTCACGGACACGTACCCGGTTCACCGGAATCCGCATATCTCGTTCACGACTCGTTTATAAATTCCCTCTCAAACCGGCCCACGACCCAAGACCGGGCCAGATTCACGTTCATAATCTCTGAAAGAGGTAGGAGAGGGTTTCAGGAGTCCATCTCCGAACATCCGATGTACGTTACTGCAGACGAGGCTGTTTCGACGATCATAGACAAACCGACAAAACGAGAACTCAAACGAGTACTTACCGACGAGAGCGACTTCTTACATTGCGATTTAGCAGTCGTTGATGATGGGTTTGAATGCGTAGATGGTGTACTCCCGGTAGACGAAATCGAGACCGTAAGCACCAAATTCATCTCGGTCAGTGGGTGTAACGAACCTGATATCGGCGTTTCGCTCGTTGAAAAAGGTGCGGTTGCCGGGATCTGCACAGCGAGTTCGCCGTCGTCTCTCGAACTGATTCGACTATCTGGTTATCTGAGACGAGGGTTCTCCCCTGCGATGAGTGCCCAGCTCGCAGAATTATCTGCGAGCACTTCGTATCGATTTTTCGGCGATCCGACGTATACAGTAGTGGCTAACGGATCCGGGCATCTTCCAGTCTGTATGAACGTCACCTCGACCGGACTTGATACTCATTCGGTCGACATCTATTATCAACCTACCGACCGATACTGGATCGGGAGCACCTCTACCGTTTACGATGAGTCCTCTGCCGGATCCTATCAGCTATGTGGTTCTACGATCGAACAACCGCACTCCTACACTACACCTGAAATCGTCTCGTGTCTCGAGGACGATGATTTCGTTGTCAGACTCAATGGGAGTACGTACCACGGCGAAGTGCCTCCCTCGGAATCGCTAGTCCGAAACTCCGCTAGAAGTGTGCTCTCTGATTCCCAAAAACAATAACAGGATAACAATTCGCGCATTCCTCGTGCGTAGGCGCCAATCACTGAGTTACAGCATACGCAAGCCAAAGGACAAGGGAACCAACCGTGGTCCGACTTTTTGGATAACCGATGGTCGAAGACGACGCCACTCAGAGAGGGGACGATGCTGACTCGAGCGAACCAACAACTGACAACTCGGCTCGACTGTTGCCAGACGGTGGTGAAGACGAGTCCGACGAGGAAACGGAAGACGAAGAGGCCGACGAACCGGCAGACGACGAAGAAACGCAAGAAGAGGAGGAAACGGAGGACGAAGAGGCCGAAGAGGAGGAGGCGGACGAGGAAACGGAAGACGCCGAGGAGGACGAGTCCGAAGAAAGCGAGGAAGACGCCGAGGAGGGTGCGGATCTCGTTCACCTCGACCTCGAGGGACTGTTCCTCGACGTGCTGGGTCTCGAGGTCGACCTGAACGAGGTCGTCCTCAACGTCTCCGCACAGCCGGGATCGAACCGACTGCTCGGCAATCTGCTGTCGGCGGTGTCGGGACTACTCGACTCCGTCCCCGGGTCGCTGCTCGACGGCGCGAAGGACTCGATTCTCGGATTCCTCGGCGACCTATTCGGCGGTAGCGAGGACGAAGACGGCGAATCGGATGGCCCCGGTGCCGTTCGCAACGCGCTCTCCTCGATCGCAGAGCGGATCCGCGAGGCACTCACGAACGTGGTCCAGCAGCTGCCACTCGAGGAGATCATCGCCGGTGTCGTTCGGGAGCTGGTCAGCCAGTTGCTCGATAAACCGGCGTCGGCGATGGACGAGGTGACCGGCGACTCGGAGTCCGAAGAGTCCGAGGAAGACGAGCAGGAAGCGGAGGCCGAAGCATGAGCGAGGAGTCGGTCGTCGACCGGCTCGATTATGAACAGATCGTCGAGGAGATCGACGTCGAGAACATCCTCGAGGGAACCGAGTGGGAGGGCGCCGTCGACGACGAGCACCCGCTCGGCGAACAACTCGGCGGGAAGATCGGCGAGGTCGTCGGTCGGATGATCGGCGAGGCGGTCGGCCAGATGCTCGGCGAGATGCTGATCCAGAAGATCCTCGAGAGCGGAGACGGTGAAGCCGACGATTCCGAATCTGACGAGGCGGACGGCGACGCGGACGACGCCGACAGCGACGAGGAGGAAAGTGACGAGTCCGAGAACGGTGACGGAGAAAACGGTGAGGCCGAGGACGACGAGAGCGACGAGGAGTCCGACGACGACGAAGACGACCAGGACGATGACTCGGAGTGAGCCCGTCGGGGTGACGCTCCGGCCTGCGAGGTGGTCGCCGTGAGCGAGCAGTCGACGCTCAAGGAGCTCGTGGTCGAGGAGGTCAGCGAGCAGGTCAGTGTCGAGGCGCTGCTCGGCGACGACAGCCTCGAGGACAGCATCGACGCCAGCGAGATCGGTTCGTCCGTCGGTGGCGAGTTCGGCGCCCGCATCGGCCGGGCGGTCGGTGCGTCGATCGGCCGCGAGGTCCACGAGACCGTCGAAGCGGGAGTCGAGGCGGGTAAACAGCCTCGCGAGATCGGCGGCGAACTGAAGGGCGCCGTCGCGGACGGAACCGTCAACGCGTTCAGCGGCGGCGACGGGCGGCAAGCGCTCGAGTCGATGCTTCGTCCGCTCGCCGACGACGACGGGCTCGGCGAGGAACTCGTAGAAACCGAGGCCGTTCCGGGGATCGGTTCGGACGAGGCGGACGACGAATCGTCGGAAGGAGACGGAGCGGACGACGAAGACGAAACCGAGGAAGCGACCGAAGATGGGGAGAAAGACGACGAAACGGCGGCCGACGACGAACCGGAGGAGCCGCCGGGCGAACTCGAGGAGGAGCCGTCGGTCGAGGACCTCGAGAACCTGCGCCGGGAGACGCTCGAGGACTTCCTCGAGGTCATGTCCTACCGCGATCTTCAGTCGATCGCGAAACAGGTCGACGTGAAAGCGAACCTGAGCCACGAGGAGATGACCGAGCGGATCGTCGAGACGGTGACGGACGGCGAATCGGACGACGAGAGCGACGAATCGGCCGAGGGCGACTCATGAGCGAGGAGCTACACGACCGTATCGAAAGCGTTCTCGAGGACGCGGAGTCGCGCCTCGAGTCGCTTCCGGACGACGACGATGCGGAGTGGTCGGAACTGCTCGAGGACGAGGACAACCCGCTGCGTGAGGCAGCCGACGAGGCGGCGGCGCTGATCGACGACACGGACTCCGAATCGCTGCTCGAGGCGCTCTCGCTGACCTCGCTGCCCGACGGGAGCGAGCCGGAGTCGATCCCGCAGGCGATCGCCGAGGGCGACTCCGAGAAGGTCGAGACGCTGCAGGCGCTCACCCGCCTGTCGAAGCTCTCGGATAGCTGGGATGGCGACGACGAGAGCGCGCTCGAGGACCGCTTCGAGGACGTCCGCGAGACGCTGGCGGCACCGACGGACGAGGGCGAAGGCGCCGACGAGTCGTCGACCGACGAATCCGCCGACGCCGAGGACGACGGGCTCGACGTCGGGGAGTCGATCCAGTCGGCGATGTCCGATGCCTTCGACGGCTTCGGGGACGAGTTCCGCGAGGCGAAGACCCAGCTCGAGGGGCTCGTCGGAGACGACGAGGAAGCCAGCGGCGAAACGGAGGACGAGGAGACAGACGACGAGGACGAAGGCGATGACGGTGAGGACGGGCTCCTCGGCGGTACGGAGTCCTCGGGGTCGACGCGGCACTCGACGGTCGCACCCTCGCCGTCGAAACGGGCCGATATGAAGGGCGTCAAGCGTCACTCGACGATGCCCGACCGCGACAGCCGCTCGGGGATGGGGAACTGAGACGATCTGCTGTACCGATGGGCCGGCCAACTCGCTAACTGTCTCTGCGGGTGCGCCGGACCTGACGTGCGGGAGTCCGAACAACTCCCCGCGCGCCGTAACCCCGAGCGCAGACCGTGTAGCTCTGGGGCTTGCACGCTGTCGGGACGTCGACGGCGCCCGGGCGTACCTCTCAAACGGTGTGACTGAACCAGACGTTTATACGTACGGCCGACGACGGTACCGAATGACCAGGGACAGGGACTGGTCACCACGGCGTGTCGAGTCGTCGAGTGTCGTTTTCTCTAGTAGCCTCTGAAAGTCAGTACACACCTGCTCGCGCAGGCTCGCCCGAAGCCGGCCCCACCGCGCCGGTTTCGGGCGTCGCGTGCGAGCAGTGTGTAAACCCGTGTCTGTTGTTACTATACCGTACCCGTATCGAACCGGTTCGTTCTCGAGTCCGCCAGCCGCACGGCTCCGTGTCGCTCCGGCCTCGAAACAAACTCGGCACCGTGGATCGCTACTCGTGGAGGTGCGATCGGTATCCCTTCGGCTCGAACCCGCGCCGGCAGATGACGCGCTTCCGGCCGACGGTGATCGCGCTGATCTGGTTATCAGCTTCCATCTCGTCGATGATCGCCGCCAGGTGATCGCCCGACCAGCCCGTCTCCTCGACGATCGTCGACTCGTCTACTCGCCCACCACGTTTTACGAGCAGCCGGAGGATCTTGTCTTCGTCGGGGATGTCGTTTTCGTCGACGCCGTACTCGACTTGTTCTGCGTAGCTCAACGTTTCGTTCGCGCCGTCTGACCCGCCTGCGTCGCCTTCGGACGTCGGTTCGGCCTCGAGATCCGCAGTCGCGGTCCCGGCCGACTTCGACCGCCAGAGCGACGAGAGTCGGGTCCACAGTGTATTCAATACCATCTTGTCAGTCACCGTCCAGGGAGACTATCTCCAGTTGGACGCGCTCCTACCTTGATCTTATGCATCGGATGTTATATGTTTGTACCGTCGCGTCCACGGTCCGGGTTCGGCGCGCGGGTCAATAGCGATGGCCCTGCCATTCGCAAGCACCGCCACGCCGTCCGGCCTCACAGCCGGTCGCGAACGGTCCGGACGAGTCCGTCGACGTCGAACTCGTCGTCGGCCTTGTCGAAGACGACCTCGCCGTCGACCCGCACGACGAACACCCCGTGGTCGCCCGTCCGGAGGGTGACGGCCTCGAGGCGGTCGCCGAAGCTCTGCAACAGGGCGTACTGGACCGCCTGCGCTCGCTCGAGGAAGCCACACGGAACACAGTACTCGATTTCGACGGAGGTCACGCCCGCCGATTGGGCGCCCGCGGATAAATCCGTCCGGGTGCCGGCGAACGGCACTCAGCGACCCGCGCCGACGGCGTCGTGGTAGCGGTCGACGAGCCGGTCGAGCGCCTCGTGGCGGTGGGTCGTGTGCGGCGCGGTGAGCGGGGAGACGCTGATCCGCCCCTCGGCGACCGTCCGCCGGTCGGTCCCCTCGGGATCGGGGATCGCCTCGGGGTCCATCTCCTCCCAGACGCGGTCGTGGAGGACGACGGCGTCGCCGTTGCGAACCGCGTCCATCTCGTAGCGCCGCGAGGGCTGCGTGATCGTGATCGGGGCGGGCTCGTCGCCGGGCACCGGCGCGTTCACGTTGAGGTACGCCGCCTCCTCGAAGACGCCGCTCTCGAGGGCGTGTTCGGTGAGAAACGCCGTCGCGCGGACGGCCTCGGCGTACTCCTCGGGGGCCATCTCGACCTCGTGGAACGCGAGGTCGCCGGTGGGGACGTACAGCGAAGCCGCGATCGCGGGAACGCCGAAGAACGCCGCCTCGACCGCCGCGCTGATCGTTCCGGAGCGCCCGAGCACGTACTCCCCGAGGTTCGCGCCCTTGTTACAGCCGGAGACGACGATGTCGGGAACCGGTCCGAGCTCGGCGAGACCCGCTACCACGCAGTCGGCGGGCGTCCCCCCGATGGCGTAGCCGAGTTCGTGTTCGGTGACGTCCACCTCGTGGGAGATCGATCGGCCGACCGCGCTCTGGTCGTTCGCCGGGGCGACGACGGTGACGTTGCCGACCGCCGTCAGCGCCTCGTACAGCGCGCGAATGCCGGTGCTCTCGATCCCGTCGTCGTTCGTCAGGAGGATCTCGAGATCGTCGCGTTCGTCCATACCCTCCCGTGGGAGACCGGTGCGAAAAGGTCACCGCTTCCCCTCAGGCGAGGCGGTCGACGATCGTCTCCTCGTCGACGATCAGGTTGTACGCCCCCTCGTCGTCGTTCCAGAGCACCAGCGCCTGCTCGAAGCCGAGCACGGCGCCGTAGTCGGCCTCGAGCAGCGGGCGGTTGAGCGCCGTCTCCCGGGTGCAGACGGCGTACTGGTCGACCCGCTCGCTGCCGTCGCTGATCTTGAACAGCGGGTTTCGGTCCGGCGCGGGATCGACGCTCGCGCCGTCACCGCTCAGCGAGTGGCTGAGTTTGGCGGCGACCAGGTCGACGCGGTTCGTGACGTGTGCCTCCATCTCGGCCATCTTCGCCCACCGGCCGGAGTCGAGTTCGAGGTCGACGTAGCGGGCGCCGTCGAGGCGGAGCAACGAGTAGGAAAACTGCACGTCGACGTTGACGAACTCGCCCGGCTCGTGGTCGTCGTGGGTCGCCGCCCCGTCGAGTCGTCGCTGAAACGACGGCACCGCGAGATCCGGTCTGACGTCGAACGACCAGCCCCGATCCGTCGGCGTCTCGCCGGGCCAGAGGCGCACCGTCGGGCCGTAGACGGTCACGGACCGGGCGTCCCGTTCCGCCTCCTCGTCCGGCGAAGCGGGGATCGACCGACCCTCGAGGGCGCGCTCGAGTTCGCGCAGTTGAATGCTGGTTTGTTTGTCCGCCGGCGCCATCGCGAGCACCGTTCCGTCGGCCGCGAGCGCCCCGAGGTAGCGCTCGAGGACGGCCTCGGGGTCCGCGAGTTCGCTCAGGACGTTACAGGCGAGGACGAGGTCGAACCCCTCGCTGGCGTCGCCGCGCCCGACGGAGTGGGGGTCGAACGCCTCCGCGGTCGTCCGGTGCACCGTCGCGTGGACGTTCGGACCGGCCTCGCCGAGCAGCGCCTCGAGGACGTCGGCGCCGGCCCCCGGCTCGACCGCGTGGTACTCCACGAGCGCGTCTTCCGGGAGGTACTCGAACAGTCCCAGCGCGGGGCCGCCGACGCCCGCACCCACGTCGAGGACGCGCAGCCGCCGGCCGAGCAGCCCCCGCTCGGCGAGGTCCTCGAGGGCGTACTGGACCGCCGCGAAGTACGCCGGCAGGTGGTAGATCGCGTAGCCGGCGGCGACGTCGGCGTCGTACTCGACCGCCCGCCCGTCGAAGTAACGCGTCTTGAACCGCCGGATCGCCGAGCGGAGCAGATCGCCGGAGGCGTCCTCGTACCAGGAGGGGCCGTACCGGTCTGCGAGCAGCTCCTCGAGCCGGTTCGCGTAGCGGTCGGGTAGGGCCTCGACCGGCGTCCGACCCGGCGCCACCGGCTCGTCGCCGGCCGGAACGAACGTCCCGTCCTCGCGTTCGACCAGTCCGAGCGACACCGCCTCCTCGCGTAAGAGCTGTCGGACGACGGCCGGGTGGGGCGTCCCCTCGACGTACTCGCAGATCTCCTCGGGGTCGACCGGGCGCACGTTTCGGAGGTACTTCGCGTTCGAGCGGACGGCCTCCCGGCGGTCGGTCACTCGCCGTCACCCCGGCTCGCGGCCGCCGCGACCTGCTCGCCCGCCCGTCTGTACAGCGACTCGAACGCCTCGCCCTCGGCCGCCGCGAGCGACGACGCCGCCGCCGAAACGTCCTCGGCGCCGTCGAACGTCCGCTGGATGTCCGCGTACACCCGGGGGGTTCCGCCGGTGACCTGCCCGGCGAGTGCGAGCAGTTCGTCGTAGATCGGGGTCCCGAACCCCTCCGGAACCGGGTCGGCCGCCAGCGCGAACGCCAGAACGGCGGTGTGAGTCGCCGCCTGTACCGTCTCCATCGCCTCGTCGTGTTCGGCGGCGGTCGTCTCGAGGAGTTCGTTCCCCCGCGACTCGATGTCCTCGAGGAGTCCCTCGACTACCGGTCCGGACCGGGCGCGGACGACGGCGACCGTTCCGGGGGCCCGCTCGGGGGCGAACAGCGGGTGGAGGCTCGCGCGCTCGAGGTCGGGCGCCGCCTCGGCCATCGCGGCCAGCGGCGCCCCCATCACCCCCGAGACGTCGAGAACCGCCCGTTCCGCGCGCCCGACGTGGCTCTCGACGCTCGTCTCGATCTGGGACATCGGAACGGCGAGACAGACCGCGTCGTAGCGCCGGTCTCCCTCGAGGGCGTCGACGGCTCCGCCGACGGCGTCTGCGGCCTCGGCGGCGACGTCGGGGTCGACGTCGGCGAACGTCGCCCTCGCGTCGGTCGCGCGCGCGAACCACCGACCCATCGATCCGGCCCCGACGATCAGTACGTCCATTGGCGGTACGTATCCGCCCGCGTCGCAAAAGGAGTTCGATACCACGGACCGGCGCCGCTCGCCGCCGGGGCCCTCACCCGCTGCTCTGCTCGACGAAGGTGACGCCGTCGATCGTAAAGCGGGCGCCCCCGGGATCGCTGGCGTCGACCTCCCAGCCGTGTGCGGAGATGATCCGGTCGACGATGGTCAACCCGAGACCGGTCCCGTTCTCGGCGGTCGTATACCCCGACTCGAAGACGGCCCCGGGGTCGTCGGGTCCGATCCCGGGCCCGTCGTCCTCGACGTAGATGCCGCCGTCGGTGAGTCCGACGCGGACCGTCACCTCCGGGCCGACGTGTTCGATCGCGTTCTCGAACAGGTTCTTGAACACCTCCGTCAGCGGCCCCGGTTTCGCCAGCACTTCTCGATCGAGTTCATCCGTCTCGAGGGTCGCGGTCGACGGCGCCACCTGCTCCCAGGCCTCCTGGACGATCTCCTCGAGATCGGTCGGTTTCACCTCGCCGGTGGTGCGTCCGCGGCGAGCGACCGAGAGCAGTTCGTCGATCATTTCCTCCATCCGGACGAGCGCGTCGTCGACCTGTCCGAAGGCGTCGTCGTCGCCCTGACGCGCCATGTTCAGATACACCTGGGCGATGCCGAGCGGATTTCGCAGCTCGTGAGCGAGCATGCTCGCGAACTCGTCGAGGCGCTTGTTCTGTTCTTTGAGTTCGCGCTCGCGCCGCTCGCGGTCGGTGACGTCGTGGAGGAGACACAGCGCGGCGTCGTCGGCCGCCGCCGTCGAGACGGTCGCCGTGCTCACCTCCGCGTACCGCCGGCCGCCGGAGACGGGGTGATACTGGACGGTCCGCGTCTGGCCCTCCGCGCGGTCGTCGACCATCGACGCCAGCAGTTCGTCCGTCGTCTCCGAGGGGAAGACGGCACAGTCCTCGAGGCCCATCCCGAGCGCCTCGGGTCGAGAGAGGCTGGTCAGCCGGCAGAACGCGTCGTTGACGTCCTGTATCCGACCAGCGTCGTCTACGACGAACACCGGGTCGGGAGCGGTTTCGAACAGCGACCGAAAGCGCTGTTCGCTGTGGCGCTTTTGCTGATCCAGCTCCGTCGAGAGCTGGCGGCGGCGCAACAGCCCGTCGATCCGGGCCTTCAGCACCGTCTTCTGGAGCGGGACCACCGCAACCTCGTCGATCAGCTCCCAGGTCGCCGCGACGCGCTCGGTCTCCTCGCCCGACGCGAGCATGAGGTACGGCAGAAACCGCGGCGCGTCCCGGCACTTGCGGTCGGCCAGCCGATCCCGGTGGCGGACGAACGACCGCTCGTCGACGACGCACAGATCGAACCCGTCGTCGATCGCGTCGCTCGAGGTGACGACCGTCCCGCCGTAGGTCTCACGCAGCCAGTCGACGAGAAGCGTCCGATCGCGCCCGTGTTCGATCAGGACGAGTACTCTGCCGACGCCCGTCTCGAACTTCGACCCACCCGATGTCGTGTTTCTCGTCATCAGTCATGTTCCCCGTACCACGGTCATCGACTGACTTCGCGTCCGGTGTTCTCGTCGTCGATCCACCGCGGCTGTCCGCTCAGGATTCCGCGAAGCTCGGTCAGCGGCTCGCCGACTTTGAGGCCGTGACTCGAGATTTCGAACTCCCGGAGCGTGCGCTCGAAGTCGCTCGTCCGCTTTTTCAACACGCCGGTCGCCTTGCGCATCTCGCCGTTGATCTCGAGGTGGCGGAGGATGAGGATGTTGTCGGCGAGGTAGCTCAGGTTCCGTTTCGTCGCCTCGAATTCGCCGGTGACCGCGCCGACCTCCTCGATGAAGATGACGGTGACGCCGGCGTTTTTCAGGTATCGGCCGAGCGTGTGTAGCTTCCGGACGAGGTCGGGGTCGGCGCCGCGAAGCGAGAGTCGATAGCCGTCGATGCCGTCGATCATGACGATCTTCGTGTCGTTCTCCTCGACGTCCTCCCTGACGAGTTGTGCGAACTCCTGGGCGGACTTGTCGAGCGGTTCGATCTCCCTGATCCCGAGCCGGCCCTGTTCGGCCATCTGCTTGACCGGCATGTTGATCTTCTCGGCCCGCTCGAAGAGCGTGCGCTTCGTCTCCTCGAACATGTAGATCGTCGACCGCTCGCCCCGGCCGGCGGCCTCCTTGAGGAACTGCGTGCCGGTCGTCGTCTTGCCGACGCCCGTCGGCCCGCTGATGATCGTGACGGTTCCCCGCTCCAGCCCGCCGTTGAGCATCTCGTCGACCTCGGGAACGCCGAACGGGAGCGTCTCGTCGGGGACCTCCTGGACGTTCGAACTCGGCACCAGTTCGGGATAGACCGAGGCGCCGTCGTCGCGGATCCGCAGCGTGTGCTTTCCGCCCCGAACCCCGGAACCCCGGAACTTGGGGATCGTGATCGACCGGCCGTACTGGGTTCGCTCGAGCTGGATGGTGCCGTCGGTCAGAAACTGCAGGTCGTCGTCCGACGTCGACTCCGTGTTCTGTGAGGTGAAGACGACGGTGGCACCGTTCTCTTTGAGAAACCGCATGAACGAGATGACCTGCTGGCGGAACTGGAACTCGTCGGAGGTGATGTGTCGAAGCCGCGTCACCGGGTCGATGAAAACCCGATCCGGCGAGAGCGACTCGACGCGCTCGGTGATCTCCTCGGTTACCGACTCCTTTTCGACCTCGTTCGGCTCGAAGATGTCGTAGGTCTGCTTCTCGACGAAGACGTCGGAGTCGGGGCTCAGGTCCAGAAAGTTGACGCCCTCGAGATCGATTCCGACGGTCGCGGCGTTGCGCTTGATATCCGTCTCGGTCTCTTCTAAGTTGACGTAGAGGGTGGTTTCGTCGTTTTCGACCCCCTTTTCGAGGTACTGGCTGCCGAGAATCGACTTTCCGGTGCCGGGGTCGCCCCGAATGAGGTAGCTCCGGCCGGGTATCAGCCCGCCACGAATAATGTCGTCCAAGCCGTCGGTACCGGTCGAGATACGCTCGTCGGTCATACTTCTGATTGACTGTGGATTTTTTTCCACAGTGCATATGCGTATCGGTGCGCCGTGGCGCCGGCCTCAACTCTTGAGTTCGAAGAACTCCGCACGCAGGTCGTCGTCGTCGAGCTGTTCGGTCGCGTCGGAGACGTTCTCGTACAGGGCGTCGAGTTGCTTTTTGAGCTGCTGGTACTCCGCGTGGTCTTCGAGCTCCGAACGGGTCTTCTTCGCCTCGAGCGTCCCCTTCTTCGAGGCGAGTGCGAGCAGCTCCTGCATCTGGTCGTCGTACTCCGACCGACGAAGCAGCGTCTCGACGGTCTCGAGGAGGCGGTCGGCCTCCGAAACCGGCTTGACGAGGTAGGTGTCGTACCCCAACTCGAGAATATCGAAGCTCGGCTCGACCGCAGAGACCATCGCGACGCGACAGTCGTATCCCCGCTCGCGGACCGTCTCGAGAACCTCGTCGCCGGAGATTCCCGGCATCCGACGGTCGAGCAACACGACGTCGATTGAATCGTCCATCAGTTCGAGCGCCTGCTCTCCGTCGTACGCGGTTTTTACAGTGTACTCCTCGGAAAGCCACTGGGCGTGGGCATCGGCGATAGCTGGCTCGTCGTCGACGACGAGAACGGTCGGATCTGACATACGTGCTGGGTTCGGTTCGACCACTGACGCTCTGCTGGCCGAACTGATTTAACAGTATGTCCATCATATGCCGCGGTATTTAATTGCTTCTATCTACCCACCCTCGTGGACACCTCACGACCTCGAGCGCTTCTCGATACTCTCACTGTGGCGATACGTCCTGACACCGGAGAGTCGATCGAGAACCGTGGAAATACGGCTCTACAGACTTTCTCACCGCCAACTTCCTCGTCTGATAGAAAAAACTCCGACGTATGTACTATTAACCATACTGTAGCGAACGCTGATACTCTCCGGGTCGCGGTGCTCAGTTCGTCGCTTCCTCGTACGGCGAGTCGGCCGCGTCGGGCTCGTACCCGCTCAGGAAGACGAGGTTGCCCCGGCCGATCTGGAAGCGGGTGATCATCCCCTTCTCTTCCATGGCGGAGAGTTTCCTGCTGACCGACGACCGGGACCAGTCGGTCTCCGCGACGATGTCGGTCTGTTTCATCCGGCCGCCGCTCTGGAGAAGGAGCTGACGAATCCGCTCGTCGTCGGTGAGCAACATCTCGTCGTCGATCCCGTCGGTTGCCGCGTTCGACTCGTCGGCTGCGGACTGGTCGGCGTCGGCGTCGGTGCTGTCAGCCGTCGCGTCGCCGGTGAACAGTCCCCGGACGCGGGAGACGACCTGTTCGAGGGCGGACGTGCCCTTCTCGGTTTCCGCCGAGGCCGAATCGGTAGTCGTCGAGCCCGCGTCGGACTCGTGCCCGACCGACTCGGCGCCAGCAGGCGACGGCGTCGGCGGCGTCTCGCGGGTGCGTTCGGGGTTGGCGCCGGGCGAGGAGATGGCCCACTCGCCGTCTTCGATTTCGACGACGACGTCGAACAGTACCTTGAGCGTGTTCAGCGTCTCCTGATCGTGGAGGTCGGGATCGGCCTGGTAGTAGCCGGTTGCCCCGGTCGCCGTGACTTTGTGGGTGAGGATGTGGAGATAGCGGAAGACGGTGTCGAAGTCGACGTACTCGAGCAGGACCGTCAGCGTCTGTACCGATAGCACGGTTCGCCGGTCGGTGCTGGCCCACTCGTCGAACCGCTGGCCGACGGGCGCGATGATCTCCATCGGATCGCGTGGATCGACCGCTTGCGCTTCGACCGACCGGGAGAGGTTCTCCTCGAGTTCCTCGACGGACGACTGCATCTGTCCGGCGTGGATAAACGAGAGACCGGCGGGAAGCTCGCCCGCCTTCGATCGCCAGTCTTCGACCCACAGGTGTGGCGGCTGCGTGTACGTCACCGCGAGCAGGTTCATCTCCTCGGGCGGCGTCGCCGAAACGAGCTCGATGAAGCTGTGGCTTCCGGTGGGCGTCAGCGGGGCCAAAACGAGCACGTTCGAAGCGTCTTCGAGGTGATCGCGTAGTAGCTCAGACGTATTCATTCCGACGGTGTGGGCGTCCGTTTGGACGATCCGTTCGATTCGTTACTCATGGCTTGGGTGCCTACGGATTATTAATCTACTGTTCACACCCGACGCTCGCCCGGCGTCCGTGTGCTCGCGTTCGGGTTCGCCGCTTCTCCATCCGGTCTCAGGGCTCCCTCACCCCACACGATCCGTTCCAATATATAATACGATGGTCTTCGCCAGCATAATGTGTATGTATTATATTTAATGGTATTTATATACTTCTGGCCGAAAACGCCAGCGATACCTCACTCGTCGGCCGGCGAAGGGGTGATCGAGACGGGGTACTCCGTCAGGTTCTCGTACCCGTTCTCGGTGACGGCGACGAGGTCTTCGATTCGGACGCCGCCGACCGCGGGATCGTAAATTCCCGGCTCGATCGTGATCACGTGGCCCGCCTCGAGTTCGTCGCCGCGCGGGGAGATACTCGGCTGCTCGTGGATGTCCAGCCCGACGCCGTGGCCGGTGCTGTGGATGAATCCCGTCTCCGTTGCCGGGTCGCTCCGCAACGTCTCGTAGCCGGCCTCCTCGATCACGTCGCAGGCCGCGTCGTGGACGTCTGCACCGGTGACACCGGCCTCGACCGTCCGGAGGGCGGCTTCGAACGCCTCGCGGGTGACGTCGTAGCGCCGGCGGACCTCCTCGCTCGGTTCTCCGCGGACGAACGTCCGGGTCATGTCCCCGTAGTACTTCGTCTCCTTGTCCCGCGGGAAGATGTCGATCACGATCGGCGAGTCAGCCTCGAGCGGCCCGCTGCCGCGGTCGTGGGGGTCTGCGCCCTGCTCGCCGCCGGCGACGATCGTCTCGTCGAGCGCGCAGCCGTGGCGCAACAGCGTGAGCTCGATCGCCTCCGTGACGCGCTCGCTGGTCACCACCTCCCCGTCGAGGACCAGCACGCCGTCGTCGATCTCCGCCCGCGCGAGCATGTCCTCGGCGACGGCCATCGCCGCCTCGTTCGCCGCCTGCGTCTCCCTGACGTACTCGATCTCCTCGGCGGTCTTGATCGAGCGGATATCGGCGACGACGCCCTCGGTCTCGACGGTGACCTCGAGACCCTGCTCGCGGAGGCCGTCGGCCGTTCCGGTCGGAAAGTTCCGCGGTACCGCAACGGATCCGACGTCGTGGTCGTCGAGGAACGCCGCGAGTCCGCGAGCTTTCCCCTCGTAGGCGCCGTACTCGGCTTGCAGCGACGGCAGGTCGTACGTCGACGTGCGCGTCACCGAGTCCGCGCTGGCCTCCTTTTCGGCCCGACCGTACTCGAGGCCGGATACCAGCAGGTGGACGCCGTCGTCGGTGACGAGCGTCTGGTAGGCGTCGGGGGCGGCGAAACCGGAGACGTACCGCTGGTCCGAATCCGAGGCGTCGTCGTCGATGAGATAGCCGTCAACGCCGTTTTCGGCGATCGCGTCGCGAAGCGATGAGAGATCGACGTTCATGAACGGGTCTGTGCATGGCGGCTACATAATTACGAGGATTGCGGAACGAGGTACGATTGACCACCATCGGTAGCGGTATAGGGTGGCCGACCCACACCCCGAGCATGCACGTTACGATCTCGCCGTCGAGCGTCCGCGGGGCGGTCCGCGCGCCGCCGTCGAAGAGCTACACACACCGGGCGATCCTCGCGTCGGGGTACGCCCCCGGTGCGACCGTTCACGACCCGCTCTGGAGCGCCGATACGCGCGCGACCGCCCGCGCCGTCGACCTGTTCGGCGGCGACGTCTCCCGAATCGACGACCGCCTCGAGATCGACGGCTTCGACGGTCGGCCGTCGGTCCCGGTGGACGTCATCGACTGCGCCAACAGCGGGACGACGATGCGGCTGGTCACCGCGACGGCCGCGCTGGCTGACGGGACGACCGTGCTCACCGGTGACGACTCGCTTCGCTCGCGCCCGCAGGGCCCGCTGCTCGAGGCGATCGCCGATCTCGGCGGCCGGGCCCGGAGCACCCGGGGGAACGGTCAGGCGCCGCTGGTCGTCACCGGTCCGATCGAGGGCGGTACGGTGTCGATCCCGGGCGACGTCTCCTCGCAGTACGTCACGGCGCTGTTGATGGCCGGCGCGGTGACCGAGGAGGGCCTCGAGATCGCCCTCGAGACGGCGCTCAAATCGGCGCCCTACGTCGACATCACCCTCGAAGTGCTCGCGGCGTTCGGCGTCGAGGCTCGCCGAACCGAGTCCGGCTTCGCGGTCGCGGGCGGCCAGCGGTACGATCCGGTCGGCGGCGAGTACCGCGTCCCCGGCGACTTCTCGTCGATCTCGTACCTCGCGGCGATGGGCGCCGTCGCGGCCACAGACGGCGAGGCGGTGCGGATCGAGGGCGCCTACCCCAGCGCACAGGGCGACAGCGCCATCCTCGAGGTGCTCGAGCGGATGGGCGCCGACGTCGAGTGGGACCGGGAGGCGGGCGTCGTCTCGGTTTCCCGGAGCGATCTCGAGGGCATCGAGGTCTCAGTCGAGGACACGCCGGACCTGCTGCCGACGATCGCCGTCCTCGGCGCGGTGGCCGACGGTGAGACGCGGATCACGAACGCCGAACACGTTCGCTACAAGGAGACCGATCGCGTGCGCGCGATGGCGGAGGAGCTCGGAACGCTGGGCGTCGAGACGACGGAGGAACGCGACAGTCTGACGGTCCACGGCGGCGAGTCGACGCTTTCGGGCGCGACGGTCGACGGCCGCGGGGACCACCGGATCGTCATGTCACTCGCCGTCGCGGGGCTCGTCGCCGACGGGGAGACGACGATCCGGGGGGCGGACCACGTCGACGTCTCGTTTCCCGACTTCTTCGACGTCCTCGAGGGAGTGGGGGGATCGCTCGAGCGTCACGACTGAGCCCCGCCGCGGCCGTAAACGTCGGCGCGAGGCGACGGGTTCGCGCCTGATTTTGCACCGATCCTGCACCCATAAGTGTGCGCGTCTCCGAGGGGCAGCCAATGAACGGCAACCGCTTCGGTCGCCTCTTCCAGGTGACCACGTTCGGCGAGAGCCACGGCGAGGCGATGGGCTGTACCGTCTCGGGGTGTCCCGCCGGTCTCGAGCTCACGGAAGACGATATCCAGGCCGATCTCGACCGGCGCAAGCCCGGCCAGTCGATGATCACGACCAGCCGCGGCGAGCCGGACTCGGTCTCGATCAAGTCCGGCGTCCAGGACGGCTACACGACGGGAACGCCGATCGGAATGGTCATCGAGAACAAGGACGCCCGCTCGGGCAAGTACGAACCCTTCATCACCGCGCCGCGGCCGAGCCACGGCGACTTCACCTACTCCGCGAAGTTCGGCACACGAAACTGGGGCGGCGGCGGCCGCTCGTCGGCCCGCGAGACGGTCAACTGGGTCGCTGCGGGGGCCATCGCGAAGAAGTTGCTCGCCCTCCAGGGCGTCGACCTCAAAGCGCACGTCAACCAGATCGGCGACGTCTGCGCCCCCGAGGTGAGCTTCGAGGAGATACTCGAGTACAGCGAGGAGAACGACGTCCGGTGTGCCCACCCCGACACCGCCGAGCGGATGCAGGAGCTGATCGCGGAGTACCAGGAGGAAGGTGACTCCATCGGCGGCAGCATCTACTTCGAGGCCCGCGGGGTGCCCGTGGGACTGGGTGCGCCCCGATTCGACTCGCTCTCGGCCCGCCTCGGCCAGGCGATGATGGCGGTTCCCGCGACGACGGCGTTCGAGTTCGGCCTCGGGCGCGAGGCCGCCGAGTGGACCGGCAAGGAGCGAAACGACGACTGGGAGTTCGGCCCGGACGGCGAGCCGAAACCCGTCGAGAACGACCACGGCGGCATCCAGGGCGGCATCAGCTCCGGCGAGCCGATCTACGGCGAGGTCACCCTCCACGCGCCGACGTCGATCCCGAAAGAACAGCAAACCGTCGACTGGGAGACCGGCGAGGTCGTCGACGACGCGCAGGTGATCGGCCGCCACGACCCGGTGTTGCCGCCGCGGGGCGTTCCCGTCGTCGAGGCGATGCTGGCGCTCACCCTCGTCGACTTCACCCTGCTCTCCGGGCGGCTCAACCCCGATCGCGTCGACGGAAACCCCGGTGAGTACGACACCGACTACCACCCGAGTAACCCGGCCAACGAGTAGCGTCGACGCCGGCCCCTGACGGGGATCGTGCGTACCGCGGTGTACAATTTCCAATCAATTTTCTATGCATGTTCGCCAGCGGAGACGTTCGACGGCGCAAGGACGTTCATCCTTCACGAAAGATTCTTGGTAATCTATAGCAAAGGCTTTAGGTTCGGTGGGGCAAAATTCCGGATACCGCTGGCCTACCAGGGCCACACCCTACCTATGAGCGACGATGAACTTATCTGGCGAATCGCAGGCGGTTCCGGAGACGGGATCGACTCGACGAGCCAGAACTTCGCGAAAGCGCTGATGCGCTCGGGGCTGGACGTCTTTACTCACCGCCACTATCCGTCACGGATTCGCGGCGGCCACACCTACGTCGAGATCCGCGCAGCAGGGCACGAGGTACAGTCACGGGGCGACGGCTACAACTTCCTCCTCGCGCTGGGCGATTCCTTCGCCCGGAACCCGAAGGAAGAAGCCTACTACGGCAACGAGGAGATCAAGCCGCTCTCGGAGAACTTAGACGAACTCCGCGAGGGCGGCATCATCGTCTACGACGAGGGGCTGCTCGGCGAGGAGGACGTCGCAGAGCTCGACCTCGAGGAGCGCGCCGAGGAGAACGACTGGCACGTCTTCCCGCTCGACCTGCGCTCGCTCGCCAAAGAACACGGCCGCGAGGTCATGCGCAACACCGCGGGCGTGGGCGCGACCGCGGCGCTGCTCGAGATGGACCTCGCTCACATCGAGGATCTGATGGAAGACGCCATGTCCGGGGACGTCCTCGAGGCGAACCTGGACATCCTTCACGAGGCCCACGACACGGTCGCCGAGGAGTACGACTTCGAGCACGACCTGCGCGTGCCGACGGGCGAACACGACGACGAGCAGGCGCTGCTGTCGGGGTCGAACGCGATCGCCTACGGCGCCCTCGACGCCGGCTGTCGCTTCATCGCCGGCTACCCGATGACCCCGTGGACCGACGTGTTCACGATCATGTCCCAGAACCTGCCCGAGATCGGCGGAATCTCCGAGCAGGTCGAGGACGAGATCGCTGCGGCCGCGCTCGCGGTGGGTGCGAGCCACGCCGGCGCGAAGGCCATGTCCGGCTCCTCCGGCGGCGGTTTCGCGCTGATGAGCGAACCGCTCGGTCTGGCGGAGATGACCGAGACGCCGATCGTGTTGCTCGAGTCGATGCGCGCCGGTCCCTCGACGGGGATGCCGACGAAACCCGAGCAGGGCGACCTCGAGTTCACCCTCTACACGAGCCAGGGCGACTCCTCGCGGGTCGTCTTCGCGCCGGGGAACGTCGAGGAGGCCTACGAGCAGACCCGACTGGCGTTCCACATCGCCTACGAGTACCAGATCCCCTCGATCATCATATACGACCAGAAGCTCTCCGGCGAGAACACGAACGTCGACGTAAGCTTCTTCGACCGCGAGCCCGCGCCGGATCTGGGCTCGACCCTGACTGAAGAGGAGCTCGCGGAGGCCGCCCACGACGCCTCCGGGAAGTTCCACCGCTTCCAGCACGAGCCCGACGGCGACAACCACGTCAGCCCGCGCTCGCTGCCGGGTCAGCAGGGCGGTCGCTACCTCGCGACGGGTAACGAACACACCCCCGCCGGCCACATCAGCGAGGACCCCGACAACCGGGTCTTCCAGATGGAACGGCGGATCCAGAAGCTCGAGTCGATCCGCGAGGAACTCGACGACGAACACGAGTCGAACCAGACCTACTTCGGCGACGAGACGGCCGACTTCGGCATCATCACCTGGGGCTCCTCTCAGGGTGTCGTCGTCGAGGCCGTCGAGCGCCTGAACGAGCAAGGACACGCGGTAAAGGGCATCGGCGTCTCCGACATGATGCCGTTCCCCGAGAGCGAGATGGTCGAGTTCATCGAGAGCGTCGACCAGGCGATGGTCGTCGAGATGAACGCCACCGCCCAGTTCCGCGGCCTGATCCAGAAGGAACTCGGTCGCTACGGCGACAAGCTCACGAGTCTGCTCAAGTACAACGGCAACCCGTTCGAACCGGCGGAGATCGTCGAGGGCTACGAACTGAACGTCAACGGCTCGGACGAGGAACCGAGCGCACAGGTTCGCATCGAACCCGCAGCAGGTGACTAATCATGAGTGCATTCAACGCAATCGGAGAAGAACGCGAGATCGACCGTGACGAGTTCACGCCCGGTCTCGAGCCCCAGCCGACCTGGTGTCCGGGCTGTGGTGACTTCGGCGTCTTAAAGGCGCTGAAGCAGGCCCTCCCGGAGATCGGCAAGACGCCCGACGAGGTGCTCACCGTCACCGGGATCGGCTGTTCGGGCAAGCTGAACAGCTACCTCGAGACGTACGGCTTCCACACGATCCACGGCCGCTCGCTGCCCGTGGCCCGCGCCGCCAAACTCGCCAACGACGGCCTCGAAGTCATCGCCGCGGGCGGCGACGGCGACGGCTACGGCATCGGTGGCAACCACTTCATGCACACGGCTCGGGAGAACCACGACATCACCTACATCGTGTTCAACAACGAGGTCTTCGGCCTGACGAAGGGCCAGACCTCGCCGACGAGCCCGAAGGGCCACAAGTCGAAGACGACGCCCCACGGCAACGCCAAGTCGCCGATCCGGCCGCTCTCGCTCGCGCTGACGTCGGGTGCGACCTACATCGCCCGCACCGCGGCGGTGAACCCGAACCAGGCCAAGGAGATCATCAAGGAGGCCATCGAGCACGACGGCTTCGCCCACATCGACTTCCTGACCCAGTGTCCGACCTGGAACAAAGACGCCCGCCAGTACGTCCCCTACGTCGACGTCCAGGAGTCCGACGACTACGACTTCGACGTCCACGACCGCCAGGAGGCCCAGGAGATGATGTTCGAGACGGAGAACGCCCTCCACGAGGGCACCGTCCTCACCGGCCGGTACTTCGTCGACGAGCGCCCGTCCTACCAGGAACAGAAGAAGGAACTGGGCGAGATGCCCGAGGAGCCGCTGGCGGAGCGCTACTTCGACGACGACTACGAGTGGGAGCGCAGCTACGACCTGCTCGAGCGTCACAAGTAACCGCCGCCGGATCTCGATTCGATTTTATCGGTGCAGGGGCTCGAGAGCGGCTGGTTTCGGTTTCCTCGAGCGGTCGGATTCATTCACTTGACCGGCCCCGACGGGTGCTCGAGTCGTAGGCGGGTGGGCGGATCTACGAGAGTCTCTCATCGAAGAACTCGACGATCTCGTCGGCGTAGGCCTCGGGCTCTACCCAGGCACCCATGTGTCCGGCCCCGTCGATCTCTCGTACGACGGTGTCTGCAACGTGTTCATCGATATAGCGCATGCTCTCAGTGAACCATGGCCAGGTCGCGTCCGATTGTGAGCCGTACAGGATCAAGACCGGCGCCGTAATCTGCTGGAGCGTCGATGGGTCGGTTGGGCTGAGATCGTCGGTCTGATCGAGTAGCTGGAGCAGGACCGGCACGTACGTTGCGCAGGCCTCGAGGTAGCCGGATTCCGACAGTGCGGCCATTTCGCGGTCGGTGGTCCACTCCGTCATCCAGTCCCGCGCCGCTTCGACCAGCTCGTCCGCCGCGGCCAACTCGGCCATGCGTTCGACCGCATCGTGTAAGCGCGCCTCGTCCTCTTCGCTGAGCGTCTCGAACGCGAGCGGATCGCAGGCTGCGACGGCGGCGACCGCCTCGCTGCGCGCTGCGGCACCGAGTGCGAAGAGGGCTCCTCCCGACCCTCCCGCCAGTCCCACCGGTTCGCCGATGCTCTCTACGAACGCCGTGACGTCCTCCACGCAGCGCGCAACCGACTGGGTCGGGTGATCGTCGCTCGACCCCCGGCCGCGCGTGCTCATCAGGTAGCAGGTGAATCGGTCGCTGAGGAACGGCGCCGCGGCGCCCCAGTCGAGCACGCCGTCGCCCAGACCGGCGTGAACGAGCACGAGCGGTAGCCCGTTCCCGTGTACGCGGCCGGCTATCTGGGTGCCATCGTTCGAAACGGCCCGGTGGATTCTCGTCTCCTCGCCCGTGTCCGGTGGTGATCCTGTTCCCATGGCTGAACCTCGAATTTCTAAGAGCGTGCGTCGGTGCAGTGCACAGTATCCGCCCGCCGGTACCGAGGAACGCTCTTCTGAAGTAGGCCGTGGTGCATGTTAACATTTTCCATTGGGGGAGGGGAGGATAGCGCTGCTATCGTCATCAACAGGACGAGATACACGGTACGAGTCGACCGCTCCGCCGCTGGTGTTCGTCCCTCACGATACTCCTCGCGCCGATGACCGGGCTCTGGCCGGTTCATCCTTCCGTCGACGTCTACCTGTTCGTCCGGGCCACGGCCCGGACGGTCGACCTGACTCAGGCGTCCTCGTTGCCCTCGCGTTTCTGCCGAAAGCTCGAGTGGACGGGCCACCCTCGAGCGAAGAGCTTCGAGAGGTACGCCAGCACGAACAGGGTGACGATGAGCGCGCCGAGGGCGGTCGGGTGCCAGCCGAACAGCATCTCCCGGACCGCGTACGCGATGACGATGCCACCCATCAGGAGGGCGGTTCCGCCGGCCCAGCGGGCGACGTAGCGATCGTCGACCGACTCGTCGTAGTTCGAGTGGAGATCGACCCGCCCTCGGATCGCGATGAGGTAGCCGAGATAGCAGATCGCGAGGCCACAAACCAGCCAGACCCCGCCGCTGACGAGGGAGTAGTCGACCATCGGCCGAGAGTGGGGACAGCGGGAGAATAAGTCCGACGATCACGTGTAGCGACCCCGCGGACGTATCGGCTGGCGAACCAGTACCGGTCGTTTTCGAATACAAAAGATATTTTCCCGGCGGGGAAAGAGATACCGTCATGAGCAGTCAGTCGACGGAGGATCGCATCCTCGAGGTGTTAGAGGAGGATGCTCAGGCCTCGTACGCGGAGATCGCGACGCGGGCCGACGTCTCCAAGCCGACGGTCAGGAAGTACATCAAACAGCTCGAGGACGACGGCGTCATCGTCGGCTACTCCGCCGACGTCGATCCGAAGAAGCTCTCGAGTCAGACCATCGCGCTCGTCGGGATCGACGTCGCCAGCGAGCGCTACGTCGAGGCGACGAAGGCGCTCAAGGACTTAGAGGAGGTCGAGGCGCTGTACAGCTCGAGCGGCGACCACATGCTGATGGCCGAGGTCCGCGCCGAGAACGGCGACGCCCTCGGCGAGATCATCTCGGACGAGATTCTCGAAATCCATGGCGTCACTGCCGCTCACCCCTCGTTCTTGCAGGAACGTCTGAAGTAACCGGTTGAAGCGTCCGGGAGTCACCACCCCCGCCGGCCGACGCTGTCGACCGACCGTCGCCGCCGACCTCCGCCCGACGGACGGGCTTTCTATCCCGGCCGCGTATCCAGGGTATGTATCGGTCCCTCCTCGTCGGAACCGACGGAAGCGCGACCGCCGCCGAAGCGACCGCCCACGCGATCGAACTCGCGAGCCACCTCGAGATTCCGCTGCACGTAGTCGCCGTCGTCGAAACGCGAACGGCGTACGACACCGACATCGTCGAGCCAGCGGAGGCCACGCGGCGACTGCACGAGCGCGCCGATACGGCGCTGACGGCGGCCGCCGGGACGGCGAGCGATGCCGGCGTGTCGACCGAAACCGCCGTTCGGACGGGGGTTCCCCACGAGGAGCTTCTGGCGTACGCCGACCAGCGAGGGGTGTCGATGCTCGTCGTCGGGGCGCGCGGACGATCGTCGTTCAGACGTGCGCTCCTCGGGAGCACCGCAGACGCACTCGTTCGGCTATCCTCGATTCCCGTGCTCGTCGTCGGGGGTTCGGGCGAGAACGGCGAGAGTGAGGGGTAGGGACGGCCACCATCGTCTCTCACGAACCGTTCGGAAGCCGAACTTTTACCATCGTTCTCGGTGCAGACGACTGCATGACGTTTCTCGTCCCGTTCGACGGATCGGCGCTTGCCGGCACCGCCCTCGAGCGAGCCACGACGTACGGCGAAGCGACGGGAACGGCCGTGGTCGCTCCGGACGCATCGGACGTACGCGCGCGACTGCGGCTGGCTCCTCGAGGACGAGCGGTTCGATCACGACCGAGTCCAGGAGCGAACGCGCAAGCGAGTCGCCGAGATCGCGCCGGCGGCGGCGTTTCGCTCGTCGGTCGTCGACTCGGCGGAGCCGACTGTCACGCCGCGGACAACCGCCGTTCGCGAAATCAAGCGCGTCGCCGCGGTTGTCTTCGTCGGCACCGAGAACGCGGGCTCGGTCGTCGCGCCGGACTCGAGCATCGGCGGCCCCGTGGCGAACGACCCCCAGTCCGACGTGTACGTCGTCCGGAACGCGGAGCGATCCGGATGACGGACGCACGCCAGGATGGCTGATCGATGCGCTCGATGGCCCGCCGGATCGCGGTGGCTGACGGGGGCGACACCTCTCCGGCGGTAGCCGTCGGACTGCCCGTCGAGGATCCGATCCTCATCTTCGGGCTGGCGATGATCGTCTTTCTGACGGCGCCGCTGCTCTTCCAGCGCTATCGGCTCCCCGGTATCGTCGGCGTCCTTCTCGTCGGTGCGGCTGTCGGCCCCAACGGGTTCGCCGTCCTCGAGCGCGACGCGACCATCGTCCTCCTGGGCGAAGTCGGACTGGTCTACCTGATGTTCGTCGCGGGTCTCGAGATCAACCTGAACCGGTTTCTCGAGTACCGGAATCGGAGCCTCGTTTTCGGGCTCCTCTCGTTCGTCGTTCCGCAGGCCGTCGGTACCGTCGTCGGGACGGCGGTGCTCGGACTTTCGCTTCCGGCGGCGCTGCTGTTCGCGGCGATCTTCGCCTCACACACGCTCTTAGCGTATCCGGTCGTGAACTCGTTGGGGATCAGAGACGACGAGAGCGTCACCGTCACGGTCGGCGGCACGATCGTCACCGACACGCTCGCGTTGCTCGTCCTCGCGGTGGTGATCGCCGCCGACGGCGGCGACATCGGCGGCCGGTTCTGGCTCGAGCTGTTCGGCGGACTGGCCCTGTTCTTCGCCGGCGTCTGGCTCGTCGTTCCCCGGATCGGCCGCTGGTTCTTTCGGGCCGTCGACGAGGAGAGCTACTTCGATTTCCTGTTCGTGATGGCCGTGCTGTTCGTCTGCGCCTACCTCGCGGAGGTCGCCCGCGTCGAACCCATCATCGGAGCGTTTCTCGCGGGACTCGTTCTCAACCGCCTCGTCCCCCGGAGCGGGCCGCTGATGAATCGCATCGAGTTCGTCGGCAACGCGCTGTTCATCCCCTTCTTCCTGCTCTCGGTCGGGATGCTCGTCGACGTCCGCGTCCTGACGGCGGGCCTCGAGGTGCTCGCTATCGCGACGGCGTTCGTCGTCCTCGTCGTGATCACGAAGTACGTCGCGGCGTGGCTCACCGCCGAGCTGTACGACTACTCGCACGATCAAGCCGTGACGATGTTCGGCCTCTCGCTGGGCCAGGCCGCCGCCGCGCTCGCGATCGTCCTGATCGGCTTCGAGGCGGAGCTGTTCGGCGAGGCCATGCTCAACGCCGTCATCGTCCTCATCCTCGTGGCGAGTGTCCTCAGCCCCAGCGTCGTAGACCGCGCGGGGCGGGCGCTCGCGCGGACCCGCGACCGCCAGGCGTACGATCCGAGCGACGTCCCTCAGCGCGTCCTGATCCCGTTCTCCCGGCACTCGGAGTACCGCGAACGGCTGCTCGACCTCGGATTGCTCGTCCGCGAGGAGCGCTCGCTCGAGCCCCTGTACACCCTGACCGTCGCCCGACCCGCGGCCGACACGGAGGCCGAACTCGCGGCGATCGAAGCCGACCTCGCGGAGACGGAGGCGTACACCGCCGGCGCCGACGTCCCCGTCCGGTCACAGACGCGGATCGAGCAGAACGTCGCCTCGGGAATCGTCCGGGCGGTCCTCGAGAACCGGATCACGACGCTGATCATCGGCTGGGACGGGGCCGCGTCGCGACGCCAGCGAGTGTTCGGCGACGTGATCGACCGGGTGCTCACCCGGACCAGGCAGCTTGTGCTCGTCGCCCGCGTTCGTGAACCCCTGAACACGACGGAACGGATAGTTCTCGTCCTTCCGCCGGCGATAGCGCACAACGAGGGCTTCGCCGAGGCTGTCCACACGATCGAGGGCGTGGCCGAGCAGGTCGGCGCCTCGATTCGTATCGTCGTCGTCGACGGCGATCCCGAAGCCTACGAGCGACGGTTCGCGGACGTCGGTCTCGAGGTTCCCGCGACGTTCGAGGGTGCCCCGTCCTACGACGCCGTCGTCGAGGAACTGGACGGATCGGTGGCGAGAACGGATCTCGTCGTGGCGATGAGCGCCCGCCGGGACGCGGTCGGCTGGCAGCCGGCGCTCCAGACGTTCCCCAAGCGGATTTCGGGACTCACGGACGGGAACTTCCTCGTGGTCTATCCCGCCAGCGGGGGGCGCTCGGACGACCGGCAGTTCCTGCGGTTCAGGTGAGCGCTCCCTCGAGGCGGCCGACCCCGAGCGAGGCGAGGGTAATCATCCAGACGGGAACGGCCATCAGCGTCAGGACGAAGACGATGTGGGCGCCGGGAGACGCCTCGATTGTCACCGGCAGGAGGAGCAAGACCGGCAGACCGAAGAGCACCGCGAGCGGCGTCAGAACGGACTGGAGGAGGTCCGGACCGAGGTCTGCGAGGGCGGGAAGCGCCCAGAGTGCGAGCAGCGCCGCTTCGACGGCGAAGACGGCGAGTGTCCGGTCGTCCGGCTCGAACACCCACCGGCGCAGGCGGTTCGGGCGGGTAGCAAGGAAGCGACGGTGCAGCGCCGAGAGGGAGACGCCGAGGACGAGGGCGACTGCCACCCCGGCGCCGAGTGCGCCCAGGATCAGTTCGGGGGAGGGCTCGAGGCGAGGCGGGAGTACGTCGCTCGTGAGGTTCCGATTGGCGTACCAGACCATCGGGAACAGGAACGCGAAGAACGGGACGACCATCCCGCGTACGACGGGGTGCACGATCTCACATCATTCTCCCAACCCATACAGTTACCGATCCGTCATATCGGATGCAGTGATCGAAGTGACCGGTTCGAACGCTTCGGTGGTCCCGATGGCCCGCGCCGTAGGCGAAGTCGATAAACCGCACCCGTTCTAACCTCCTCCCATGCAAGCGCTGGTCATCGTGGCCCACGGCTCGCACCTGAGTCCGGGATCGGCACAGCCGACGTACGACCACGCGGACACGATCCGCGAGGCGGGCGCCTTCGACGAGGTCCGCGAGGCGTTCTGGAAGGAAGAGCCCTCGTTTCGCGAGGTGCTTCGAACCCTCGAGTCCGAGGAGGTGTTCGTCGTCCCCCTGTTCATCAGCGAGGGATACTTCACCGAAACGGTGATCCCACGGGAGCTCCGCCTCGAGGGGTGGGACCCCGAGAAGTGGGACTCCGACGGCACCGACGCCTCCGAGGTGACCCTCGAAGCCGGCGACGTCGAGAAGACGGTCCACTACTGCGGGCCGGTCGGCACCCACGACGCGATGACCGATGTGATCGTCAGGCGCGCCGAGAGCGTCACCGGCGATCCGGGGGTCGGCGAGGGGTTCGGCCTGGCGGTCGTCGGCCACGGCACCGAGCGAAACGAGAACAGCGCGAAGGCCATCGAGTATCACACCGAACGCATCCGCGAGCGGGGCCGGTTCGACGAGGTCGAGGCGCTGTTCATGGACGAAGAGCCCGAAGTCGACGACGTCACCGACTTTTTCGAGAGCGACGACGTGGTCGTCGTCCCGCTGTTCGTCGCCGACGGCTTTCACACCCAGGAGGATATCCCCGAGGACATGGGGTTAACCGACGACTACCGCACCGGCTGGGACGTCCCCGGCGAGGTCGACGGCACCCGGATCTGGTACGCCGGCGCCGTCGGCACCGAGGCGCTGCTGGCCGACGTCCTCCTCGAGCGGGCGGCCGACGCGGGCGCCGACGTCGGCGACGCCATCGAGCGCGTGCGCGAGCAGACCGGCGGGACGCCGCTTGCGGGTGACTGAAATGGACGCACAGACGAACGCAGACGACCTGATCGAAGCGGCCGCCGACGGGGTCGAGTTCGACGGCCTCCGGCTCGAGGCGCGCGACGACGGCTACCTGTTCGAGACGCCGACGCTCCGCCGGACCGGCCTCTCGGGCGAGGAGCTCCGGCGCACGCTCGCCGAGTTCTCGGCGCACGTCGACAACTGGCGGTTCTGGCGCGGGGTCGGCGGCGAGGGGACCGCCCGACGGGCGTTTCTACGGTGGTGTGAGCGCGCCCCGCTCGAGGACGTCGCCGCGACCCCCCCGGAGCACCCGAGTCTCGGAGCCCCCATCGAAGACGTTCCGGACCGCTACGAGGCGCTCGAGTCGGGTATCGAACGAACGTGGGGCGAACTGCACGTCACGACGCGCCTCGACGGCGAGGCGACGGCGGGTGCGGCCGACGCCGGTACACGCACGTACCGCGTCTCTCACGTCGACGACGCGGGGGTGGCCGCGACCGGCCTCGAGTCCTCCCGCGATCCCCGGGAGGCCCGAACGATCGCCACGTACGACGAGACGGGGCGCTACCGGCCGCTGAAGACCGCGCCAACCCTCCCCGACGGCTGGGTGTTTCCCGCCCTCTCCGCAGCGGAACTCCACCGACTCGTCGGAATCTTCTACCCCGCTACGGTCGCCAACTGGCACCGCGAACTCCGCGGGAACCTGGACGTCGACCACTGGCTCGAGACCGCAGAGCGCCAGACCGGCATCTACGACGTCGTCGACGAACTCCCTCGGGAGGCCCTCGAGTGGCTCACCGAGGCCTGCTGCGTCGACTCGCAGTGTCTGAAACGGCGGGAGTGGCAGTACGAGGCGGGCGACGAGATCGCAGTCGACGGCGGCGACGGCCCGTTCCCCTGCCGGGAGCCCTGCTCGCTCGTCATCTCCGCGGCGCGCAAGTGGGCGATCCTCGAGTCCGAGAGCGAGAAGACCTGGGAGTTCGAGCTGACGACCAGCGAGAAGAACCAGCTCGAGGCGCTGCTCGACGCCGTCGCCGACGGCCGGATCGACGAGATCCGCGAGGCGGACCTGAACGACGGCGCGAACCGCTACCGGGCGCGGTACCTGCGGGCCAAACGGGTCGACGAGGACGGGAACCTCTGTGGCGTCGACTCGAGCCAAGACGACTGAGCGGACGCCGGTCTCGAGAACTGTCGCTTAGTCCGGCGGCGTGGCCGTCTGTCGATACGTGAACCGGCGGCTGTGAACAGACGCGCCCGCTACCGAGTCAAGAGCGCGGCGGCCGCGACGATGCCGACCGCGGCGATCAGAAAGCCGACGAAACCGGCGAGCCCGCCGATGACGATCGCCATCGCCGCCGCGATCGCCAGCGCGACGAGCCCCAGCGCGACGACGCCGAGTACGGCCGGATCGACGCCCGCGACGGCGTCGTTCGACGGGCTCGTTCGTTCGGGCGTCGGTTGCTGGGGCTCCGCCAGGCGCTCGTCGACCTCGACTTTCGGGCCGCCCGGCAGCACCGTCACCCGGATTCGCACCGTCGACGCCCCGTACGCCGTCGAAACCTCGAGTCGGCCCCGGACCTCCCGCGGAACGTCGCCGACGGTGATCGGGACGTACGTCTTCTCGTCGGGTTCGACGTAGTAGTTCGGCTGTTCGATTCTGGCCGCTCGCTCCAGGTCGTCGGTGAGCCGACAGTGGACGTGAGCGGGGCCGCCGTGGCTCTCGAGGACGAGTTCGAACGAGTCGCGCACCTCGAGGTCGGTGACGTCGGCCTCGATGGCGCCGGTCTCGTTGCGGTTGACCGCGACGGTGACTTCCTCCCCCGGCACGGTTCTCTCAGGCGGGCGTCTCTTCGCGCATGTCCGGGGGGAGGAGGTTCGGAATGCCGTCTTCGATCGGATAGCGCTCGCCGCACTCGCTGCAGACGAGCGTTCCCGAGACGACCTCGTCGGTCTCGTCGTACTCGGCGCCCTCGAGTTCGAGATCGTGTTTGTCGAGTGGGCAGCACAGAATCTCCAGCAGCGACTCCTTCATAATAGCAAGGGCAACGTCATCCAGCAAAAGCGTTCGGAAACGGAGCCGAAACAGTCCGCTGGGGCGCTGGTCTCTGCTCGGGGAGTGCCGTCACACCCAAGGCGGTTGCCGACAATAGGTCAGCTGAACGACTCATCACGATCGCTATCACTGTCACCTCAACCAGTATGTCCACTCCCACACTCGCCTGTATCGTCACACACGCACCTCCCGATTCGTTCGAGCCCCGTCGGCGTGATCGAGCGTGATTCGCCGATGAACGAACGGGCAGCCGACCGTGTCGGCCGACTCCGCGAAACGACGGCCGAACTGAACGCCTGCGAATCGATCCAGGCGGTCTACGATCTCGCGGTCGCCGCCGCCGAGCGTCTCATCGAGTTCGACGCCAGCATCCTCTGTACGGTCGACGACGGCGTGTTCGTCCCACGAGCGGTAAACGTCCAGCAACTCGTTCCCAGCGACCCGCTCTCTGTCGAGGACGGCATCGCCGGCCTCACCGTTCAAAACGACCGGAGCTACGTGATCGACGACCTCGAGACGGAACCCGATGCACGGGCCACGAGCGGGGGGTACCGATCGACGCTGTCGATCCCGCTGGCTGGTACCGGCCAGTCCGAACCCCGTGGTGTCTTTCAGTGCCACGCCACGGAGCCGGACGCCTTCTCGGAGGCCGACCGGGAGTTCGGCCAACTGCTCGTCGCGATGCTCTCGAGTACGCTCCGTCGACTCCGGTCGGAGGCGGCGCTGAACGAGGAGCGTGACCAGTTCATCGCCCTCTTCGAGAACGTTCCCGATCCAGCGGTGCAGTACCGGATAACCGACGGCACCCATCGTATCGACGCGGCCAACTCGGCGTTCATCCGCGTGTTCGGCTACGACGTGGATCGGATGGCCGACGACGCACTCGAGGACGTCCTGTTCTCCGAACCCAGCGATAGCGAGCGGCCCGAACTCGCCACGACCGACGACGTGAGTCGGCGAACCGACGTCGAGGTCGTTCGCGAAACGGCGACCGGCCCCCGTCCGTTCTTGCTCCGAAACGTCCCGGTCGCGACCGGCGACGGCACGACCCGCGGCTATCTCATCTACACCGATCTCACCGCACTGAAACAACGAGAGCGCGAACTCGAGCGCAAGAACGAGCGCCTCGATCAGTTCGCCGGAATCGTTGCACACGACCTGCGAAACCCGCTGAACGTCGCGAACGGCTATCTCGAACTCATTCGCACGGAGTACCCCGACGAACCCGAGACGCTGGCCGAAGTCGCAGATGCACACGAGCGGATGGAACGGCTCATCGACGACCTCCTCGTGCTGGCCCGCAATTCGGACGACGGCAGCCCTGACACCCTTCGTGTACCACTCGAGACGATCGCTCGGCAAGCGTGGCAGGGCGTCGAGACGACGGCGGCGACGCTCGACGTCAGCGTCGACGGGCGGATCGAGGCCGATCCCGACCGTCTGCGTCGGCTGTTCGAGAACCTGTTTCGGAACAGTCTCGAACACGGATCGGTGTCCGAGGGCGGACCCATCGACGACCACGGCCGCGAGAGCGAGAGTGGTAGTCGATCGCCTCTTTCGATTCGTGTGCTGGCGATTGCGGACGGGTTCGCCGTCGAAGACGACGGACCGGGGATCCCGACCGAACACCGGGACGACGTGTTCGACTCCGGCTACACCGTTTCGAACGGCTCGACCGGTCTCGGCCTCGCGATCGTCCGCCAAATCGCCGACGGACACGGCTGGCAGGTCGAACTCACGGAGGAGACGAGTGGCGGTGCGCGATTCGAGTTCACGAACGTCGAGGCGACGTGGACGACCGCGACGCCGACACGGCGGCCTCGCGGAGGGTCACAATGACGGCGAGACGGCGGTGGCGGTGTCCGGACGGCGACGAGCCGAGAGACGGAGGAGGTCTCTGATGGAGGCCGACCTCGTCGAGTACGAACTGTCCGGGACGACACTTTACGTCTCCGACGTCGGCGGAACCTCCATCAGCTTCGATCTCACCGGCTGGGATCGACTGTCAGACCCCCTGCCGTTCGACGAGCCGATCGACACGAGGGTCGTCGGCCGGCTCTCGAAGCTCCGCTACGATCTCGAGAACGTGGTAACCGTCCGCCGCCTCGACGGCGACATCCCCACACCGGATGGAACCGGCTCCCGAACGAGTCACGAGATCGTCACCGAATCCGACACGACACTCTCGCTTCCCGGCGGCTCGTACTTTCTCCAGATCGAATCCGACATCCTCGTTCGCGTTCGGTTCGATGGCGAGGCAACGATCCGGAATCAGGCCACTGGCTCGCTCTCGATCTCGTTTCCTCACCCCACCGCAGTGACGTTCGGGTTCACGACCACGATGGGCTATCCCCGCCACGAGCTAACGATCGAACCGACGACCGGGTCGTTCGCCACCGCGCTCTCACACCTCCCGGCGACGATCCGGACGACCAGCCCGGATCGGGTCCACCGTCCGTACCGCGGGCATCCCCCGCTGCTCGAGATCGGCAGCGAGACGGCGATTCCCGACGCCGTTCGGGAACAACGGACGGACACCGGCATCGAGTTCGTCGTCCCGGACCGGTGGGAGTCGCTGTTCACCGTCGCGCCACTCGCCTATTACCTCGGCGCGACGGTCCGCACGGCCGACGGGGCGGACTCGACACCGTTGCTTCGCGCACCTGCCGTCGACTTCGCCCACGAGTTTTCGAACCTGCCGGCGTTCCGGGCAGAGACGACCGCGTTCCTCGCACGGACGTTCTTTTTCGACATGCTGGCGTGTTGTTTCGGCCCCGACGATCCGACCCTCCTCGAGCACGACCGACTCGAGGCCGACGGCATCGACCTGACAGACTGTGCGGACGCGTCGATCGCCGAACGGGTCCTGACCTACCACGAGCTTCCGTCGAGCCTGGTCGACGAACTGGTTCCGGAATGGCCCTACCGAATGACGGTTCCCCCGTCCCCGGAGTACGCCCCGACGGTTCCACACCTGCTCTGTGATCTGGCCGTCATCGACGCCGCCACCGGCAGGAACGAGACGAACGGGACCGACCGCGGCGCGTCCGCTCAGACGCAGGGAGGGGCGCTCGCGACGCTCGGCCGAACGAAACCGATCCGCGGTGCGGTCGGAACGCCTGGCGTCGACAGCCAGTTTTCGGCGCTTCCGGCCGCGTACGCGAACCGGCTGACCTACCTCGAGCGCGAGCGGGAGGCGGTGTCGGCTGCCGTCGTCTTCGCCGGCCAGGCGTCCGACGCTGATCGAACGCGAATCGTCGACAGCTACCGCCGACGCGGCCGACGGCTGTCGCTCACCGTCGACCGATACGACGATCCGTCTCGAGACGAACTCGCCGACCTGCTCGAGAACGGCGTGGAGCTCCTCCACTACGTCGGCGACTCTGACGGGACAGGACTCGTGTGTGCCGACGGCGTTCTCGAGCCAGAGAGCCTCACGAGGAGTCGCACCCAGCTGGCCCAGCTCGACGCCCCGAACACCCACGATGTCGGAGCCGAACTCGTCGAACTCGGGAGCGTCGCGACCGTGAGCCGGGGGGACGCGTACCGATCGGCCGCCAGTGACGACGCGGTGACCGGGACGACCGGAACGACGATCGGTGAACTGGTACTGTACGGCCAGAGCCTCGCGACGGCACACGCTCTCGAGGCGATCTGTGCCGACTCCGGCGTGTACGAACAGGGAGACAGCCGGGTGATCGGCGACGGTACGCACCGGTTTCTGTCGAAGTGGCGACCGAGTCACATCTGCGTACTGACGCCCAAAGACCGGGGCGTTCGGAGCACGATTCTCTCGTTCCCCGTCGATCCGGTCGGTTCCCACTGGGTTCCCGTCTGGCACCCGGAGAAACGCCTGATGCCGGCGACGATCCGTTTCGACGTCGAGCCCGACGAACTCGCCGAGTACGTCTCGAGCAGCACCGTGCCGATCTTCTACGACGGAACGCTCTACTGGATGGAAGACCACGGCCGCCTCCTCTATCCGGTCACGTAGGAAGCGCGGTGGGCGGGCTCGACGAAACGGGCGCAACGACCGAAGACAGCGTTTTCGTGGCTACTCGTACGGGTTCTCGAGGACGACCGTCTCCTCGCGGCCGGGACCGACGCCGACGGCGTAGATCGGCGCCTCGAGTTCGTCTGCGACGTACTCGAGGTAGGTGCGGGCGTTCTCGGGGATCGCCTCGTACCCCTCGCTCGCGACGTCGGCCCAGTCGACCTCGGGCCAGCCGTCGAACGTCCGGAAGGTTGCCTCACACCGCCCCCACTTCTCGGTGGTTGGCGGCATGGTGAGCAGCTCCTCGCCCTCGTACTCGTAGGCGTGGCCGACCTTCACCTCGTCCAGACCCGCGAGGACGTCGACGTGGTTGATCGCGAGGCCGGTGAAGCCGCTCGCGCGCGCGGCGTGGCGCAGCATCGGCATGTCGAGCCAGCCGACCCGGCGCGGGCGGCCGGTGACGGTGCCGTACTCGCCGCCCTCGTCGCGAATGTAGGTGGCGAGGACCTCCTCATCGGCGGGCGCGTTCCCGTCATAGTCGGGCGTCTGGCCTTCGACGCCGCCGAGTTCCGTCGGGAGCGGACCCGTCCCGACCCGCGAGAGGTACGCCTTCACGATCCCGATGACCTCCCCCTGGCCCACGACGGTCGGACCGAGACCGGTGCCGACGGTCGCGCCACCCGCCGTCGGGTTCGAGGAGGTCACATAGGGGTAGATCCCGTGGTCGATGTCGATCGAGGTCCCCTGGGCGCCCTCGAGCATCACGTTCTCGCCCGCGTCGATCCGCTCCTGGAGGAAGGTGCCGCAGTCGACGGTCATCCCCTCCGCGGCGAGGCGCTCGCCGTACTCGCGGTAGGTCTCGTAGAGGTGGTCGACGTCGAACCCCTCGCCCACCTCCGCGCCGTCGGACTCGTCCGACGAGCCTCCGTTCGCGTCGCTCACGGAAACCCCGAAGACGTCCTCCGCGAGGGCCCGCTTCTGGGGGACGACGTACTCGAGGCGCTCGCGCAGGACCTCGGGCTCGAGGAGGTCGCCGATGCGGATGCCCCGGCGGCCCATCTTGTCCTCGTAGGTCGGCCCGATGCCGCGCTTCGTGGTGCCCGCCGCGAGGTCCTGCTTCTCGTCCTCCTCGATCCCGTCGAGCACGCGGTGGTACGGGAGGATGACGTGGGCGCGCTCTGCGACGCGGACGTCGGGCTCGAGGCCGCGCTCGCGGAGTTTGTCGATCTCAGAAAAGAGCGTCTCGGGGTTGACGACACAGCCGTTGCCGAGGACGCCGATCTTCCCCCGAACCGCGCCGGAGGGGACGAGCGACAGTTTGTACTTCTCGCCGTCGTGGACGACGGTGTGTCCGGCGTTGTCGCCGCCCTGGTAGCGCGCGACGACGTCGGCCGCGTCGCCGTAGAGGTCGACGACGCCGCCCTTACCTTCGTCGCCGAGTTGAGACCCGACGATTGTGACGGTCATAACAGGGCCGGGTTCATGCCGGGCCGATAAACCGATTACGGTCTGGCGGAGTCGGAAACCGACTATGTATCCACGTGTGTGCACATCTGAATCCGTACGTTCGGTCGCATGTGTCCGAACGTGGGTAGTTGCGCCGGTGACGTCGGTCGCGCGCTGTCGCTCAGTTCGTTCGACGGCCTCGAGCGGGGGTCGGGGCGATACCCCTTCTGCAATCCGAAGCGTTAACTACTGGCACGAACTACCCCCGAGTTGACAGTGGTTCCGTCACCGCCCATGAGTAACTTTTAAAGGGTGGAAAGACAAGTTAACAAATGCCATGATAGACCGACTTGAGAAGGAAGTCGATATGCTGGAACGACATCTGCAGGTCCTGAAGATGGTTATCGAGAACGAGCCCATCGGGATCGTCAAGATGTCCAACGAGACGGGATACCCACACCACAAAGTTCGGTACTCCCTGCGGGTTCTCGAGGAAGAGAACCTCATCGAGCCCTCCAGTCAGGGTGCGATCAAGACCGAGCGCACCGTGGAGTTCGTCGACGAACTCGACGGCAAGATCGACGAGATCATCGACAAGCTCGAGGGAATGAAGATCGAAGACGTCGCCGAGATCGAAGGCTAATCTAGAGTTCGGGAACGGTCATGTGGAAGCCGCCCGACCGCGCCTCCACGAGACACAGGTGATAGCCTCCCTGTTTTCGCGACAGCGTCACGTAACTCAGCTTCGAGCTGCGGCTGAGAAAGCCCCCTGACGTCGCCTCCTCGGTGACCTCGAGTGCACCCGGCTCGAAGTAACTCGAGGTGACGACCACCGCCGCGCCGAGGTCCGGATAGTTCGCCTTGACAGCCGAGGCGTCTTCTTCCATCTCGGCGAGCATCTCACGGGTCGCCGGCTCGCGCGAATCGTTGATGTTCGCGACGATCAGCGGGTTCCCCATCTTGTCGAAGGCGACGACGTCGAAGCTGACGGCGTCGGGAACGTCGTCGGTGGCGTCGTCGGCCAGCGAGATCGTCGCGTCGAGTTCCGTCCGGTCGATCCACGGGATCGAGTCGTAGAGGTCCGCGAGCGCGTCGGCGCGCCCCGTATCGCGGATCTCGTACAGCAGGGTCTCCGTGAGCCAGTCGACGAACTGGAACTCCATCGAGTCGGTGAGAAACTCCTCGTAGGGCTGGCCGACGACCGAGACGTCCGCCGCGTCGAACCCGGTGTGGTGCTCGAGCTGGAGGTTCTCCGCCACCTCCTCCCTGTCGGCCTGACCCTCGTGGGCCCGCTCGAGGGTGGGTCGGCTCTTCGAGGCGTACCGGACGAACAAGTTCGTCTCGGCCAGCGCCTCCCGCGGGGAGAGCTGGGTCCGTCGGTCGGGGTCGGCGTCCGACCCCGAACCGGCGTCGCCGAGCGCCGACTCGAGCTCCGTGATCTTCGTCCGAAGGCGCTCGACGGTCGCCGTCAGCTCCTGGTTCTCCGCGCGGACGCGGTCGCGCTCGGTCTCGAGTGCCTCGGCCCGCTCGTGCAGGGCGCGCCGGCGGCGCTCGAGCTCCTCGACGCGCTGGGTGAGCTGGTCGATCGTGTCCTCCCGCTCGAGCATGTCCGACTCGAGGGCGTCCTCTGAGTCCGGACTCCCTCCAGTTCGATCGGCCGTCGCGTCCGCCGCGGTCGGAGACTCCTCGCGCTCCCGGTCGGGGCGCGTGATCGACTGCGGCTGCATCCCGACCCGGCGGGACGGGGTTCGACCGCCCGCGGCCGAGTCGGTCGTCCGCTCGGGGTCGATCGAGGGGATGTTCCGCGTCTGTCGCCACTGGGCCTCCTGCTCGAGTCGACGCTCGTAGTCGCCGTCGCCGCCGGCGGAGGCGTCGTCCGCCACCCCGCCAGCGTCCTCGTCGTCGCTCGAGTCCTCTTCGACGTCCTCCCACGCGCCGCCCTCGGTGAGCTTTTCGGCGGCCGCGCTGACGGCTTCGGGCGACGTATCGCTGGCCGGGGGTCGCTCGTCGCGCGCCGAGTCCGTCGATTCGCCCTCGTCACCGTCCGGTTCGGAGGGGCGCTCGTCGGTCGATTCCGCGGGTTCGATCTCGGCTTCGTCGGCCGCCCCCGCCGGCTCGTCGGTGATCCCCGGCGTCGGCGGCTCCGTGGCCCCCTCACCGCTGTCCGTGATTCCCGGCGCGTCGGGTTCCGCCTCGGGCCGCTCCGGTGGCGTCTCGTCCGCCCCGTCGGTCGGCTCGGTCACGGCTGTTGAGTCGGTCGTCCCGTCGTCCGGCGGCGATTCTACCGTCTCGGCGTCGGCGGGCGATCCGGCCGCGCCAGCGGCGTCGGCGGACGGCTCCGCGCCGCTCGCGCTCGTCTCGCCGCCGGTCGGAACGTCCGTTACCTCGATGTCGACGTCGATCACCTCGTAGATGCCGACCTCCTCGGCGGCGCGTTCGAACGCCTCGTCGCCGGTCAACAGCCGCTCGGCGTTGCCGATGTAGGCGGCGGCCATCCGTCGGCCGCCGTAGTAGACGGCGTAGTAATCGCCGCTGAGGACGCGCTCGCTCAGTTCGATGTAGCCGGTGAACGAGCCGTCCTGAAGCGTCCGGTCGACTTCCGTCAGGGGCGTTTCGTTCGTGTAGTACTTCGCTCGCGTCTCGCCGCCCTGGCTCACCATCGTACAGAGCAGCGGAAGCGCCGGATCGGGCGCGGCGTAAGCGGTGCCGGCCGCGTCCTCGAACGCCTCGAGGTCGCCGTCGATGACGCCGACGATACGGCCGTTGAGCATGAACAGCCACGTGTTTCCGGCCGTGACCGCTCCCGAAAAGCCGCCGTCCGCGAGGTCGGAGAGCTCGTCGTAGCCCCCCGCGAACTGGCGGGAGTCCCACTGAGTGACGCGCTCTTGCATGCGCGAGTCCATACATCAACAAGCGGGATACGAACCAAATACGTTTCGTCTATCTGGACCACCACGTCAGAGAACCGATCGTCGCGACGGCGCACCTGGGAACGGCCGCCCGGTCAGATCTTCGATTCGGCGTCGTCGGCGAGCTCCTGCATCCGCTTGCCGATGCGGCCGGCGCTCGAGAACTCGTCTTCGCTCATGGCGTTGGCCAGGGCGTTGCCGAGGACGAAGACGGCGTGCTTGTGCTCGCTCTTGGATTTGTGGACGTGCGAGGGATCGACGTCGAGCTGTCGGTAGGGTTCGAAGAGGTCGTCCGGAACGTCCTCGCGCTCGGAGAAGTACTCCATAATTATCACGAGTTCCTCGTGGAGTTCGAGGAGTTCGTCCTTGTGCATGTGCCCGTCTATGAACGGTTGTGATTTAAGATTTGTGTGGCGCTCGCTCGCATCGTTCGGCGTCTCTCACGATCTTCCCGGCGACGTTGGACCGACGGCGATAGTACCACTGTACGTCCGCCGCGAACTCGCGTCGAGTGCGGCCCGCGCGGGAACCCACCTGCCAGCGGCGTAAAACTCGTTTCGGCGGTTACTATATACCGTCCTCGCCTCGAGAGCACGTATGTCCGGAATCGTCTTCTTCGGTACGACGGCGCTCGCGGAGACCGTCGCGTTCTACGTCGACGAGGTCGGCGCAGCGGTGTGGCTCGAGCAACCCGACTGTACGATCTGTCGTTACGACAATCTGCTGTTCGGCTTCTGTGAGCGCGACCGCGCGGAGACCGACGGAATCCTCACGTTCGTCCTCGAGAGCGCCGACGCGGTCGACGACGCGTACGATCACCTCGAGGCACACGCCGTCGAGGAACCACACGAGAACCCGCGTTACGAGATCTACCAGTTCTTCGCCGAGGACCCGGAGGGCCGAACCGTCGAGTTCCAGACGTTCCGCCACGAGACCCCGGCGATCGAGTGAGCTACGCGCGCTGGTCGGCGGGGAACCAGGCCAGTTCGTGATCGGCGGTGACGCGGACGGCGACCCGTTCGTCGAGGTCGATCCGGTCGGAGTGGTTGTGCATACACTCGATGACGTCGCCGCTCTCGAGTTCGACCCGGTAGAGCACCGTGGGGCCGAGATACCGCCGGTAGACGACGCGGCCGTCGGCTTCGCCGGGGGTGGTCGGGTACGCGGTCACGTCGTCGGGACGGACGAGGAGGTCGATCGCGGTGCCGTCGTACTCCGCGACGAGGCCGTGGACGTCTTCACGAAGGACGCGACCGAGAGCGGTGTCGACGTGATCGCCGTGTACCCGCCCCGAGAGGAAGCTGGCGTGACCGAGAAAGCCCGCGACGAACCGCGATTCGGGCTGCTGGAAGACGCGCTCGGGCGGATCGATCTGTTCGATGTCGCCGTCGTTCATCACGGCGACCCGATCGGAGATCGAGAGCGCCTCCTCCTGGTCGTGAGTGACCGAGATCGCGGTGACGCCCGCCTCCTTGATGATCCGGCGAACCTCCTCGCGCATCTCCACGCGGAGGTCGACGTCGAGGTTCGAGAAGGGCTCGTCGAGCAACAGCATCTCCGGCTCGGGCGCCAGCGAGCGGGCGAGGGCGACTCGCTGTTGCTGGCCGCCCGAGAGCTCGTCGGGGTAGTCCTCGCCGTGATCCGAGAGCCCGACGAGGTCGAGCAGTTCGTCGACTCGCGCCTCCCGCTCGTCGTCGGGCCACTCCCGCAGGCCGAAGGCGACGTTCTCGCGGGCCGTGAGGTGCGGAAACAGCGCGAACTCCTGGAAGACGACGCCGACGCCGCGGGACTCGGGCGCGACGAAGTTGCTCTCGTCGGCGACCGGCCGGCCCTCGAGACGGATCATGCCCGCGTCGGGCTTCTCGAGGCCCGCGATCAGCCGCAACGTCGTCGTCTTCCCGCAGCCGGAGGGACCCAGAAGCGTGAGAATCTCCCCATCGCGAACCGCGAGCGAGAGGTCGGGGATCACCCGTTCGCTCCCGTAGTGTTTCGCGACCCCCTCGAGTTCGAGGACGACGTCGGTCGCCGTCGATTCTCGCCTCCCCTCGTCGACCGTCGTCGTGCGTAGTTGTCCCTTCGCCATCGTCGACATCCGGCAGAGACCGGTGTTCGTCTAGTTTAGGTGGGCCTAAAACACTTATAGATACCGGTTTCTGACACCTACAGTCGGGGCCTCAGAGCTCGACGCCGCTCGGGATGAGGCTGTGCTGGCGAAGCAGGCTCCCCTCGTCGTCGTAGACGAGGAACGTCCGTTTCTCGTAGGTCGTCAGCCGGTCGCCGTCGAGGAGGATGTCGACGACGTACCGGCCCTCGTCGTCGGAGTCGCTCTCGCCGTAGCGCCGGGCCGCCCGGATGAACGTGAGGACGTCCGCGGCGTCCTCGTTGAGTTCGAGCACGAAGTCGCCCGTGACTCGGTCGGTCACGCTGACGACGCCGGCGACGTCCTCCTCGAGGGGGCCCTGGAGACGCAGGGCGACGTCGGTCTCCGACGCCTCGAGGAGGTCGCCCTCGGGAGCGGTGAGGCGGTCGCGAAGTATCGCCGACGGGCCGGTGAACTCGATCGATACCGACGGCTTCCGGGGCTCGCCGTCGGTTTCGACCCAGTCGACGTTGCGGACGGTCAGCGTGAAGTGCTCGCGCCTCATTACGTATCCGTTGATTGGGACCCCTGGGGTATGAACGTAACGCCACCGGAGACGAGGCTGTGCGCTTCGTCGACGCCGTCGACTCGGGACCGCCGACTCCAGTCGCCGTCCGGTGAGAACGCTTTTACACCGGGCCGGCGAGCACTCGCCATGAACCGTCGGGCGGACGTCCGCGACACCTACGACCGGATCGCCGCACACTTCGCCTCGACGCGGGAGTACGCCTGGCCCGAAGTCGAGTCGTTTCTGGAGGGGCGGACGGGATCGGTCGGACTCGACCTCGGCTGTGGCAACTGTCGCCACGCCGAGTTGCTCGCCGCCCGCTGTGACCGCGTCGTCGGCCTCGACGTGAGCCGGGGCCTCCTCGAGGCCGGCCGGGCGCGGGCCGCCGACCGGGAGTTCGCGGTGTCCCTGCTCCAGGGTGACGCGGCGGCGCTTCCCCTCCGGGAGGGCGCGGTCGGTCTGGCGGTGTACGTCGCGACGCTGCACCACCTTCCGACGCGCGAGGATCGTCTCTCGAGTCTGAACGAACTCGCCCGGGTTCTCGCCGCCGACGGCGCGGGGCTGGTCAGCGCCTGGAGCACGGCTCACGACCGGTTCGACCGCGACGACGGCTTCGACACGACCGTCGAGTGGACGCTGCCCGGCGGCGAGACGGTCGACCGGTTCTACCACATCTACGCGCCCGAGGAGTTCGTGGCCGACCTCGAGGCGAGCGAGCTGGTCCTCGAGGAGTGGGAGCTCTCGAGCGGAAACTGCTACGCCGTCGTCGGCGGCGAGGAGTGAGCGACACCGCCGCGATTCGTCCCCCGCCGTCGACGAGCGATTCGCCCGACGGGTCGGTGGCGATCGCCTCGAGCGGACCAAAAAGGAAGACCCTTAAACGAGGAGCGAAAACTCGGAGATGCGCGCGGATGGTCTAGTGGCAGGACCTGAGCCTTCCAAGCTCATGGCCCGGGTTCAAATCCCGGTCCGCGCATTCCTGCGGCGAACAATACCGTGAGCCGCAGGAATCGTGTTAGGGATTTGAAGCACGCGAGTCGCAGCGTCCGAACGGGGTGAGGACGACCGTCTCGCCTCGGGTTCAAATCCCGGTCCGCGCATATTTCACGCGAGCAGACCCACGAACGCGTAGCGACGGCGTTCGAGTCCCCGTCGATCAACCGTATCTCTCGCGTACGTACTCGAGGATTTCGGCCACGAACCCGGGGTCGTACGTCCAGAACCCGGCGTAGGCGCCCGGTTCGCGCTCCCTGGCGAGGAGGGCACACGACTGCAGGTCGTCGCTGCCGCCGTCGTACGCCAGCAGCCAGTGTGTTCCGATCTCCTCGCTCGCGTGGACTCGTACGGTCGCGTCCGGGATCGCCGACGGCGCCCGGTCGGCCCGACAGTGGACGGTGACGCCGAGGTCGGTTTCCCGGCTCAGGCGGTCGTACACCGGCACCTGCGACTCGAGGGCGCCGGGGCGCTGGAAGCCGGCGACGAGCGTCCCGGTGCCGACTCGCCAGGCCCGGTTTTCGATCTCGCGGCTCGTCGCGAGAAGCTGGCGGCGATCGAGCGTATACCAGAGCGTATCGTCGAGGACCTCGAGCAGGGTGCAGTACCCCGCGCCGATCAGGCCGTCGTCCCACGGACGGTAGATCGGCGGCTCGAGGAACTCGCGGAGCTCCCGGAAGCCGATCGAGGAGACGAACTCGCCGTCGGCTCGGATGACGAGAAAGCCGTCGCTCGAGACCGACGGCAGCGACCGGGTGCGGAGAGAGACCGCACGGGTCGAAAACAGTTCGGCGACGTCGGGGTCGTCCGCCGCCGTGTAGAGGACGAGTTCGGGCCGGTTTTCTTCGACGCGTTCGAGAAAGTCGCGAAGCGCCATCGGGCTACTGCCCCGTCATCCGTGGGCGACCCCCGTTTCGACCGCACACGCCCTGTCGATGAACGCCCGCGTCGTCGGCGAGAGCGCCTCGAGCGAGACGGTTCCGTTCTCGGTGCGGACGAGGCCCGCCTCGACCAGCGCGGGTACGTGGCGGTGTCTGAGAGTGAGCAGTACGTGATCGCGCACTCGCCGACTCGCCATCCCGTAGGCCGTGGCCCGGGTCCAGCCCGCGACGACGTCCGCGAGTTCGTCGACCGAAACGGTGCGGTGCTCGAGCAGGAAGTAGAGCGCGTACCGGCGGTCCCGGTTCCGGAGGGCGGTGAACAGCTCGTCCATCGAGTCGGCGCCCCGGTCGCGGTCGTGGCTGTCGCCGTGCGGAGGGCGGTCATCCCCCGAGTGTTCGTCCCCACCCATCGTTCATCGGGTACGTAAGCGCGAGCAGCGGGTTAGCTATTACGCTGTGAGTGCAGGCCCGGCTCACTCCTCGAGGGTGTCGTCGGTCGGCCGGTCGGTGAGGTCGATCGTGACGGCGAACACGGCGCCCATAACCGTTCCGAAGACGAGGTGACCCACCATGCTCTCGACGGCGATCGTGGGGAACTCCCCCGCAGCAGCGGTTCCCAGCGCGGCCGTCCAGACGGGGAGGACGAGCACCGGCAGTACCGCCCAGATGAGGAGTCCGAACGCGAATCCGGCGCCGACGATTCGGAGCATGACGTTCGTCCTGGAGATCGCCTCCGTCTCGACGTCGGCCTGTAACACGCCGAGGACGAGCTCGCGGGTGACGAGGAACGCGAAGACGACGCCGAGCACCGCGCCGTGGGCGACGTGGATCCCCCAGCCGACGACGCCGGTGGGCTCGAGCCCGTAGATCGCCGGAATCGCGGCCGCGACGATCTCCGGGTCGAACAGCCACATCACGATGCCGAAGCCGACGGCACCGACCGCTCCGGCGACGGCGCCGCCGATCGGCCAGCCGACGCGACTCCTGATTCCGAACGTGGTCACGTGTTCTGACTCGGTGCTCATCGTGCGAGTATCTACCACGGTGGGCGGGAAAAACGTTCGTCCGAAACGAATCGGTGTCCCGATCCCGCGCCGCCGAGAAGGAAGCGGCTTAGTGGACGGCCGTCGGACGGTACCGCGTGGAGATCGACGTACTGGGCTGGCCGCCGGACGGGCCGACGCTCCGCCTCGACCACGAGCGGTTCAGCTACGCCGGGAAGTTCGTCATGTCGAACACCGGGAAGGCGGTCGCCCGAGACGGCGGCGAGATCGTCGCGGCGGTCGCGTTCAACGAGGACCGGACCGACGCGGAGCGCCTCTGGCTCCGGTACGTCACCGTCGCACGCGAGCGCCGCGGCGAGGGGATCGGCCCCCGGCTGATCGCGGTCGTCCGCGACCGCGCCGTCGCGCGCGGCTACGGGCGCCTCCGGATCGCGGTGAACAACCCTTACGCCTACGAGGCGCTGTCGCGAGTTGGATTTCGGTACACCGGCGAGACGACGGGGATCGCGGAGCTGATCCTCGAGTTCCGGGCTGACGAGAGCGGGCGGGCGAGCGGCGCCGGTCGGGCCATCGATCCCGACCGCTACCGGGAGGGTCTCGCGGCGTTTCGCGGTCGGGACCTCTCCGAGGAGGAACGGACGTTCCTCGAGAACTACCTCGAGCGCGGCCCGCCGACGCGACTCGAGTAGGAAGCCAACGATTCAAATCCGGTACCCCCCAATAGGCCCACAATGGGTAACGCAGCACTGCGAGAGATCGCCGTCATCGAGGAGATTCCGTTCGCGGACGTCGAGGGGGTCGTCGCCGTCGACGCGCACAACTGGCTCTATCGCTACCTGACGACGACCGTCAAGTGGACCTCGAGTTCGAAATACACCACGCCCGACGGGACCGAAGTCGCGAACCTGATCGGGATCGTCCAGGGGCTGCCGAAGTTCTTCGAACACGACGTGGTGCCGGTGATGGTGTTCGACGGCGGCCCCTCCGAGCTCAAGGCCGACGAGATCGACGCCCGCCGCGAGCAGCGCGCGAGCTACGAGGAACAGCTCGCGGTCGCCCGCGAGGAGGGCGACGAGATCGCGATCGCCCAGCTCGAGTCGCGCACCCAGCGGCTGACGCCGACGATTCAGGAGACGAGCCGCGAACTCCTTCGCTTGCTCGACGTCCCCATCGTGGAGGCGCCCGCCGAGGGCGAGGCGCAGGCGGCGCACATGGTCCGTCGGGGCGACGCCGACTACGTCGGTTCCGAGGACTACGACGCGCTCTTGTTCGGCGCCCCGCTCACGCTGCGCCAGCTCACCAGCAAGGGGGACCCCGAACTGATGGATCTCGAGGCGACGCTCGCCCACCACGAGCTGACGCTGGAACAGCTGATCGACGCCGCGATCCTGATCGGCACCGACTTCAACGAGGGGGTCCACGGCATCGGCCCGAAGACCGCGATCTCGGCGATTTCCGAGCACGGCGACCTCTGGAGCGTTCTCGAAGCGCGCGGCGAACACATCGAGTACGCCGACCGGGTTCGCCAGCTGTTCCGGGACCCGAACGTGACCGACGACTACGACCTCGAGACGAGCCTCGAGCCGGACCTCGAAGCGGCGCGCGCCTACGTGACCGACGAGTGGGGCGTCGACGCCGACGAGGTCGAGCGGGGGTTCGAGCGGGTCGACGAGAGCGTTACCCAGACGGGGCTCGACCGGTGGACGTAGCAGGCGGCGCACGAGTGTGGCGGTCGTTCCCGTTCGCGTCGGGAGGCCGGTGACTGCGGCGGTCGAGCCGACGAGTCGAAGCGCGGCGATGGCTGCGGCTATGGACGGACGAACACCGACGTGAAAACCGACTCCGGAGGGGAGTCCGGACCGGAAACCGGGTCGAATCCAGTCCGCAGTTAACAGGCCCATAATAACTTACGTCGCTCGAGTATCCGGACTCGGGGTGACAACCCATGTCCCAAGAGCCAGAAGGCGGCCGAAGCCGTGACTCTGCTCGATCGGAACAACCCCCGGAAGACCGGCGACGCGAGCCGCGCTTCGCTCCCGGAGCGTGGATGGCGTCGACTGCGATGCAGACGATCGTGGCCATCGTCGGCCTCGTCGTCGTCCTCTTCGCAGTCGGTCAGGCACTCGGTGCCGACCTGCTCGGGATGCTCGCTAACGCGCTCGCGACACAGACCGGCCAGTGGTTGGCAGTGGCGTTCATCGCGCTGCTCGTGGTCGGTGCAGCGATGCGAGCGATGGCGTTCACCCGCGCTCGCTGGTAACTCCGGTTGACGTTGTCTCGCCCCTTTTTAGCGCGGCTCCGACGGCGAGTCCCGACTCCCGGTTAGTCCCGTTCTCGCGTCGGGAGCGCACGCTGTACCTGCTCGACCGCGCCCCTGACGTCCCCGATCGCGGAGTGGTAGCCGACGCCGACGGTCGTCTTCACCGCGTTCGCGGCCCTCCCGCGGAGGACGCTCGAGCCGACCTGCGCGACGGCGTCGTCGCCGACGCTGACGATCCAGCCGGGCGACTCGAAGGTAAAGCGCTCGAGGCGTGGCTCGAACAGCCCGCCCTCGCGCTCGTACTCGACGAGCCGCGAGAGGTTCTCGGCGGCGGTGCGGGCCTCGCGGACGGCCGCCTGGGCGCTCGCGGGCACCGCCTGGCCGTGGGCGTCGACGACGCGGACGGCGTCGCCGAGGGCGAAGGCGTGGTCGGCGAGCCGGAGGTCGCTTCGGACGGTCGGCCGTTCACGGGCCATCGCCCCCGAGCCGGCGATGCCGCCGGCCCAGACGAACGCGTCATGTGGGTACGTCGTCCCGCTCTCGCACGCGATCCGCTCTGGGTCCGCGTCGACGACCGTTTCGCCGGTCTGCACCTCGACGCCGGCGTCGAGCAGCGCCGCCTCGAGCGCGCGCCGAAAGTTCGCGGGGAACTGCGGGGCGACCTCGTCGTACTGCTCGAGCAGCGTCACCGTCGCCTCGCTTCCCGCCTCGCGAGCCAGCGCGGCGAGTTCGCCCGCGACCTGCACCCCCGAGAGGCCGGCGCCGCCGACGACCAGCCGTGGCTCCTCGGTCTCGAGTGCGTCGAGCGTTTGCGCTCGGATTCGCTCTGCGTGCTCGAGGCGTTTGAGCGGGAGCGCGTGCTCGCGAACGCTCTCGAGGCCGTAGAAGGCGGTTTCGGCCCCGAGACAGATCGCACAGTAGTCGTACTCGAGGTCGCCGGCCGCACAGACGACCCGTCGTCCCTCGCGGTCGATTTCTTCGACGCGTGCCACCCGGAGGTCGGCCCGCTCGAGGAGATCCCGCAGCGGCAGGCTGATCTCCCCGGCGACTGCGGGCCGCCGGATCACCCGGTGGAGTTCGTGCTGGACGAGGTGATTCGGCGACTCGTTGACGAGCGTGATCTCGACGTCTTCTGGGAGTTCACGCTCGAGCAACCGGGTCAGCGTCAGACCCGCGTAGCCGGCGCCGAGAACCGCGACGTGCATGGGTTGGGGTAGGGACTCGAGGGATAAAGGTGTAAGCGGCAAACCGACTCGAGCAATTCGTGGCCGAGAGCGCGGTCGCCGCTCCCGCGGCGATTCGCGCGAGCCGGGGAAGGGCAGGCGGCTCACAACTCGCCGCGAACTGACGAGCTGCGCCAGCCGTGAGTCTGTGAGTGAGCGGCTTTTTGGTCGAGATTTTTGCGCGAGTGGTGAGCGGAGCGAACCCGAGCGGAAAAAGGTCGGAGTGAGTGCTTTTGCTCGAGCTTTTGCCGAGTGACGGCAGGCTGTGCGACAGCGTCGCTGTCGTCAGCCTGCCAGAACGCAGAGTAAAAGGTCGTTTTAGAACAGGTGGTCGTCCTCGCCCTCGAGGAGCTTCGCCGGGCCGCCGACGCCCCACGTGGTCGTGGAAACGCCGCAGTCCGAAACCGCCTCCTCGACGCGCTCGGCGTGTTCCTCGGTGGTGTTGACGTAGACGCTCGCGCCGGTGTCAGTCGAGAAGTACACCGGAATCCCCTCCTGCTCGCGGAGTTCGCGAACCGTGTTGAAGATCGCCAGGGTGGCGGGCTGCCAGTAGACCCAGCCCTCGGGGCCGGTCATCGTCGTTGCGGCCAGCGAGAGCGAGTCGTGCTCGGCGAGTTCGAAGGCGCCCTCGAAGTCGTCGTTTCGGAGGTGGTCGCGCATCTCCGCGATCTGGCCGTGGATGTGGGCGTTTCGCGCCTGGAACATGTGGCTCTCTGCGGCCTCGTCGTGGGCGTCCTCGGTGTTCTTGTGGTAGGGGACGAGTCCGACGACGATCTTGAGCTCCTCGTGGAGGTTCGTCGGCACCCGGCGGGAGCGACAGTCCTCGTCGTTCAGGCCGGTGTAGAGCTGGGAGAACGCGCCGGTGACGGCTCTGGCGGCGGAGGCGGAGCCCACGCGGGCGATGGTCGAGATGTCCTGGAGCGAGGCGTCGAGGTCGGCGGCCTCGGCGAGCGCGCGGGCGGCGGCGGCGAAGCCCGACGAGGAGGAGCCCAGGCCGACGTTCGAGGGGAAGCTGTTCTCGCTCTCGACCCGGACCGGGTAGACGGTGTGGGCGGCGTCGGACATCCCGCGGGCCTTTTCGACCACCGCCTCGAGCCGATCGAAGGCGCGGCCCTCGAGCTCCTCGCCGTCGACGACGTAGACGTCCTGGTCGTACTCCATCGAGAACTCGACGGTGGTCCGGGTGTGACTCGGCGCGGTGCAGACGCTGATGCTGTCGTGGTAGGGGAGTCGCTCGATGTCGTCGCGCATCCCGTGGTACTTCACGAGACCCTGAATCGGGTGGGCCATCGCCGTCGCTTTCATACCCCCACAGGTGAGTGACGGCCGCTTAAAGGTCACGGGATGTGAGTCTCGAGCCGGCGGGCGAGACCGCGCGGAACCGAACGCCTGAAATGGACACTCTCACAACAGAGTCGCCATGGGAACGCCACGCGAGAGCCGCGCGGAGCAGGCCGAGGAGATCGTCGACCGCCTCGAGGCGGAGTACCCCGACTCGACGATCTCGCTTCGGTACTCGAACCGACTCGAACTCCTGATCGCCGTCATCCTCTCGGCGCAGTGTACTGACGAGCGAGTGAACACGGAGACGCGCGAGCTCTTCGCGACCTACGAGACCGCTTCGGACTACGCGAACGCCCCCCAGGAGGAGCTGGCCGAGGCGCTGAGTTCGATCACCTACTACAACAGCAAGGCGGGCTACATCCGCGAGTCCTGCGAGATCATCGTCGAGGAACACGACGGCGAGGTGCCCGATACGATGGCAGAGCTGACCGAGCTACCGGGGGTCGGCCGAAAGACCGCGAACGTCGTCCTCCAGCACGGCCACGACGTCGTCGAGGGGATCGTCGTCGACACCCACGTCCAGCGGCTCTCGCGGCGGCTCGGGCTGACCGAGGAGGAGTACCCGGAGACGATCGAGCAGGAACTGATGGAGCTGGTTCCCGACGGCTACTGGCAGCAGTTCACCCACCTCTGCATCGACCACGGACGGGCGGTGTGTACGGCCCGGAACCCGGACTGCGGTGACTGCGTGCTCGCGGACATCTGTCCCTCCGAGCGCGGCGACGGCGAGGTCGACCTCGCTTCCGGCGACCCCTGGTAGGGATCGGTGTCGTCTTGCTGACGGGGACGGCGGTGCGTCGACTGTCGCAAGGCCAAACCCTTTTCTACCCACTGTCGTACCGCCGGGTGAAGACCCATGTCCGACGATACAGAACACGGCCGAGACGTCGAACTCGCGAAGGAGGACACCGACGCGGAGGACGACGAGGAACTCACCGAAGAGGAGATGGAGGCGCGTCGGAAGCGCCAGGAAGAAGAGCGCCGTCAGGATATCGAGCACGAATCCGAGGAGCGAGAGGACGATGCGTTAGAGCACCAGAACCCCGACAACCACCGGGACGAGGAGCCGTTCAACAGCTAAAGTATCGGATACCGAATGACGTACCTGATCATACCGAGCAGGTACGCGAGCAGCCAGAAGAAGACGTAGCCGAAGACGCCGACCCGGAGCCGTTTTCGCCACGCGCCGACGTTCTCGTGGAGGTCGTCGAGCGCGACGTCCTGGTCCGGGTCGTGATACAGGTCGTGGGCGATTTTCACCTGCAGGATGCGGACGATTCCCGTCAGTCCGACGAGTAACATCGCGTACGCCTGCAGGCCGAAAAAGGCGTGAACCGCCAGGAGGCCGCCGATCTGATCCACCGTTCGGGGAATCATCCAGACGACGACGGGGCCGGTCGTCAGCGCCAGTCCGACGGCGATGAACTTGAGGTGGTGAATCAACACCGCCCAGGTGACGACCTCGGCGTCGATCATGATCCAGGCGCCGTAGAGGTAGAACGGAAAGCTGGCCGTCACGAGGATCGCGACGATCGTTGCGATCGTCAGCTCCGACACCATAGACGGAACTCGGGAGGGGTGACGAATAAACGAAGCGAAAGCGAGAGCGACTGCTCGTACGGTCTCGTCCGTCGCTCACCCCGCGACGTGAGCCGGCGGACGTCAACCGTCACGCTAACGGGGATAGCGACCCAACCCTCGAGTGATGAGTGACGCCTCCGAGGATTCGGGTGGTGACGAACCGGTCGACACCGTCGAGGAGAGAGCGGAGGCGACGGGCGACGAGGCCGAACTCGAGGAACTTCGCAGGCGCGTCGAAGAGAAGTACGACTTCGATGACTTCGGTCCGGCCGACATGGCCGAGATGACCGCCGAGGAGTGGGAGGTCGCCTTCGACGACGAGACCTGGATCACCGGCGAGGAGTTGCTCGAGCGCGTCGAGCGCGAACTCAAATCCCGGATCGCCGACCGGGACGTCTTCGCCGCCCTCGAGTACGCCGTCGTCGACGGCGAGCGCGTACTGGTCGCGTACTCGGACACCGATTACGCGATCGTCTACCCGGGCGGCAGCGTCGAGGGGCGCGGGACGGTCGTCCGCGACGTCAAACCGACGGTCGCGCTGTGTTCGATGGACAGCTACGACGTCGAGCGCCCACCCGAGGACTGGCAGCTTCCCAGCCCCGGGGAGATCCCCGACTCGGGGAACGAGCTGGGTAACTGGATGCTCCAGTTACTCGCGGCCTCGCAGCTTCTGCTCGGTCTCGCGGCGATCGCACTCTGGATCGCACAGGACGTCCGCGACCAGCTCGTTCTGGGGGTCGCCGGCATGGGGTTCATCGTGATCGGACTGATCCTGTTTACGATGGTCGCGAACGCGCGGCTCTCGGAGAAGTTCCAGGTCAGCGCCTACCGGGAGCGGCTTCGCTCGATCGGCCTCGAGTCGGAGCGGCGGCCGTCGTTCCTTCCGATCGACGACGAGGATTTCGAGGGAGCGCTCGGAGAGAGCCCTCACAGCGGACCCGTAGAGACCGATCGCGAGGGGCTCGAGGACCGCGCGTGAGCCCGCCGACCGGGAGACAGGAGGCCGGCAGCATCGGTGGGTTTAAGCGAACCCGTTCCTGAGTTCAGCCTGTATGAACAGGCGGGAGTTTATGGTAGCGGCCAGCGGCGTTACCGGTGGAGCCGTAGTCGCGACTGCTGCGACACCCGTCGTCGCACAGGAAGACGAGAACGGCGATGACGACCCCGACGCCGACGAGGAGAACGGCGACGAGGAGGAGAACGGAGAGGAAGAAAACGGCGAGGAGAACGGCGACGAGGAGGAGAACGGAAACGGGGCCAACGGAAACGGCGGCGGCACCGAACACATCGAGATCGGCGACAACTACTACGAGCCCGAGTCGGTGACCGTCGAGCCGGGAACGACGGTCGTCTGGGAGTGGGTCGGCGACATCGACCACAACATCAACCCCACCTCCCAGCCCGACGACGCCGACTGGGAGGGTCACCCGGACCTCATTTCCGACGGCGAGTACGAGTTCACTTTCGACGTCGAGGGCGAGTACGCCTACACCTGCGACCCTCACCCTGGTATGGACGGTGTCGTCGAAGTTTCCGACGACGCCGGTGAGGAGGCGGTCGCGGCCGACGTCGACATCGACGACCTCGGAATCCCGATCCAGAAGCACTTCGTCGGCGTCGCGACGTTCCTCGCGATCTTCGTCTCGATCGTCTTTACGTTTTACCTGCTGAAGTACGGCGAATCGTCGCACTCGAGCAGCCCAGGGAGGAAATAACACATGTCATCGTCAGGAAGCACGTACGGAGACATTCACCGGTACGAACCGCCCCGCGAGAGCACGGCAGCCGCCATCGCGATCGTCCTGCTGACGTTCGTCCAGATCATCTTCGTCGCCCTGTTCGTCTACGGACTGGCCGACAACTGGGGGATCGCGGCACTCGACGGCGGCACCGGGAACATGGTTCTCGGATTCCTGCTCTCGGCGATCTTCATCAATCTCGGCTTTATTCTCCTGCTCTACCGCAAGGAATTTCTGCCGGACGTGATGATCGTCAAGAAACGTCGGCGCAAGTGGGAGGACCTGTACGTCCGCGAAGAGGACGTCGAGGGAACGACGCTCGCAGCTGAAACCGGCGCGTGGGACACGGTCAAACGCGCAATCTACCCATACTACAAACGATAACTATGGCAAACGACGACAACTATCCGGTTGAATCCGACCGCCGCCGCTTCGTCAAGGGCGTCGTCGGCGGCGCCGCCCTCTCGGGCGCGCTCGCCACCGGCGCCGTCAGCGTCTCGCTGGCGACGAGCCCGGCGGGCGGTGGCGGTGGTATCATGAACTACCGCGGCGCGACGCGAACGCTTGGCCCGGCGCCCAGAGGGCTTCCCCAGATTCCGCTCGATATCGACGACGAGGGGTACCTCCAGGGACTCTGGCCCGAACCGGAGACCGAAGAGCTCGCTGACGGAAGCGAGTACGTCTTCTCTGCGGCCGAGATCGCCGGCGTCGAGTACACCACCGAGTGGTACCAGTACTGCGGCCTCCAGACGTTCCAGGGGCTCGTCCCCGACGCCGACGGACAGGACGAGTACCTCCGCTACGACGTCGGCGAGTACGAGTGGATGGACGAGGTCGAAGAGGGCGACATGATCAACGTCGACGACTTCGAGGACTACGAGGAGTGGGGCAACGAGATCGGCGAAGCCGGCGTCGGCAAGCCGGCGACCGGCACCTGGCGCTCCCAAGACGTCCCCCCGGAGGAGACGATCCCGATCGTGGTCATCCGGAGCGAACGAATCCGAGAGATCGCCGAGGAGCAGGCCAACGAGGGCGACGAGTGGCTTCAGGAGACCTGTCCGGAGGGCTTCATCGCCTTCATCAACAAGTGTACTCACTTCTGTTGCGTGCCCGGCTACAAGAACCGTGACGGCGCCCCCGAGTTCGGCGCCGAGGACAAGATCTACTGCAACTGTCACAACTCGGTCTACGATCCGTTCGACATCGTCGAAGACCAGTTCGTGTCGCTGCCACGACCGGAGGACAACTGATGAGTATCGAACGCAAGGACGAACACGACCACGGGGCGTGGCTCGCCGAGCGTGATCTCTCGCTCATCGAGAAGACGTACCTGATGACGCTGATCTGGCTCGACAAGCGGTTCCGGATCGTCGACTACCTCGAGCTGATGGAGGACATGTACTACAAGGTCAACCTCCAGATGCCGAAGAGCCACACCGAGCAGTACAACCTCGACAACAAGTTCTGGTACTGGTACCCCTTGTACGCGTTAGGATCGTTCTCGGTCATCGCGTATATCGTCGCTGCGGTCAGCGGTGCGCTGCTCGGCTTCTACTACGCACCCTCTACCGCTGGCGAGGGTGATCCGGAGGCCTACCTCCAGATCGTCGCCATCATGAAGGATCTGAACTTCGGGTTCATGCTTCGGAGTATCCACCGCTGGTCCGCACAGGTGATGACCGCGGCGGTGTTCCTGCACATGCTTCGCGTCTACTTCACGGGCGCGTACAAGGAGCCCCGCGAGATCAACTGGCTGATCGGCATCATCCTGCTCAGTCTGACGATGGTGTTCGGCTACACCGGCTACCTGCTGCCGTGGAACCAGCTCGCGTTCTGGGCCGGCCAGATCGGCGTCGAGATGGCGATCGCGGTGCCGATCGTCGGCGAGTGGACCGCCCAGTTGCTGTTCGGCGGCTTCAGCCTCGGTCAGCCCACCCTCCAGCGGATGTACATCCTCCACGTGTTCATCCTCCCGTTCGTGGTGACGGCGCTGATCGCGTTACACATCGGTATCGTCTGGATGCAGGGAATCGCGGAGCCACACTAGCACAATGAGCGACAACGAAACCGACCCCCAAACCGACGGAAGCGGCCCCGGAATCGTCGCGCCGGACGACGAAGTCCCGACCTGGCGCGAGCGAAAGGAGCGAACCACGGGCCTCTCGAGGCTCACCTACGAGTACTTCGAGCGCGCCCGGCGGGAGGACCAGAACCTGCGCCAGGAGTCGAGCTACGTCGAGCGCGACGTGCTGGGCTTCCCGGCGTGGCCCCACGAGACGATCCGGAACCTCGCGCTCGCGAGTTTCTTCACGGGGATGTTGCTGTTCCTCTCGGCGATGTTACCGCCTCACCTCGGCGATCCCGCGAACCCGGCGGTGACTCCGTCGGTGATCCTGCCCGACTGGTATCTCTACTGGTCGTTCGGCCTGCTCCACCTCGATCCGCTCAACCCCGAACTCGCGATCGCCGGCGGCGAGAAGATCATGTCCGACGAGCTGTACGGCGTGCTCGCGAACGTCGCGGTCGTCACCGCGATCGCGATCGTTCCGTTCCTCAACAAAGGCGGCGCGCGCCGTCCGGTCGAGGAACCGTTCTGGGGCGCCGTCGGCGTCGGCGGCGTCGTCTTCGCGTTCACCATCAGCATCATCCCGATCCAGGAGATGTTCCCGTTCCCGGTCGACATCACGTTCGACCTGGCGTTCCTGCTGCCGATCATCGGCGCGACGATCGCCTACGCGGTGTTGAAGACGATGCGCGAGGGGTACATGTACGACCTCAACAAGCGGTACTACCGGCTCAGGCCGCCGCGGTAGCGGTCGCGTTATGACCGATTCCGAGACCTCCGACGACGCTGCTCGCACGGAAACGGGCACGTCCGGTCGGCGCGAAGTGATCGTCCCGATGCGCCTGTACAAGACGATCACCGTCTTTTCGACGATCATCGCGATCGTCGGGGTTCTCGGCGGATTCGTCCTGCTCGACGTTGCGACGAACCGAACCCAGGCGGACATCTCGGAGGTGAACATCGTCGTCGCGATCCTCGGGGTTGCGATGATCGCCTTCGGTGCGGTGACGTACGCGTTCTCGACGCGGTTTCGAACCGTAGAAATGGGAAACGCTAAAGACGACACCGACGAACACTCCGACAATGGCTGACGAATTCATGAAAGGGTTCGCCATCCTCACCGGCGGGCTGCTGGTGTGGATGACGTTCGCGGGCTGGTACAACACGCCAGACTTCTACGAGGCACAGCTCATCGGACCGAACCCGGAGGACCCGGGGACGTACACCGCAATCGCGCTCGTGCTCAAGGACGCCGCACTCTACTTCGCCCTTCTCGGCGCGCTCACGTTCTGGGTGATCATCCCGGCCGGTCGGCGGGCGCGCTCTCACTACGCCGACGCCTGACTTCCGACTGGTTCGTTACCGACGTTTTCGACGCCGTTTCTCGCCCGAGTCGTTCGGTTTACCGTTTCTACGCCCGGGTTATTCCCTCGACGACTGTATGGAAAGATAGAGAGATTAGTAAGAAATAATGAAAATTCATCGTTCTTAAAGAATACAGCTGTAAATACTGTCTGTTATTCTGAACGGGTCGTTCAATCAGAACGTAATGGAGACCCCAACACCTGACCGACGAACTGTTCTTGCGGCAACGGGCGGCCTCGCCCTTCTCGGGGCGGCGAGTACTGCATCAGTGAGCGCCTCCTCCTCGGATGCACAGCAGCGTGCTGGTACCGTGCCGTACACGTACGATTATCCGGTGATGGGAACGAATACGCGCAACCCGACGGTGACGTTCTACGGCAACTTCGGCTCTTCATACAGTCAGCGCTTCGCGCGGAACCACCTTCAGCGAATTATCCAGGAGTTCGTCAAACCCGGCAAGCTCAACCTCGAGTTCCGCCACCTCTCGGAGAACCCGGATAGCCCGAGTTCGGGCTACCTGTGGTCGAACGTCGCGGACGAACGCTACATGGCGGAGGTCGTCCAGACGACCTGGCACTACGAGCCCGAGAACTTCTGGTCGTTCTTCCAGTACATGATGGAGAACCCGCCGTCGGGCGGCTCGTTCACCAACAGCGACGCACGCGCCGCCCTCGAGGCAGCGGGCGTTCGCAACTACGTCCGGATCCCCAACGAGGCCAACCGCGGCTGGTTCACCCACCACGTCGAACACACGACGGAAACCGCGAAGATCGACGACATCCCGTCGATCCCCCGGCTGGTGATTCGCGGAGAGCACCTCAGCGGTAACGACGGCGACGTCCTCGACTGGCTCGAGTCCCACGTCTCCTCCTGGAACGAGCCGATTCACATGGGATCGTCCGCCGACGGCTCGAGTTCGGGATCGGACGACTCGGGACCACAGCTCTCGCGAAGCGAGTGGACGATCATGGACGGGACGCGCTACGAGACGCCGGTGTACGAGATCGACAGCGGCGAGCCGGGTCCGACCGGGTTCGTCGTCGGCGGCCAGCACGGCATCGAACCCGCCGGCTGGGAGGCCGCACACAACCTCCGTGACATGACGCCGAAGAGCGGCAAACTCGTCGTCATCCCGGAAGCCGATCGCACGGCGATCAGGGCCAACACTTACAGCGGCGACGGCGGGAACCTGAACCGCCAGTGGCCGTCTGGCTCGCGGCCGAGTTCGCCGCTCGCTCGAGCGATCTGGAACGAGATCGAGGCACAGGACCCCGACGTCATCCTCGACCTGCACAGCTCTCAGGGCATCTACGGCGGCTCGCCTTCCGGCGTCGGCCAGGCGATCTTCCCGACGCCGAACGCCCGGAGCGGGGCGAACGAGGTCATCGACGAACTGAACGAGCGCCACGTCAGGCCCGCAGGCTACAGCGGCGATCACCTGTTCAGCCGCGGCAACGACCAGACCGGCGCCAACCCGCTGCTCTCGCACAAGATCGGCGGCGACACCGACGCCCTCGGCTTCCTCTTCGAGACCACCCGGTCGGGTGTCCCCCTCGAGACGCGTATCGACTGGACGACCGTCGCTTCGGTGAAGATGCTGCGCCGCGGCGGACTGGTTCTCGAGTAACCCGCTTTATCCCCCGCCTGCGATCGATCGTCCGACCGTTCTGCGGACACGCACGCCTCGATCTCGAGCGCCTGTGATCGGCCCGCTACACCGCTGCGTGCTCTGCCGGCGTCGCTCAAAAAAGACCGCCCAGCGGAGTTACAGGTTCTCCTCGAGCCACCAGCCGAACTGGCCTTCCTCGGTGCCGGTGAGGAAGTCGACGTACTCGACGACGCCGAGCGCGAGTGCGACGACCAGCACGACGATGACGGGGATCCGGATCAGCCAGATCCAGACCGTTCCGTACGAGCCGAGCGGGCCGATCCCCTTGCTCAGTTCCTCGAGTGCGATCTCGGAGACGACCCAGCCGACGAGGATCGCCAGCATCAGCCCGCCGAAGACGAGCAGGATCTGGTCGGCGAAGAGGTCGAACAGGTCCAGCAAGACGAGGTCCCACGCGGAGGGGATTCCGAGCAGGAACAGCCCGCCGCCGATGCCGACGGCGGCCACCTTTCGGTCGATCCCCTTCTCGTCGATGAGGTACGAGACGACGACCTCGAGCAGCGAGATCGCACTCGAGAGCGCGGCGATCGCGACGGTGCCGAAGAAGATCGCGCCGATCAGCCAGCCGAACTGGATGTCGCCGAACGCGGCGGCGAGGCTGATGAAGATCGCTCCGGCGCCGGGGTCACCCGGGTCGACGCCCGCGGTGAACAGGATCGGGAAGACGACCAGCCCGACGATGAACGCGATCGACGTGTCGAAGCCGACGATGATCGCGCCGTCCTCGGCGAGGTTGCGGTCCTCGTCGAGGTAGGAGGCGTAGGTGATCATCGCCCCCATTCCGAGCGAGAGGGTGAAAAACGCCTGTCCCGCTGCGGCGGGGAGGATGCTCGTCCAGTTCTCGGCGATCACTCCGAAGTCCGGCGAGAGGTAGTACGAGTACGCCTCCCCGGCGCCGGGGAGGGTGAACGCGTAGATCGCCATCCCGACGGTGATGACGATGATCGCCGGCACCATCACCTTCACCGCGAGTTCGATGCCGCGTTTGATGCCCGCGGCGACGACGGCGACGACGATCGCCATGAACAGCGCGTGGAAGAAGATCGCGTCGAGGCCGCTCGCCAGTTCGAGGAACTGCCCGCCCGACGCCTCGGGGTCGGCGAGGTACTCGTTTTGCAGCCCGAGGATGAAGTACCGGATCGTCCAGCCGGCGACGACGCTGTAGTACGACAGGATGATGAACCCCGTCGCGATGAAGATCCAGCCGACGTACTGCCAGACGCCGCTGCCGAGCTGTTTCAGCGCCCCGACCGGGTTCCGGTTCGTGTACCGGCCGACGACGAACTCCACTAACATCGCGGGGAACCCGACGGCGACGATGAACAGCAGGTACATCGCGAGGAACGCCGCCCCGCCCTCCTGTCCCACCTGGAACGGGAACCGCCAGATGTTTCCGAGCCCGACGGCGCTCCCGACCGCGGCCAGGATGAACCCGGCTCGTGTCGCCCAGGATTCACGTGGTATGTCTACAGAGCCCATACCGTGAGCGCAACACAGGTTCGTAAAAATCCTATGATTTATCGCCGATAGGACGGCAGCCGTACCGGCGAAAACCGACTCGAGCGCGAGTGAAACCGCCGCCTGGAAATATATGTCGGGTGACACCGGCTCCTCCGGAGAAACTGTTAAACCCGCTCGGCGTCGGTGTTCTGTCACTGATGACGGAACTCGCTGCAGTCGCCGGGATGTGTATGCGGCGATAACGCCGTCGCCGGAGGGAAAGCCACGAACGCCGGTCATACGGCTTTGTCGTGGACTCGAAATCCGGCTCGTTTTCGCCGTATAGACTGTCGACCGAAAACCGGCGGGTTTTACGCCCGCCATCGACTGAGCACACGTATGAGCCACGACGAGTTTCCAACCGACAGACCCGCGGTAGTCACGTGCGGATTGCCGTACGCCAACGGCGACCTGCACGTCGGACACCTGCGAACGTACGTGGGCGGCGACGCGCTGTCGCGCGCCCTCGAGACGCTGGGCCAGAAGACGGCGTACGTCTCCGGCTCCGACATGCACGGCACGCCGGTCGCGGTCAACGCCGAAAAGGAGGGCGTCGATCCCGAGGAGTTCGCCCTGCGTTGGCACGAGCAGTACGAGGAGACGTTCCCGAAGTTCGGCGTCGAGTTCGACAACTACGGCCACACACACGACGAAACGAACACCGAACTCACCCGGGAGATCGTCCGCACGTTAGACGAGGAGGGGTACGTCTACGAGGACGAGGTGCTGGTCGCCTACGACCCCGAGGCCGACCAGTATCTCCCCGACCGCTACGTCGAGGGGACCTGCCCCTACTGCGGGGCGAAGGCCCGCGGCGACGAGTGCGACGAGGGCTGTCAGCGCCACTTGGAGCCGGGCGAGGTCGAAGACCCGCGAAGCGTTCGAACGGGCAACCCCGCGGAGTACCGCGAGCGGACCCACAAGTTCTTCCGGGTCTCGGAGTTCGCCGACTACCTCACGGAGTTCTTAGACGGCCTCGAGGGGACATCGAACGCGCGCAATCAGCCCCGCCAGTGGATCGAGGACGGTCTTCAAGACTGGTGTCTCACCCGCGACATGGAGTGGGGAATCGACTACCCCGGCGCCGAGGACGACGACATCGTCCTCTACGTCTGGGTCGACGCGCCGATCGAGTACATCGCCTCGACGAAACAGTACACAGAGCGCGTCGGAACCGACGAGTACGACTGGGAGGCGGTCTGGAAGGGCGACGGGGAAATCGTCCACGTCATCGGCCGGGACATCATCCAGCACCACACGATCTTTTGGCCGGCGATGCTCGAGGCCGCAGCGTACAACGCGCCGCGGGCGGTCGCCGCCACGGGCTTCATCACGATCGGCGGCAAGGGGCTCTCGACGAGCCGTAACCGGGCGATCTGGGCGAACGAGTACTTAGCGGAGGGCTTTCACCCCGACCTGCTGCGGTACTACCTGACGACGACCGGCGGCCTCCAGCAGGACGTCGACTTCACCTGGGAGGCGTTCCAGGAGAAGGTCAACGGCGAACTCGTCGGGACGGTCGGCAACTTCTGGTACCGCTCTCTGCTCTTTGCCTACCGGAACTACGAGGGGGCCCCGGAGGGCGAGGTTTCCGAAGAGGTGGTCGAGCGCATCGAGGGCGCGATCGGCGAGTTCCGCGAGGCAGTCAACGACTACTCGCTGCGCGGGGTCGGCCAGGCGGCCACTCGGCTGGCCCAGTTCGGCAACGAGTACATCCAGCGCAACGAGCCCTGGAAGCTCACCGACGACGAGCCCGAAGAGGCCGCCCAGGTCATCCGCGACTGCGTCCAGATCGCGAAGGCCGTCGGCGTCCTCATCGAGCCGATCGCCCCCGGCAAGGCCCAGGCGCTCTGGGAGCAGATCGGCGAGGACGGCGCCGTCGCCGAGGCCCACCTCGAGGCCGCCCTCGAGGCGCCGCCGCGGAACTTCGGCGAACCCGGCGAACTCTTCGAGAAGATCGAGGACGACCGCGTCGACGAACTCGAGGCGGCGCTCGAAGACCGGATCGAGGCGGCCGCGACGGACGAGACTGAAACCGAAAGCGACGACACCGGGGCGGGCGAAGACGCGGCCATGGCAGACGAACGCGACCTCGAGCCGCTGCTCGAAGACCGCATCAGCTTCGACGACTTCCAGAACCTCGACATCCGCGTCGGCCGCATCGAGCACGCGGAGGGGATCGAGGGGGCCGACGACCTCGCGAAACTCGAGGTCGACATCGGCTTCGAGACTCGCCAGGTCGTCGCGGGAATCAAGCAACTGCACGACCTGGAGTCGCTACCCGGCGAGAAGTGCGTCCTGCTCGCGAACATGGAGCCCGCGGAGCTGTTCGGCGTCGAGTCCAACGGGATGATCCTCGCGGCGGGCGAGGAGGCCGACCTGCTGACGACCCACGGCGAGAGCGAGGTCGGCGAGAAGGTGCGGTAAGCGCGCCTCTCCGGTCACGTTCTCTGACTCTTCGATCGGTTACTCTTCTACGGACGCTGAGTACGCCTCGCCGAAGACGTCGTGTTCGGTGATCGTCGCTCGACGAACGCCGCCGTGAACCCGCGCCTCGAGACGGTAGCCCGTCTCGACCAGGTCGTCGGTGCAGGCACCGAACCTCCAGTAGTCGTTGGCCGCGACGACCAGCAGGTCGAGGCGGTCCTGTGAGTTCTCGTACTTTGCGTGGGCCAGTTCCACGGTTCCGCACCGGCTCGAGCCGTACTGGACGGTGCCGCGGGCGGTAACGGTGTCGCCCTCGAGAGCGATGTCCGGAGACGCGTCGGAAGCGAGCTGGGGGTCGACCAGATCGAAGTCGGTCGAAACACGAAGTCCGTCGAGACAGCCCGCGGTTGCGACGACCCCGGTTCCGACGACTGCGCCGAGATACGCGCGTCGCTGCATGGCATCTCAGTCGGAGCGGAGCGCCGAATAAGTATCGGTAAATTGACCGTTCCGGTGGCCGCTCGAGCGAGTCCAGCCCGCCGAGCTAGATCTCGTCGACCAGGTGAGAGAAGTCGTCGGTGTTGACGATCTCCATGGTCTGTGCGGACAGTCCGTGGCGACGAAGCGTCAGCGCCGCTTTGAACGCCCCCTCCCGGTCGGGCGCCTCGAACGTGACGAGGAAGTCGTGCTCGCCCAGGATCGCGTAGGAGTCGATGAGTTCGGCATCGTGTTCCTCGAGTTCACCCCGGATCTCTCCCCAGATCGAAGCCAGCTCCTGGGCGTTCTGGACGTCACGCTCTGCGGTTACGAGCGACGCGTACTTTGGCATACCCGCCGGTACTCCGTTCGCACTCAAAACCCTTGGCCTGGCGGAGAGTTCTCGGTAAGAATGCAACTCGAAGGCGAGTAAGTCGCGTACCTTTTTGCCGCCCTCGCGTGTAGCCACGCGCATGAGAAACGCGAAAATCGTGTGCACGCTCGGGCCGGCCTCCGACGACAGGTCGACGATCCGCACACTCGCAGAGGCGGGGATGTCCGTCGCCCGCCTGAACGCGAGCCACGGCAGCGCCGAGGACCGGGCCGACCTGATCGCGCGAGTCAAAAGCGTCGACGAGGGCACGGATTTTCCCGTCGCGACGATGCTCGACATGCAGGGTCCGGAGATCAGAACCGCCCCGCTTCCGGGCGGGGAGACGGTTACCCTCGAGACCGGTTCGGAGATCACCTTCCGCGAGGGCGAGGAGGCGACGGCCGGGACCGTCGGCCTCTCGCTGGCCGTCGACGGCGTCGAAGCCGGCGACCGCATCCTCCTCGACGACGGGTTGATCGAGACGACGGTGGTCGACGTCGACGGCGGGACCATCCGCGCGCGAGTCGACACCGGCGGCGAGCTCGGCGGGCGAAAGGGCGTCAACGTTCCGGGCGTCGACCTCGACCTCGACATCGTCACCGAGAAGGACCGGCGGGATCTCGAACTCGCCGCCGAGGCGGACGTCGACTTCGTCGCCGCAAGTTTCGTCCGGGACGCGGCGGACGTCTACGAGGTCAGCGAGGCACTCGAGGCGTTCGGCGCAGATATTCCGATCGTCTCGAAGATCGAGCGGGCGGGCGCCGTCGAGAACTTAGACGAGATCATCGACGCCTCCCACGGGATCATGGTCGCCCGCGGCGACCTCGGCGTCGAGTGTCCGATGGAGGACGTGCCGATGATCCAGAAGCGGATCATCCGGAAGTGCCAGAACGCGGGACGACCCGTGATCACGGCGACCGAGATGCTGGACTCGATGGTCCACGCCAGGCGGCCGACGCGCGCGGAGGCCTCGGACGTGGCCAACGCCGTCCTCGACGGCACCGACGCGGTGATGCTCTCGGCGGAGACGGCCGTCGGCGACCACCCCGTCGCCGTCGTCGAGGCGATGGACAGCATCGTCCGCGAGGTCGAGGGGTCGGCTGAGTACGACGAGGTGCTCGAGCAGCGCGTCCCCACCGCCGGCGAGGCCCGGACCGACGCGCTCGCCCGGTCCGCCCGGTATCTCGCCCGGGACATCGGCGCGGACGCGATCGTCGCGGCCACCGAATCCGGCTACACGGCGCTCAAAACCGCGAAGTACCGCCCCGGCGTGCCGGTCGTCGCCTCGACGCCGAGCCACCGCGTCCGCCGCCAGCTCGCGCTCGCCTGGGGAGTCAACGCGCTGTACGCCCAGGTTTCCGACCAGGGCGCCGACGCCGTCGTCGAGAAGGCGGTGCAGGCGGCCCTCGACGCCGGCGTCGCCCAGAGCGGCGACACGGTCGTCGTCCTCTGTGGGATGATGACCGAACTCGAGGGCGCGAACACGACGAACATGCTGAAAGTCCACGTCGCCGCCGACGCGCTCGCGACCGGCCGGGTCGTCGTCGGCGGTCGCGCCGCGGGGCCGATCGCCAGGCTCGACGACGGCGACCTCTCGGCGATTCCCGACGGGGCGATTCTGGCGCTCGATACGGGGTTCGACGACGAGTTCCAGGGCGACCTCGAGCGCATCGGCGGGATCATCGACGCGCGCCCCGGGATGACCGGGTACCCGGCGCTCGTCGCCCGTGAGATGGACGTTCCGATGGTGAGCGGCGCCGACGTCTCGAGCCTCGAGTCCGGGCAGATCGCCACGATCGACGGCGAGCGCGGCGTCGTCTACGGCGGGGACATCGGGGCTCGAGAGCGGTGACCGGCGGACCGCGCCTTTTTCATCCGGGCCCGACTACAGGTCCGTATGGCTGAAGACCCGTCCGGCGACGATCCGGACGCCACCACCGAGGAGGGTGGCTTCGAGTTCGGTACGGTCGACGAGAAGACGTCCGAGGAGGCGTGGGACCGGACGCCGATCACGCCGGCAGCCTCCGACGAGCGCTCTGACGGTCGCCCGGCGCCGGAGGGGGCGGACGACGCCGAAGACGACCCGTACGGCCCCGAGCCGCGGTCGACGCCGGTCGTCGCGGGCGAGCCGTCGCTCGAGAACGCGGTCTTCGTCGCTCTCGGCGCCGTCGCCATGATTCTGGTCATCGTCAGGGTCGCCTCGATCGCGTTCGTCTGAGCCCACTCCCGCGAGTGAGTGGGCACCTTCCTCTCCGGGTTGCGGTAAACACTTAATCGGAACGAGACCTTAGTCACGCGTATGCTCGAACTTCTCGTCGAGAATATGCCGCTCACGCTGCTGGCGGCCGGACTCGTGCTGATGGCGCTCGAGGCGCTCTCCCCCGGTGCACACCTGATCGTCATCGGCGTCGCACTGGTCGGCGCGGGGCTGGTCGGGGTGTTGTTCCCGCCGGCGGCCGCACCGCTCGTTCTCGCCGCGCTGACGCTGGTCATCGGCGCCGCGGCGGCCTACGTCTACCGCGAGTTCGACTTCTACGGGGGGAAGGGAACCGCCCAGACGAAGGACTCGAGCGCGCTCTCGGGGGCGACCGGCTACGTCACCGAGACGGTGACTACGCGGGGCGGCGAGGTCAAACTCGACAAGGGCGGATTCGCACCCTACTACAGCGCCCGAACGACCAGCGGCAGCATCGAGGAGGGCGAGGAGGTCATCGTCCTCGATCCGGGCGGCGGGAACGTGCTGACCGTCGAGGCGATGGGCGCCATCGAAAGCGACGAGATCGACCGCGCGCTCGCACGCGGTGCCGAGGAGTCGGCGGAGTCGACCGGCGACGCTCGAGCGGACGAGTCGGCGACGGAGACCGAAAAAACGCGGTGACGCGGCCCCGCACTCGTAACGTGTTAGTCAAATAAGGGAACGCTTTTTACGTCACCACCGTAAGACGTCAGTATGGTACCCGATCTGATAATCATGCAAGCCGCCGGCATCGGGCTGTTCGTTGGGGCACTCGTGCTCATCGTCGTCATCGCGGCGCTGCTGAGTGCGATCGAGATCGTCAACGCGTACGAAAAGCGCGCGCTGACGGTGTTCGGGGAGTACCGCAAACTGCTCGAGCCCGGTATCAACCTGGTGCCGCCGTTCGTCTCGAAGACGTACAAGTTCGACATGCGAACCCAGACGCTCGACGTCCCGCGCCAGGAGGCGATCACCCGGGACAACTCGCCCGTCACGGCCGATGCCGTCGTCTACATCAAGGTGATGGACGCGAAGAAGGCGTTCCTCGAGGTCGACGACTACAAGCGCGCCGTCTCGAACCTCGCCCAGACGACGCTGCGTGCCGTCATCGGTGACATGGAGCTCGACGACACGCTCTCCAAGCGCGAGGAGATCAACGCCCGGATCCGCACGGAACTCGACGAGCCCACCGACGAGTGGGGGATCCGCGTCGAGAGCGTGGAGGTCCGCGAGGTCAACCCCTCGAAGGACGTCCAGCGCGCGATGGAGCAACAGACCTCCGCGGAGCGCAAACGCCGTGCCATGATCCTCGAGGCCCAGGGTGAACGCCGCAGCGCCGTCGAGACCGCGGAGGGTGACAAGCAGTCGAACATCATCCGCGCCCAGGGTGAAAAGCAGAGCCAGATCTTAGAGGCACAGGGTGACGCCATCTCGACCGTGCTCCGCGCCCGCGCCGCAGAGTCGATGGGAGAACGCGCGATCATCGACATGGGTATGGACACGCTCGCAGAGATCGGTCAGAGCGAGTCGACGACGTTCGTCCTCCCGCAGGAGCTCTCTTCGATGCTCGGCCGCTACGGCAAGCACCTCTCGGGTAGCGACATCAAGGAGAACGGTCGCGTCCTCGACAGCCTCGAGTTCGACGAGGAAACCCGCGAGCTCATCGGGCTCGACGACATCAGCGAGATGATCGGCGAGATCGACGAGGAGGCCGACATGGACGTCGAGGCGATGGAACAGGAGGCTCAGGCGATCAAGGAGGGGAAGGATCCGAAGAACATCAAGGATCCCGACGAGGTCATCGAGGAGATGAGCCAGGACTTCGAGGACGCCTCGCCGGATTCCTCGTCTGACTGAAGGCGGATCTCGGCGGTCCTATTCTCCGGTATCGCCGGTGCAACTGATAGCAATTGCTGGGATAGAGCGAAACCTGTTTTAGCCCCCGTCTCATTACGGGCTGTAGGTACAGCATGACCGCTCCTGACGGGGTCGACGAACAGAAACGGGCGACCCTGCGCCGGTTCGCCGCCGTCGGCGCCGCCGCTCCGCTTGCGCGTTTTTCCGATTCAGCGGCCGCCGAGACCGGCGAGAGCGACGCTCGAGACGCCATCGTCGGCTACCTTTCGGCGACGCCCGGCGCTCACTTCTCGAAGATCCGCGACGATCTCCAGCTCGGCACCGGCGAGACACAACACCACCTCCGCCGGCTCGAAGAGAGTGGCCTCATCGAGCGCTACCGCGACGGCGACTACAAGCGGTTCGTTCCCGCGGATCGGTTCGACGAGTTCGAGAAGGCGACCCTCGGCTACCTCCGCCGGGATACGCCGCGCGGAATGCTGATCGAACTGCTGCGGACGCCCGACGCCACCGGCGGCGACCTCGCGAGCGCCCTCGGCGTCTCCGCGCCGACGGTGAGCAAGTACGCCGGCAAACTCGAGGAAGCGGGTGTCCTCTCTCGGGAGGACGGCTACGCGGTCGAGCGCCCGGAGACGGTCCTCCTGCTCGTCGTGCGGTACGCCGACTCGTTCGACCAGCGGGCCAGCGCGCTCGCGGCTAACGCGGACACCCTGCTCCGGTACGACGGCTGAACGCGTCTCGAAGCGGTGTTTGCGAACTCGACTCGCGAGCGCCGCCGCTGCTCGATCGAGGGCGAACACGGCTCCGCAGAACGGGCGGGGCGGCGCTCCTCAGGCGTCGACTTTCCAGGTCGTACTCGAGGAGTAGCCCCACTTTTCGATGTGGACGTCGTAGCTCCCCTCCTGGAGGGTCGTCATGTTCGATCCGACCTCTTTCGCCGTCATACCGAGCTCCTCGCCGATGAGCCGCGACTTGAAGTACGTCTTCGTCGCCGCGTTCTCCCGGAGGTACTGGAGAATCTGGCGCTGTTTGGTGGTGAGGTCGGGAACCGTTGCAGTGCTCATACTCAGTTTCAGGCTTGCGGCCCTAATAGGGGGTTTGGTACGTGCGGTTAATACGGCGTCCGCTTGCGATTTCTACGCGAAGTAATCTCGTACTAACCGGATGGAAACGGAATCTTGGTACGAGTAGTTAATACACGCTGTCGCCAGAGACTCACGCCTCGGCGAGTGTCGTCGGCCCCGACCGATCGAACTCACTCGTAATGGCTCGTGACGAACGGCGCGGCCGCACACGCGACCGCCGCCGCGAGCGCGTCGGTTCGGTCGATCAGCCCGTCCGTCAGCGCGCCGACGGCCCCCGCGTCCCGGGCGATACCGGTCGTCCCGAGGTACTCGTCCATCACCGGACCTAGTTCGGCGCCGTCGTCGAGTCGACCGGCGATCCGTTCCGGCAGCGCCAGGCTCGGCCCGGCGCCCCGTCCCGTCCGGTCGCCGTCGGTGACGGCGGCCCACATGATGAGGTACAGCCCCGGTGCGGTGTCGATCGTGGCGACGCCGCCCTCGAGTCCGACGCCGTACTCCGCCCCCGACTCGAGCGCCCGCCGGGCGCGGGTTTCCGCGCCGTCGATCGTCTCGGCGACCGAGCGGGGCTGTTCGGCGACGCCCGAATCGACGTCGACGCTCGAGACGGTCGGCTCGTACCGCTCGAGGGCGCGTTCGACGGCGGCGACCTTCACCGGGTTGGTGCTTCCGACTGCGACGTGCATACTCGGCGTTGTGAGCGGGGACGGTTTGTCTCCCTCGATCCGGGCGGACACACCCTCATTAATGTTTTGATTTTTCATGCTACTACCGACGAATAGACGGATCTCGAGCGATTTCGCGTGTGGATTCCGAAACCTTTAAATTTGGCGTGTCTGAACGAGGTAGATAACGACTCCGTTCGGGCGCTTCCTGCTGGTTCGCCCGGAGGATTTCCCCCGTATGACAAACGCACCACCAACTACCAGAGTCCGACGTAGCGATCAAGCGGAGACCGAGACCGAAACCGAAGACAGCAGCGTTTCCTGCCCCGAGTGTACGGGCCACCTCGTCGTCGACGACGAACACGGCGAGACCGTCTGTGAGGACTGCGGACTCGTCGTCGACGAGAAGTCCGTCGACCGCGGCCCGGAGTGGCGTGCGTTCGACGCCGCCGAGAAGAACAAGAAGAGCCGCGTCGGCGCACCAACCACGAACACGATGCACGACAAGGGGCTGTCGACGAACATCGACTGGCGCAACAAGGACGCCTACGGCAACTCCCTGGGCAGCCGCCAGCGCGAGAAGATGCAGCGCCTGCGAAAGTGGAACGAGCGCTTCCGGACCCGTGACTCCAAGGAACGCAACCTCAAGCAGGCCCTCGGCGAGATCGACCGCATGGCGAGCGCGCTGGGCCTCCCGACGAACGTCCGCGAGACCGCCAGCGTGATCTATCGGCGCGCGCTCAACGAGGACCTCCTGCCGGGGCGGTCGATCGAGGGCGTCTCGACGTCCTGCGTCTACGCGGCGGCCCGCCAGGCCGGCGTCCCCCGCAGCTTAGACGAGATCGCCGACGTCAGCCGCGTCGAGAAGAACGAGATCGCCCGCACCTACCGCTACGTCGTCCGCGAACTCGGCCTCGAGGTTCAGCCGGCCGACCCCGAGAGCTACGTCCCGCGCTTCGCGTCGGGGCTCGACCTCTCCGACGAGGCCGAACACCGCGCCCGCTCGCTGCTCCAGAACGCGAAGGAGAAGGGCGTCCACTCGGGCAAGTCGCCGGTCGGGCTGGCCGCAGCGGCCGTCTACGCCGCCGCGTTGCTCACCAACGAGAAGACCACGCAGGCGGCCGTCTCCGACGTCGCCGACATCTCCGAAGTGACGATCCGCAACCGCTACCACGAGCTGCTCGAGGCCGAGGAAACCCTCGGGATGGCGTAACTCGCCGGAAAGCTACCCGTTTTTACGCGCGCTCTCCGATCTGTCGCCATGGAGTTCGACTCGTTTTCGCTCGCCGCCTCGACGGCCGACCTCGGCGACGAGCCCGCCGCACGCGAGTACGCGGACCTCCTCGAGTTCCGAATGGACCTCGCACCCGAGCCGCTCGCGGCCCTCGAGTCCTACGACGGCGACCTCCCGGTGCTGGCGACGAACCGCGCCCGCTGGGAGGGCGGCGAGGCCGACGACGAGGGGCGCCTCGAGGCGCTCGCAGCGGCGACCGCCAACGAGTCTGTCGCGGCGATCGACGTCGAACTCGCGTCGATCCGGGCCGGCGATGCCGAGGCGGTCCTCGAGACGGCCCGCGAGCGCGGCGTGACCGTCGTCGCCTCCGCACACGACTTCGAGGGGACCGACGACCGGGCGACGCTGATGCGAACGCTCGCGCTCGCGACCGACCGCGGCGACGTCGGCAAACTCGCGGTGACGGCCGCGTCGCTCGCCGACGCGCTCGAGGTGCTGTCGGTCACGCGGGCGCTGACCGAAAACGGCGAGCGGGTCGCGACGATGGCGATGGGCGAGGTCGGCCGCCACTCGCGGGCGGTCGCGCCCGTCTACGGCTCGAAGATCGGCTACGCGCCGGTCGACCCCGCGGAGGCGACGGCGCCCGGACAGTACGATCTCGAGACGCTCGCGGCGCTGGTCGAGCAACTCGCGCCGCGGGGGGAGTGAAAAGCGAGAGAATTAACCGCCCACGGTTGAGAGTATTGCACACTGACAATGACATGGTTTCGCGCGTTGGTCGCAGCCGGGCTCTCGGTGATCCTCCCCGGCGCGGGCCACGCTCTGCTTCGTGACTGGGTTCGAGCCCTGCTGTTTGCCGGTCTGTTCGTCTCTGCGGTCGCGATCTTTCTGCCGACCGATCAGCTCTCGGCGGCGAGTTCGATGACCGGCGCCGTCGACACCGCGATGGAGGGAACCGGAACGATGGACCGGTTCGTCCTCTCGTTTATCGTTCTCTTTGCGGCGATCGACGCCACCATCCGGGCGCTCGGTCTCCCGCGGAACTCGAGCGCATCGGGGGACGGCCCCACCTGTCCGCAGTGCGGGCGCGAACTCGACGAGGAACTCGAGTTCTGTCACTGGTGTACGACGCGTCTCGAGCCCGAACCGGAACCCGACGGCCCCTGAGACGGTCCGCGCGGACGGCTCGAACCCGCCCGACTACTGTTCGATGATACTTTCCTCGACGGCCTCGCCGAAGTGACGAGCCGTGTCCTCGTAGTACAGCGCGAGTTCATCGCCGACCTCGAGGTCCGTCACCGCCGCCCGCCCGTCGCTCGTGGCGACCTTGATCGTCTCGGCGTTCTGGAGCAGGGTTTCGACGCGGTCGCCGTCGGCGGTTTCGAGGGCGACCCGGAACATCGGCCGCTTCTCGATCTTCACGCGACCGACGATCGCCTCACGGGTGTGGCCGTCTGTGTCGACGACCTGGACCTCGTCGCCGCTGCGAAGCTCCGAGAGGTACTTCGTGCCGCCGTCGGGGGTTCGGACGTAGGCGTGGACCGCGCCGGCGTTGACCCGGAACGGCCGCGAGGCGACGTACGGCGACTCGGCGGTTTCGGCGTGGACGAACACCAGCCCCCGCGACATCGAGCCGACGAGCATCCCCTCGTCGTGTTCGAACAGGCTCCCCGTGTCGACGCAGACCCGGTCCGCGCTGCCCACCTGTTCGATGTCGACGACCGCGGCGTACTCGAGGTCGAGGCGCTCGCGGTCGGCGGCGTCGCGAACCTCGACGGTGCGGCGGATCTCGTCGGGGTCGTCGCTGTCGAGGAGGACGGCGTCGGCGCCGATCTCGAGCGTTTCGAAGGCGGTTTTCGCCTCCTCGGCGGTGGTCACGCCTGCGACGAGGGAGGTCTCCTCGCCGATGCGGGCGATCAGGTTCTCGAGCGGGATGATCGTCCAGTCCTCGCCGATGACGATGGTGTACTCCGCCTCCGTCGCGGCGGCCTCGGCGAACGTCTCGTACTCGGTGTCGAGGATGCGGACGTAGGCGCCGCCGTCGACGTCGGCGTCCCGGCGCAGCGTCGAGAGATCGGCCGACCCCGAGAAGTCACTCGGCAGATCGATCGTGCCGTCGCCCTCGCCTTCCTTGCCGACGACGAACGCGTCCGGCTGGACGCCGTCGCCGTCGTCTTCGGGGCTGTCGATCAGCGTGACGTCGCCGCCGGTGCGGAACGCGGCGACGGAGATGTCCCCGAGTTCGCGGACGCGTTCGACGTCGTCCTCGTCGACCAGCACCCAGTCGGCCCCGGCCTCGAGGGCGGTCGTGATTCGGTTTCGTCTGCGCTCCCAGTCGCCGACGGTGTCGTCGGCTTTGACCCAGACTGCTCTCGTCATGGCTCGACCCTCGAACGGAACCGGCTTGAACGTGGCGAAACTGCCAGTCGTCCCGTCCCCGCCGCGGGCGGGTCGGGTCGCCAGCGGTCGCGGTGAACGGCCAAACACGTATACGCGACGCGCCGGTATCGCTCGAGTATGCGAGAGGCCGACGAAACGACGCGCCAGCGGCTGGCCCGGGCGCTCCGCGAGGAGCCGGGGACGCCGAGTGCCCTCGCGGAGCGCTTCGACCTGACACCCGGTTCGGTGCTCCGGCACGTCGAGCACGTCTCCCGATCCGTCGAGGGAACCGGCGAACAGTTCCTGGTCGCGCCGCCGGCGTGTGAGGAGTGCGGGTTCGATCGCTTCGACGACCTGCTGAACCGCCCGTCGCGGTGTCCGTCCTGTAAGAGCGAGTCCGTCACGGAGCCGACGTTCACGATCGAGTGAGTCCGAACACCGATCGTTATCGATACACAGACTGTGTTCGACCGCGGAACGATGTGAAACGAAGTCGATACTAATATCTGTGACGCGGGCTAGTAACCCGATAGAACCGCCGAGCGGGTCGGACACGGCGGCTCGACACGCACCGGGCCGATCCGTCACCGCTCGCGACCGGCTGTGCGTTCGGCTACCCAGCGGTTCGTCCGAGTAACACGCATGACTGTCACGTCACACTCCGGGTTCGGTTGCGCTGAGTTCGTACTGGCACTTCTCGAGTGGCTCGAACACCGCGAGGAACAGCCCGCCGCGATCGACGAGGCGTTTCGACTCCTCGCGAACCACCGGCGGCGGCTGTTCATCGAGGTGATGTGTACCTACCAGGAGGAGGTAACCCTCCCGGACGCCGCAGAGGAGGTGGCAAGCCGCGAAACCGGGCTTCCGGTCGTGGAGATCTCCGCCGAGCGCGTCGCCGACGTCTACATCTCGCTGTACCACGACCACCTGCCGCGACTCGTCGACGCCGACTTACTCGAGTACGACCAGGAACGCGACCTGGTCGCCCCCGTCGCGCTGGCGTAGTACTCCTCGGGCGGCGACGCGTGAGTCGAACCGGCCGGGTGGGATCGGTCGATTCACGCGTTCTGGCGCGGCGAGCCACTAGAACTCCACGTTCGAGCGCGAGGTCCGGTCGGCCGCGTCGGTCTCGAGCGGGCCGACGCCGACGAACTCGTAGTCGTCGTCGGTCAGGTACACGTCCCCGTCTGCGACCGTCGTTTCGACGTCGCGCAGGTACGCGCCCTCACATGGCCCGAACGTACAGCGTCCGGAGTCCGCCTCGAAGTACGCGCCGTGGTTCTCACAGACGATCTCGTCGCCGCGCATCGTCGCACCGTCTCCCTTGTCGAGGGCGACGTGCGTGAAGTGCTGACAGGTGTTTAGCCACCCCGCCACTCCCTCACCGTCTCTGACGAGCAGCGCTTCCCGCGTCTCGCTCGCGTCCCGGTCGCGGACTCGAAAGAGGAACGTCGACGACTCCGGAACGGACTCGAGTGTCGCGATACGGCCTGTCGACTCCATCGCCTGCGGATTATCGGTCGCCGCCTGTGAACGTTCCGAACGCTGGCGTGTCACAGTTGCCGTCCGCTACATCTGCATTGGACGCGCCGAGTCCGGTTCGCAGGACCTCACGCGGGCAATCCCGAGGATTGATAACAGTCGGATTGCAACCACCCTGGTACCAACCTACCCGAGTCAGTATGCAAATTCCTCCGCTCCGTCCCCCCGTGAGAGTCGTCGCCGTCGCGTTCGGTGCGGTTTGTGCGGTCCTGAGCTGGTATCACATCCGCCACGCAATGCTGATGGAGGGCTCGTGGGAGATCGTCCCACAGGCGCTGTTCCCGCTCGTCCTGACCGCGCTGTTGCTCGTCGCCGGCTCGCGCGCCCTCGCCCGCCTCCCCGACCGAGAGGTGCTCCGGCTGGCCGCCTGGATCGTCGTCGGCATGGCGACGCTCGCGCTGGTCGGCGTCTGGATCATCTCCCACCAGCTGGGCCACGGTGACGACTTCACCCACAAGGAGTACGTCGTCGCCAACGCCGTCACCGCCGGGGCGCTTGGCGGCCTCGCCGTCGGCTGGTACAACGCCCAGCGCCAGGTCGCTACGCGAAAGCTGCGTCGACAGAACGAGCGCCTCGAGGCGTTCGCTGGGATCGTCACCCACGACCTGCGAAACCCGCTCGCGGTCGCGATAAGTCACCTCTCGCTGGCCCGCGAGGCGGAGAACCCGCGAACGCACCTCGACGAACTCGAGAACGCCCACAACCGGATGGACGAGATCATCGAGGAACTGCTCGAACTCGCCCGCAGCGGCAACGAGATCAGCGACCTCGAGACGGTCGACCTCGAAGACGTCGCCGTCGACGCCTGGGAGAGCGTCTCGACCGAGGAAGCCTCGCTGGCGGTGACCGAGACGCGCGCGCTCGTGGCCGACCGGATGCGGCTGCTGCGCGTCTTCGAGAACCTCTACCGGAACGCCGTCGAGCACGTCGGCGACGGCGTCCAGGTGCGGGTCGAGGCGACCGCAGACGGCTTTGCCGTCGAGGACGACGGCCCCGGCTACCCCCGCGGGGTCGTCTCGGCGCTCGAGGACGGCAAACACGACCTCAGAAATCCCGCCGGCGCCGGACTCGGGTTGACGATCGTGACGCGGATCGTCGCCGCCCACGGCTGGACGCTGTCGGTCGGCACGAGCGAGACCGGCGGCGCGCGAATCGAGATCAGGGGCGTCTCCGGGCCGGCGTCGTCGTAACCGACGGCTATCGCGAACTCCCGCGTCAGGCCTTCGCCTGCCAGCCGCGCACGCGGTCTGCGCTCACACCCTCGACGGAATCCGCGAGCGAGTCCGGGTCGGCACTCGAGAGATCGTCGATACTCTCGATCCCCGCCGCAGCCAGCTTCTCCGCGGTTTTCGCGCCGATCCCCTCCAGGGACTCGAGCCCCGTGCCCGACTCGGCCTCGCGGGCCTGGAACTCCCGGTAGTTACAGATCGGACAGCCCAGCTCCCAGGGCTCGTCGCCGCTGTGAATCAGGAGTTCGGGGAGGTCGTGTTCCGCACAGCGCTCCTCCGTCACCTCGATCTCGCCTCGGCGAGGCAGCGGCAGCGAGTACTCGCAGTCGGGGTAGCGGGTGCAGCCGACCAGTCGCGAGCCGCTCTGGAGAGTTTTGACGGCGAGCTCTCCCCCCTCGTCTTCTCCGCAGTCGGGACACTCGCCGAGCACCGGCCCCTCGCCGGCCTCCTCGGCCTTACAGAGCGGACAGCCGTGGACGAACGTCTGGCGGCCGGCGAGCATCTTCACCTCGCGGAGGTCGTGGTCCTCGCAGACGTCCTCGAGAATCAACGGTTTCCCCGTCGACGGCAACGGAATCGTGTTCTCGCAGTCGGGGTAGCCGTCGCAGCCGACGAAGTACGAGCCGTAGCGGCTCCGGCGGACCAGGAGATCCTCGCCACACTCCGGACACGGCCCCAGGCGCTTGTCGTCCTTCAGGGACTTGCGGAGGTGGTCGCCGATCTCCTCCCGGGAGTCGGCCAGCTCGGCGAAGATCTTCTCGAGCATCTCGCGGGATTCGTCGGTGACGTCCTCGAGGCCCTTCTCGCCGGCGGCGATGGCGTCCATGTCGGCCTCGAGCTGGGCGGTCATCCCCTCGCTGACGACGCGCTCGGCGTAGTTCTCGGCGGCGTCGACGACCGCCATCGCCAGCTGGGTCGGCCGCGGCGGGTCGCTCTCGATGTAGCCGCGGTCGTACAGCTTTTCGAGGGTGTTGTGGCGGGTCGACTTCGTCCCGATCCCCAGGTCCTCCATCGTCTCGATGAGCCGGGACTGGCCGTACCGGCGCGGGGGCTGGGTCTGCTTGGCCTCGAGTTCGGCGTCGGTGAGCTCGAGGACCTCGCCCTCGTCGACGCCGGGGACGTAGTTCTCGCTTGTGTTGAAGTACGGGTAGACGTCGTGGTAACCCGCCTCGACCAGCCGCTTGCCGTTGGCCTTGAGCCGACAGTCGGCGACCTCCGAGACGACCTTGAGGTGCTCCCAGACGGCCGCCTCGGCGACCGTAGCGTAGTAGCGTCGGACGACGAGTTCGTACACCTCCCACTCGTCGTCGTTCACGTCGCTTCCGCGGGTCGGGATCTCGCCGGTCGGGTGGATCGGCGGGTGGTCGGTCGTCTCCTCGTCGCCCTCGGTGGGGACGATCTCGTCGGCCTCGAGCAGCGACTCGGCGCTCTCGCCCAGCACGGGGTGGCCGACGAACTCCTCGAGCAGTTCCTCGGGATCGAGGTCGGCCGGGTAGACGGTGTTGTCGGTTCGGGGATACGTGATGTAGCCCGCGGTGTAGAGGTCCTCGGCGATCGACATCGCCCGCTTGGCGGAGTACCCCAGCGCGCTCGCCGCCCGGATGAACTGCGTGGTGTTGAACGGCGCCGGCGGTTTGTCGGTGCGAGTGCGCCGGTTGACGTCGACGACCGTCGCCGTCTCGGCGCTCGAGAGCGTCTCGTACACCTCCTCGGCGGCGGCCTCCTCCCAGACCCGCTCGGCCTCGTTGTCCTCGTCGTCGCGGTAGAAGTACTGGGACTCGAAGGCGTCGCCGTCGTCGTTTTCGAGGTCCGCAAAGAGCTCCCAGTAGTCCTCGGGGTCGAACGCCTGGATCTCGCGTTCGCGGTCGACGATCAGCTTGAGCGTGGGCGACTGGACCCGGCCCACCGAGATGAAGTCGTTGCCGAGTTGTCCCGCCGAGAGCGAGAGAAACCGGGTGAGCGCGGCACCCCAGATGAGGTCGATGATCTGGCGCGCCTCGCCGGCGGCGGCCAGATCGAAGTCCAGGTCGTCGGGTTCGGAAAACGCGTTCTGCACTTCGTTTTCGGTGATCGAGGAGAACCGCACGCGCTGGATGGGAACGTCATCGTTCGCCTCGCGGACGATCTCGTAGGCCTCCTTTCCGATGAGTTCGCCCTCGCGGTCGTAGTCGGTCGCGATCGTTGCGACCTCCGCCTTCCGGGAGAGCAGTCGGAGCGTAGCGACGATGTTCTCCTTCGTCGCCGTCTTCTCGATGCTCGCGTCGATCAACTCGACGGGTTCGACGTCCCGCCAGTCGGAGTACTCCGGCGGGAAGTCGACGCCGACGACGTGTCCCGACAGCCCCACGCAGCGCTTGCCGCCCCACTCGTAGACGTTGACGCCGTTCTCCCGGCTCGAGTCGAACGTTCCGCCGCTCAGAATGTCGGCGATCCGCCGCGCGGCGTTGTCCTTCTCGGTAATAATCAGCTCCACGGCGAGTCACCTCCCGGTACGCGCATCTCGGTCATCGGGGTTCGCTACGACCGAGTCCCGGATAACCCTTTCGCCCAAAATCGGGAGACTGCGTGGGTGTGCGCGGTGCGCGGGTGCTCGCGCGAGGCGGATACCCGGCGTCTCGAGCTGATCGGGGTGGGGTCTCGAGCCGGCCGGTGACGAGACGACTCTCGAGTCAGCGCCGGTGGAGCCGCCAGCGGTCGATGTAGAGGCTCAGGTCGTCGCCGTCGCGCTCGAAGCGCACGGGCTGGCGGTTCCCCGCGGCGGTCAGCGCGTAGAACTCGCCCGCCGCGACGTCCTCCGGGATCAGGGTCGTCCACGAGCCCTCGCCGATGGGGCCGCCCACGCGCAGCCGGAGGACCCCGCCCTCGGCTTCGACTTCGGCCTCCTTGATTCCCCGGTAGGACTCGTACTCGCCCGAGAGCTCGGCGAAGCGGCGCTTTCGCTCGAAGAACGGCAGTTCGCGGGGGTCCGCTCCCGCGAGAGCGGCGAAGACGCCCGTCCCGAGTTCCGCGAGACCGTACCCCGGGGAGGTGTTCGCGAGCAGCGCGATCCCGAGGTCGCACTCGAGGCTGAATCCCACGTACGCGCTCGAGACGGCGATCGAGCCCCCGTGGCCGATCAGCTCGTGGCCGGCGACGTCGCGGGTCCGCCAGCCGTAGCCGTACGGCCCGGCCGGCGTGTCGGCGTGGGCGCCGTACTGGGTCTCGAGGGCCTCCCGTCCCACCAGCCGCTCGCCGCCGAACTCGCCGCCCTGGAGGTGGAACCGAACGTAGTTCGCCAGGTCCGTCACGGGGGCGAGTAACCCGCCGGCGGCGGCGCTTCGCTCGCGGACCGGCAGCGCCGACTCCTCGGGCTCGCCGTCCTCGAGCGCGTACGGCGTCATCCGGTCCTCGAACGCCTCGAAGCGGTCCCCGTCGTAGGTCGAGCGGCGCATCCCGAGGGGCTCGAGGATCTCCGCCTCGACGTAGTCGGTGAAGCCGACGCCCGAAACCGCCTCGACGACGTCGCCGAGCATGGTGTACCCCGAGTTGCAGTACGCCCACCGCTCGCCCGGTTCGGCCGCGATCTCCCCGCGGGCGCCCTCGACGTGGGCGTAGAAATCCGCTCGGCTCCCGAGCGGCACGCCGGCCTCGCCGACGCCCATCTGGCGGGCGATCAGCGCCTCGCTCGTCGCGAGCGAGGGGTAGCCCGAGGTGTGGGTCAGCAGGTGGTGGGGCGTAATCTCCTCGGGGACGTCCGCCGAGAGGTACTCCGTCACCGACTCTTCGAGCCCGAGTTCGCCCGCGTCCACCAGTTGCATCACGGCGAGGGCGGCGAACGACTTCGAGACCGAGCCGATGCCGTAGACGGTCTCGGGCGTCGCGGGCTCGTTCGTCTCGAGGTCCCGGGAGCCGTAGCCGGCGGCGTACGCGACGCCCGTCTCCGCCGACCCGTCCACCACCGCGAGGCTCAGCCCCGGAATGGCGTCCTCGCGCATTCGCTCGCGGAGGAGGTCGTCGATGGTCCGTCTCGTCTCGGCCTCGAGTGAGGGTGGCATGGTGGCGACCTGTCGGCACGTCACTATCAATGTTCAGGTGGCGTACGCTCTGGCCGGTTACCGAGAGCCGGCAACCGCGAACGGGAGGGTAGCTCTTTTCACCCGACCGCGTGACTCTCACGGGAGTGAGCGACACCGAGCGAAAGCGGATCGACATGACGACGGGCGCGATCCCGTCGAAGCTGTTACACCTGGCGTGGCCGCTCGTGCTCGGCAACCTGCTGCAGACGTTCTACAACCTCGCCGATATGTTCTGGGTGGGGCGCGTGAGTTCGGACGCCGTCGCCGCCGTCTCGCTCATGTTTCCCCTGTCGTGGATGTTCGTCTCGACGGCGATGGGGATCACCGCGGCCACCATCGCGCTCGTCTCCCAGTACGTCGGCGCCGACGACGACCGGATGGCAGACCGGGTCGTCGCCCAGACGGTGTTGCTGACGCTCGCGGTCTCGAGCGTGCTCGCCGCCGTCGGCCTCGCCTTCCGGGCGCCCCTGCTCACCCTGATCGGCGCGCGCGGCGACGTCTACGTCGAGGCGATGGCCTACATCGAAATCATCTTCCTCGCGCTCCCCTTCACGTTTCTCTTCTTCGCGTTCCGGGCCTCGCTGCAGGGTGCCGGGGACACCAGGACCGCGATGTGGCTGATGGTGCTGTCGGCGGGGCTCAACGTCGTGCTCGACCCGTTCTTCATCCTCGGCTGGGGGCCGTTCCCCGAGATGGGGACGCGGGGTGCGGCCGTCGCGACGTTCATCGCCCGCGGGTTCGCCACCGCTGCGGGCATCTACATCCTCCTCCGGGGCGGGTTCGGCGTCCGGCTGCGGGTCGGCGACCTCGCGCCCGATCTCGAGATCCAAAAGCGGCTCGTCGACATCGGCTACCCCGCGACGATCGACGGCTGGGCGCGAAGCTTCGCCGCCGTCGCGATGGCCGGCTTCGTCGCCCGCTTCGGCGCGGCCCCCACTGCCGCCTACGGGATCGGCGTCCGGCTGATGTCCGTCACCTGGTCGGTCTCCGGCGCGGTCGGTCAGGCGACGGCCACCGGCGTCGGCCAGAACCTCGGGGCGCGCGCTCCCGACCGCGCGGCGGCGGTCGCCAAAACTGCCACCGCGGGCACGATGGCGGTGATCTTCGTCGCCGCGGCGCTGGTCCTCCTGTTCCCGGCGCAGGCGATGGGGATCTTCGTCGACGACCCCGCGGTGATCGCCGAGGGCGTCGTCTTCCTGCGGATCATCGCCCCCTTCTGGGCGCTGTTCGCCGGCGTCATGGTGATCCAGGGGGCGTTCCGCGGCGCCGGCAACACCCGCGAAGCGATGGTCCTCTCCTTTCTCTCGCGGTGGATCTTCCGGATCCCCGTGGCGCTCGTGCTGGCGTTCGCCTGGAGCGTAACGGTTCCCGTCCTCGGGATCACCGTGTCTGCTCTCGACTGGGGCGTCTCCGGGATCTGGTGGGCGTTCGCCGCCGGGATGGGACTCTCCTTCGTCGTCGCCGTGGCGTGGTTCGCCCGCGGCACCTGGAAGGAAGACGTCATCGGCGAGGGCGCCGGCGACGGTCAGCGGGGACTCGAGAGCGGCGACGGCGAGGGTGACGCGACGAGTAACTGACGCGGTCCGTCGTACCCGTCTCGAGCGGTCGTCTGGCCCGCGCTTCCAGTCGGAGTCCGCTCACTCTCGGTCGATCGGCCAGATCTCGACGGTGTACTCGCCGTCTCTCGTCTCGACGTCCCAGGCGCCGGCGACGTCGATGCCGTCCGATCGGGCCGCGGCGAGCAGCGACTCGAGGGCGTCCTCGAACGGAACCTCAGGGGGAACCGGGCGGCGATTGTCGTTCATACGTTCTGCTAGCCCTCGCGACGGGAGTAGTCGCGTCTTGGGTAACTGCGACTTTAAGTCCCCTCGGCGCCCTCGAGCAGGGTCGTCTCGAGCAGCGCCGCCGTTCCCCGCCGGATGCGTCCCCCGACGGCGGTCGAAGAGACGTTCAGGGCGTCCCCGAGTTCGTTCAGCGACGTTCGGCGGGGCTCCTCGAAGTACCCGTGTTCGTACGCCGTGACCAGCGCCTCCCGCTGGGCTGCGGTCAGCCCGTACGCGCCGTCGCCGGTCGCCGTCGTCGACCGGTAGAGCTGTCGGAGGTCGAAGGCGACGTCGTTTCGCTCACAGAAGGACTTGAACGCCACGAGGGCGTCCCGGTCGGGCAACCACGCCCGGACCAGCCAGCCGTCGCCGCTCCCTTGACCGCGGAGAAACGCCGCACCGACGTCGACCAGCGCCGGAACGACGAGAAGCGGCGCTTCGGACAGCGCGACCCGGTACACCCGCTCGCTCTCGAGGCGCTCGACGCAGGTCACCGCTCGCACCGAGGGGTCGTCCTCGAGGACCGCCTCGAACGACTCGAGGTCGTCGCCGCGGGCGACGTAGAAGAGGTACGGCGTCGCCGGCGTCGCCGCGGCGTGGTACGTCGTCTCGACCTCGACCGACGGGACGGCCCGGAGGGTGCCAGCGAGCATGAGGTCGGGACTCGAGAGTCGAACGTCGGCGATGAAACCCATTTGCCTCTTGGATATTGTCGTTGGCTACATTTCAATCATTTTCGCGGTACAGTCTAGTGTTTCCGCCCGTGGACGACCCGACCGCCGGTGTCGCGACGACGATCATCGACCCGCCCCGCGATACACCGCGAGTTCGGCCGCGATCTCCGACTCCGTGAGCACGAGAAAGCCGAGGACGATCACGCCGAACCCCAGGATCGCCGCCGGCAGGAGGGGTTCGCCGAGGACGAGCCAGCCCGTCGCGACCGCCACCACGGGGTTCAGGTAGGTGACGAGGTTGACCTCGAGGGCGTCGAAGCGCTCGAGCAGGTGAAAGTAGACGACGAAGCCGATCCCGGAGGAGAAGACGGCGAGGTAGGCGACGAGCGCGAGCGCGGTCGGCGTCGGGCGGATCGCCGCGGCGGATTCGCCCACCGCCATCGCGAACGCGAGCTGGATGGTCGCGCCGAGTAGCATCGACCAGCCGGTGAGCGCGACCACCGACATCGGCGGGTGGCTACGACGAACCAGCACGGTTCCGAGCGCGATGCTGATCGCGGCGAAAGCGATCAGGGTTCGACCGACGAACTCCGCCGCCAGCAAGTCGCCCGGATCGGGACTCACGACGACTGCGACGCCGACGAAGCCGATCAGGACGCCGACGGCGCCGCGAGCGGTGAGCCGCTCGGCGGGCAGGAGCCACCACGCGAAGACGGCCGTGAGGATCGGAATCAGGCTGATGAGGATCGCGGCGACGCCGCTGGTCGTATACTGCTGGCCGACGAACGTGAGCCCGGTGGCGCCGATGAACAGCGTGCCGCCGGCGATGATTCCGACCCAGTCGTTCCGGGTCGCCGGGCGCCAGCGATCGGAGAAGCCGACCGCGTAGACCAGCACCACGAGCCCCGAGAGGTAGTACCTGACCGCCGCGAACAGCAGCGGCGGCAGGTACTCGAGTCCGGCCTTGATCGCCGGAAACGACGTTCCGAACAGGACGGCGATCAGGAGAAACAGTCCGAGGTCTCGAGTGCGGGACATTCGTCTCGTCTACGCCGCCCGTGGAGATAGCGACGACTGCTGGCGATCGGGACGATCAGAAACGCTCGAACGAAGGCGTGCCGGCTTCGAGTTCGACCCGCGGCGCTCGGTTCGGCACATTCGATCCGCACTGTCGCTGCACGAACCGGTTCGTTCGGGAGACCGTCTGGCCCAGCGATCGGTGTCCTATCGACTCGGTCAGGTCGACCTGAAGAAACGGCTATTCCCCTTCCGGCCGTACCGTCTCCACATGCGCCAGCCGACGTCGATCGGTGCGGAGGAGGTGCTCCGCGTCTTCGACCGTCTCGAAACCCCCCGTGAACCGCTTCGCACGGAGGAAGTCGAGGACGCCCTGGGAGCCGACGGCGAACCGATCGACGACGTGCTCTCCGCCCTCGCCGCCCAGGGTCGTCTCGAGACGAAACGGTTCGGCGACCGCGACCGCGTCTGGTGGCGATCGCGCGGGACTCGCGGGGAGGAGTGGAGGATTCGATCGCTGACGGACACCCTGGTCGATCGCGTTCTCGAGGTCAGCCCCATCGGGATAATCGTCGTCGATCCCGCCGGTCAGATGCGGTTCGCGAACGAGCGTGCGATGGAGACGCTCGGTCTCACGCGCGAGGAGATTACGGCCCGCACGTTCGATAACCCCGACTGGGAGATCTACTACGACGACGGCACGCCGGTACCGACCGAGGAGAATCCCGTCGCTCGCGTCCTGAAGACGAAGGCGCCAGTCTTCGGGTTCGAACACTGGATCGCGCTCCCGGACGGATCCGAGCGCTGGCTCTCGAGTAACTCGGCGCCCGTGTTCGACGACGAGGGCGAGGTGGACTTCGTCGTCGTCGGATTCGAAGACGCGACGGAGTTGAAGCGACGCGAGGAAAAGCTGACCAGCGACCACGTCCGCCTGCTCGAACTCCGGGCCGACCGGGCCGCCGTCCCGCCCTCGCTCCGCGATTCGTCGGACGGCGAGATCCGCATCGACGTCACGTCTATCGTCACCCTCCCGGAGGGGCGAGCGATTCAGTACATGTCGACCGAGGACCTTTCGGCGAGCGAGTTCGTCACCGCGGTAGAGGAGGTTCCACACTACTTCAACGTGCGGTTGCTCAGCACCAGCGGCGGACGCACTCGAGTCGAAGCCCACGCGGAACCGGCCACCGTCTCGGAAGTGTTCCAGTCCCTCGGCGGTCGCGCGCGGGCCGTGATTATCGACGCCGAGGCGGTCCGTTTTCTCGGCGAGATCCCCGGCGACGTCGAACCGCGGGCGGTTCTTAAGGGGGTCCGCTTCTTCCATCCCGAGGTCGAACTCCTGTGTCAGGAACTCGTCTACTCGCCGCGGGTCCTCCAGCGCGTGGTCGAAGAGGCGCTCACGGATCGGCAGTTCGCCGCGCTCGAGACGGCGTACTACGGCGGCTACTTCGACTCGCCGCGGGCGAGCACCGGCGACGAACTCGCCGCTCACTTCGGCGTGACCCGCCAGACGTTCAACCAGCACCTCCGCAAGGCGGAGCGGGTCGTCTTCGAGCACCTCTTCGAGAAGTCCGGCGAGGACGCACGCTGACTAGTCAGCGCCACGGCTTACTATTGACGGATGTGTAGCACGTACCGATGTGTGCGAGCTCACCGGAGATGCCTGCTGATCCACCCCCGTCGATCGAATCCGACCACGTCGGCTACGACCCAACGACCGGAACGTACCACGCCGCCTTCGGCGTCGACCGCGGCTCCGACGCGGTCGTCGTCGCCGTCGTCGAAACGATCGGCGCGATCACCGGCCGCGAACTGACCGAGATTCCGCCGCTGTACCGAACGGTAAACCCGAGCGCCCTCGGCGACCTCATCAGCGCGCCTCGAGAGAAACCGATCAACGTGACGTTCACCCACGACGGCGTCGACGTCCGCGTCTCGAGTCAGGGTACCGTCGTCGCTCGTCCCGTCGACGACTGAGCGAGATCACGCACCGCCCGACGACCCGCTGGCGCCACCGGTGTCCCGGTAGCACCCGTCTCTCCCGCGGCGCGGTTCGCGGCGTCCGGCCACGGACCGCCTGCGAAACTCGCACCCTCCCTTCGAGCGCCGAACGCAACCGCGACCGTCCGGTCCGCCCGTCGCCCGTTCGTCGCTCCCGCCGGCGCTAGCCGTCCAGCTCCGCCCTGAGCAGCCCGTTGACGTCACCCGGGTCCGCGCTGCCGCCGGTCTTCCCCATCACCTGGCCGACCAGGAAGTTGATCGCGCCGTCGTCGCCCGCCTCGTAGTCGGCGACGGCCTCGGGGTTCTCCTCGAGGGCCTCGAGGACGGCCTGTTTCACCTCGTCCTCGCCGGTCTTGCCGAGCGCCTCGCGGTCGACGATTTCGTCGGGTTCGTCGCCGTCGTCGAGCATCCCCCGGAGCACGACCTCCTTCGCGTTCTTCGCGGTGATCTCCTCGTCGGCGACGAGTTCGACCAGCCGGTGGACTTCCTCGAGGCGGCCCTCGAGGTCCGTGATCTCCATGTCCCGGTAGTTGAGCTCGCCGAGCAGTTCGTCGGCGACCCACGTCGCCGCCAGGTCGGGGTCGTACTCGAGGGCGACCTCCTCGTAGAAGTCGGCGACCTGCTTCGTCGAGGTGAGCTTCGAGGCGGCCTCCTCGCTCAGGTCGTACTCCGCGCGGAAGCGCTCGCGGCGGGCCGTCGGCAGCTCCGGAATGTCGATCTCTTCCGTCCAGCCCGCGACGCGAAGCGGCGGGAGGTCGGCCTCTGCGAAGTACCGGTAGTCCTTCTCCGCTTCTTTCGAGCGCATCGAGACCGTGATCCCCCGGCTCTCGTCCCAGTGGCGCGTCTCCTGTTCGACCGCGCGGCCGCGCTGGATGGCGTTCTTCTGGCGGGTCTCCTCGTAGGCCAGCGCCTTCTCCGCGCCCTTGTGACTCGAGATGTTCTTGACCTCCGTTCGGTTCGCCGCCTCGAGCGCCTCGAGGCCGATCTCGCCGTCGTCGTCGGCCTCCTCGGCGGGGATAATCGAGAGGTTCGCGTCGACGCGGAGGCTGCCGTCCCGTCCGGCGTCGAAGACGCCGAGGTACTCGAGGACCTCCTCGAGTTCGGCCAGAAACGCCCGCACCTCAGACGGCGAGCGGAAGTCGGGGGCGGTGACGATCTCCATCAGCGGGACGCCGGCGCGGTTGTAGTTGACCAGGGTGTACTCCGCGCTGTCGATGCCGCCACCGCCGCCGACGTGCTGGAGGCTGCCGGGATCTTCCTCCAGGTGCGCCCGTTCGATCGTCACGCTCCGGCGCTCGCCCTCGACTGCGATCTCGAGTTCGCCGCGCTGGCAGATCGGCTCGTCGTACTGGGTGATTTGAAAGTTCTTCGGCAGGTCGGGGTAGTAGTAGTTCTTCCGGTGAAAGCGGGTCTCCTCGGGGATGTCGGCGTCGATCGCCTTTCCGATCTTCACCGCGGATTCGACGGCGGCCTCGTTGAGTACCGGCAGCGTGCCGGGGAGGCCGAGACAGACCGGACAGACGTGCTCGTTGGGCTCGTCGGTCGGCTCGGTGGGACAGCCACAGAAGATCTTGGTCTCGGTTTCCAGCTGGACGTGGACCTCGAGGCCGATGACGGTGACGAGGTCGCCCTGCTGGACGGTTTGTGCGGTCATTGGGGGTCGCTTCGGCCCGGGGGCGGTAAAGAATAACGGAGTGGTCCCGCGGCGTTACTCTTCGTCGAGAAGACCGTACAGGTACTCGAGACACTCCCGGAGGACCGGCGCGCCGTCGTAGAGCCAGAGAACGGCGGCGGCGACGGCGATACCGATCTGGCTCCAGATGTACAGCGACGGATCGCCCGCGAGCAGCTCCTGCTGGTACTGGGCGAACAGCAATGAGAACTGCTCTCCGAACGAGAGCTGGTGTTCGTGTGGGTGGAGTTCGACCGTTCGAACCGGCCACAGCACGAGCTCGAACTGGACGCGTCCGCCCCGGACGTAGCTGTCGAGGACGTCGGCGGGCAGGTGAAGCAGGTAACCCAGCGCGAACGCGAGCCCCGCTCGCGGCCGGCCGACAGATCGCGCGTACATCCCGACGGCGATCGAGAGGGGGATGGCGAAGAAGATCGAGTGGCCCAGCTCGTAGCCGGTTTCGAAGACGCCGAACTGCCACGCCAGCGGCTTGTCGATGAGATCCGGGAGCACCGAGGCGAAGACGACGGCGAACGCCTCGAGTCCGTCCGGCGACTCCCGGTAGACGACGTGGCTGAACAGCGAGTAGGCGAGATATCCCATGATCGCGTGCTCCCAGGGCCACATCGGTGGCTAGCCCTCACCCGAGCGCGGCTATTAACGTTCCTACTTGCGTTAGTAACTCCGGCGGCCGACGGATTGGTTGGCGGGCGTGAATTACATACCAGAACGACTATCATTGTCTGACGTACGTTTATGTGCCAGCACGGAGCCATAGTGGGTATGTCGAAAAATCGCGTCGAGGAACTCGAGGCGGCCGTTGCGGAACTGCAGTCGACCGTACAGGGACTCACGGAGGAACTCGTCGAGTCGAAAGAGCGGATTCGCGTGCTCGAGGCGGAACTGGACACCGAGTCGCCGACGCGCGTCCCCGAGCGCCGCGGCGAGGAGACCGCCCCGGAGGCGGCGGACGCAGACCCCGACGAGGTCGAGGAAGCGACTGCCACCGTCGAGGACGGAACCGAGGGCGAACCAGAAGACTCAGGTGCCGACGACATTATCGTTGCGTAACTACGCGCTCGCTCGCGGTTTACGGAGGTTTCGACCCACAGATGCACATCAAGGCGCTCGTTCTGGACAACTTCAAGAGCTTCGGCCGAAAGACGAAGATCCCGTTCTACGAGGACTTCACCGTCGTCACCGGGCCGAACGGCTCCGGTAAATCGAACATCATCGACGCCGTCCTCTTCGCGCTCGGCCTCGCTCGCACCCGCGGCATTCGAGCCGAGAAGCTGACCGACCTCATCTACAACCCCGGCCACGAGGACGGGAACGCCAGCGGCGGCCCCCGCGAGGCGGTCGTCGAGGTCGTTCTCGACAACTCGGACGGCACGCTCGAGCGCTCGCAGGTCGTCAACGCCGCCGGCAGCGACGACGTCGGCGACTGCGAGGAGATTCGCATTCGAAGACGGGTCAAGGAGACGGAGGACAACTACTACTCCTACTACTACCTCAACGACCGGGCGACGAACCTCTCGGACATCCAGGATCTCCTCGCCCAGGCCGGCGTCACCCCGGAGGGGTACAACGTCGTCATGCAGGGCGACGTCACCGAGATCATCAACATGACGCCGTACAACCGGCGGGGGATCATCGACGAGATCGCCGGCGTCGCGGAGTTCGACGCCAAGAAGGAAGACGCCTTCGAGGAACTCGAGATCGTCTCCGAGCGGATCGACGAGGCCGAACTCCGGATCGAGGAGAAGCGCGCTCGTCTGGAACAGCTCGAAGACGAGCGCCAGGCCGCTCTCCGGTACCGTCGACTCCGCGACGAAACGGAGGAGTACGAGAGCTACCGGAAGGCCAGCGAACTCGAGGAGAAACGCGAGGACCTCGCGGCGGTCACCGAACGGATCGACGGTCTCGAGGCGGACCTCGACGAGCTCCAGCGCACCCTCGACGAGCGCCAGGGGGCGGTCGTCCGCCTCCAGGAGGACCTCGAGGACCTGAACGCCGAAATCGAGCGCAAGGGCGAAGACGAGCAGCTCCGGATCAAACGCGAGATCGAGTCGATCAAGGGCGACATCTCGCGGCTGGAAGACCGCATCGAGGCCAGCGAGGAACAGATCGAGGAGGCCGAGTCGGCCCGCCGCGAGGCGTTCGTCCAGATCGACCGCAAGCAAGAGCGCGTCGAGGAGCTCACCGGCGAGATGCGCGAGCACAAACTCGAGAAGGCCTCGATCAAAGCCGAGATCCAGGGGCGAGAGGGAACCGTAGAGGAACTCCAGGCGGAGATCGACGCGGTCGACACCGAGTACGACGAGGTGAAAGCCGAGCTGGCGGAGCGAAAGGAGGCGCTCGAGAGCGCGAAAACCGAGAAGAACGACCTCCAGCGCGAGCAGGATCGGCTGCTCGACGAGGCCCGCCGGCGCTCGAACGCGATCACCGAGACCGAAGCCGAGATCGAGGAGACCCGCGAGACACTGCCAGAGATCGAGAGCGAGCGGGCGGACCTCGAGCGCGAACTCGAGAAGGCCGAACGAAACCGCGAGAACATCGCGGGCGTCGTCGAGGACCTGCGCGAAGAGAAGCGGGAGCTGCAGTCGACGCTCGAGGAGGTAGACGACGAGCTCCAGGCGAAACAACAGGAGTACGCCGAACTCGAGGCCAACGCGGGCGAGAGCGGCGACTCCTCCTTCGGCCGCTCGGTGACGACGATCCTGAACTCGGGGATCGACGGCGTCCACGGCGCGGTCGCCCAGCTCGGGACGGTCTCGGGCGAGTACGCCGTCGCCTGCGAGACCGCGGCGGGCAACCGCCTCGCGAACGTGGTCGTCGACGACGACGTGATCGGCCAGCAGTGTATCGAGTACCTGAAATCGCGCAACGCCGGCCGGGCGACGTTCCTGCCGATCACGAAGATGCGCGAACGCGGCCTGCCGAACGCGCCCTCCGACCCCGGCGTCGTGGGTTTCGCGTACGATCTCGTCGACTTCGACCCGCAGTACGCGGGGATCTTCTCGTACGTCCTCGGGGACACCCTCGTCGTCGAGGACATCGAGACGGCCCGCGCGTACATGGGCGACTTCCGCATGGTCACCCTCGACGGCGACCTAGTCGAGAAGTCGGGGGCGATGACCGGCGGCTCCCGAAAGGGGTCGCGGTACTCCTTTTCCGGCGGCGGGAAGGGACAGCTCGAGCGCGTCGCCACCCAGATCACCGATCTCCAGGACCGCCGGGAGTCGGTCCGGAGCGACCTCCGCGGCGTCGAGGAGCGACTGGACGACGCCCGCGACCGCCAGACGGCCGCGGCCGACGAGGTTCGCTCGATCGAATCCGAAATCGAGAAGCTCGCGGAGCGACGCGACCGCCTCGAGGGCGAGATCGAGGACCTCGAGGGCGAACTCGACGACCTCGAGGACGAACGCGAGTCCGTCGACGAGCGGATGACCGAGATCTCCGGGGAGATCGAGACGAAGCAGGGCGAACTCGAGGAGATCGAGGCCGACATCGACGACCTGGAGGCCGAACTCGCCGACTCGAAGATCCCCGAGCTGACGGCGCGGATCGAGGAGGTCGAAGCCGAGATCGCAGAGCGCGAGAACCGCATCGACGGCATCGACTCGAAGCTGAACGAACTCGGCCTCGAGAAACAGTACGCGTCCGACGCCATCGAGGACCTCCACGACGACATCGAGAGCGCCCAGAACCGCAAGGCCGAGTACGAGGAGCGAATCGAGGAGTGCGAGGCGGAGATCGCCGACAAGCGCGAGGTCCTGTCGGAGAAACACGAGGCCGTCGAGGAACTCGAGAGCGAACTCGTCGAACTCAAAGACGAGCGAACGGCGCTCCGCGAGGAGCTCACCGCGGCGCGAGAGGCCCGTGATACACAGCAGGACCAGGTGAACGCCGTCGAGAGCAAACTCGAGACCGCACGCGAGCGAAGGGAAGCCCTCGAGTGGGAGGTCGACTCCCTCGAGGCCGACGTCGGCGAGTACGACCCCGAGGACGTGCCGGATCACGAGACGGTCCTCGAGATGATCGACCTTCTCACGGCGGACATGGAGGCGATGGAACCGGTGAACATGCTCGCGATCGACGAGTACGACGAGGTCCGCGAGGAACTGGAAACGCTCGAGGACGGGAAGGAGACGCTGGTCGAGGAGGCCGACGGCATCCGCGAGCGGATCGAGCAGTACGAGACCCAGAAGAAGGCGACGTTCATGGAGTCCTACGACGCGATCGCCGGCCACTTCACGGAGATCTTCGAGAAGCTCTCGGAGGGGACCGGCTCGCTCCACTTAGAGGACGAGGAGGACCCCTTCGAGGGCGGGCTGACGATGAAGGCCCAGCCCGGCGACAAACCCATCCAGCGCCTGGACGCGATGTCCGGGGGCGAGAAGTCCCTGACCGCGCTTGCCTTTATCTTCGCCATCCAGCGCCACAATCCGGCGCCGTTCTACGCGCTCGACGAGGTTGACGCCTTCCTCGATGCGGTCAACGCCGAGCGGGTCGGCCAGATGGTCGACGAACTCGCCGGGCGCGCCCAGTTCGTCGTCGTCTCGCACCGCTCGGCGATGCTCGACCGCTCCGAGCGGGCGATCGGGGTGACGATGCAACAGGACAACGTGAGCGCGGTGACGGGAATCGACCTGAGCAGCGAGGGGGTGCCGGCCGATGACTGACGAGCCGCAACGCGGCTCGGAACAATCGAGCGGGGAGCGGAGCGACCCGCGAGACAGCGAATTGGGACGCGACGAACCGAACGACGACATTCCGCTCCAGATCGCCGGCCACGAGGACCGCGAGCGGCCCGGATCGGGGGAATCGACCCTCGAGTTCGTCGACGACACCGCCGAAACCGACGCGGCGGCGGACGACGAGGTCGAACCCGTCGAGTTGCTCGTCCAGCTCGCCAAGGACGGCGAGATCGACCCCTGGGACATCGACGTCGTTCGGGTCACCGACAAGTTCCTCGAGGCGTTAGACGACGCCGATCTCCGGACCTCGGGGCGCGCGCTGTTCTACGCGAGCGTGCTGTTGCGGATGAAAAGCGACGAGCTGTTCGCGCCCGACGAGCCCGACGAAGAGGAGCTGCCGCCGTGGGAGGCGCCCTTTGCGGACGAGGAGCCAATGGACGGCGAGTACGACGGCTTCGACCCCGTGGCGAGCCTCGAGTCCGAGATGGATCGCCGCCTCGAGCGAAAGCAGGCCCGCGGCAAGCCCGAAACGCTCGACGAGCTGGTCCGCGAGCTGCGGGACGCCGAACGGGGCACTTGGTGGAAGTCCTCGCGGAGCTACGATACGAGCGACTCTCCGCAGGGGTACGGCCGCGGGGTGCAGGAGCTCAGCTACCACTCCGGCGACGACTTCCGGGTCGACGACGAGCCGACGGCCGACGACGTCACTCACACCGCCCACGAGGAGGACATCGAGGCGGTGATCGACGACGTCGACGCGGCCCTCGAGAGCCAGTACGAGCGGGGCCGCGAGGAGGTGCTGTACGCCGAAATCGACGAGGTGGGGGGCTCGCGGGTGATGACCTACCTCGCGCTGCTGTTTCTCGCCCACCGGGGTCGGATCGTCCTCGAGCAGGATGAACTGTTCGGCGACCTCTGGATCCAGCGGGCGACGCTCGAGGCCGACCCCGAAGAGGCGATTGCGGACTGACCGACGGAACTTTGGCTGTCGTGTGACTGATCACAAATATGACCGAGTCGAATCGACCGGTGAGTGCCGATCGCGGGCTCCGACGGCTCGCCGACTGGGCCGGGTTCACGGCGCTCTGGGGGTGGATCGTTCTCTCGCTGCTCCTCGTTCCAGGGCTGTTCGGCTACTGGTGGCTCGGGGTCGCGTTCGCGCTCGTCGGCACCGTCGTCTGCTGGGAGGCCCTGAAGGCGTCGACGCACCCGGTGACGACGATCGGCACGCGGCGTGAGGTGCAGACCGAGCCGATTCGGGAGGCCGGGTACGACTGTCGCGTCTGCGACGAACCCGCGGGCGGCGGCGAGCGTCGCCGGTACGCGACCCACCGCGTCGTGTTCGGCTCGACGGTCGCGGTTCCCGAGTGGGGCGTAAACGAGTACTGCTCGGGGTGTGCGGGAACCACGGGCGAGTCCGTGCGCGCCCCCACCGAGGAGTCCGCCTGCGACCGTCGGGACCGGGAGCGGTCGCTCGCGGTCGACGGCGACCGGGGCTGAGACGCGAGCCGATCAGTCGTCCTCGAGGGCGAACGGCTCCTCGGGGGGCTTGCTGTAGAGCACCGACAGGTGCGACCGCTCGGGCAGTTCGTCGGTGTGTTCGCTCGCGTAGGCGTCCTCGAGAAACGGCCGGAGCCGGTCGAACCCCGACGCCGTCACGACGTCCCCGTTGCGGTCGTCGTAGTCGACGACGTTCTCGTCGGCGAGACGCGGCAGGTGGACGTGGACCAGCGAGACGGCGACCCGGCGGTGGTCGTCCTCGCTGACTTCACGCAGGGAACACCCCTGCTCCCAGGCGACGATCTTCGTCGCCAGGTCGTCGACGGTCGCGTACTCGCTGTTCAGGAGAAGGTACAACAGCGAACGCCGGCGCGCGTTCGAGAGTAACGAAAACACGACGTTCAGTTCGGGTGATTGCCTCCCCGTCATTATCCGGCGGTTGGGGACGAGACGGTACAACCTTCTCGCCAAATCACTTCGGTTTTTCGGCGTTCCTGACTCTCACGCGCTCGGTTTCGTTTCTCGAGCGACCGTGGACTCGAGCGAAAGAACCGACCGACTCGAGCGAGGTGTCGAGCGCCGATCTCGGTTATTCGAGGTATTCGCCCGCCAACAGGTCAATCCGCTCGCGCGTTTCCTCGGGGATCGCGTCCGCGGGGGTGTTGATCGTTCCCTCGAGGGCCGACCAGGCGTCGCTCTCGAAATCCTCTGGCATCGTCCTGATCGCGCGTTCGATCACCTCGTTGATCGACTCCTGGTTGGCGGCGGCGTTCTCGAGGACTTCCTCGAGGGTGACCTCGCTGTCTTCCTTCCAGACGTCGTAGTCGGTGACGCCGGCGATCGTCGCGTAGCTGAGTTCGGCCTCGCGGGCGAGTTTCGCCTCCGGGATCGCGGTCATGCCGACCACGTCCCACCCCTGGGCGCGGTAGAACTCGCTCTCGGCTTTCGTCGAGTACTGCGGTCCCTCGATGCAGACGTAGGTGCCGTTCTCGGAGACCTCGGCGTCGGTTGCCTCGCGGCTCGCGGCTGCACCGCTCTCGTCCTCCGAGGTGCGTAGCACCTCGCGGGCGGACTCGGCGAGGTGTGAGACCATCTCGGGACAGTACGGCTCGGCGAAGCTCATGTGGACGACCATTCCGTCGCCGAAGAACGTCGGCGACCGGTGTTTGGTGCGGTCGAAGATCTGGTCCGGAACGACGAGCGTCTGTGGGGGGAGGTCCTCCCTGAGGCTACCCACGGCGTTCGTCGCGATGACGCGGTCGACGCCGGCCTGCTTCAGCGCGTAGATGTTGGCCCGGTAGCTCGCGTCCGTCGGCGTGTGCTGGTGGTCCTCGCCGTGACGCGGGAGAAAGACGACCTCCCGCCCGCCGAGTTCGCCGACGGTGAGGTCGTCGCTCGGCTCGCCGTACGGCGTCGACACCGACTCTGTCGATACGTTCTCGAGTGGCAGTGCCTCGTAGATTCCGCTGCCGCCGATGACGCCGATTCGCATACCGAACCATCCCGTCGGAAGCGTTGTAAACGGTGCGGGTTCGCCCCCGACTCGTGAGCCGTGTTATCAGGTGCTACGAGCGTTCAAATACCTGGAGTGCTATTTCGGTTCGTAATGTCGTCCGAGACGGAGCCGGGCGCGGACAGCGACCTGACGGAGGGGACGCTGCTCCGGCCGATGTTCCTGCTGGCCTGGCCGCTCGTGGTCATCCAGCTCCTGCAGGTCGCCTACAACGTCGGCGACACCTTCTGGCTCGGCGCGCTCTCGCCGGACGCCGTTGGCGCGCTGAGCCTCGCGTTTCCGCTGATCTTCTTTTTGATCTCGATCGGCGGCGGGTTCACCGCCGCGGGCGCGATCCTCATCGCCCAGCACACGGGCGCAGACAGCGGCAAGGGAGGGCTGATCGCCGGTCAGACGCTCTCGTTCATCACCATCGTCGCGATCGTCCTCGGGATCCTGGGCTACTTCGTCACCGACGCGATGCTCGGCCTGCTGCCCGCCGACGCCGAGACGCAGGCCCGGATCATCCCGCTGGCGGCCGACTACATGCGCATCTTCTTTCTGGGGATGCCCTTTCTGTTCGGCTTCTTCATCTTCGTCTCGCTCATGCGCGGCTACGGCAACACCCGCGCGCCGATGCGCGTGATGGTGATCAGCGTCGTCATCAACCTCGCGATCGACCCGCTGCTCATCTTCGGCGTCGGCCCGTTCCCCCGCCTCGAGATCCAGGGCGCCGCCGTCGCCACCGTCCTCTCGAGAGCGGTGGCGACGGCCGTCGGGTTCTACGTCCTGTTTTACACGGACGTCGGTCCGGACATCGAGCCCGAGCACCTCGTCCCGCGCTGGGAGTACGTCTCGAAGATCACCCGGCTGGGCGTGCCGACGGCGCTCGAGCAGTCGATGAGTTCGCTCGCGATGATCACGATGACGGCGATGGTGGCGACGTTCCCGCCCGCGGTCGTCGCCGCCTACGGGCTGGGCAACCGGCTGATCTCGCTGGCGTTCCTGCCGGCGATGGGGATGGGGCAGGCGACGGACACGATCGTCGGCCAGAACCTCGGCGCCGGCAAGCCCGACCGGGCGGAGACGGCGACGTGGGTCGCCTCGGGCGTGATCGCCGCGATCATGCTCGCCGCCGGGCTGATCGCGTTCCTGTTCCCGGAACCGATCGTCGCCGTCTTCCTCACGGCCGACGTCGAAGGGCGGGCGGACACGCTCGCCTACGGCACCACGTACCTGCAGGTCGCGGCGGCGATGTTCGTCTTCATGGGCGTCCTCCAGGTGATCCTCGGGGCGTTTCGCGGCGCGGGTAACACGAAGACGGCGCTCGTCTTCTCGGTCGTCACCCTCTGGATCGCCCGCGTCCCGGTGAGCTACTACCTCATCTTCGTCGCCGGCTGGGGGACGACCGGGATCTGGATCGGCGTCGTCGCCGGCGACGTCGTCGGCGCGATCGCCGCGATCGCCTACTTCACCCGCGGCACCTGGAAGGAGTCGATCGTCGAGGAGGAAGACGAAGAGGAGACGGCGGAGGCGGTCGCCTCGCCGGCGACCGACTGAGACGGGAGTCGAGACGCACTCACTCGAGCAGCACCCACTCGCCGGGCGCGCTCATCTCGATCACCTCGCGGCGCTCCATCTCGGTCAGCACCTCCGTGAGCCGGTTGGGCTGGGCGATCTCCATCTCGATGCGCTCGACGTTGTGAAACTCGTTCAGGTAGTGGCGCACGTCGGCCTTCGAGAACGAGTCCTGATCGGCCTGTTCCATCACGCCGGAGATGAGGTCGATCATGTCCTCGATGAAGTTCCAGGGGTAGACGATCCAGGCCCACTCCTCGAGGCGCTCGCCGATGTAGTCGGGTTCGAACTCGCTGGTCTGGAGGAGCTGGAGCGTCGCGGTCCGGACCGACCCCGCGTTGCGCTCCTCGACGTACTCCTGAGCGCGCTTGATCGAGCCCCCGGTGTCGGCGATGTCGTCGATGATCAGCACGTCCTTTCCCTCGACGCTCCCCTCGGGCATCGGGTACCGAACCGTCGGCTCGCCGGATTTCTGGGCGGTGCCGACGTAGTGTTCCATCTTCAGACTCGCCAGATCGTCCATCCCGAGGAAGTCACAGATACACCGGCCGGCGAACCAGCCGCCGCGGGCGAGCGCGACGATCACGTCCGGTTCGAAGTCGTCCCGGCGGACGTCGTCGCTGACGTCCCGACAGAGGCTGTAAATGTACTCCCAGTTGGTAATCGTACAGTTGAAGTCGTCCGGTAGGTCGGACATTGCTGGTGGCCACCTACGTCGACCGAGGCGAGCGCCCACCTTAAGTGGGGTGAAACGCGGTACCGACGGTTCGTTCTACGCGATAGCCACATACACCTATCGACCGTCGGCTATTACCTCTCGGTATTCAGGTGAATCACTACCATGCCAACGACCCGAGACTACGAGTACCTCCTCGAGTGTGCGAACGTGATCGGCGTCGACTACAACGAGGCGGAGAACCGGGTGAAGGTGTTCGTCTCACAGAAGATGCCGCCCGAGACGCTCGCGGACGAGGACGACGTGAAAAAGCGCGTACAGGAGACCGACGCAGACGTAACCGTCGACGTCGTCGACGCCGGCTACGACGACGAGCGAGCGGGGTACGAGCCGCTGTCGACGCTCGAGGTGATTCCCGAGGCGCTCGAGGGACGCGGGGAGCGCCACCGGCCGGTCCCCGCGGGCGTGAGCGAGATCAATGCGATCTCGACGGCGGGGACGGGCGGCCCCTACCCGGCTCGCGTCACGGCGGACGCGACCGACGAGGCGAGCGGGGCGGTCTGGAGTGACGCCGTCGGGGCCGACGACCTCGTTCGGCTGTCGAACAACCACGTCTACGCCCGCTCGAACGAGGCCGACCTCGGCGAGCCGATCCTCCAGCCGTCGCCCCAGGACGGCGGCGAGAGCGACGACGAAGTCGGGGCACTGGTCGGCTACGTTCCCATCGACGACGGGGTCCGGGTCGACGTCGCCGCACGATCCGTCGACCGCGACCGGGAGAGCGACCGGTACCTCGAACTCGAGGACGAGTGGCCGACGGGGGTTCGCCGCGACGGCTACGAGGAACTGCGCGAGGAGACGGTCACGAAGACCGGGCGAACGACGGGCGTGACGAGCGCGACGGTCGAGGCGACGAGCGCGAGCGTCAACGTCGACTTCGGCGAGGGGGGAACGATCACCCTCCGCGATCAGCTGATAACCGGCTACATGTCCGAACCCGGCGACAGCGGCTCCGCGGTCTTCCTCGAGGACGGCGAACTCGTGGGGCTGCTGTTCGCCGGCTCGACCGAACAGACGATCTGCAACCGGATCGCGAACGTCGAGGCGGATCTCGGCGTCGAAATCCTCACCGAGGAGCCCGACGACGGCAACGGCGACGGCGGAGGCGACCGGGAGCCGCCGGTGTACACGACCACCTTCGAGCGCGCCCTCGAGGTGGACCTCGAGGGCGCGAGCCTCGACCTGGAGTCGGTGACGTTCGGCGGCCGACCGCAGCCGGGAGCAACGGTTCCGCTGCGTATCGCGGTCGTCGCGAGCGAACCCGGCAGCTACTGGGTCGACGTCGACGGCGACCGCGAGCGATTCGAGATCGGCGGCGAGTCGTCGGACGACCTGGGGCACACGGTGACGGCCTCGGCGGCCGTCCCCGAGGACGCCGCGGGAACGCTCTCCGTGTCGATCGCGGGCGGGCGACTCGAGTAGCGGTTTCGGCTCACTCCTCGAGCGTTCGCGCCAGCGCGATGTACGCGAGCCCCAGCGCGAAGCTCACCAGCGCGGCGGCGAGGACGACGAGCGCGGCGAGCGAGCTCTCGAAGAACCGACTCGCGATGCCGTAGATCACGAGCGCGACGAGCGGCGCGGCACCGAAGCCGACGAAGAGGCCGCCGGCGAACCAGGCCTGGCCGGCGGTGCGCTCGAGTTCGTCGCCGGTCGGCCCGTCTGCGCCGTGCATGACTCGTAGTCGGGCCGGACGGGTAAATCGGTTGCCGACGGCGACCCGTTTTCGGACGCCGACGGAGGATTGATACCGCCACCGTCGAATACCGTCGGTATGGAGACGATTCGCGTCCTGCAGGTCGACGCCTTCACGGACGAACCGCTGGCCGGAAACGCCGCCGGCGTCGTTCCCGACGCCGACGACCTCGCGCCCGACCAGATGCGGTCGATCGCCCGCGAACTCGCCCTGAGCGAGACGGCCTTTCTCCGCTCGAGTTCCGACGCGGAGTACGGAATCCGCTACTTCACGCCCACCCAGGAGGTCGACCTCTGCGGGCACGCGACGATCGGGTCGTTCTCGCACCTCCACGAGGAGGGCCTCGAGGCCGGAACGACGACCCTCGAGACGAACGTCGGCGTCCTCGAGATCGACGTCGAGTCCGACGGCACCGTCTGGATGACCCAGGACGACCCCGACATTCGGGAGGTCGACCTCGACTACGGCGAGGTCGCCGACGCCCTCGGCGTCGAGGTGACGGGGCTCGAGGGCGTCGGCGCCGACCTTCCGCTCGCGGTGTCCTCGACCGGCCTGCCGTTTCTGATGGTGCCCATCACCTACCTGCGGGACGTCGGTAACGCCGTCCCCGACATGGCGGCCGTCGAGGCGCTCACCGACGCGGTCGAGGCGACCGGTCTCTACCTGTTCACCTTCGACACGCTCGCCGCGGAGTCGACGCTCCACGGGCGGATGTTCGCCCCCGGCGCCGGCGTTCCGGAGGACCCGGTCACCGGAACCGCGAGCGGCGCGGTCGGGGCCTACCTCGAGCGCTACGGCGCGCTCGATCCGTTCCCCGAGGAGTGTCGACTCGAGCAGGGCCACTACGTCGACCGCCCCGGAACGGTGCGGGTCAGGATCGACGACGCGGTTCGGGTCGGCGGTCGGGGCGTCACCGCACTCGACGGCACGCTCGTCGTGCCCGAGGACGAAGACGACGGCATTCTCGAGGCCTAACCTGCAGCGACGGCGACGAAGACCCGCCGGTAGTGTGGTTTCTAACCACGGGGCGTGCCGCCGGTATGGTGGAGGCTAAGCGAGAAACTCATTCGCTTACGAGTCACGAATGTGGCGCACTGTTCGCAAGGTTCTTTATTCGATTCGGTGTCTCTGCAGGTACAGATGGCTGTACTCTGGCTGGACGAGATCGACGCCGACGACCTCGAGGCGGTCGGCGGCAAAGGTGCTTCTTTGGGCGAACTCACCGGGGCGGGGCTTCCGGTTCCGCCGGGATTCGTCGTCACCGCGGGGACGTACCGGACGTTTATCGAGGAGGCCGGGATCGACGAGGAGCTGTTCGAGGCCGTCGACGTCGACGTCGACGACTCGAGCGCGCTGGCCGGGGCGGCCGATCGAGCGCAGGAACTGATCCAGGAGACGCCGTTTCCCGAGGAGCTACGCGAGGAGATCCTCGCGGCCTACCGCGAGGTCGGCGCGACGGACGAGGAGGCGTTCGTCGCCGTCCGTTCGTCGGCGACGGCGGAGGACCTGCCGGACGCCTCCTTCGCGGGCCAACAGGAGACGTTCCTCAACGTCACCGAGTCGGACCTTCTCGATCGCGTTCGCCGCTGTTGGGCCTCGCTGTTCACCCAGCGGGCGATCTACTACCGCCAGGAGCAGGGGTTCGACCACTCGACGGTGAACATCGCCGTCGTCGTCCAGCAGATGGTCGACGCCGAGAAGTCCGGCGTGATGTTTACGAGCCACCCCTCGACCGGCGATCCGACGATGATCATCGAGGCCGCCTGGGGGCTCGGCGAGGCCGTCGTCTCCGGCGCCGTCTCCCCGGATAACTACGTCGTCTCCAGAGCCGACGGCTCGGTCGACGTCACCGTCGCCGACAAGAAGGTGATGCACGAGAAAGACGAGGAGACGGGCGAAACCGTCGAACGCGAGGTGCCCGAGGAACGACGCGAGGCGCGCGTGCTGTCGGACGCCGAACTCGATCGCCTCGTCGCACTCGGCGAGCAGGTCGAAGAACACTACGACACCCCCCAGGACGTCGAGTGGGCGATCGTGGGCGAGGAGGACTACATGCTCCAGTCGCGTCCGATCACGACGATCAGCGACGACGCCGCGCGGACGGAGGAGCAGGCGGCCGACGCCGCGAGCGCGGAGGTCACCGACGGCAGCGGAACCCAGGCCGCCGGGAGCGGGGCGGCCGACGCCGGGGGCAGCGGCGACGTCCTCGTCGACGGCCTCGGCTCGAGCCCGGGGAAGGCGACCGGGGCGGCCAAGATCGTCCGCAAGCTCGACGAACTCGACAAAGTGGGCGAGGGCGACATCATCGTCACCGAGATGACCACCCCCGACATGGTGCCCGCGATGAAACGCGCGGCGGGGATCGTCACCGACGAGGGCGGCATGACCAGCCACGCCGCCATCGTCTCCAGAGAGCTCGGCGTCCCCGCCGTCGTCGGCACGACCAACGCGACGACGGTCCTCGAAGACGGCCAGTTCATCACCATCGACGGCGACAAGGGCACGATCCTCGAGGGCCAGGAGGTCGAAGACGAGCGCGAGCCGGTCGAGGAGGTGCGCCCGCAGTCGCCGGTGAAGCCGATGACCGCGACGGAGGTCAAGGTGAACGTCTCCATCCCGGAAGCGGCCCAGCGGGCCGCGGCGACCGGTGCGGACGGCGTCGGGCTCCTGCGGGTCGAGCACATGATCCTCTCGCTGGGCAAGACTCCCGAGCGGTACATCGAGGACAACGGCGAGGACGCCTACGTCGGCGAACTCATCGACGGCATCCGGGCCGTCGCCGACGAGTTCTACCCCCGTCCGGTTCGCGTGCGAACCCTCGACGCCCCGACGGACGAGTTCCGCCAGCTCGCCGGCGGCGAGAGCGAGCCCAACGAGCACAACCCGATGCTCGGCTACCGGGGCATCCGCCGCAGCCTCGACAAACCCGGGCTGTTCGGCTACGAACTCGAGGCGTTCCGCCGGCTGTACGAGATGGGCTACGACAACGTCGAGATCATGTTCCCGCTGGTCAACGACGCCGAGGACGTCTACCGGGCGAAGGAGCTGCTGGTCGACGCGGGAATCGACCCCGAAAAGCGCAGCTGGGGCGTGATGATCGAGACGCCCGCCTCCGCGCTGGGCGTCGAGGAGATGGCCGGCGCCGGGATCGACTTCGCCTCCTTCGGGACGAACGACCTCACCCAGTACACCCTCGCCGTCGACCGGAACAACGAGAACGTCGCCGACCGGTTCGACGAGCTCCACCCCGCCGTGTTGCGGCTGATCGGCGACGTCATCGAGACCTGTCGGGAACACGGCGTCGAGACGAGCATCTGCGGCCAGGCGGGGTCGAAGCCCGAGATGGTCAAGTTCCTCGTCAACGAGGGTGTGAGTTCGATTTCGGCGAACATCGACGCCGTTCGCGACGTCCAGCACGAGGTCAAACGCGTCGAACAGCGGCTGTTGCTCGACTCGGTGCGGTAGAGCGGGGTATCGCTCGCACCGGCCGGTTTTCGATCGCCTCGAGTCGACGTGCTCACGGCGTTTTCGCGGAGGCGAGTGCGAACGTGCACGGGGATGGAAATTTCCAGCGGTCATAAGTTATTTACGGGCGAGGCGTGACCGGTACGTTGCATCACAATGTCACGCACGACTAGACGACGTCTCCTGCGCGCGACCGGCGCCGCGGGAGCGACGCTGGGGCTCGCCACGACCGCCGTCACGGCCGACGACTGGCCGACGGGGTACGTCTCGACGCGAAACCACTTCGACTGTGACGGAAACGCACTCGAGGACCTGGACAGCTACGAGACGAACGACGTCCCGTGTTTCGACCGGGGCTGTGCGGACGAGTTGCTGGTTCACGTCCACGGCTGGAAGAACAAGGGCGAAGAGGACGCCCAGGGGGCCTTCGAGAACGCCGCGACGTACCTCGACGCGGGCGGCTACGACGGCGAGGTGATCGGCTGGTGGTGGGATTCGGACTGTGGCTGGGACACGTCGAAGGACATCGCCTGGTGGAACGGCAAGAAACTGGCGCAGTTCGTCAGGGACTACCGGCACCTCCACGGGAACGATCCGACGGTCCGGATCATGGGCCACTCGCTGGGCGTGCGGGTCGCGCTCACCGTCCCCTACTACTTCGAGGAGGCGGGCGTCGAGTGGGAGGCCGTTCGCAGTATGCACCTGCCCGGCGGCGCCGTCCCCAACGACTGGCCGGATCACGAGAACCTCCAGCCGGGGCTCGAGAACGCGTTCGGTGCGGTCTACAACTACGTCAACCGGGAGGACGACATTTTGGGCTGGTACGCCTACGAGTGGGCCGAGTGGAACGATGCCCTCGGCAGGCACGGCTCGGCCGAGGGCGGCACCTGTAACTTCCAGGACTGGGACGTGACCGACTGGTGGGGCAACGACCACGACTTCGAGACGTACATCGAGCACTGTAACGACCTCATCGTCGAGGACATGTACCGCGTCGACGAGTACAACGAGTGCTGACTCGCGGTTCGCTCTCGCCTCACAGCCGCATCGGAGAACGCAATCCATAACATCCCGCTGACGGATGTGGTGGTATGGACGCCGCTCGCGAGGCCGAGCCACAGGAGTTCGATCGGGTGCTCTCCTCGATGTGCACCGAGCCACACCCGGTCGCTCGCGATGCGGCCGAACGGTTTCTCGCGACCAACCCCGGCGACCCCGGCACCTACCCGCAGGTCGCGCGCCTCGAGCGCCGGGCGATCTCGCTTCTCGGCGACGTGGCCGGGCTGGAAGCGCCCGCGGGCTACGTTGCCAGCGGGGGAACCGAGGCGAACATCCAGGCGGTGCGGATCGCCCGGGACCGGGCCGACTCGCGCCGGCCGAACGTGGTGATGCCCGACTCCGGCCACTTCAGCCTCCGAAAGGCCGCCGACGTTCTCGGGGTCGACCTCCGCGTCGTTCCCCTCGACGACGAGCGCCGGGCGGACCTCGAGGCGGTTCGCCGGGCCGTCGACGCCGACACGGCGCTCGTGGTGGGCGTCGCGGGCTCGACGGAGTACGGCCGCGTCGATCCGATCCCGGAGCTGGCTGCGATCGCCCGCGAGAGCGGCGCACTGTGTCACGTCGACGCCGCCTGGGGCGGGTTCGTCCTTCCCTTTACGGACTACGACTGGAGCTTCGCCGACGCCCCGGTGGATACGATGGCGATCGACCCGCACAAGATGGGGCAGGCGGCGGTTCCCGCCGGCGGGTTGCTCGTCCGCGAGGCGGCGCTGCTCGACGAACTCGCGGTCGACACGCCCTACCTCGAGTCGACCTCCCAGGCGACGCTCACCGGTACGCGCTCCGGCGCGGGCGTCGCGAGCGCGGTCGCCGCCATGGAGGAGCTGTGGCCGGACGGCTACGCGGCCCAGTACGAGCGGTCGATGGCGAACGCGACCTGGCTGGCCGGCGAACTCGCCTCGCGCGGGTTCGCGGTCGTCGAGCCGACGCTGCCGCTGGTCGCCGCCGCCGTGCCCGCGCCGCTGTTCGACGCCCTTCGGGAGGAGGGGTGGCGCATCTCTCGGACCGCCGCGGGCGAACTTCGGATCGTCTGTATGCCCCACGTCACCCGAGCGAGCCTCGAGTCGTTCGTCGTCGACCTCGACCGGCTCAGAGGCCGCGAGCACGTCCCGCTCGTCGGCGGCGAGTGATGAGACCGGTACCACTGAGCCGCCGCCCACGTCGTTTCGACACCGGTATCTACCGCCCGGCGGACGGGTAAGACAGCGATGGACCGATTCGACACGATCGCGCTGGTCGGCTTTCTGAGTCTCGTCGGCGCGACGGTGCTGTTCGACCTCGAGGCGCTGTTTCTCTCGGCCGCACTCGGCGGCTTCGTCCTCTCACTCGCGCTCTGGCGGTTCTACGCGGGCGAGGTCTGGGAGGGCCTCGGCTGGCTCGCCTGGGTCGGCGCGGCGGTCCTCATGGCGGTCGGCATCGAGGGGCGACCGCTCCTCATCGTCGCGTTTCTCGGAGCGCTGCTCGTCGGCGTCGCGCTCCAGTTCGGCGGCCGGTTCGACCTGCTTCCGGACGTCTGGCGCGAGGGCGCCGAGTAGCCGCGTCGCTTTCGGAGCGCGACCGGCGACCGGTGAGAATCGTCCGGAACCCGGTCAGACGACCAGTTCCCACAGCGGGCGGATGATGAAGAACAGCGACTGGTAGGCGATGTAGAGGAACACCAGCGACGAGGCGACCAGCGCGCCCTTCGGGCGCTCGAGCGGAATCTCGGTACGGGCCTCGACGAGGCGAGCCTCGAACTCGAAGAAGTCCGTGACGAGCAGCCCCAGCGCGAGCACCGTGAAGATGACGCCGCCGTGGAGGTGGACGGTGATGTAGAAGAACCCGCCGAGGACGATCAGCACGTTCGTCACCTCGAGGAACAGGCTCCGCGTGACGGCGTCGGCGCCGTCCTCGCGGGCGGTCGCGACGTAGGTTCGGTGAGCGATGGCGCGTGCGAGCAGGTTGGCGACCACGAGGCCGAGCAGGACGAACTCGATGATCGTGACGCCGCCGACGACCTCCGTCCCGAGGACGCCGAGGGGTCCGAGTACCGCAGGTGTGATCATACCTGAACCACGGTCGTTCGACCATTAGAGTTTTTCCAATGACGGCGACCGTCGCCGACTCGACTCGGGGGCTACACGAACTCGCGAGAACTCTCCGGAACGACGAGCGTCGACAGCGTCTCGGTGGCGCCGACGGAGACGGACGAACCGGGGTCGACGTCGCCGACGGTTCGGTCGTCGGCACAGAGCACGACGTCGCCCTCGTCGCGTTCGACCGACAGCGAGAGGCGGTCGTCGGGGAGCACCCAGTGGCGCGTCTGCATGACGAACGGCGCGATCGGGACGACGGCGACGGCGCGGACGTCGGCCGAGAGCTGCGGGCCGCCCGCGGCGTCGGCGTAGCCGCGACTCCCCGCGGGCGTCGCGACCACCACGCCGTCGGCGCGAAACCGCGAGACGCGCCGGCTTCGAGCGTCGACGCCGTACTCTGAGATCGTCGCCGGTTCGGCGGTGACGAGCGCGACGTCGAACAGCGCCCGCGCCGCGCCGGCGTCGGTTTCGGCGGTGAGCAGCGGTCGCCGACACTCCGTCGCACCCCTCGAGAGCAGCGACCGAATCGCCGCCGGCCCGTCTTCGGGCGCGACCGCGCCGATACCCCGGATCGAACCGATCGGAAGGATCGGCGCGTCGGTCCCCTCGCGGACGGCACTGGTCAGTGCGGCCTCGCCGACGGTTACCAGCACGTCGGGGGCGACGTCCACCGCGGCGACCGACTCGCCGACGCTGCTCGAGGCGCCCGCCCCGGCGACCGCCGACTCGAGTCCCTCGAGGTCAACGCCGTCGGTACTCCCGCCCGTCGCCGGGACGATCCCGACGACCGGATCGTCGCCCGCCGCCCACGCGCCGCGTTCCATACGACCCAGTTCCGCCGGCGCGACCAAAAACGTGCGGATGCGGTCAGTCGTCGTACGGCCAGTCGCCGGTGATCCGCATCCCCTCGGCGAGGTTCTGGGCCTCGAGATCCGCGACGAGTTCGTCGGGGGGACGGTGGGGAATCTCGACGTCCTCGCTCGCGAGGTGGACCACGAGTTCGGTGAGCAGGATCGCCTGCTCGGGGAGGTCCCGCCGGTCGAGTTTGTCGAGGGTGTCCGCGAACGTGTGCCCCCAGCCGCGGCCGACCTCCTCGGACGTGCTCATCACGTGATATCCGGGGACCCCCCACTGGACGAACGGCCAGTGGTCGCTGTGGGGGCCGAGGCGGGGGATCGTCTCGATCGGGTGGCCGAACCGCTCGGCGACGGTTTCGGCGGCCTCCGCGAGTGCTGGGAAGCCGTGGGTTGTCATCGAGAGCGTTCGCCCGCGGACGACGCCGTCGTTGTTGACGATCGCCGTGATCGAGTCGTGGTCGGTCGTCTCGGCGTGGTGGGCGGAGCCGACGAGGCCGACCTCCTCGGCGCCGTAGGCGACGAACTCGACGCGCGTCTCGAGTTCGTCCTCGCGTTTCGCGAGGGCGTTCGCGAGTTCGACCACCATCGCGGTGCCCGCGCCGTTGTCGAGGGCGCCCTCGGCGATGTCGTGGGCGTCGACGTGGCTCGTGACGAGCACGCGCCCGTCGGTGTCGGGGCCGAGTTCCGCGTGAACGTTCTGGCTCGTCGCCTCGCGGATGTCGGCCTCGACGGAGACCGTAACCTCCTCGCCGTCGAATCGGCGGGCGAGGCGGGCGCCGACCTCGCTCGAGACGCCGACGGCCGGCACGTCGCCGATGGGGTCGTCGGCAGTGCCGACGCTACCGGTGGGTGGCAGACAGCCCTCGACGTGGTTGCGGTAGACGAACGCGGCCGCCCCGTTGGTCACCGCGTGATAGTACTTCTCCCGGCGGTGGACGTACCGGTCGTAGTAAGAGGGAATGTCGCTTCTGACCATGACGACCTTCCCCTCGAGGTCGGTTTCCTCGTACTCCTCGGGCAGGCCGTAGCCGAGGTCGACGAGTTCGGCGCTCGCGGTGCCCGACGGGCTGCGGGGAAGGGCGATGCAGTCGAGGTCGACGTCGCCGGCGGCGACCGAGCTCTCGCCGCGCGTCCACCCCTGGATGTCGAAGGTCTCGAGGCGAGCGTCTCGAGCCCCGACGTTCTCGAGTGCGTCCCGCGTCAGCTCGGCGGCCTCGCGCTCGCCGTCACTGCCGGCCATCCGGTTGCCGACGTCGACGAGTTCCTCGAGATGGCCCCACCCCACGTCGCTGGTGACGGTTTCACCGATCCAGGTTACCATGTGCCGAGGGTGCCACCGGGGGAGCCTAACTGTTGGGGAACCGGTGACGGCTGAGGGATTGTCAGTCTCGCATCGCGTTCTCCCGCTGTGACTCCCAACTCGTAGAACGTGTTTAAGTACCAGTTACGATCGTTCGGCGATTCCGTATCCTGGCGATCTTTTATTACTGATGGCGCTGTTTCTCCGATAGACCGTTGGTGAACTCGATGGCAAGTCAAGTCGACGATATCGTTCGGGTGTTGCCGGGTAGCGAGGACGACCACGGAACCAGAGCGGCCGAGCTCTCCGACGCCGCGCTGTGTGAGCTCTACGAGACGCAGGTCCTCGCGCGCACGTTCGACGAGAAGGCGATCAGCCTCCACCGACAGGGGCGGATCGGAACCTACGCGCCGATGCAGGGCCAGGAGGCCGCACAGGTCGGCGCGGCGATGGCGCTTCGCTCGTCGGACTACCTCTTTCCGACCTACCGCGATCACGCGATGTACCTCTCGCGGGAGATCCCGCTCTCCGAGATCCTTCGGCACCTGATGGGCCGCGGGAACTACGTCGACCGCCAGGACCCCGAGGGCCTGCGGACGTTCCCGATCACGATCCCGATCGCCACCCAGCTCCCCCACGCCGTCGGCGTCGGGATGGCGGCAGACTACAAGGGCGAGGAGGTCGCCGCGATGGCCAGCCTCGGCGACGGCGCGACCAGCGAGGGCGACTTCCACGAGGCGCTGAACTTCGCCGGCGTCTTCGAGGCGCCGGCCGTCTTCTTCTGTCAGAACAACGGCTACGCGATCTCGGTTCCACGCGAGCGCCAGACCGCGAGCGCGACGATCGCCCAGAAGGCCGACGCCTACGGTATCGAGGGCGTCCGCGTCGACGGCAACGACGTCCTCGCCGTGTACGACGTCGTCGAGAACGCCCTCGAGCGCGCCCGCCGGGGCGACGGGCCGACGCTGATCGAGGCCGTCACCTACCGGCAGGGACCGCACACCACGACCGACGATCCGAACGTCTACCGCGACGAGTCCGAGTGCGAGGAGTGGGGCTGTCCGCTCGAGCGAACCCGCGAATACCTCGAGACGACCGTCGGCTGGACCGAGGCGGACGACGAGGCGGTGTACGAGGACGCCCGCGAGACCGTCCAGCAGGCCGTCGAAATCGCCGAGGCGGAGACCGATCCCGACCCCGAGACGATGTTCGATCACGTCTACGCCGGCGACCACCCGCGCTACGCCCGCCAGCGCCGGCGGCTGCCCGACGAGCCGCGAGTCGAGCGCTGACAGGAGGCATCGAGTCGCCGATCCGCACCCGACGCGGGCGGAACTGAATCTTTTTCACGCCGCTCTGTGAGGGATTCACGTATGCGGGAGACGCTTGCCGAGTGGCGGCCGGTGATCGACGAGACGATCGCTGACCTCCTCCCACGAGAAGTCGATGCCGAGTACCTCGAGTCGTTCTTCGGCGAGGCGACCTACAGCTACGACCCCGAGGGCGTCCAGTGTGCGCTGTCCGACCCGGTCTGGGACCTCCTCGACCGTGGTGGCAAACGGTGGCGGGCCGTCCTCTTTCTGGTCTTCCTCGAGGCCTTCGGCGAGGATCCCGAACCCTACCTCCCCTACGCCTGCATCCCCGAGATACTGCACAACGGGACGATCATCGTCGACGACGTCGAGGACGGGGCGGCGATTCGGCGCGGCGAACCCGCGCTCCACCACGTCTACGGCGAGGACGTCGCGCTCAACGCGGGCAACGCGATGTACTTCCTGCCGCTGAAGATCCTGACGAACGACCCCGCCGACCTGCCCGCAGAGCGCAGACTCGCGGCCTACGAGATGCTGATGTACGAACTCAACCGCACCCACCTCGGCCAGGGGATGGACATCTACTGGCACAACGAGCGCGAGGTCCGCATCGGCCGCGAGGAGTACCTCGAGATGTGCGCCTGCAAGACCGGCTGTCTCGGCCGGATCGTCGCCCAGCTCGCGGCGATCGTCGCCGACCAGCCCCCCGAGGTGACGGCCGCGGTCGCCGACTACGCCGAACTCACCTCGATCGCGTTCCAGGTCGGCGACGACATCTTAGACGTCGAGAACTCGCTCGGCCGGGCCGGCGAGTTCGGCAAGGAGTTCGGCAACGACATCCGCGAGGGAAAGAAGACGCTGCTGGTCATCCACGCCATCGAGGAGAGCGACCCCGCCGACGCCGAGCGCCTCCAGGAGATCCTCGGGGCCGAGACGAACACCGACGAGGAGATCGTAGAGGCGCTGTCGATCATCGAGGGCGCCGGAAGCATCGAGTACGCCCGCGAGCGCGCGCTCGAGCTGGCGGCCGAGGCGAGAGAGAACGTCCGCGGCCTCGACCTCGAGCCGGCGGCGACGGACCAGCTCCTCGAGTTCACGGAGTTCGTCGTCGCCCGCGACGTCTGAACCGGCTCGGGCGGCTGACAGTCACGGCCGCCGGCATCTCGGGGCGGGATCTAACTGGCTCGCTTCCGTACCCGACCTATGGGCGATCACGCGACCCGCGCCGACTCGCCGCCGCGGACGAGTCCGTGGCCGATTCTCATCGCAGTGGGGCTCGTCGGCGCCGAGGTCGGCATCATCCTCGATCTGTTTCCCGTCGCCGTCGGCGGACTGGTACTCCTCGCGCGGAGCCTCGTCGGCATCCTCTCCGAATCGGGTTACCTCTCGCGTCCGCGAGTACTGGCTGCTGGCCTCGGGGTCGCGTTCGTCGCGGTCGGGCTGGCGCTGTACGGGCTGGGAACGGGACTGCTCGCGGGTGGGACCGGCGCCGAAACGCTGGTCGGACTCGAGAGCCGCGGGCTCGCGATCGCCGTCGCCGGCGCGCTCACGCTGGCCGGAGCGGCCGTCCTGCCTCGAGTTCGACGCGCCTGAGACGTCCGAGATCGGGGGGTACGCAGATTCGACCGGCCCCACAGCGACTTATGGAGTCGGCGCGTAGGCGTCGTATGAGTCGGAGCGCGTTCGACGCCGAGATGGCACTCGACCTCGCGGTCAACCTCATTCCGCTGGGGATCCTCGTCTTCTTCATCGGACTGTACGCGCTCGTCAACCCGTGGGGGATCGACCCGCTCAGAAGCACGCTCCAGTTCGCGATCATCGGGTTCACCGCGGTCGGTCTGGCACTCGTCACGTACGTCGCCGCCCGAGCGATCGAAGGCGACCCCCGGACCCGGGGCGACTCGAGCCGACGTTAGGGGCCACCCAGCACGAGGACGAAACCAGTGAGCGCCATCAGGACGACGATCCCAGCCAGTACGAGTCCGAACAGCTCCTTCTCGGAGAGCCGACGGTCGTCCGCCGGTTCGTCGGGGCCACTCGAGGACACGGAAACTCTCGGAGTGCTACACCGCCGCCGGATAAATGCCTTCGCCACCCGACGCAGCGAACTCGCCGGGAACGCACACCAGCCGAGGTGTCGGCTCAGTTGGCGAGGGGAACCGTCCGCGCCCGCCCGCCGTCGTCGAACTCGTCGTCGGGATACCGCGTCTCGCAGTTCAGACACTGATACCCGCCGTCGATGTGTCCGTACAGACGCCCGCCGCAGTCAGCACACTGTCCGTGTGGATAGTACATCTGAATGTGGAAAACGGCCCCGTTCGAATAAGCCCTCCGCCACAACGGTACACGCATTAAGAACGTTCTGTAGATCGACCGACGGAGTTACCCCACGACCGCCCGAAGACTCGGTATGGACGACCACACCCGCGACCCTACCGTCGGCGCCCCCGACGGGGACCCGACGGGGTGGCTCGAGTCGGCGGGTCGCTGGGAGCACGGCACCTTACGCCGGGCGACGATCCACGGCGTTCGGCTGTTCAACAGCGGCGCGTACCACGAGAGCCACGACTGCTTCGAGGACGAGTGGTACAACTACGGGCGGGGAACCTGCGAGAGCATGTTCCTCCACGGGATGGTCCAGGTCGCAGCGGGCGCCTACAAGCGTATCGACTTCGAGAACGACGACGGAATGCGTTCGCTGTTTCGCACTGCTCTCCAGTACTTCCACGGCGTGCCGCGGGACTTCTACGGCGTCGACGTCCTCGAGGTGCGAACGACGCTCACGAACGCCCTCGAGGAGCCCGAACGCATCGACGGCTGGCAGATTCCCCTCGACGGACGGGTTCCGGCGGCTCGAGACGTCGATTTCGCGTACGCCGCCGGCCTCGAGTAACGGGCAAACGTCTTCGATCACGAACAGCTCTCGCGAGAGATCGAACGGCCTTTGAGGACGACGCGCCTAGTGTGAGCAAATGAAAGTTGCCCAGCTCGGGTCGGGGACGCCCGAAATCGCGGTCGTCGCCGGCGTTCACGGCGACGAACCCTGCGGCGTTCGCGCCGTCGAGCGACTGCTCGACGAACGGCCGCCCGTCGAACGGCCGGTCAAACTCGTCGTCGCCAACGAGGCGGCCCTCGAGCGACAGGTCCGGTTCCTCGACGAGGATCTGAACCGCGCGTTCCCCGGCTCGCCGGAGGCGGACACCCACGAGGGACGTCTGGCCCACGAACTCGCCGCGGAGCTACGGAACTGTCTCTCCTTCTCGATGCACTCCACCCAGAGCCACGCGGAGCCGTTCGCCATCGTCAACGGCCTGTCGGAGACGGCAACGGAGCTGTGTCCGCAGCTACCGGTCAACGCGATCGTCGAAACCGGCCCGTTCGCGGAGGGGCGGCTGTTCACGCAGATCGAGACGATCGAGGTCGAGTGCGGCCTCCAGGGCTCGGATACGGCCGCCGAGAACGCGGATCGACTGACGCGGGCATTTCTGACCGCCGTCGGTGTGCTCCCCGGCGACACCGTCTCTCGAGACCTTCCGGTGTTCCGGCTCACCGACAGCATCCGAAAGCAGCGGGCCGACGAGTACGAGGTGTTCGTCGAGAACTTCCAGCGCGTCGAGGCCGGCGACGCGTTCGCGGCCACCGACGGCGAACCCCAGGTCGCCGCGGAGCCGTTCTACCCCGTTCTCATGTCGCCGTACGGCTACAGCGACGTCTTCGGCTACACCGCGGAGAAACTCGAGGTGCTCACCTCGGGAACGATCGCCGACTAGCCGCCGCTCCGGGATACGGGCACCGTTCACCGCGTCGCAGGATTCATACGCGGTCGCTGCCTTTGCTGGAGCAATGATTCCACCGGAGCTAATCGTTGCAGTCCTCTCGGAGCCGTTTCCCAACGGGATCAGTCACTACGCGATCGGGGGCCTGCTCGTCGGCCTCGGCGTCGTCGTCATCTACCTCGGGACCGGCGTCGCCGCGGGCGCGAGCACGTTCCTCGAGTCGACGCTCTCGTACGGCTCGAAGCTCCCGCGGTTCCAGCGCTACGCCCCCTCCCGTGACTGGCGGGTCGTCTTCACGCTCGGGATCGTCGCGGGCGCCGCGGTCTACGCGATCGCCCTCGGCGAGGGCGTCTGGACGACCGACGTCCAGTGGTGGCGGCTGCTCCTCGGCGGCGTCCTCATCGGTGTCGGGACGCGTCTCGGGAAGGGCTGTACCTCGGGTCACGGCGTCTGCGGGGTCGGCTCGGCCTCGAGCGCGTCGTTCGTCGGCGTCATCACGTTCCTGCTGATCGCGATCGGAACCGCCCACCTCGTCCAGGCCGCGGGGGTGATGCCGTGAGCGCAGACCACGAGCAACACCCGCTGTTCCTGCCGCTCGTCTTCGCCGGGGGGCTGATCTTCGGCTTCGGACTCGCGCTGAGCGAGATGGCAAAGCCGGAGGTCGTCCTCTCGTTCCTGCAGTTCGAGGACTTCGGGCTCCTGTTCGTGATGTTCGGCGCCGCCGCCGTCACCGGGCTCGTCTTCTTCACCGCACCCCGGCTGCTGGGGCGGGCGCCGATGACCGGCGCAGTCTACCGCCGCCGGCTCAAGACCCTCGACAGGAACGTCGTCCTCGGGGGCGGGGTCTTCGGCGTCGGCTGGGGGCTGTCAGGGATCTGCCCCGGCGCGGCCTACGCCAGCCTCGGCATCGGCAACTACGCGATCCTCTGGGGGATCGCCGGGATGTTCGTCGGCGCGTACGTCCAGGGCTACTGGCGCTCCGCGGGAGCGGAGGCGGGCGCCTCGAGTCCGACCGGCGCCGACTGATCACACGCGTAACGACTATCGGTTTCGCCGCCCGTTCTGGGGTATGCGCGCGATCGTCTTCGACCTCGACGGCACCCTCGTCCAGTTCGACCGACCGTACGACCGCCTGCTGGCCGACGCCGTCGAGTCGGCCGGGGGCGAGCCGACGGCGGAGCGACTCGAGGCGTACACCGACGCGTTCTACTCGCACTTCGGCGCCTGCGAGCCGGACCCCGTCCGATCCGCGTTCGCGGACGCCGTCCCCGGCGCGGACGCCGCCGCCCTCGCTGACGCCCTCCACCGGGCCGAACTCGCGGCCAGCCGACCCGCACCGAACGCGGCGGCCGACCTCGAGCGCCTCGCGGCCGACCACCGGATCGGCGTCCTGACCAACGGCGTGTCGTCGTGGCAGCGGGCGAAACTCGAGGCCGTCGGGCTCGAGCGGTACGCCGACGCCTTCGTCGCCTCCTACGACGCCGGCGCGCACAAACCGGCCCCCGAGCCGTTCGACCTGCTCGAGCGCCGACTGCCCGCCGCCGAGTACGCGATGGTCGGCGACAGCGACGCCGACGTCGAGGGCGCGGTCGCCGCAGGCTGGCGCGCACACCGGTACGACGGCGGTGAGTTCGACGCACTTCCTGACGCGCTCGAGTGGCCGTGAGCGCCCGTCTCGAGGTCAACTGTTATGGCGACCGCCTCCGATAGCTCGAGTCATGGTGCGACTCGAGCCACCCTGTCTGCGATCGAAACACGCCTCCCGCGGGGCGGCCCGCGGCGCGAAACTCGGCGGTAAAGTCGGCGGCCTCGGCGGTCCCGCGACGGGTGCGGTGGGAGCGGGCGTCGGCGCGGCGACCGGCTACCTCGCGGGAACCGCCCGCGACCGGGTCGAGACGGTGTTCAAACCCTGGTGACCGCTCGCCTCCGCGTGGGGCTGTTAGCGGCGTTCACAAAGTGATAAATCCCTCCTCCGGCACCGTCCACGTATGGACGCCTACGAGCTGATCACGCGAAACGCCGACGAGGTGGTGACCGACGAGGAAGTGCGCGAACTCGCCGCCGACCCCGACGGCAAACGCGCCTACGTCGGCTACGAGCCCTCCGGGGTGCTTCATCTGGGCCACCTGCTGACCGCGAACAAACTCATCGACCTCCAGGACGCGGGGATGGAGGTCGTCGTCCTGCTGGCGGACGTCCACGCCTACCTCAACGGGAAGGGTACATTCGAGGAGATCCGAGAGACCGCAGAACGGATGCGCGCGCAGTTTCTCGCCTACGGCCTCGAGGAGGACAAAACGGAGTTCGTCTACGGCTCGACCTACCAGCTCGAGGAGGAGTACGTCCTCGATCTGCACGCCCTCGAACTCGAGACCACCCTGAAGCGCGCCCAGCGCGCGATGGCCGAGATCCAGGGCGGCGAGACCGCGAAGGTGAGCCACGTCGTCTACCCGCTGATGCAGGCCCTCGACATCGAGTATCTCGACCTCGATCTGGCCGTCGGCGGGATGGACCAGCGCAAGGTCCACATGCTCGCCCGCGAGGAGCTTCCCAGCATCGGCTACGAGAGCCGGCCGTGTCTGCACACCCCCATCGTCGCCGATCTGACGACCGGCGAGGGGAAGATGTCCTCGAGTGCGGGCGTCACCATCTCGATGGAAGACTCGACCCAAGAGCTCGAGGAAAAGGTCAACTCGGCCTTCTGCCCGCCGACCCGGAACCCGGAGGGCGACCTCGAGAACCCCGTGCTCGAGCTGTTCGAGTACCACGTCTTCCCCCGCTTCGAGTCGATCACGGTCGAGCGCCCCGAGAAGTACGGCGGGGACCTCACCTACGAGTCCTACGAGACGCTGGCGGCGGACCTCGAGTCCGGCGAACTCCACCCCGCCGACGCGAAGGGGACGCTCGCGAGCTACCTCGACGAACTGATCGCCCCCGGCCGGGAGAAGCTGCGCGAACTTCGGGGCTGACCGGCGACCCGCCGCGGCGTCGCCCGTCGCGGGCGTTATCAGTCCCCCGACCGAATCCACTCGCATGAACCCGACGACAGCGGGGGTCTTTCGCGTGTATCCGGGTCGCCAGGAGGGAGAGTGGCTGTTTCTCGACGTCGATTCCGCGGACCCGACGTACGTGCCCGAGGCGCTGGCGTCCGACCTCGAGAGCGGAAACCGCGTCGAGGCGACCCTCGAGTGGGACGACGGCGCGCCGACGGGCCTCGAGTACGCGGTGGTCGAGGCCACCCGCTTTCGCTTCCGTCGCACCGACGAGCCGGTGTTCCAGGCCGCCCAGGGCTGCTTCGAGGAGGCCAGGCGAGCCGGCGAGGCGATGAACGCCCGCGTCACCTACAGCACCGACAGCGATCCCAACGGCGTCGTCTACACCTTCGCCGACCAGGCCGGCCAGCGCGACCTCTTCGCGGAGTTTCGCGACGGCGGCAAGCCGCTCGAGCCGCTGCTCGCCCGCGCGGCCGACTCCGAGGCGGCCGAGCCGCCGTTCTCGGTGTGGGTGCTCGACCCCCAGGAGCCGTTCGTGCTCGTCTACATCGTACTCGACCCCGAGGGGGTGCTCGAGGAGACGATGGCTGACACCTACGAGTGATCGTTTCGGCCACCCCTCCGAACACACGCCGAAGTTCGTGGTCTGTACGGCCTGGCTACCGGTCGCAGCAGTCCCCCCGCTTCGGTGCCGTCGAGGTTCGGCGGACGGTACGAATATCCACAAAAGGTGGTGGATCGGCGGAGGTGTCTGGGAAAATTCTTGTGGCTCTCTTGTATCGGATGGAAAAATTCATTTGATCCCCTGACTTTGAGCGACGGTGTGAACGACTCGCCCGGTGGAAAATCGGTTGCCTGCCCCGCGTGCGGTACGGAGGCCCTCGCGATCGTTCCACGGGGCAGTACGATCGTCGAACGAGAGGAGAACGCCGACGGGAAAGTTCGAGTCGGTTGCCGATCCTGCGACAACCAGTTCGTCGCTCACTACCGAACTAACCGGTAACGAAGCGGTAGCGGCCGAGCCGTCCGGTAAATCTCGAGAACGTGAGTACGGAGTGTGAGAGGCGCCACTGAAATCGTGACACACCCGTTCGCGAATTCGTGCCCAGTGTACGTCGCGCCGGGAATCCGCGTGTGAGCGGTGTGTGGCTAGTGTCAGTCGCCCTCGTCGACCAGTTCCAGGACCTCCACGTAGTCGAGGGGGGTCGTGTGCTCGGCTCGGATGAGGTTCTCGTCGTTGATCTCGAGTGCGAGCTCGTCGAGCCGTTCGGCGATGGCGGTGATGTCCTCGTCCTCGGCGCCGACGGCCTTCAAGTGGAGATTCTCGTGGCCCGTCATCAGTTCGGTCACTTCGACGACCTGCGGCAGCGCCATCGCCTCCTTCGCCACGGCGGAGCGCTCGCTGATGCGAGCCGTACAGCTGAAGTGGAAGTAGAGACGGAGACCCGCCCTCTCGTAGTCGGTGGTTGTCGTGTAGCCGGTGATGACGTTCGCCTCCTCCAGTCGGCGCATTCGATTGTGGATGGTGTTGTCGGAGACGCCGATCTCGTCGGCCAGTTCGATAGCCGTGTACCGAGCGTTTTCCTGAAGCAGAGTGAGTAATTGCCGGTCTACCTCGTCGAGTTGGTACGCCGTCACGGGTGGAGGTGATACTACCGACCCCCTTGATTCTGTCGATAACCCACGTCCTGCAGCCCAATCCTTCGAAATGCCACACATTTAACGACAGTTTTGGAACTATCGAACCATCGGCGGATCTGTTTGAGCAGTGGTGTGGGAGTGGTGTGGAAGATCGACGAGGGGTCTTCGACGGTACGGAGTCGATCAACGGGAGCGACAGTCGGGCAGTTCGGCTCGAGTCGACGCCTGCGATCGGCGCGCGAATGCCGGCCGATTGAAGTACGAGCGCCGCCCTCTCGAGAGCATGAACGAGACGCGCCGGGCCGTCCTCGAGGCCCTGGCCGACGGCCCCGCGACCGGCCCCGAACTCGCCGAGAAACTCGGGGTCTCGAGGGCCGCCGTCTGGAAGCAGATCGAGGCGCTGCGCGAGGGCGGCTTCGAGATCCGCGGCGGCGCCGACGGCTACGAACTCGGCGAGATCACCGCCTACGGCGGGGACGCGATCGAGTTCGGCCTCGAGGCGCCGTTCTCGATCGAGTACCACGAGTCGATCGCGAGCACGAACGACCGGGCACGGGAACTCGCCGCCGCCGGCGAAGTCGACCGCGTCGTCGTCGCCGACGAGCAGGTCGGCGGCCGGGGGCGCCTCGATCGGGCCTGGCGGTCCCCGCCGGGGGGCGTCTGGCTGAGCGTCCTCTCCCGGCCGTCGATCCCGCCCGCGGACGCCCCCCTGTACACGCTTGCGGCCGCAGTCGCGACGGCGCGGGCGGCCAGGGAGGCCGGCGTCGACGCCGGCATCAAGTGGCCGAACGACGTGATCGTCCCGCTCGAGGGGAGCGACGGCGCGTACCGAAAACTCGCCGGGATTCTCACGGAGATGGAAGGCGAGACGGGCCGCGTGGCGTGGCTCGTCGTCGGGATCGGCGTCAACGCCAACGTCGACGCCGGAACGCTCCCGGCGGGGTCGACGAGTGTCCGGGCGGAAGCCGGCGACGTCGACCGGCGGCTGTTCGTCCAGCGGCTCCTCGAGACGTTCGCCGAGCTCCGGGCCGACCTCGAGGCGGTCGCGCCGGCGTGGCGCGAGCTGGCGGTGACTGTCGGTCAGCGAGTTCGCGTCGACGTCGGCGGCGAGCGGGTCGTCGGCGACGCCGTCGGGATCACCGACTCGGGCGCGCTGGTCGTCGAGACGGCGGACGGACGGGAGCGTATCGCCGCGGGCGACTGCGAGCACCTGCGCCCCGCTCGAGGGTAGCTCGGCTCCGCCCGCGCCGTTACTCGGGTGCCGTCGACGCCGTTACTCTACGGCCGCGCGCGCGTCCTGCGGGATCTCGTCGGGCTCGTCGTCGTCGTCGCCGACTTTGACGGTGAGAACGGGGACGGGCGAGCCGCGAACGACTCGTTCGGCGACGCTACCGAGCAGCAGTCGGTCGATCCCCCCGCGCCCGTGGGTTCCCATCACGACGAGGTCACAGCGGTCGGCCGACGCCTGCTCGATGATGGTGCGACTCGGCGACCCCTCGAGAACCGCCGTCTCGACGACGACGTCGGGCGGGGCGATTTCCTCGACCCGCCTGACGGCCGCCTCCCCCTCCTCGCGGAGCGCGTCGCTGATTCCGTCCCAGGTGGTTTCCATCGGAAGCCCCCCGTAGCTCGCAGCGTTGACGACGTAGACCGCGCGGATCGTCGCGTCGTGGACGCGCGCCAGCTCGATCGCGGTTTCGACGGCGCGTTCGCCCTCCGCAGATCCGTCCGTCGGAACGAGGATGCAGTCGTACATCGTGGTATGTGATGGCATACGACTCCCGGATATAATAACTCTGTCGTAGAACTGGTTGTTAGCTGAGGCGTCCCGGCTCGAGGACGACCTCGCTGACGTCGTCGACGCCGGCCCGCCTGACGACCGCTCTGACCGGGTCTCGAGCGCCCGCGAGGTTGTCGGAGTCGCCGTCTACAACCTGAAACCGCGCCGGCCGGCCGACCGCGAGCGGGCCGTACTCGAGGCCGCCGAGTTCGGCGCCGTTGACCGTCGCCATCCGGAGGACCTCGCGGGCCGACACGTCCGTCAGCTTCGCGAGGAACTCCATCTCGCGGAACATCGACGGCGAGTTGAGCATGACGTTGTCGGTGCCCAGCGCGACCGTCGTGCGCTCCGCGAGGTCGGCGACGGGGGGCAGACCGACGCCGGTGACGAGGTTCGACCGGGGGCAGACGACCACCGGCACCGACTCGCGCTCGATGCGCTCGAGGTGGCCTGGCTCCGGGTGGACGACGTGGACGAGGAACGCGGGCTCGAGGTCGAGTGCGGGCGTCAGATCGCTCGGATCGGCCTCGCCGGCGTGAATCGCGAACGGTTTTCCCGCCTTCCGGGCGGCCGCCCGCTCCTCCTCGAAGGTCGCGTCGTTCGCGCCGCTGGCACCGAAGCCGTCGCCCGCTTCCATCGCCGCCGTCGAACCGCGGGCGAACGCCAGCGCGTCGAGCGGGAGTCCGGCCGCGGCCTCCCGGAGCACCTCGACGCCCTCGACGCCGCCCTCTCGGAAGTCGAGACAGGCCGCGGTACCCCCGTCGATCATGTACCGCAGCGAGCGGCGGACGGCCGCGACCATCTCCTCGCGGGAGCTCCGCCGGAGCAGCCGGTGTTTCAGGCCATCCGGCGGCGCCACGAGCTCCTCGAGCGTGAGGCCGCCGCCGGCTTCCTTGGCGATCGAGTCGCCGACGTGCGTGTGTGCGTTGACGAACGCCGGCAGGACGATGTCGGTGCTGTCGACTCGCTCCTCCTCGATGTGCGTGATTCGGCCGTCCTCGACGACGAGGCGCCCCTCGATCGGCTCGAGCTCCGGTCCTCGAAGAATCGTACCCGCGCGTTCCATAACAGTCGATTTCGCGGTCAGGCCCTTCAACCGTTCGAGGTCGCGGCGCGCTCGCTCACTCGGCGAACTGGTCCAGAGTGGTGTACAGCCCGTCCCGGACTTCGCTGACGAGCGGGCCGTCGATGTCGAGTCCGAGGACGTCGAGAGCCGCGTGCCCGACCGACTCGCGGACGGCCGCGGGCGAGTAGACGCCGAGTCGCCACTGGGAGTACTGGGCGGCCCGCAGCGCGTCGACGAGCGGCGACTGGTGGCCGAGCCGGCGGATCTCGCCGTTGACCATCACGCGGGTCGTCGACTCCGTCATCGACGGCCGGCCGGGAACGTCGATGATCACCGCCTCCCGGTCGACGCCGGCTTCGTCCGCGATCTCGCGTTCGAACTCGCGGATCGACTCGTGATCGGCCTCGATGATCCCGCCGGGGACGTCGTCGATCTCCGCCCACACCGCGCGCTTGTAGAGGTCGCGGTGATCGAGTCGCCGCGAGAACTCCGCGGTCGCGTCCGTCGAGCGGAGCGCGACGATCAGGTCGTGATCGTCCATCCGCTGGAGCGTCCGAGCGTCGGTCGCGCCCGACTCGAGCAACTGCTCGCCGGCCCGCCGGAGCATCGCCTTGCTGATCCGGGCGACGCTGTGGCTGTAGACGGTCGGGTTCATCAGCGCGCGGGCGACCAGCAGGCTCTCTGCGGTCTGGACGTTCCCCTCACCGAGGACGAGTTCGCCGTCGACGAACGTCAGCTCCCGGACCAGCCGGCCGTGGTCGATGGTGCCGTAGGGGACGCCCGTGTGGTGGGCGTCCCGCACCAGGTAGTCCATCCGGTCGACGTCGAGTTCGCCGGAGACGAGCTGGCCGAACCGGCCCTCGCCGGCGACGAGGTCGGCGACTGCAGCGGGCTCGAGGCCGTGCCCTCGGAGCACGTCGCCGACCTGTCCGGTCGAAAGCAGCTCGTGAACGTCGTCGTGGTACCGCCCCGTCTGTCGGTGGGTCAGCTCCTCTAAGTTGTGGCTGAACGGACCGTGGCCGACGTCGTGGAGCAGGGCGGCGGCCTGGACGCGCTCGGCCTCGAGGCCCTCGACGCCGAGTCCCTCGAGGGCCTCGCAGGCCAGGTGGTAGACGCCGAGGCTGTGCTCGAAGCGGGTGTGGTTCGCCGACGGGTACACGGTCGAGACGGTGCCGAGCTGTTTGATCCCGCGCAGTCGCTGGACCGCGGGCGTATCGAGCAGGTCCCGAGCGACGCCCTCGACCTCGATGTGGTCGTGGACGCTGTCCTTGATGATCTTCATGCCGGGTTGTTGGCCGCTCTGGTACAAAAACCGTCGGACAGCCGACGGCTCAGGCGCTCTCGCCGTCCTCCAGGGCGTGCTCGAGGAACTTCGGGACGGCCACCGCGTCGAGGACGGCGAGTCCGAGCACCAGGTACATCATGGTGCCCTCGAGGAAGAAGACGGCGACGAGCGCGAGGATCGCGGCCCCCGAGAGGCCGATGCCGTGGCGGACGAGCGGGTTTGCGAACGGGTGGTCCTGCGTTGAGTTGGCGGTACTCATACGCGAAAGCGCGAACCGGTTAGCCAAAAATGTTTTCCAAGGTGTACGTCACACTCACGATCAAATACACGAACGTGTACATAGAAACCCATTTACCCCGCCGCTTTCAACAGCGATACGAATGAGTCTTGCCGATTCGGACCGCGACCTCGTTGTCTCCGAACTCGGACGGGAGCCGACTCCGGCCGAGGCGGCGCTGTTCGAGAACCTCTGGAGCGAACACTGCGCCTACCGCTCCTCGAGACCGCTGCTGTCGGCTTTCGAGAGCGAGGGCGAGCAGGTCGTCATCGGACCGGGCGACGACGCGGCGGTCGTCGCGCTGCCGGACACCGAGACGGGCGAGCCCAGCGAGACCTACGTCACCCTGGGAATCGAGAGCCACAACCACCCTTCCTACGTCGACCCGTTCGACGGCGCGGCGACGGGGGTCGGCGGCATCGTCCGTGACACGCTCTCGATGGGCGCGTATCCCATCGCGCTGACGGACTCGCTGTACTTCGGCGAGTTCGACGACGAGCACTCGAAGTACCTCCTCGAGGGCGTCGTCGAGGGGATCAGCCACTACGGCAACTGTATCGGCGTCCCCACCGTCGGCGGCAGCGTCGACTTCCACCCCGACTACGAGGGGAATCCGTTAGTGAACGTCGCCTGCGTCGGGCTCACCGACGCGGGCCGGCTGGTCACCGCCGTCGCCCGGGAGCCGGGGAACCGGCTCGTGCTCGTCGGGAACGCGACGGGGCGGGACGGCCTCGGCGGCGCGAGCTTCGCCAGCGAGGACCTCGCGGAGGACGCCGAGACCGAGGACCGGCCCGCGGTTCAGGTCGGCGACCCCTACGCCGAGAAGCTCCTGATCGAGGCCAACGAGGTGCTCGTCGAGGAGAACCTCGTGGAATCGGCCCGCGACCTCGGTGCCGCCGGACTGGGCGGCGCCTCGAGCGAGATGGTCGCCAAGGGGGGCCTGGGCGCGCACATCGAACTCGAGCGGGTCCACCAGCGCGAGCCGAACATGTCGGCGCTCGAGATCCTGCTCGCCGAGAGCCAGGAGCGGATGTGCTACGAGGTGGCTCCCGAGAACGTCGACCGCGTGCGGGAGGTCGCCGAGCGATTCGACCTCGGCTGTTCGGTCATCGGCGACGTCACGGACGGCAACTACGTCTGTACGTTCGAGGGCGAGACGGTCGTCGACGTCGACGCCCACTTCCTCGGCGAGGGCGCGCCGATGAACGACCTCCCGGCCGAGGAGCCCGTAGAGCCGGAGACCGACCTCCCTGACGTCGCCCTCGAGGAGGCGTTCGAGGCCGTCGTCGGCAGTCCGAACACCGCCTCGAAGCGGTGGGTCTACCGCCAGTACGACCACGAGGTCGGCGTCCGGACGAGCGTGGGGCCGGGCGACGACGCGGCGGTCGTCGCGGTGCGGGAGGCCGAAACCGGCCTCGCCGTCTCCGCCGGCGCCGCACCGAACTGGACGAGCGCCGCCCCCTACGACGGAGCGCGGGCCGTGGCCCTCGAGAACGCGACCAACCTCGCCGCGAAGGGGGCGACGCCGCTCGCAGCCGTCGACTGCCTGAACGGCGGCAACCCCGAGAAACCCGACGTTTACGGCGGGTTCACGGCGATCGTCGACGGCCTCGCGTCGATGTGTGCCGCGCTGTCGACGCCGGTCGTCGGCGGCAACGTCTCGCTGTACAACGACTCCGTGACGGGTCCGATTCCGCCGACGCCGACGCTCGCGATGGTCGGCACCAAGGCGGGGTACGCCGCGCCGCCGCTCTCGCTTGCCGCCGACCCCGACGCCGAGGTCCTGCTCGTCGGCGACCGCGGTCTCGAGCGCGAGCGGTTCGCCCTCGGCGGCTCCGAACTGCTGGCCCGGTTCGGCGGGAGCGACCGGTTCCCCGCCCTCCCCGCCGAGCCGGCCGCGCTGATCGACGCGCTGGCGACCGTCGCGACCGACGACGCCACGCTCGCGGTCCACGACGTCAGCCACGGCGGCCTCGCGGTCGCCCTCGCCGAGATGGTGCGTGAGGACGTCGGTCTCGAGGCGTCGCTCCCCGCCGTCGATCCGATCGGCGCGCTGTTCGCCGAGGCCGTCGGCCGGGCCGTCGTCCAGACGACCGACCCGGCCGGCGTCCGCGAGGCGTTCGACGGCGTCGCGCCGGTGACGTCGCTCGGCCGGGCGACCGACGACGGCACGCTGACGATAGCCGTCGGCGAGAGCCGTCTCACCGCGACCGCCGGCGACATCCGCGACCGACGGGCGGTCCTCGAGCGCGAACTCGACTGACTACACCCGCTCCAGGGTCGTCACGTCCCTGATCTCGATTCTCCTCTCGCCGCGGTCGCCGCGGCCGACGGTAACCGACCAGTCGTGAGCGTCGGCGATCGCGCGCACGAGCGCGATTCCGAGCCCCTGCTCGTAGGCGGTCGAGCGAACGTCGCCGTCCGACGCCTCGGCGACCGAACCCGCGCCGGCCGCGTCGTCGCGCAGGACGAACCCGCGCGCCCCCTCGTCCGACTCGGCGACGCCGAGCAGGCCGACCTGAACGGTGACGTCGGCCCTTTCGTTCGCCCGCGCCGCGGCGTCGTCGAACGCGGCCTCGAGCAGGTGGCCGAACCGGTCGGGGTCGGCCCGGAGTCGCGCACGTTCTTCGACGACGACCGTCGGCTCGTCGAGCCGGGAGCTCGTCGCCGCCGCGGTGACGGCGGCCTCGAGGTCGATGCGCGTGCGCGGCCCGACCGTCCGGGCGGTCCGGGCGAACTCGCGAACGTCGTCGACGAGGCGTTCGGCCCGGTCGAGGGTTTCGAGGACCGACCGATCGGCCATCGGAAACTCCCACTCCCGAGGTGTATCGTTCTCGAGCGCGTCGGCGACCGCGTCGAGCTCCCGCTGGAGGTCGGTCGACAGCACGTCCGCGACGGCCTCGAGGCGCTCGGTCTGGCGCTCGAGGCGAGCCGTTCGCTCGCCAAGGAGCCGCTCGCGGTCGGCCCGTTCGAGGGCTGCCTGCGTGTTCTCGACGAGCGTCGAGACGAGTTCGACGTCGGTGTCGTCGAACGCCCCCGGCTCGAACGCCCCCGCCATCAACACGCCGTGGGTGCCGATCGGGGCGATGATCTCCGACCGAAGCGGCGTCTCCGGATTGTACAGCCCCTCTTCGTCCCGGAGGTCGTCGAACCGCTCGATCGATCCCGACTCGAAGACGTCCCAGACGAGCCCTTCGCCCATCGAGAACTGAGGGAGTCCGCCGAACTCGTCGTGAGCGCTCGCGGTGCCGGCCACCGGCTCGAGGACGCCCCGTTCGTCCTCGAGCAGCCAGACGCCGCTGATCGGTAACTCGAGCAGCTCGCTGCCGGCGTGGACCGCGATCGCGCAGATCTCCTCGGGGTCGTCGGCCTGGAGCAGCCAGCGGGTGAGTTCGTGCAGCGAGGTGACGACGCGCTCGTACTCCTTGCGGGCGGTGACGTCGCGGATGAGCGCGGCGACCGTGGCGCTGCCGCGTTCGATCGGAACGGCCCGAACTTCCCCGACGCGCCGGTCGCCGTCGGCGGTGGTGAACGGGATCTCGACGGTCCGCGAGGCGGCACCGCCGACGTCGACGGCGCTGATCGCCTCCCCGACGCGAACGGTTTCGGCGGGAGGGACGCCCGCCCGCTCGAGCAGCGCCTCGACGTGTTCGCCAACCAGGTCGTCGCGGTCGATCTCGAGGACGTCCTCGAGGGCTCGATTGACCGACGCGATCCGCGCGTGGCGGTCGAGGGTGACGACGCCGTCGTGGACGGACTCGACGACGGCGGCGTACCGCGCGAGCTCCGTCTCCCGGATCTTCCGGTCGGTGACGTCGCGCAGGGAGACCGAGAGCCCGCCGTCGGCGGGGAACGCCCGCGCTTCGAACCAGGTCTCGAGGGAGGTGTGATAGACCTCGAAGGAGACCGGGATCTGCTCGTCCAGCGCGCGGTAGATGCCGTCTGCAACCTGGGTTTCGACCGTTTCGGGGAACTCGTCCCAGACGACGCGGCCGACGAGTTCGTCGCGCGAGCGCTCTAACAGCGCCTCCGCCCGCTCGTTGAGGTACGTAAACCGGAAGTCGGTGTCGAGCGCGAAGAATGGGTCGCCGGCGCGGTCGAGGATGGAGGCCGCGTCTACCACGTCTGGACCCCCTGGCACGGTCGCTGGCGTTCGATCGGCGTCCGCTCTCCCGTCGCGCTTCGGCCTCGCTCGAGTTGTGCTCTCTCCGCCACGGTGTGTTAGGCGAACCGTTCGCAAACGCGGTACTTCAGTGTCGTGGTCGGGCGACTACAGCGAAACCTCCGTCCCGACCCCCGCCGACCGCGCCCGGTCGAACAGAAACGCCGCGGCCGCCGCGTCGAGAACCGCCGAGCCGACGCTCGAGAGCACCAGTATCTCCTCGTCCGACCGCCGGCCCGCCTCGCCCGAGAGCGCCGCGGCGAACGGGATCGGGTCGACGGCTTGCTCGCGGAGGTCCCCCGTCTCGAGGGCCTCCGACGGCACGTCGGCGAACACGCACGCCGCCCGCTCGACGGTCTCCGCGTCCAGTTCGCGCATCGCCGGCGTGTAGGCGCCGACGGCGATCACGAGCGTCCCCGGCTCGAGAGCGGCACCGGAAAAGACCGGCTCGGTGCTCGTCGTCGCCGTCACGACGACGGTCGCCTCCTCGAGCGCTGCCGTCGGGCTCGAGACGGCGGTGACGGGCGCCTCGAGCTCTGCGTCGAGCTCGCTCGCACAGCGCTCGCGGGAGTCGCTTGGCGAGTAGACGCGCACCGACTCGAGGGGCGTCGCGGCGGCGACCGCCCGCGTCTGCCAGCGCGCCTGCGTGCCGGCGCCGAACACGGCCAGCCTGACGGGGCCGGTGGCGGCGAGTTCGCGGGCGGCGAGTCCGCCGATACAGCCCGTGCGGGCGTTCGTGATCAGGGTGCCGGCGAGGTAGCCCACCGGCAGTCCGCAGTCGGCGTCGGTGAGCGCGATCTGGGCGTTGACCGTGGGGAGTCCCCGCGCCTCGTTCCCCTCGAACACCGCGGCGAGTTTCGTCACCGCGTACGCTGCGCCGTGGACGTACGCCGGCATACAGAGCCCCGTCCCCAGGGGTCGCTCCGGGTCGCTCTCGTCCCGTCCGATGCCGACCGGATAGTGTGGGCGCTCGGGCCGTTCGACGGCCCCCTCGCCCTGCTTTTCGAAGGCCTCCGCGACGACCGAGAGGAGTTCCTCGAGGTCGAGAACCGACGCGACGTCGTCCTCCGAGAGTATGCGGACCATGGTGGAGTATGGACGGACGGCCACTTCACTGTGAACCGCGAGCAGACGGTCCGGGCGTCCGGCGGGATCGTTTATCGTCGTCGCGGTCGATTCGAGAGGTATGAACGTTGCAGTCGTCGGCGGCGGTATAATCGGCACCGCCCTCGCCGCCCGCCTGAGCGGGACCGACCGCGAGGTGACCCTCCTCGAGCGCGGCGATCTCGGCGCGGAAACCACCGCGGCCTCCGCGGGGATGGTGCTGTGGGCGACGACCCACCCCGCCGCGGTCGACCTCGCGCTGCGCGGCCTCGCCCGGGAGACGTACGACCCGCTGCTCGCAGACGGCACGCTCGAGGCGACCCGCCTGGGTACGCTGTATCTCGCCGAGAGCGAGGCGTACGCCGAACGCCTCGAGGAGGCCGCCGCCGCTCTCAAGGCACACGGCGTCGACGCGCGCTACCGGCGACCCGGCGACCTGGCCGAACTCGGCGTCGACCCCTCCGGGGTCGCGGGCGGGCTCCACACGGCCGACGACTACGGCTTCGAGCCGACCGCCCTCGTCGAGCACTTCGCCGACGCCGCCCGCGATCGCGGCGCGACGATCCGAACGGGAACCCCGGTCACCGACGTCGTCGTTTCGGGCGGCGCCGTCACCGGCGTCGAGACGGCCGACGGCGTCCTCGAGGCCGACCTCGTCGTCAACGCCGCGGGGCCGTGGGCGATCGAACTCAACGAGTTCGCCGGGGTTTCGCTCCCGCTGTGTCACACGCTGGGGCCGATGCTCGAGGTCGAGACGCAGGCGGGGATCGAGACGCCGTTTACGATCCTCGAGTCGCGGCGGTACGTGAGACCCGTCGGCGACGGGCGGGCGTACGTCGGCGAGTTCCTGACCGAGTACGTCGCGGGCCAGCGCTACGGCCCGGGCGAGCGTCGGATCCCCGACTCGTTTCGCGCGGCCGCGAGGGGGATGGACGCCGTCGTCCCGGCGCTCGAGGGAGCGACGACCCGCGATGAGTGGATCGGCCTCCGGACGGTCACGCCCGACGGGCGGCCGCTGGTCGGCGAAACCGCGGTTCCGGGATTCGCCGCCGCCTGCGGCCTCACCGGACTGGGGATCACGCTCGCTCCCGCGGTCGCGGACGTGTTCGTCGACTCCCTCGCCGGGCGAAACACCGACCTCGTCGCGGCCCTCGACCCGTCACGGTTCTGACCCCACCCCACAGCCCCTTCCCGGTCGCGCGAACGCTTATTCCCCCGGCTATCGACCTGGGACGTATGACCGTTGTCGTCGTCGGGGGCGGGATCGTCGGCTGTGCGAGCGCGTACGAACTCGCCTCGCGAGGTGTGGACGTGGTCGTCTGCGAGAAGGGGTCGATCGGCGCCGGCAGCACCGAACGGGCCGCGGGCGGCATCCGGGGACAGTTCTCGACGCCGGTGAACGTCGAGCTCTCGGCGGCGAGCATGCGCGTCTGGGACGCCTTCGAGGAGCGGTTCGGCGCCGACATCGACTACCGGCGCAACGGCTACCTGTTTCTCGCTCGAGAGCCCGACACGGCGGCCGCCTTCGAGGCCAACGTCGCGATGCAGCGAGAGCGCGGCGTGCCGAGCGAACTGCTCGAGCCCGAGGCCGCACTCGAGCACTGTCCCGGCATCCTGTCCGAGAAGTTCGCCGCGGCGACCTACTCGCCGACCGACGGCTTCGCGGACCCCCACTCGGCGCTGACGGCCTACGCCCAGGCCGCACAGGAGGCCGGTGCTGAAATCCGGACGAAAACCGCGGTGACGGCCGTTCGCCGGGAGGGCGGCCGAGCCGTCGGCGTGGAGACCGACGACGGCTCGCTCGAGGCCGACTACCTGGTGAATGCGGCCGGGCCGTGGGCCGGTCGCGTGAGCGAGATGGCCGGCGTCTCGCTCCCCATCGCCCCCAAGCGCCGCCAGATGGTCGTCGTCGATCCCGAGGAGCCGGTGCCCGAATCCGATCCGCTGACGATCGACCTCGACACGGGCTCGTACTTCCGACCCGAGCGCGACGGCGAGGCGCTGGTCGGCGGCCACTTCCACGACGCCGACCCCGACCGCGACCCGGACGGCTACGACCGGAACATCGACTTCGACTGGGCGGCCGACGCCCTCGAGGCCGCAGCCGACTGGACGACCTACTTCGGTCCAGAGTCGGGCATCAAGCAGGGCTGGGCGGGACTCTACGCGGTGACGCCGGATCACCACGCGATCGTAGAGGAGACGGTGCCGGGGTTGATCACCGCCGCCGGCTTCTCCGGTCACGGCTTCCAGCACGCGCCCGCGACCGCCCGGATCGTCAGCGAGTTGATCCTCGAGGGCGAGGCGTCGCTCGTGGATATCGGGGCGCTCTCGAGCGAGCGGTTCGACGCGGGCGAGGAGCACGCCGAGAGAAACGTGGTCTAACGGCCGTCGGACAGTCGCCGGGGCAACTCGAGTTACCACCGACGGTACGAACAACAGGGCGGCCGTGAGTAGTTCACGGCTCGCTCAACAGTCGTCCGGGACGGTGCCGTCCTCGCCGTCGTCTTCGTCGCCATCCTGGCCGTCCTGGCTGTCTTCCTCGTCGTCTTCGTCGCCATCCTGGCCGTCTTCCTCGTCGTCTCCATCGCTGTCCTGGCCGTCTTCGTCACCGTCTTGGCCGTCATCCTCGTCTTCAGTCGTGGCCCGAAGTGCGAGTAACGAGTCTGAAGCGACGTACAGCGTTTCGTCGCTCACGGCGATGTTGTCCCCGCTCACGTACGACGGGAAGTGGTCGCCCATCTCGAGCGTCCACTCGACGGTTCCGTCGTAGAGATCGAACGCGACTATCGTGTTCTCGAACTCGTCGAACTGGTCGTCTAAGGAGAAGAGGACGGTGTCGCCGACGATCGTCGGTGATCCGCCAGGATAGGCACCTAAATCGTCGGAGCGCCACGTCCACAGCGTCTCGCCCGCCTCGAAATCGTACGCGGTGAGATCGTGCCGCCAGGCGGTAACGAGGACGTCCTCTCCGAGCGCGAGCCCGCTCATGTTCGCCGGCGAACCGAGACCCTCACCGGTCAGGGGATCGCGCAGGAAGACGCTCTCCTCGTACGGTATCCGAACCCCGACTGCGTTCTCGTTCGCGACGATCGGTCCGGCGAGATCGGCCAGCATCATTTGATCCCGTACGACCTCACCCGTCCCGGCTTCGATCGCGACGAGGTAATCGTCCCACTTGAAGCGAGCACCGGCGTACACGAGCCCGTTCGCGGCCGCGACCGAGATGTTCGCGAGATCGACGGCATAATCCTCACTGGTCGGTTTGTGGTGGACGTCGACGGTGTCGCGCGCCCACCGAACTGAGCCGTCGTCGACCTCGAGGGCGTACAGCGAGCCGTCGACGACGACGAACACCGCACCGTAGGCGACCGTCGGGGTCGTCACCGACTCCTCGGGCTCGAACGTCGTTTCCCACCGGAGGGAGCCGTCCAGATCGAACGCCCTGACCTCGGACCCGCCGACGAAAACGGTATCGTACGCCACCGTCGGCGTCCCGCCGAGATCGACAATCTCGTCAGTGCGCCAGCGCTCGTCACCGGTTTCAGCCTCGAGAGCGTGGAGGAAACCGCCGTCGTCACTGTCTGTCCTGGCGTAGACGGTGCCGTCCGAGATGGCGATGCTCACGTTTTCGTCGAACGTCCAGTCGATCTCGAGCGTATCCGCATCGAACTCGTACTCGGAATCGACGGCGTGTGTATTACCGGCGTCGGCGCGATAGGAGGCCCAGTCCTCCGTCGCGTCCGCTTCGGGCAGTAGGTCCGGTAGCTCGTCGGGTAGCTCGGACTCGGAGCCGCCGTCACCGGTGACGGCTCCGCTCGCGGTAAGCAACCCACCTGCAACGAACGCCGCGCCAGCACTCTTCTTCAGGAAATCGCGTCTGTTGTCGTCAGACATGCAGTTCGCGGTACCGGGAATTACAGTATACTTATTAGGTACATATCATGGATACGAAATCACGTGAACGTGCCAAAAACCGGTTACGTTCATGTTTAGTCATTTTGATGGACCATCTTGATAGTTTATTACATTTCATCGAGGATCGCTGCAACTGACACGGAGCCCGTCACACTCGTCCGTACGTCCGCTCAGAACCCGTCCCGGAGGAACACGTCCGTCTCCGGGAACAGCGCCTCGAGCGTCTCGGCGACGTCGACGAGTCGAACCATCGGCCCGTCCTCGAGTTCGCAGTCGATCTCGTCGGGGTCGTCGGCGAGGTCGAGCAGCCCGCGTCGGGGGTGTCGTGAACGCGAACGCGAAGCTCGTGTACTCGTAGAAGACGTCCCGCAGACCGTCGGGAATGGGACGATAGTCGACCATACCGGGGAGTCACTCGTCGCCTCAAAAATCGTTCGTGACCCGGGTTGGCACACCTCGTGGGTTAGCCGTGATCCGAAATGAACGTCTCGATCCGCGCCAGCGCCTCTCGCAAATCCTCGAGTCCCGTCGCGTACGACACCCGGAGGTGGCCCTCGCCGCCGGCGCCGAAGACGTCGCCGGGGACGACCGCGACGCCTTGCTCGCGCAGCAGTTCCTCGGCGAACGCCTCGCTGGTCCACCCGTCGGGAACTTCCGGGAAGACGTAGAAGGCGCCCTGCGCCTCGAAACAGGCCATGCCGATCTCCCGAAACCGCGCGAGGACGAACCGCCGTCGCCGGCCGTACTGGTCGACCATCTCCCTGACGTCGGGTTCGCACGATTCGAGCGCCTCGAGCGCCGCGTGCTGGGCGGTCGTCGGGGCCGAGAGCATGGTGTACTGGTGAATGCGGTTCATCGCACCGATGGCGTCGGTCGGCCCCATGGCGTAGCCCAGCCGGAGCCCCGTCATCGCGTGGGATTTCGAGAAGCCGTTGACGACGATCGTTCGATCGGCCATCCCCTCGAGTGCGGCGATCGAGGCGTGTTCTCCCTCGTAGGTCAACTCGGCGTAGATCTCGTCGGCGAGCACGAGCAGGTCGTGCTCGCGGGCGAACTCGGCGATCGGCTCGAGATCCGACCGCTCCATCACGGCCCCGGTGGGGTTGTTGGGGTAACAGAGGACGAGCAGCTCGGCGTCGGCCGCGCCGGCTCCCTCGAGGGCGGCGACGGTGAGGCGGAACTCCTCGGCCTCCCGCGTCGGTACCGGGAGCACCTCCCCGCCGGCGAAGCGCACCCCCGGCTCGTAGGAGATGTAGGCGGGCTGGGCGACGGCGACCGTGTCGCCGGGGTCGACGAACGCTCGAAAAGCGAGGTCGACGGCCTCGCTCGCGCCCGCGGTGACGAGGATTTGCTCGCCGGGACCGTACTCCAGCGCGAAGCGGTCGGCGACGTATCTCGAAATCGCCTCACGAAGCTGGCGCATCCCCCGATTGGCGGTGTAGGAGGTCCGCCCCCGTTCCAGGGAGTGGATCGCGGCGTCGCGGGCGGCCCACGGCGTCGAGAAGTCGGGTTCGCCCACGCCCAGCGAGATCACGTCGTCTCGCTCCTCGGCGATCTCGAAGAACCGGCGGATGCCGGACGGGCCGACCGCTCGTACTCGCCGGGCGGGCTCGAACGTCATGGGGAGTACGCGAGCCGATCGTCGTCCTCGCCGTCACCGAGTTCGATCCCGTTCTCCTTGTAGGCGGTCATCACGTAGTGGGTGACCGTCTGGGTGATCTCGGGCACCGGCGCGACCTTCTCGCTGATGAACTGGGAGACCTCTCGCATCGAGTCGCCCTCGACTTCCATGTCGAAGTCGTAGTCGCCGCTGACCAGCCGCAGCGCGGTCACCTGCGGGAACCGACTCAGCCGCTCTGCGATGTCGTCGTAGCTCGTCTCCCGGTCTAAGGTGACGTTGAGTTCGACCTCCGCGCGCACCCGCTCCTCGGCGAGGCGGTCCCAGTCGACGACCGCCTGGTAGCCGCAGATCACGCCGCTCGCCTCGAGTTCCTCGATCGTCGCCTCGACTTTCCGTTCCTCGAGGGCTGTCAGTCGAGCGAGATCCGCCGTGGAGTAGCGCGCGTTCTCACGAAGCAACTCGAGCACCTCGCGTTGACTCATACTACCTCCTGTGCGAGCGCGAGCAAAAGGATTGTTACGGGTGCAACACTGACGATCCCGCGATGGGGACGATCGCGGTCGCGGTCGTCGACCCGCGGTCGTGTGCGGCGGACGTCAGTAGTTCTTGAACAGCAGCGCCCGGACGTCGTCTTTCGTCTGGACGTGCTCGACGCTCCCGTCCGGCAGGGTCACGCTGTAGCGGTAGTCCGCCGAGTCGGACTCCTCCCACTTGTCGTCGTGGGTGTCGAGCAGGTTCATCATCCGGTTCAGCATGTCGTCGTCGTCCGCCGCCCCGCTCGAGGCGTCCTCGCTCTCGGGACCCTCCGTCGCCGAGTCCCCCTCGTCTTCCTCCTCCGACCCGTCGCTCGCGTCCTCGGCTCGCCCCTCGTCGGGCTCGTCCGCGTCGGGGGCGGTCTCCTCGTCCGGTTCGGTCACAGAATCCCCCTCGACCGGTTCCGATTCGGTGTAGGAGACCTCCTCGAGGTCGGACGACTCCTCGGCGAGTTCCGCGGCGGTGGTAAACGAGACGTCGCGGTCGACGTCCAGGTCGCCGTCGAGGTTGTCGATGAGAAACTGGACCGCGTCCTGATCGCGGACGTGGCCGTACTTTCCGACGACCTGTTCGGAGAGTTCCGCGCGAAGCCGCTGGATGAACGCGTGCTGTTCGTCCGTAATCTCGAGGGTTTGCATACCCCACGCTCTCGCGGGGAGTACATAAGCGTTGGATCCGCAGTCTCGGAACTGATACTGTCGGATAGACGTCAGTGAGAAGCGGGCGCGAACCGGCGGCCGTCTCCGGTGGTGACGGCCGCACTCGAGCGACCGGTCTTCGAATAGTGCTGTCCGACAGTACGAGAACGCGGGCCGCTACCGCCACCCGGACGCTTAAGCACGAACGGACGGAACCGACCAGTATGGTCCTGCGAGAATCCGAGAGCGAACTCGAGGCCGGCGACCCGGCGCCCGACTTCGAACTCGAGGGGACGGACGGGGAGACCTACAGCCTCGAGTCGTTCGCCGACCGCGAGGCGCTGCTGGTCGTGTTCACCTGCAACCACTGTCCGTACGCCGAGGCGAAGTTCGACCTGCTGAACGAGTTGAGCGCGGAGTACGACGAGGTCGCCGTCGTCGGCATCAACCCAAACGACGCCGAGGAGTACCCCGACGACTCCTTCGAGAAGATGCGGGAGTACGTCTCCGAGGGCCGGATCGACTACGACGCCTACCTCCGCGACCGCTCCCAGGCGGTCGCCGCGGCCTACGGCGCGGAGTGTACGCCTGACCCGTTCCTGTTTGCGAACGACGACGGGACGTTCCGACTCGTCTACCAGGGTCGCCTCGACGACGCGCCGAATCCCGACGACGAGCCCTCCCGGTTCCACGTCCGCGAGGCGATCGAGAGCGTTCTGGCGGGAGAGGAGGTCGACCTCGAGTGGCAGCCCTCTCGAGGCTGTTCGATCAAGTGGGCGGACGACTGAGACGGCCTGCGCTAACGGCAGACAGCAGACCGTGCGCTCACCGCGCGGCTACTGCTGACTGCCACTTGACCGCACACCACCACCAGCTCTTATTCGTGACGGCGAGACGGTTCGGTCGATGGCTCGAGTCCGCGATTCCGGTTCCCCAATCACTGCACGCTGCGGCGGTACTGGATCGGCCACTCGAGCGGTGCGTCTTCCCCTTTCAGCGCGTCTGCCGCGTGCAGTCCGAAGTAGGGGTCCCGAAGGAACTCCCGACCGACGAGCACCAGGTCGGCCCGCTCGTTTCGCACGAGGGCGTCGGCCTGCTCGGGCTGGGTGATGCCGCCGACGGCGCCGACGGCGACGTCTACCCGCTCGCGGATCTCCTGGGCGAGGGGCACCTGGTTGTTCGGCCCCGGCCGGGCCTGCTGAGCGGGGTGGAGGCCGCCGGAACTGACGTCGGTCAGGTCCGCGCCGAGGTCGGCGAGATCCCTCGAGAGCCGCACCGACCCCTCGAGGGTCCACGACTCCGCGAAGCCGTCGACGCCCTCGAGCCAGTCGGTGCCCGAGATGCGGACGAACACCGGAAGGTCGTCGGGCCAGACCTCGCGGACGGCGGCCGTGACCTCGCGCACCAGCCGGGTGCGGTTCTCGAAACTACCGCCGTAATCGTCCTCTCGCCGGTTCGTGACGGGTGAGAGGAACTCGTGGAGCAGGTAGCCGTGGGCCGCGTGAACCTCTGCGATTTCGAACCCTGCCTCGAGCGAGCGCTCGGCGGCCGTCCGGAACGCCTCGACGACGTCCGCGACGTCGGTTTCGTCCACCTCCCGCATCGCCGGCGGTTCGCCCTCGAAGGGGTAGGCCTCCGGCGAGGGCGAGAGCGTCTCCCAGCCGCCCTCGTCCGGGGAGAGCGGCTCGTTGCCCTCCCAGGGTCTGGTCTTGCTGGCCTTGTGGCCCGCGTGAGCGAGCTGGATCGCCGGCACGGCGCCCTGCTCGCGGATAAAGTCGGTGATCGGCTCGAGCGCCGTGGCCTGCTCGTCGGTCCAGATTCCCAGGTCGTACGGGGAGATCCGGCCGCGGGCCTCGACGGCCGTCGCCTCGGTCATCACGATGCCGGCGCCGCCGACGGCGCGGCTGCCGAGGTGGACGCGGTGCCACTCCGTCGGGAGGCCGTCGGGGTCACAGGAGTACTGGCACATCGGCGAGACGGCGATGCGGTTCGGACTCTCGCAGTCACGGAGTGCGAGCGACGAGAACAGGTGGGTCATCGCTCGAGTATCGGAACCGCCGATCAAAAACCGCCTCGGACGGCGACGCCCTTGCCGGGGTCGGCGGCGATCTCGGCGCCACTGACCGGGGCGACGGCCGTCGGACGCCGGTCGCCGCCGCTTTAGCCCCCGCCGACGAACGGCGAGTATGACACCGATCGGCCCGTTCGGCGACCCGCCTACCGTGATCGGCATGGTCCACCTCCCGCCGCTGCCCGGCTCGCCCGGCTTCGAGGGCGACCGGGACGCGATCCGAACCCGCGCGCTCGAGGACGCGGTCACCCTCGAGGCCGGCGGCGTCGACGGGGTGATCCTCGAGAACTTCGGCGATTCGCCCTTCTACCCCGAGGACGTTCCGAAACACGTCGTCGCCGACATGGCCGCCCTGGCGACGGCCGTCCGGTCGGCGGTCGACGTTCCCGTGGGGATCAACGTGTTGCGAAACGACGCGGCGGCCGCGCTCTCGGTGGCCGGCGCGGCCGACGCCGACGTCGTCCGGGTCAACGTCCACGTCGGCGCCGCGGCGACCGACCAGGGGGTACTCGAGGGCCGCGCCCACGAGACGGTTCGCCTGCGCGAGCGGATCGCCCCCGACGTCGCGATCCTGGCCGACGTCCACGTCAAACACGCGACGCCGGTCGGCGAGGCGGACATCGAGCGGACCGCCCTCGAGACCGCGGAGCGCGGTCGAGCCGACGGCGTCGTCGTCTCGGGGAGCGGGACGGGGTCGGAGACGGCGCTCGCGGACGTCGAGCGGGTTTCGAACGCGCTCGCGGACCTCGAGACGCCGGTGTTCGCCGGCAGCGGGGTCACGGCGGAGACGGTCGGCGACGTGCTCGCAGCCGGCGCGGACGGCGCCATCGTCGGGACCGCGCTCAAGGAGGGCGCCGAGACGACGAACCCGGTCTCGCTCGAGGCCGTTCGGGAGGTCGTCGACGCGGCGACGAACCGGTGAGCGTGCCGGTTCACTTTCGCTCCGTCCCCGACGGCTATCCGCCCGGAGCGCCTGCGGACGGTCGATGAGAGTCGACGTTCTCGAAACGCCGGTCGACATCGACGGGTCGCGACTCGAGGCCGCACCCGGAACCGTTCGCGAACAGCTGGACGAGTACGCCCGCGGCGAGCGGCGCGCGTTCGATCTGGACGTCTCTTACCCCGACTCGTTCACCGGCCGCGTGATGGCGGCGATGGCGGCGATCCCCTACGGCGAGACCCGGACCTACGGCGACCTCGCGGCGGATCTCGAGACCGCGCCCGTGGCCGTGGGATCGGCGTGCGGTCGGAATCCGGTTCCCGTGATCGTGCCGTGTCACCGGGTCGTCGGCGCGGACTCGCTCGGGGGATTTTCGGCGGGCGGCGACGATCCGCTCGGGTTCAAGCGGCGGTTGCTCGACCACGAGGAGCGCGTGCTGGGCGGCGCGCGAACCGGGACGCGGTGAGCCGACCCGCGGCGACGGGAGTCGAGCGGCGACCGCCGCCGCTTTCGGTCGCGCTCCGGGCGGTGGTTCACCCGGACTCGAGGATCGACAGCGTCGAGATCCGGGCGTTTTCCTTGATGTGGACCCCGCCATCGGCGACCGAGAGCGGCATCAGCGGGAGGTGTGAGGTCACGCGCAGCGACGGGTGCGAACAGCCGCGGGCGAGCAGTTCGTTTCGCGGCTGGACGAACAGCGGCTCCTCGCTGGTGAGAAACTCGTTGTACTGACAGACGTAGCGCCCGCCCTCGAGGTTCCACCACTCGTACTCGTCCTCGGGGTCGCGCGGTTCCGTCGCCACGGGTTCGAGGTCGGCGTCCTCGAGTTCGTCGCCGCCGAAGTCGAGGCGCCCCGGCTCGGCGATCCGGTAGATCGCGCTCACCGTCAGGTCGACGCCCTCCTCGTGGACCTGCGCGGGTTCGTACACCAGATTGTCGACGCGCTCTGAGAGTGGGGTGTCAGCAACCATCTCGGGTTCGAAGACGTCGGCCGGCGACAAAAAACGTATCACTCGGAAAGAGCCTCTCGAGGCGGTCGCGGCGTTGCACAACGGTGATTGTCCTCGGCGAGAAACGCCGCCTATGGACGTTAATCAGGGGCGCCTTCGGTCGGATCTCGAGGCGAACGCAACGTTCGGCGCGATCGGAGCGCCGAACGGCCGCGGTCGAACCGTACTCGCGGGAACGGACGCGAACCGAGAGGCGCGCGACGCCCTCGTCGAGCGACTCGAGGCGGCCGGCCTCGAGGTCGAGATCGACGCGGTCGGCAACGTCACGGGGACGTGGATTCCGGACGACGTCGATCCGGACGCCGCGCCCGTCGTCTCGGGGAGCCACCTGGACTCGGTTCCCGAGGGCGGCATCTTCGACGGCCCGCTCGGCGTCTACGGCGCGCTCGAGGCCGTCCGAGCGATCCAGGAGTCGGACGTCGAACCGGACCGCCCGCTCGCGGTCGTCTGTTTCACCGAGGAGGAGGGGACCCGCTTCAGCGGCGGTCTGCTGGGCTCGTCCGTCGCAACCGGCCGTCGCCCCGTCGAGGAGGCGCTGGCGCTGACCGACGACGAGGGGACGACCCTCGAGGCGGCGCTGTCAGAGATCGGCTACCGGGGCACCGGCCGCCTCGACGCGAGCGCCTGGGACGCGTTCGTCGAACTCCACGTCGAGCAGGACTCCCGCCTCGAGGAAACCGAGGTGCCCGTCGGCGTCGTGACGACGATCACGGGCATCGCCCACGCGACCGCCCGGTTCGTCGGCGAAACGGACCACGCGGGGACGACCGCGATGGGCGACCGGACGGACGCGCTGGCCGCGGCCAGCGAGTTCGTGCTGGCGCTCGAGCGCGCCGGCCGGGAGTACGCCCTCGCTGATTCCGGCACCGCGGTCGCGACCGTCGGGAAGTGCGTCGTCACGCCGAACGCGACGAACGTCGTCCCCGGCGAGGTCGAACTCGGCGTCGACGTCCGAGACGTCGACTACGAGACGATGACCGCCCTCCTCGAGGGTGCCGAGCGCACGCTCGAGCGGATCCGGGAGGACCGCGGCGTCGTGACGTCGATGGCTCGCGAACTCGACGTCGAGCCGGCGCCGATGAGCGGGCGCTGTCGGGACGCCCTCCACGCGGGCGCGGAGACGGCCGACGTCGACGCGCTCTCGATGCACTCCGGGGCGGCCCACGATGCGATGAACGTCTCGCGGGTGACCGACGCCGGAATGCTGTTCGCCCCCTCGCGGGAGGGGCTTTCTCACACCCCCAGAGAGTGGACCGAGTGGGAGGACTGTGCGGTCGCCGTCCGGACGCTGGCGGAGGCGCTCGCGCGGCTCTCGACGAGCGGCGACGGGACGTAACGCGGTGTGCGGGGCCGGTCGAGAGCGTGGGGACGGGACGCCGTCACGGCAACTGCCGGGAGCGGGCGACAGGCGGCCGTCGCGCTCGAGCCGGCAGCTTTTACAGCGCGGTCGGCGAACCCGCCCTCGATGACCGACGACGCCGACCGGAAGCGCGCGAGCGCCGACTCCTTCGGCGCGGCGACCGACGCCTACCGCCGGAGCGACGTCCATCGTAGGGGCGAGGACCTCGAGCGGCTGGCTCGCTGGTGTCGGGGCGCGGACGTCGCACTCGACGTCGCGACCGGCGCGGGCCACACCGCGGGCGCGATCGCCGCCGCGGGAGTGCCGACGGTCGTGGCGACCGACGCCTCGCCGGAGATGGTCGCAACGGCGGTGGACTCGTTCGAGGGCGTTCGCGGCGCGGTCGCCGACGCCGAGCGGCTCCCGTTCTCGGGGGGCGCCTTCGACGCCGTGGTGTGTCGAATCGCGGCCCACCACTTCCCGAACCCCGAACGCTTCGTCGCCGAGACCGCACGCGTGCTTCGATCGGGTGGAACGTTCGCACTCGAGGACAACGTCGCGCCCGCGGAGCCGGAGCTGGCGGCGTTCGTCAACCGCGTCGAGCGACTGCGCGATCCGACCCACGTCGAGGCCCACCCGACGAGCCGGTGGCGCGAGTGGCTCGAGCGCCACGGCTTCGCCGTCGAGGCGGTCGACCACCTCCACAAACCGCTCGCGTTCGACGACTGGGCGGCCGCGCAGTCGCTCGCGGGCGAGCGGCGACGGCGGGTCGAGCGGCTGTTGCTCGAGGCGCCTCCCGAGGCGACGGAGACGTTCCGAATTCGCGTCGAGGACGGCGCCGTCCGCTCGTTCGCCCCCAGGAAGGCCCTGATCCGGGCGACGCGGCGCGAGTGAGGGCCGGCTCCGGCGACCGCGACCCGGACTACTATGTCTCGAGGCGCGTACTGTCGACCATGTCGGTACTGACGGACGAGATCGGTCGATTCGTACGCGCGGCCGGGCCGGAGCCCGACGAGACGCTGCGCGAGATGGACGCCTACGCCGAGGAGCAGGGGTTCCCCCACGTCGGCCCGGAGGTCGGCGGCTTCCTCCGCCTGCTCGCGCGGATGACCGACGCCGAGCGGATCTTCGAGTTCGGCTCGGGCTACGGCTACTCCGCCTACTGGTTCGCCGGTGCCCTCCCGGTCGACGGCGAGATCGTCCTCACGGAGGTCGACGAGGACGAACTCGAGATGGCCCGGGGGTACATGGCCGAGGGCGGCTACGACGATATCGCACGGTACGAACTCGGGGACGCGATGGAGACGGTAGGGCGCTACGACGGCCCGTTCGACGTCGTCCTGATCGACCACCAGAAACACCGCTACCGGGACGCACTCGAGGTCGTCAAACCGAAGATACCCGTCGGCGGGGCCATCGTCGCGGATAACGCGATACGGGCAGGTATCATTCAGTTCGAGAAGTTACTCGAGATCGCCGAAGGTGGAGAGCCTGAAGATGTAAACGAGCACACGCGGGGAGTTGCGGACTACCTCGAGGCCGTTCGCGCAGACTCCGACTTCGAGACGGTGGTGCTACCGCTCGGGGAGGGAATCGCGGTGAGCTACCGGATCGGCTGAGAGAACCGCGACGGCCGAAATCGCTGCGGGGACCGTTCAGAGTTCGAGATCTTGCTCGAGGACCTGCTCTTCGGGCGCCTCGGCGGTCGAACTGGCGGCGTACTCGCGAACGCCGAGAAAGGTCGTCGCCGCACACGCACTCAGAAGGAACGTCCACGTCAGGCCCGTGAGGCCGGTGTGAACGGCGCCGCTGGCGACGGGAGCAGCAGACGAAACCGTCTCGAGCCCGACGACGTGGACGACCGCGATCACGAGAAACGGAATCCAGAGTCCCAGCGAGAGTACCGCTAGTCGCTTCCGCGAAACGTTCTGTGCGTACTGGGCCAGACCGTACACGCCCGCGACGGCAAACGTCGCAGCCGCAACGCTCTCGAAACCGGCACTGATGGACGTGTTCGCTACGCCCGCGACGGCAAAGAGCGCGAGCGAGGCTGCGAGCAGGAATCGATCTGACCGCGTGATGGTCGAAATCACGTCGTGCACTGCTGTTGATGGCACGTTCACACGAGTGCACAAATACTTGTTGGGAGATCAGCGTTCTATCGGGCGATTTCCGTGCCATTCGATCGCACGTACCGTTGGTCACTCTCGCAAAACGCGTTCCTCCGGTGACGGTCCGCCGGGGTGGATTCCGTAGCTGGCGAGTCCGTACAGCACCGTGATCGCGATCGCACAGAGAACCAGCGCGCCGGCGACTGCCTCGAGCGTCGTAGCGAGCATCGGTCCGGCGACGGCATCGCCGACCGCCGTTGCCGACTCGGTTGCGGGCGCCGTTACCAGCGCGTAGGGGATGAACGCCGCGACCGCGAGCAGCCACCATCGCTTCGTGGCCAATTGGAGGGAGTCGAGACTTCGCTCTCCGGCCTGGCTCGCGACCCCGGCGAGTCCCGCAGCCATCAGGAGGATCGCGGGTGCCGTTCGAAGGGAGAACGCAAATCCGTCATTAACTGCCACCCCGGCGGCGACGACCGCGACGAAAACGACGAGCGTCGGGGGTGATACTCGAGCGAGCGTTCGATTCATCGATGAAGCGGGATAGGCCGTAACCGTACAAAGCTCTCGCGACTTGCGCTCGGCCGTCGGAAAGGAATGCTTCGGTTGGCCGGTCCCGCCGAACAACAAAGGACGTATTACCGGCTACGACAAGACGAACTTGAGAAGGATGCGGAACGCGACCGAGCGAGTTTCGACCTGGTGCCGACCGACCGTCCGCCGGACGAGCGGAGCTACGACCAGCACACCCCGTTACGGACGGCGCCGGGAGGCACCATGCTAGCGACCCTCTGGAAGCGCTACGTCGCGAAGCGTCCTGACCGGTACCAGGCGTACGTCGCCTTTCCGTCGGGTCGAGAGGGACCATCCGCCGGCAGCGTTCACGACCGTATCGACGAACTGGAGCGCGTCTTCGAGGGCAAACTCGACGTGTACGCGCGCGTCTCGAGTCTGGCGGTCGTCACCGACCGCGTTCCGTCGGAGCAGTTCGACGTGGCGGCGTTCGAAAGCGCACTCGACCGAATCGAAGGCTGTTACGCCGACACCCACTCGCTCGCACGTCTCGAAAAGTGGCGCACGACCGACGGTCGCCTCGTCAAATCCTACGTCGTCGTCCCGGTAAAGCCGCTCTTTCCACGCGACGAAACGGACCGACCGGACCGGGTCCGGCCGGCCGCCGACTGAGCGAGGGTCGATCAGTCGTCGTCGTCGCCTGGACCCGGCTCGGACCCCGGCTCGCGTCCGCCGCGCCGGTCGCCGCCTCTGCTCTCGGGCCGTCCTTCCTCCTCGCTCGGCGTGACCGCCGCCGTTCGCCCCATCCAGCGGTCGATGTTGTCAGCGACGTAGTCCTTGCCGCCCCAGCCGAAGGCGACGCCGGCGCCGATGGCCACGGCGGCGGCCAGTCCCCACGCGAGCGCTTGCGCGAAGACGTACAGAATGCCGACGTCGATTCCCATCGTATCCAGACCGATGACGAGCGCGGTGAAGTAGAGGAACACCCTGGCGCCGTTTGCGAACCACTGCGTGTACGCCGTCTGCGTCGCCGCTCGCGTCCGTTCGATGATGTCACCGATGAAGTCGGCGACGACGAACCCGAGCACGATGACGAGCAGGCCCGCGATGAACGCCGGCAGGTAGGAAACTGCCGTCGAGATCCACTCAGAGAGCATCGGGATCGCCAGCGCGTTCGCCGCCGCGAGAATGGCGAGCGCGTAGACGAACCACTTCGCGAGTTTACCGAACGCGCTCGAGACGGCGCGTTCTGTCCCGCCGAGAATCCGCCCCAGCGGCGTCTCGAGAACCATCCGGTCGAGTTCGACGCCGTCGGCGATCCGCCGAACGGCGCGGCCGGCGAGCCGGCCGATGATCCACCCGATGAGGAGGATGACCAGCGCGCCGACCAACCGCGGGAGGAACACGATCAGCTCCGCGACGGGGTCTTGCAACCACTCTGGAACCTGTACTTGCTGAAGAGGATACTGTCGTATCATACGACTCACTCGTGGGCGGTCGCCGGCCTTCGTAATGCTGTGGCTATCAAAGTATAAGAAATTTAATTATTATCGGTCCGGGATCGGCCCGTCGTTGAACTCTCTATTACGGAGAATTGCAGGATCGTCAAACCCTATCCGATCGGTCTGTGTGTTCGCTGACAGACTGTCTCGAGCGGTGATCCGGTTCGGCCGAGAGCACGGTTCCGGTGGGCGATAAAAGATCCTCGTCCTAGAAGTGTCAGGTCGGTATCGTACGTGTTGACGGCTCGAACTCTCGACTTCCCCGGACGGTCGGTTCACCCCTCCGTCAACCGGACCGTTCGTCGCAGCGACTCGTTTCGTCGGCACCGCGGCGTGACCGTCCCCGAAACAGGCGCGAGACGGCCGAACGAGCGGTCGTCGCGGGAGGACACGTCGGCTTCGCCGACGAATCGCTGGCGCCGGATCACACCTTCTGTTCCCGCCTGTCGGACGCACCCAACGAGTGCGTCCCGGCCCGAATTCGTGCCTGCAGGTAATGAGCGATTGCTCGAACGGGCACCGCCGTTCCAGTCGTTCGGTCTCGCCGGGGCGTTCGTCGGCCTACCGGCCGCTTCCCGGCTGCGGATCGACGTGTGGGGTCGGCATCAGCGCCTCGAAGGGCTGGTCGTCGAGCCACTCGAGCAGCGCCACCAGCTGGTCGGTCGCGGCCTCGAACAGCCGCTCGCCGATCTCGGGGGTCGCGTCGGTCTGGTCGCCGAGGACGCCGTTGTCCGTGTTCTCGATCGCGTCGTAGCGCACCCGCGCGCCGTGGACGGTCATCACGTCCGCGTGGAACTCCGTCAGTCCCCCGTCGCGGGCGTCCTCGAGACGGTCCTCCCGAACCAGTTCGCGGGCGATGTGCATGATCATCGACGTCTCCTTCGGGCCGCCGTGGGGGCCGGGCGTCTCGAAGCTCTCGGCGATCAGTTCGGGGATCGACTCGTCCCACATCCACTCGCAGGCGAAGGCCGTTTCGTCGTCACACAGCCGTCGACCGACCTCGCGGAGGTGGACGATGTTGCCGCCGTGGGCGTTGACGTAGACGATCCGGTCGATGCCGTGGTAGGTGAGGTTCCGCGAGAAGTTCTCGACGTAGTCGCGAAACACCGGCGGATCGACCCACATGGTGCCGTGGAACTGTCGGTGGTGGGGGCTCACGCCGATCGTCACCGGCGGCGTACAGAGGTAGCCGGTTCGCTCGGCGGCCTCGCGGGCCAGCGCGGTCGCGATCAGGTAGTCGGTTCCCTCGGGGAGGTGTGGGCCGTGCTGTTCGGTCGATCCCAAGGGGACGACGGCCACCGACTCCTCGGCCACGTACGCCGAGAGGTCGGGCCACGTCTGGTGGGGAAGGTACATGAGTACTCTCTCCGCGTGTGGGTGCAAAGACGCTGCGGATCTCGGTCACGCCGAGACCGCTGCAATCGCCAGCTGGCGCTCGCTCGCGGCGGTCTCGACCATCGGGAGGGCGGCTGATGATAAGCCTTAATAGTCGAACCGGCCCGAGTTATTATATGGCCGTCGTAAGCGTCTCCATGCCGGACGAACTCCTCGAGCGACTCGACCAGTTCGCAGACGACCACGGGTACACGGGTCGCAGCGAGGTCGTCCGGGAGGCCTCGAGGAACCTGCTCGGCGAGTTCGAGGACACCCGCCTCGAGGACCGCGAGCTGATGGGAATCGTCACCGTGTTGTTCGACTACGAGACGACCAGCGTCGAAGAGCGCATGATCCGCCTGCGCCACGAACACGAAGGGCTGGTTGCCTCGAACTTCCACAGCCACGTCGGTGACCACTACTGCATGGAGCTGTTCGTCCTCGAGGGTGCCCTCGAGGATATTTCGACGTTCGTCGGCAAGGTGCGGGCGACCCAGGACGTGCTGACCGTCGACTACTCGGTGACGCCGGTCGATAGCTTCGACCCGCTCAGCCAGCACGAGTAACCGCGGTCAGCGGTCGGTACGGTCTGCTGTACCGAACTCCCGGCACACTTGCGAACCCCCCTGCGCGTGCGCCGGAACCGACGTACGGCAGTCCGGAACCGGGCGGCGAGCGCGTACCTTTACTATTTTGCAGTCGAAAGCCTACGTGTGAGACGATGCCATACAGGAAGGTAAACTACGAGGAGGTCGACCAGGTCTCGAGTGCGATGCACTTTCTCTCGGACCCGCTCGAGACCGAGCAGGTCGGCGTGACGATCGCCCGCTGTGATCCGGCGTGGAACAGCCAGCCCCACGACCACGCGGACAACGACCACGAGGAGATCTACGTGCTGATCGAGGGGGCGGCGACGGTCGTCATCGACGACGAGCCGGTCGCGATGGAAGCCGGAGACGCGGTGTGGATCTCGCCGGAGTCGACCCGCCAGATCAGAAACGGCGACGAGGAGAGCGCGTTCGTCCTCGTCAGCGCCCCCAGTATCGCCGACTCGAGCGGCGACAACGGCGAGTGGCTGCTCAACGGCTTCGCCGGCTAGCGCCCTCGAAAACGCGGGCAACTCCCTCTCCGAACGCGACCGCCGACTCACGATGTACTCGAAACACCACGCCGCCGTCTCGCTCGTCGTCGGACTCGCCCTCGTCGCCGTACTGGCGCCGGTGACCGTCGGCGGGGTGGGCGTTCCGTCAGCGGCGCTCGTCCTCTATGCTGTCGCCGTCGGCGTGTTCATCGATCTCGATCACTTCGTCATCGCGCGGGCGACGACCGGCGACTGGCGGGCGCTGCGGTTCTGTCTGCGCCGTCCCGTCGCCGCCTTCACCGACCAGGATCTGATCTTCGACAGCGGCGACGTCGGCGCTCTCTCGCGGCTGTTGAGTCACCTGCTGCTCTCCGGGCTGTTCGTCGTCGCCCTCGCCGTCGCGAGCGTCCCGCTCGCGGTGCTCACCGGCGTCGTCCTCTACGTCCACGTCGTCACCGACGTCTGGTGGGACCTGGACCGCTACCACCGCGGGGACGCGGTCGCCGTCGGCAGCCGGCGGGACTGACTCAGAGCGGGTCCCCGCGGACGAACAGCCCGTCGGCGTCCGTCTCCCGGCGCCGGGCGTAGCTGTCGTGGTACTCCATCAACTGGAGCAGCGTCCCCGTCGGGTTCCCCTCGCCGGGTGCGACGAACGCCTCGATCCAGTCGTCGTGCTCGTGGTACTCGACGACGCGAAACCCCGCCGACTCGAGCCGGTCGACTAGCGGATCGATCGCGGCGACCTCGAGGGTGACGTGGTGGGGGCCGGGACCGTAGCGCTCGAGGAACCCCGTGAGAAAGGAGTCGGTGCCGGGAACGGGCTCGAGCAGTTCGAACCGGGAGGCGTCCCCGAGCCGGTAGGTGGCCCAGGTGAACGTCTCGTCGGTGGTCTCCTCGTGGACTTTCTCCGCGCCGAGTGCGAGCAACAGCCCCTCGGCGTCGTCGATCGACTCGACGGCGATTCCGACGTGGTCGATACGGGTGTCGGGTGCGTCCATAGCGGCCGTGAGGGACGCCAGCCGCGTAATTCCTCGGGTACTCAGCCCCGCCGCGACGACCAAGCTATTTGCCCCCGCGGAGACATCCCCGAGTATGACGTCCACCGAAGGCGACCCGGACGAGACGCGGCTGGCCGGCCCCTACTGCGAGACGCTCGGCATCGACCTGCTCGCGGTCGGCGACGGCACCGCCCGGACGGCACTCGAGATCACCGCGGACCTGTGTAACTTCCACGGCACGCCCCACGGCGGCGCGATCTACTCGCTGGCGGACGCCGCGTTCGCCGCCGCCTCGAACTCCCACGGGGAGGCGGCCTTCGCCCTCGAGACCAACATTTCCTACCTCGAGGCCGTCGACGTCGGCACGACGCTGACGGCGACCGCAGAGGAGACGCACGTGGGCGGGCGAACCGCGGAGTACGAGGTCGTCGTCGAAAGCGAGGGAGGCGATCGGATCGCGACGTTTCGTGGACGGGTGTACCGACCGGACGCGTAACGATGGAATGCCATCATCGCTCGATTTGAGTGGCTGGATCGGCGTGTCCCGCGCGGGTGGCCGGTGGCCCGACCGACTGTCTCGCCTCCGTCGTCGTGACCTATTCGGTTCGCTCGACCATGACGTACTCCACCTCGATGTCGACATCAGTCCCTGTCACGGCCTCGATCCGCTGCTTTAGGCGATCGACGACTCTCGGGGGATCGTCGTCGGGATCGATAGCGATCCTAACGACGACGCGATCGGTCTCCAGCGGCGGAACGATGCCGGACCGCGAGACAGTTATGTCACGCAGTTCGAGTTGTGCGTCAGCAAGTTCGAGTTCGTCGCCGACCTCCTGTCTGATCTCCTCTTCGACGTTCGTGGCGACGTAGGAGTCGTAGGTCACCCCGCCGAGGAACACTGATGTCAGGGTGATGGTAAGTGCGAGCGCAGCCACCTGTTTGACGAACGCGCCGCGCGCCTCTCCGATCTGGAACCACTGTTCCGGGCGATACCCCTCGAACCACAGCGCAACGAGCGACGAGAGGTTAATCGAGAGGACGTTCACTGTTACCAAGACGCCCGCGCCGATTGCGAGCCGAGGGATGCCGAAGGCGATACCGAGCCCGACGGCGGCTGCCGGCGGGATGAGCGCGACCGCGATCATGACACCCACCAGCGCAGTCGAGACGCCTGTAATGAGACTCAGCATACCAGCGACCCCGGCGCCGAGCGCGATAGCGAGCACGAGGAAGTTCGGCGACGCGCGCTCGTTGATCTCGCTCAACTCGAGGATGTCGAGTCCGGGCGGGACGAGAAACAGGTGCCTGACGAGCAGCGCGAACACCGCCGCGCTGCCGATCGCAACCACGATACCGAGTACTTGAAGCTTCATGCCCCGGTGGAACAGAGTCCGGTCGTTTAGCACGGTCCCGACGCTGGCAGCCATCGTCGGACCGATAAGCGGCGCGATGACCATCGATCCGACGACCGTGGCGGGTGAGTCAAGAAGCATCCCCGCCGTCGCGATGACTGCGCTGAGGAGCGTCAGGACGACGTATGTCGGCGTCGACGTGACCAGGTCGTTCGCCCGGGTCTGAATCTCCTCGCGGGCGATACGCTCCTCGCCGGTGATGCCTCTGTGTTCGACGTCGTCTTCCTCGTCGTCGGTTCCATCTGAGTACTCCTCTAAGAGCTCATCGAACTCCTCGGAGACCACTGCCTCGACGTCGAGGACGATGGTGTAGGTGCTGTCGTCGATGCCGATCGACCGAAGTTCATCTAACACCGACTCGACGGCCGATGTCGGGAGCGGGAACTGGACGATGTGGTCGTGCTCTTCGTGGGCTGTCTCTTCAACGACGCTGTACCCCACCCCCTTTTCCTCGAGCATCTCCAAGACTGCCTCTCGTTTCCCGTCTGGAATCAGGACCTGTACGAGTCGCACGTCTTTCAGTACAAAGAGGCAACCCAAGTAGATGTAGCCCATGCCGGGGGGTCTGACGGCTAAATCCCATCGATGTTGCTTCGATTGGATCATCATTACCAGACGCTTGTTCTACCTTCCCGCCCGGGAACGCCAGCATTCCGGCTGCATGCTCTTCATCCTCTGCCCGTTCTATGAGAAGGTATTCCCCATCTCGAACGATGACACCGTCAACGTTCACAACGTACGCGTACTCATCCATAGCTATTCTCCCCCTTATTCTGTATATAAACAATGTTCATAACGCCGAAAACGAGCGAGTTGGCGTGACCGATACGCACGTTGTATCAACTAGTTCTATAAACTCCTCGAAATCTGTCATGATTCTTTGACCCCGCGAGCAAGCCTATTGCGAATAGAAAGTTCGATTTTCTAAATATACGAGGAAAACGGTTCTCAATCGAAAAATAACCCGGAGTTAAACCGACTGGAACGCACTCAGCGGTGGTCGAACACGCGCGTTACCTTTCCGACCTCCGTGCGCTCGATTTCGCCGAAGGGGAGCACCTCGAGTTCGTCGACGGTGACGTCGAGGACGTCGTTGAGCCGGCGCTCGATCCGGTCGCGCAGTTCCTCGACGTCGCCGTCGAACTCCTCGTGGTGCTCGACGGTGATCTCCATCGTGTCGAGGCTGCCCTCGCGGTAGAGGTCGATCCGGTAGTGGGGAGCGACCTCCTCGATGTCGACCATCACCTCCTCGATGCTGCTGGCGTAGACGTTGACCCCGCGGACGATCAGCAGGTCGTCGACGCGGCCGCGGATGTTGTCCATCCGGACCATCGTTCGGCCACAGTCACACTCCTCGTAACGCAGGCTCGTCACGTCGCCGGTGCGGTACCTGAGGACCGGCAGGGCCTCCTTCGTGAGCGAGGTGAGCACGAGTTCGCCTCGCTCGCCCGCCTCGAGGGGCTCGCCGGTTTCGGGGTCGACGATCTCGGGGAGGAAGTGGTCCTCCCAGACGTGCAGGCCGTCCTGGGCCTCGGCGCACTCGACTGAGACGCCGGGGCCGATCAGTTCGGAGAGGCCGTAGATGTCGATCGCGGTGACGTCGAGCGCCGCCTCGATCTCCTCGCGCATCGGGTCGGTGAACGGCTCGGCGCCGATCACGACCGTCGAGAGCGGGAGGTCGCGGACGTCGACGCCCGCCGCTTCGGCGCGTTCCGCGAGGTAGAGGCAGTACGAGGGGGTACAGCCCATCGCGTCGCTCTCCAGGTCCTCGAGCATCTCGATCTGGCGGGCGGTGTTGCCGCCGCCGGTCGGGATCACGGTCGCGCCGAGTTCCTCGACGCCGTCGTGGAAGCCGAGACCTCCGGTGAACAGCCCGTAGCCGTAGGCGTTCTGGAACGTCTGGCCGGGCTCGACGCCAGCGGCGTACAGCGAGCGGGCCATCACCTCCGACCAGACGCCGAGGTCGTTCTCGGTGTAGGCGACGATTTTGGGCTTCCCCGTCGTTCCGGAGGAGGCGTGAATCCGTCTCACCTCGTCGTCGGGAACGGCGAACAGCCCGTTCGGGTACTGGTCGCGGAAGTCCTCCTTGGTGGTGAACGGGAGCGTCGAGACGTCGTCGACGCTCTCGACGTCCGCCGGCGACACCCCCGCCTCGTCCATCGCCTCGCGGTAGAAGTCGACGTTCTCGTAGGCCCGCTCGACGGTCTCGCGGAGTCGGTCCCCCTGGAGCGATCGAAGCGACCCCCGATCCGCGGCCTCTGTGTCAGTGTACGTCATTCCCACGTGAGTCAGTGCCGCCGGTCATAAAAAATCATACGGGTATCGGTAGCCGACGCCCCGCCGGTGGGTGCGAGCCCTACGAAAAATCGCCCAGCGAGGACTGCCCACACGACTGATTGGCTCTCTCCGACGCTGACGGCTCCTCGCCCGTCTTCGACGACCCGCTCGAGGACTCCCCCACACCGCCCGCCGACTCCCAGCCCTCGAGGCTCGCCTGCTCGGCGGCGACGAACTCGAGGTTCGCCACCCGGACCCCGAGTTTTCTGACCGGGACGTCCTCGAACTCGGCGAACAGCTCCCGGGCGATCCGGGCGACGAGGTCGGGATCGTCGACGGGCCCCGGCAGCGAGCGCTCGCGGGTGTTGACGTCGAACGGCGGCGTCACCGCCTTCACGCCGACGGTCCGGTACAGGGCGCCCTCGCGGGTGGCCCGCTCGGCGACGGCGGCCGCCAGCGTCTCGATCCGGTCGTACTTCGGTTCCGGCTCCTCGACTGCCTCGGCGAACGCCGACTCCCGCGAGAAGCTCTTGGGCAGCCCCTTCGGCTCGACTCGGCGGTCGTCGTCGCCGCGGGCGCGGTCGTACAGTTCTCGTCCCCGCTCGCCGAAGCGCCCCTCCAGAGTGCGCGGGTCGGCCGCCGCGACGTCGGCGGCGGTCTCGAGGCCCATCGCCCGGAGCTCTCGAGCGGTGACGGGGCCGACGCCGTGGAGCAACTCGACAGAAAGCGGAGCTAAAAACTCCCGGACGGAGCCCGGTTCGACGACGGTGAGGCCGTCGGGCTTCTCGAAGTCGCTCGCGATCTTCGCGGCGCTCATCGTCGGCGCGACGCCGACGCTGACGGTGACGCCGACCTCCCGCTGGATGCGGTTTTTGACGTGGCGGGCGAAGCCGTCGGCGACCGCCCAGGCCGTGCGCTCGGTGACGTCGAGGTAGGCCTCGTCGATGCTCACCTCGCGGACGACGTCGGCGCAGTCGTGGAGGATCTCCCGGACCTCCGCGGCGACCGACTGGTAGTACTCCATGTCGACGGGGCGGTAGTGGCCGCTCTCCTCGAGTGCGATCTCGGGGTCGGTTTCGGCGTCGACCCGCCGGGGCAGGCGCTCGAGCGCCGCGGAGATCGCCTGGGCGCTCTCGACGCCGAACGTTCGGGCCTCGTAGCTCGCCGTGGCGACCGCGCCGGCGGTTTCGCCGGGTTCGTACCCCATCCCGACGACGACGGGTTCGCCCTCGAGTTCGGGCTCGCGCAGCCGCTCGCAGGAGGCGTAGAAGCAGTCGGCGTCGACGTGGAGGACGATGCGGTCTTCGCCCTCGCGGTCGTCGACGCCCGGAAGCCGTGGTCCGTCCTGCATCGTCGTGTTCTTACGCGAGAGTACGGCCGCGACGACGTGAACGTTGTGCCCTCGCGGTAGGTAAAATCCCCCTTTGAACTTGCTGAAGACACTTATCGGTACGCGGTCTCGATACGGGTATGAACAGACGAACGTTCGTCGCGGCGGCCGGGGTCGGCCTGACCGCGGCAACCGCCGACTGTCTGAGCAGCGCCGATCCGTCGGGCGGCTCCGGCCCGTCCGACGACGGCGACGACGCCGACGAGGAGCCGGCCGACCCCACCTACACCGTTTCCCTCGAGGGCGGGTCCCTCGAGGACGTCGGCGAGTTCGCCAGCCTCGCGGTCGAACTGGTCGATCCGTACGTCGAACCCGACTCGCCGGCTGCGCTCGAGGCGACGCTGTCGAACACGACCGGCGCGACGGTTGCCGTTTCCTCGGGGGCACCGTGGCCGTTCGGCGTCGTCTGGGCCGACCGGACCGACGACGACGGTCTGGATCGGGAACGGTCGATCACGCTCTGGACCGACGCCTACGAGGAGAGCGGTCACGTCGGCACCGACGGCAAGCGCGTCGAGGGCGTCAACGACATCGGCCTCCTCGAGGAACTCGAGGGTGGCGAGTCGATCACCGAGACGTTCGAGATTCACGAGGAGACGCCGAATCTCGAGGCCGGAACCTACGAGGCCTCGCTCACCTGCGGAATCGAACCCGCGGACGGAGGTGACCACGAGGGGCTCGAGGTCGACCTCGCACTTGCGGTCGAGGAGGGCGCGGGCGAACCGGCCGACGGAAACGGGGACGAAGACGAGGACGTCGTCCCCGAGGACCCGCGAGTCGACGAGCCGCCGTACGAGATCGAGGTGCCCGAACAGCCGGAACGGGGCGAGGAGGACGACTGGAACGATCACTACCTGGGTGAGCACATGCCCGCGGAGCCCTCCCTCGAGTTCGAGACGCTCTCGGGAGTTCGCCTCGCCGAACCCGCGATCTCGGTGCGCGAGGAGGCGGACGGCAGGTACGCGGTTCACCGCATCGAGAGCGCGGCCGACCGCGACGCCAGCCTCGACCTCGAGGGGGTCGACGAGGAGGTTCGGGACCGCCTCGAGGCCATCGACTTCGACCGGCACCTGCTCGTCGTCGTCGAGTCCGGCTTCGGCTCCGGCTCGGTTCACCACCGCTGGAAGCGAGTCGAGGCGGTCGACGACGGCGTCCACCTCCACGGCTACGACACGCGGCCGCACGTGGTGACGAGCGATTACCGGGCTCACCGGTCGGCGCTTCTCGTCGAACGGCCTGCTGACGATGACGACGACTCCCTCGCGCGCGTGAGTCTCACAATTAATGCAGAGACGCGAGTCCACGTCAACTCGACAGAGGGCGCGGTGACGGGCGACGCTGGGGGCGAGTAACACACCTTTCCTGCCGGGAGGGCCGCGTTTTAGGCGGTCCTCTTCGAAACGGCGCGTATGGACTACGACCTCGACCGGTTCACCTCGAGACGCTCGACCGTCCGCGCGAGTCGCGGGATGGTCGCGACCAGCCAGCCCCTCGCGGCGCAGGCGGGGCTGTCGATCCTGCAAGACGGCGGCAACGCCTTCGACGCCGCGGTCGCGACGGCCGCGGCGCTCAACGTCGTCGAACCCACCTCGACGGGACTCGGCGGCGACGTGTTCGCCCTCTACCGCACCGCCGACGGCGAGGTCGGCGCGATGCGCTCCTGTGGGGGTGCGCCCGCCGACGCGAGCATCGAGAACGTGAAAGACTCGATCCGCGAGAAAGAGGACCTGTCGGCGTGGTACCCCGAGGCCCGCGGCTACGCCGTCGACGAGGCGACGAGCCAGGACGCCCTCGAGATGCCGTTTCTGGGACCGCACGCCGTCACCGTTCCCGGGACGGCTCGCGGCTGGGAGGCGACCGTCGAGGAACTCGGTCGGAAGGAGTTGGCGGAGGTGCTCGAGCCGGCGATCCACTACGCGACCGAAGGCTACCCCGTCTCGGAGGTGATCTCGTACTACTGGCAGGGTGCGAAACGGCTGTTCACGGACGAGCACGCCCGCGAGGCGTACCTGTTCGACGGCGAGAGTCCGGCTCCCGGCGACGTGGCGACCCTTCCCAAACTCGGCGAGTCGATGCAAAAGATCGCCGAGGAGGGCGCGGACGTCGTCTACGAGGGGGAGATCGCAGAACAGATCGCCGGGGAGATCCAGGAGCAGGGCGGCTTCATGACCGTCGACGACCTCGCGGCGTTCGAGCCGGAGTTCCCCGAGCCGGTGAGCACGACGTACAACGGCGCGGAGATCTTCGAACTGCCGCCGAACAATCAGGGGCTGATCGCCCTCGAGGCGCTGAACATCGCCGAGGAGATCGGTGCGGGCGACCACGAGTACGACTCGCCCGAGCGGGTCCACGCCTTCGCGGAGGCGATGAAGCTCGCGTTCGTCGACGGCCACCACTACATCACCGATCCCGAGTACGAGGCGGTGCCGCCGCTGGCCTCGAAGGCCTACGCGAAAGAGCGCGCCGAGGCGATCGGCGACTCGCCGATTCAGGACCCCGAGGTCGGCGTTCCCACGAAGGCCGCCGAGGACGCCGACACCGTCCTCCTGACGGTCGGCGACGAGGAGGGGAATCTGGTGTCGTACATCAACTCCCGGTTCGCCGGCTTCGGCAGCGGCCTGGTGGCGGGCGACACCGGCATCGCCCTCCAGAACCGCGGGGCGTCGTTCTCGCTCGACCCCGACCATCCGAACAGCCTCGAGCCGGGCAAGCGCCCGTTCCACACCCTCGTCCCCGCCGTCGCGAAGTTCGACGAGGACGACTGGGCCGCCTTCGGCGTGATGGGCGGCTACATGCAGCCCCAGGGCCACGTCCAGCTGCTCTCGAACCTGGTGGACTACGGGATGGGCGAACAGGAGGCTCTCGACGCACCCCGCTGGCGCTACCGCGAGGAGGGCACGCTCGGCGTCGAGGAGCGCCTGCCGAACCAGACGGGACTCGTCAGGAAGGGCCACGACGTCCGCGTGCTGGTGCCGTCGCTGTTCGGCGGCGCACAGCTGGTTCGCCGGCAGGGTGAGACGCTGTCGGGTGCGACCGAGCCCCGGAAGGACGGCGACGTCGTCGGCTACTGACACCCGCAGCGAGCCCGATCCGACGACCGGTCGCTCGAGTGCGGTCGTCGCCGACGGCGGCTGCCGGCTTACCGCCGACAGTTCACCGACTCCCCGCCGACGGCACGACTTCGAAGGCAACCCCGCGAGACTCGTCGAGAAACGCGGCGTCAGGTCGTGTTCCGGCCGCCCGACGACGTTCCGCCCCTCTCGAGGTGAAACCGTGCGGCGGTTTTTTACCGGTCGCTCTCCGAACACCCCTATGAAACCGGCTCCCACCGATTCATCCCCGCTGCGGGTGCTGACGGCGGGCTCGACGTGGGTGCACGCAGCGACGACGGGTCTCGAGGGCGAGGACGTCACCGTCGAACGGCGGATCACGACGGACACGGCCTCGCTCGAGGGTGGGTCGATCCTCGAGCGCGTCGAGCGCCGCAACACGATCGACTGCGTCCTGACCGACGACCTCGAGGCGGTGTCGGCGCTGAGCGACCGCCACCTCGTGATTTTTGCCGCCGATCGAGGGGAAGAACACGTCCTCGAGGAGGCCCTCGAGAGGGGGGCACGGGAGGTCGTCACTCGCGCGGACTGCGAGCGCACACGGGTCCTTCGAAACCGCCTGGAGCGGGCCGTCCGCTGTTTCACGGCGCGTCGGGAGACCGCCGACAGGGAAACGTGGTACCGAACGCTGCTCGAGCACTCGTCGACCGTTATCCAGGTTCTCGACACGCACTGTCGACGGACGTACGTGAGCCCCGCCGTCGAGCGGATCGCCGGCTACGAGGTGTCCGAACTGATCGGGCAGCCGGCGACCGACGTCGTCCACGCCGAGGACCGGGAGACGTTTCGGTCCGCGTTCGAGCGCGTCCGAGAGGCGCCCGAAACGACGGAGAGCTGTGTGTTCCGGTCGCGTCACGCGGACGAACGCTGGCGAATTCACGAGGCCACGTTCACCAACCGGCTCTCCGATCCCACCGTCGACGGAATCGTCGTCTCGATCCGCGACGTGACGGCGTACGACCGCATCGAACGCGAACTGAACGAGGCGTTCGAGCGAGTCACCGACGCCTTCATTGCACTCGACAGCGACTGGCGCTTCTCGTACGTCAACGAGCGCGCAGCGGAGCTACTCGGCTACGAGGAGTCAGAACTGCTCGACCGGGAGTTCTTCGAGGTGTTCCCGGAGACGACGGACACCCCGTTCGTCGAGGCGGCGACCGCTGCGGTGGAGCGCCAGGAGCCGCGAACGATCGAGGATTACTACGACCAGCGCGACCTCTGGCTCGAGGCCCGAATCTACCCTTCGGCGTCGGGGCTCTCCGTCTACTTCAAGGACGTCTCAGAGCGCGTCGAGCGGACCGAACGCCTCGAGACGCTGGTCGGAAACGTGCCCACGATACTGTTCAGCCTCGACAGCGACGGCCAGTTCGTTCTCTCCGAAGGCCGGGGGCTCGAGCAGCTCGACCTCGAGACCGGCGAGGTGGTCGGCGAGTCCATCTTCGACGTCTTCGGCGACAACCCGAACGTCGTCGACGACGCGAGGCGGGCGCTCGCCGGCCAGGCGGTCCACTCGACGCGCCGGGTCGGTACCCGCGAGTTCGAGACCTGGTACCGACCCATCACTCGAGACGGCGACGTCGACCGGGTGATCGGCGTCTCCGTCGACGTTACCGATCGCGTCCAGTACGAACAGACGCTGAACGCGCTCCACGAGGCGACGCGCCACCTGCTGACGGTCGACTCGAAGCAGACGGCCTGCGAGTACATCGTCGACGTCTCCGCGGAGGTTCTCGACCTCACGGGGGTCGTAGTCTACCGGTTCAACGACCGGGAAAACGAGCTCCTCCCCGCAGCGTATTCGGCCGACGTCCCCGACCGCATCGGGATGCCGCCGCGGTTTCGTCCGAACGAGAGCATCGCCTGGAACGCCTTCGTCGAGGAGACGCCGGCGCTCTTCGACGACGTCAGGGAGTCCGAACACGTGTACAATCCCGACACCCGTATTCGAAGCGGACTGTACGTCCCGCTCGGCGAACACGGGGTGCTCGTCGCCGTCTCCGAGCGGCCCGACCTGTACGACGAGCGGATGTTCGAACTGGCACAGCTGTTCGGCGCGACCGCCGAAACCGCACTCGACAGGATCGGCCGGAGTCAGCGGCTTCACGAGCGGGAACGGGAGCTCAAACAGCAGAACGACCGCCTCGAGCGCGTCCACCGCGCCGATCGGCTCAGACAGGAGATCGAGGCGCTGTTGCTGCAGGCGGACTCCCGCAGCGAGATCGAACGCGGCGTCTGCGAGCGCCTCTGTGACCTCGAGGCGTGTGCGTTCGTCTGGATCGGCGAGCCCGATCCCGGCGGAAACCAGGTGCTCCCGCGGGCGTCCGCCGGCGCCGGCGGCGATTACCTCGACGCCGTGTCGGTGACGATCGTCGACGACGCGGCCGCCGAACCCGCCGGCCGGACGGCCCGGACGAGCCAGCCGACGGGCGAGCCGAACATCGCCAGCTCGATCCGGGAGGGGCAGTGGCGCGGTGACGCCCTCTCGAGGGACCTCCAGTCGACCTATGCGGTTCCGCTCGCCCACGACGGCTTTCTCTACGGTGTCCTCGCCGTCTACGCGAACCGGCGCCACGGCTTCGACGGCGAGTTCCAGTCGACGCTCACGGAGCTCGGGGAGACGATCGCGTACACGATCCAGGCCGTCCAGCGAAAGAACACGCTTCTGGGCGACGACCTCACCGAGATCGAACTGCAGGTCGACGACGACTCCGCGCTGTCGGCGCTGGCGACGCACCTCGAGACGGCGATCACCCTCGAGGGGATCATCCCGCGGGGCGACGACGCGGCGGTCGTCTTCGCGAGCGTCGACGACTCGCTCGAGGAGAGTGATCTCGCCGCGTTCGACGCCGCCGAGACGATCATCATCAGCGCAGGGGAGGGGCGAACGGTCGTCCAGCTCTCGCTGTCCCGTCCGTTTCTCGGGTCGATCGTCGACTCCCACGGCGGCGCCCTCCGGGAGTTCGTCGTCGATCCAAGCGGCGCTCGAGCGGTGATCGACGTCCCCCGCGTCGTCGAGATACGCGAACTGCTCGCTGCGATCACGCGACGAGGGTTGTCGGTGTCGCTCCTCGCGAAACGCGACCGTTCTCGGTCCACAGTGAGCGTCGGTGAGACTGCTCTCGGCCGGCAGACGGCGCTCCTCGACGACCTCACGGATCGCCAGCGCGAGGTCGTCCAGACCGCCTATCACGGCGGGTTCTTCGAGTGGCCGCGCCTGACGACGGGCGAAGAGCTCGCGTCGTCGCTCGGCATCTCACCGCCCGCGTTCCACAACCACATCCGCGCCGTCGAGCGGAAGCTCTTCGACTCCCTGTTCGACCGCGACCAGGGTTAACTGATTAACTCCCTCGTCGCCGACTCATTACACAGTTAACGGCCAGGCTCTTTAGCTCCCTTCGAGAAGACGGTCATGTCTTCCCGGCACGCAGGGGGGTCCGCACCAATGACCAACACGAGATCATCCGTTTCACAGACGGCCGGTACGCAGTACGCGGTACAGTACGACCGACTCGACGACGAACCGCTCAGCGTCGCGATCGCCGACGCGGTCGCGGCGTTCGACGGAACCGACGTCACCGAACTCGAGCCGCTACATTACGCGATCAACGCCGACGCGCTCGAGCGGCTGTTCGAACCGCGCGCGGACGGGCTCCGGGCGAACGGCTCGGTCACGTTCGAGTACAGCGAGTACCTGATTACCGTCACGGCGGCCGGCGAGATCACCGTCGAGGCCGTCGACCAGTAACGGCCGTCCCCGTTTTTCGGCCCGCCGTCGGATGTGCGAGTGACATATAAAGACATTATATTGTTGGTACCCTTCGTACGGAACGGTTATATACTACCGCTCGATACCATGTGTCACTATGTCAGACGATACCACTCGAACGATGAAATCGGTCAGCCACACCCCACCAGCCGGCGACTCCGTCACGAACGTCTGGGCTCGAGGACGTCAACCGGAACCGTCGGACGACGACTGACGGGCGACTCCACCCCCCGTGTCAACGATCCTATTGATATTTAGTCATCGAATCTGAACTGTCTCCCGGGAGGGGGCCAGACACCCAACCACTGCATCCAACCGTCATCGCCCGCTCCCTTGTGCTACCGTCCGGGTCGAACCATAGCACTCGACTCCGGTAGGCTTCTTTCGGTCGCTGCGTGCCGCTCGAGTCCGCTGACGTCGACGCTCTCGTTTCGAAGTCGTCTCCGTCCTCTCATTGCGGTCGGAGGGATTCGAACCACGCTCGCAGGGAAGCTGCTCCCTGGTTCAAATCCTCCTCGTTCATTTTCAGGTCGGGAGGTGATTTTACGTCGGCTGAGTGGATAGTCGGACACGGCTCTCACTGTGGGGAGCCGCGGTCCGCGGGGGCGAGAGTTCCACGGCTGGCACCCGCACTGGACCGTCGGCGTTGCAGGCTGTTTTGCCCATGCTGGTATGAACGAGCGCTGTCGCAGCACGGTGTGAGTGAACGTACTGTCGGCGGTGACAGACTTGCGTTCGAGACAGTCACGGCTGGCAATAGCGGCGAGCATACCCCGAGCAGTCGTGGTGAAAGAGTCGCCGCAGCTGTGCGTCGCCGAGCGGGGCTTTATAGCCCGAATGGGTGTTGTGAATCATGCTTCCGTACCGTGTTTACGGGAGCGTTTCGCGGGTCGGTGGTACCAGTACCGGCCTACGATTTCAGGAACTCGAGAGCGTCAGGCTCCCTGGTATCCGTCGCCACACTGTAGAAACCCCTGTCGCGTATACGATTCCATCGTTCGTAGCTCTACAGACACCTGTATGGGTCAAGAGTGACCGTTCCGCAGTGACGATCACCGCGATGTGGGAACCAGTGACCAATGGGACGACCGCGGGTTTCGTGGATGACGCAGGGTGACGAGCGCATCCTCGAGACCCTGGCCTATGCCGTTCTTAACCATCCCGCAAGCAAATATAAATTGGATACAGTTATGCTGTGCTCAGGTCGTGATCCAGTTCGAATGACTGGATGATCGTTGACTCACCATCATAGACACCTATGATATCGATTTGGTGACCGGCATCACAATCAGTGGCGCCCTCACCTACTGTACCACTATCACCGACTCCAGGATCTGATGCAGCATCTAAGCCGCTCAGTGTCGCATCACAGTCAGTAGACGCGACTTCAACTGCATCAAGCCGCTGGGCACTCGAAACTTGAATGTGGACATCATCTCCATCATCCACCCCCTGAGAGACGCTGAAACTTGCCTGGGGTGGCTGACTCGTTGATCCAATATCTAACACGAACGCTGCAATCACAGCCGCCAGAATCACGGTGATGGCGACCATGAGTATTACTCCGATAACGGGACTCACAGCCCGTTCTTCCTCGTTGCCGATCAGCTTCTTTGCGAAATTCATTGTTTTAAGTACACTTTTTTGTTTTAAAGGTCGTGGTCAAGATCAAATGATTGGATAATCGTCGACTCTCCATCGTAAACACCGATAATATCTATCTCGTCGCCTTCCGTACAGCTGCCGCTTAGCTGTTCATTATCACCAACACCTGGGTCTTCTCCAACATCTAAATCCGTGCCCGAGAAACCAGGATCGCTACAATCAGTAGATGCAACTTCAACTCCGTCAAGTCGCTCAGCACTCGAAATTTGAACGTGAACGGGGTCACCGTCATCAGTGCCCTGAGACACACTAAAACTTGCCTGAGGTGGTTGACTCGTCGTTCCGATATCCATCACGAACGCTGCGATCACAGCCGCCAGAATCACAGTAATGGCGACCATGAGAATTACTCCGATAACGGGACTCACAGCCCGTTCCTCCTTGTTGCCGATCAGCTTCGTTGCGAAGTTCATTGTTGTCTGTTGTTCTTGCGCCGTGCGAATGATGAGAATCCTTATCAGGGTCCTCGATGAACCCCGAACCGACGGGAGGGGGGATGTGCACCCAGTCCCACACCGTCGCTTCTCGAGTCGTCCGCTGGCGTTACCCCTTCCAGTGAAACCACCGGTAATAAACACACCAGTTAGTACTGAAATTTTGAGATCCTACTTACATTAAACGTTTTCAGACGTGATAATCAGTTACCAGTAGAAATCGCACAAGGTGTTCTTGGATAGTTCATACCCGTAGAATATCGGCGATTTGCTGCCATCGGCAATTTTCACCGAAGGATTATACCCTCGAGTGTCAACCCACACCCATGCCCGAAAACGCGGTGGTCCTCGACGAGCGCGACCTCGCGCGCACCTACAACGGCAGCCTATGCGGACCCGTGGACGGCCGTCCTCGCCTACCAGGCGGTGATGAAATACGCGAGCGAACACCCGGAGAAGGGCTCGAGTGCGATCTCCTCTGCACTCGAGATTCCCCGCGGTCGCGTTCGGGGGTGGCTCGAGGGCTGAAGCCCGACCCGGCGAACGCGATCGACGCCCGCGAGCTGGGCTGGCTCGACGCGACGTCCCTCGACCCGGAATTTGTCGCACTGAACACGCTCGTTGCAAACGTCTTTTCCGGCGGACCGATCGACACGGAGCGGTTCCAACCGATGTTTTCGCTGAACCACCGCCAGCACCGCTCGCACGTGATCGACGCACTCGAGGCGACCGGGCTCGAGTACGAGTATTACAACGAGGACACCGACGACCGCGCGACCGAAGTCCGGCCGACGATTCACGGCACCGTTCTGGGCCGAACGCTCGCCGTCCTGGGCGCACCGATCGGTCCGAAGGCCGACCTCGACGACCTCACGTTACCGTGGTATCTCGACGACGCGCCGTACGAAACCCGCGAGATGTTCGCGCTCGCGTACCTGGCGAACCGGGCGGTTCATCACCGAGAGAAGGACACCCTGACGGTTCGGGAGGTACGCTCGAAGGCATATCGTGACGAACTGGCCGCGTTTCTCGAGGACGTCGCGAAAGAGCCCGTCACTTCCGGCGAGCAGTCCATCACGGTTTCCGCTGATGCAGCTCGCTCGCTTGGAGTAAAACCGCGGTACGAAGGTGAGCGCGTGGCGTCTCGAGAGTAATCACTCATTCCGTACAGACTCCGTTGTTTACATTCACAGAGTGTGATCGGTTGTAGCAGTTCTGCTGAATACACAGCGCGAATGTGACACGAGGGTCAGCCCGATTTGCGAAGGTAGTGATCGTTCAATACAGAGAACGGATTTATCGGTCTGTCTCTTTCCAGTCGTCCGGGTCCCCTTCACGGAATTCACCCTTGGCATGGCGCTCGCGGGGCCAGAAGGCGACGCCCAGCAGCACGACGTAGAACACACCCACAACGGCAGCCACCGCAATCCCGGGGATACGGGCGATTCCAGCGGTTGTCAGCCAGTCTTGGCGCGGCGCGAACGCTGTAATCCTGAAGACCCACGCGAGCAATAGGACACCGAGCAGCGCAAGGTACACACGCCGGAGCCGGTTTACGAGTGCTTCGTATAATGAAACTTTCAGCGTCGGCCTGCGATAGTCCTGGCTCAGTTCCACTCGCCAGTCGTGGCTTTCAGTGCCCTGGGACGGATCGAGGGCGTTTGCGAACAGGTTCTCTTGGATGACTCGAGCACGAGAGCGAAAGACATCGTAGTCCCGGTACCGCCGTGCTTCTATGCCCAGAAAGATGGTGACGACAACGATCCCGATCAGCAAGATATAATGTGGGTTATCGGTACTCGAAAACGCCCACGTCAAGATTGCTGCCATCAGCGTCACCGCCCACGTCGTCGTCTCGTCGAGGCGCTGGCGCCACGTCCCCACTCGGTCTATCTCTCCGCGATAGGCGTGGGCCATCACCGAACCGAGTCCCGTACTGTCGTCAACCATTTCGCGGCCGATCTCCCGTTGGTCTGGTGCTGTTGGGTCGAACTCGTCGCTACTCGAGTCGGTCATAGAGGAGAGACATCTCCTCGCTCCATAAGCAGGTATGGTGACAGCGTAATCTGGGTGTCATGTGCTGGCGAACATCGAACAGTACGCACGCACAATGATCGGCTGATTCAACGTAATCAGACCGAAACAAACGAAAGTGACCGTGCTAAATAGATGCTCTGTATGTAGCAGGCGGCTTCTGTCAATTCTCAAGGGTGTCAACAGACCTAATTTCTAGGTTTCACCTTCTGGCGCGTCGGGTTTATTACGCGATTCCGGAACGTCTCGCCTGGGTTTCACACCTATGGCAACATTGTGGAATTTCGGAAGACCGAACAGTAGCAGTACCGGAGAGGACGAAATCGACCTGATCGGCGTTTTCGCGTCGATGATTCTGCCCATTACGGGGTCGCTGATGTTCGAGGTGTTCAGCCTCGAGATCAACGTCTTCGGAGGGTACAACCTGACCGACGCGATCTGGACAGTCGGCGAATAGCCATCACAGACATATTTTAGCGTCAGTCGCTGACGGTACCGTTCATCTTAATATTGGACTTGCTGTGCTCCAGACTACCGGGGCGCTATGGCGTATGTGCGGAATCCTGCACACCACCATCGCACGTACCATTTGGACCTGTCAGAGGCACGCTCCCCCGGTACTACCCCAACCCCATCCGATCGTCGGCTGTTCTAACAGTCGTTGGTAGTACGGTTTCTTTATTCAGAGTTCGGTGTGAAACTCGCGGTCAGTCCAGGCGAGGCTGAGTAGATCAGAGTCATTCACTCACTATCTCACACCAAGTATAACCGCCTACGGGGCGTCTATGGATTGTGATAGATCATAACACAAGCTCGGAGTCAGTCCAGAGCCAATACGATTGGTCAAATGTAGCACCAAGCATGGTCATCATCGATGCTCTTGCTTCTCTGGAAGACGTGAAACCAGTCGATCTTCCGTCAGTACTGGACGACCCACTGTATGATTTTATCGATCCAGAAGCACTTGATGTGCTTGTTACTGATAAGGGGGCGATTTCTATTTCCTTCACCATTGCCGATTACGATATTCAAATTGACGGAGACGAGTTGCGAATCCACTACAAGTGAGGTATCTGGTGAAACCCTGCAGTAAGTTTGCATCTGCACGTAACGATTCGACCGATCCAGTTTCAAGCCCATGTCTGAATAAAAAATCGTGGGCTTTGTTGAAAGCCTCAAACGGTGACCGGTTTTTGGAATCGTGCTGAATAGAGAGCGCGAATGTAGCACAGACTGAGGAGCGATCAACACGGAAGGTCGAACGCTCAGTACAGGTGGACGGCGTAACGAATCGGGTACGTCCTTATCCATCCGGTCGTTCTTCTTTCCACTTCTCGTCAAATTGTGGCCCCTTTTTCACGAGGTCGCTGTTCCTGTCCCAGATTATCACTCCTTGGTCTTTGAGTTCTAACAGCGGGATGTGGCGCAACCGAAGACGGAGTTTCGCCACGTCTTCGTCGGCAGAAGGTGGGTCATTACCGGACGTGTCTGTGGGTTGGGTGCTCTCAACCATCGACTGTCTGAGGCGGCGAACACGGATTAACCCCCAGCATTTTCACTGAATTCCTGTGTTTGATTAATTGAGAGACAGCATAGATCGTACACTCACCGCTTCCTCTATCAGAATTCCCATATGAGTGGGAGTCCATCTGTCGCTATGGCGACGATCGTCGAGTTTAGTATCCCGGTTGAGGAATTCGCGCTCACCGAGACCCTCGAGCGTCTGCCGGAGATGGTGTTCCGGATCGACCGTGTTGTCGCACACGATACGGATCATCTGATGCCGTTCGTCTGGGCCTCACGGGGCGATTTTGATGTCTTGACGAGGGTACTCGAAGACGACTCGACCGTCACGAGTATCGATCACCTCACGACGATCAACGAGGAGCGTCTCTACCGGATGGAATGGACCGACAAGGCCCACATTCTGGGGTATATGGTGATCGAACACGGGGCGACCGTCCAGCGGGCGACGGCACACGACGACCAATGGGATTTGCGTGTCCTGTTCCCCGAACAGAGCGAGATTTCGGCAACAGCCCAGTACGCCAGGGATAATGGCTACCGGCTTGATGTGACGCGCGTCTATGATGTCAGTAATATCCAAAAAGTGTGGTTCGATCTGACTGAAGATCAGCATGAAGCGCTTGTTGCGGCGGTTGAACACGGGTACTTCAACATCCCTCGTGATATCGCCCAAGAAGACCTCTCCGAACACCTCGGTATTTCTCATCAAGCGACGTCAGAGCGGCTTCGGCGAGCGTTCAAGGGACTCGCCGAGAACGTTGTTCACTCAACCGCCGATGAGTACGCGTCCGGTGAGAAGTGAACTCGCGTGAGTCGTCTGTACACTGTCTCACGTTGTTCTCAGATGCGCAGTTTGCAGGTTCTCTTTCGGGTATCTCAGCGTTGGAAGAGTGAGATAACGCCAACCGTTGTTCTGTACTCATCCTCTGTATTTAGCAGGTGATTCCTCTCAGTCACAGAGGGTTTCAACAAGGCCAAATCGTGCTATTATCTACTGCTAATATTCGTTTCGACGATGAAGGCTGAATTAGAGCCAGTCGACTTTCTCCGCTTCTCGAGCCTGCACACGCTCCGAACGCTTCCCAGGTAGTGGCGTTGAAACGTCTCGTAATCGTCCCACCCGCCCCACTGCATCAGCACTGACGGGAGCACTTCGGCCTCGAGCGCCAGGTGCCCCCATGTCCGGCGGAGATCGTGCGGCCCAACGTACAGCCACCGATCGTCGGTATCGTCCTCAGCGAGTTCCGCAGCTGCACTCCCGACCCACCGCCGAACCGTCCGCGGTGTGCCCTCGAGGACGCGATCGCCGTCACCGGGCGTGGGCGTGGACTGACTCACGCCGACTCACCACCCGAGACGACCTCGAGCGCCCGACGATCCTCCTCGTCGTCGGCCTGCGTTGCCGGGTGGGCGATGGGCGTCCGACTCGGAACGTGGTACAGCTGACTCGCGCGGACGAACTCGCGCGTCATCGGTCCACCTCCCGGTCAATTTCAGGTCGTAGGAGCCTCCGTTTCCCTACCCATTCTTCCGGCAAGGAGTTACCGTAAGCGACGGATTGATTCGTGTGAGCACCGTTCGCACGTATCGTCCCGGAGTAGGTCTCCGTCGCAAAGACTACCCCCGGGACACTCTTTCCACGAACCGACGAAGTAAAACGGCCGGTAATGACCGTAACGCGACTACTCATCGGTCCGCCTCACCCCCATCGGTGAGCATGGGCGTAGCCCGATACGTCCCCGTCCGCCGCAATCGTCGCGGACAGTCCCGCCAGTGACCGGCTTCGGAAATGCCGTCGGTCAGTCGCGTGCAGCGACTGTTGCAGATCGAACAGCGGAACTCCCGCGACGTCCTGGGACGTGGGCGCGAGCGGATGCGCCGCTCGAGTTTGGTGAGGTCGACCCTCTCGTTTCGAGGAGTCGTCTCCGTACTAATACGGGATAATTGCAGTCGGAAGGGATTTGAACCAGGGAGCAGCTTCGCTGCGACCGTGCTTCAATCCTCCTCGTTCAGTACTCACCGCTCACGAGATCGTTCGCGGTGAGGAATGGGGTCGGAGGGATTTGAACCCCCGATCGACTGATATCTCCGGTGCGCCTCGGAACTCCAGAGGGTCATCACACGGACACTGATCAGGTGCCCGATCAGTATATCAGTCTGGAGTGTCGTCCCGGGCGCGGTGCCTCTGGAGTCAGTCGCCATGCCTGGCTTGGCCACGACCCCTCGTCACTCCGTTGGTCGATCCCGCCTAAAGTGGTTTCGATTACAGCCAGGGTGCGCGTCCCTCGGTCGTCGTCGTGTCGTCGCCTGGGTACGCATCGTCACCGTGCCCGGAGTCGGCGTCCCCCTCGAGTGGCTCCTCGAGGTCGTCGAAGTCGTCGTGGCCGCCGTCGGTGAGCGTCCCGTCGCTCGCGCCGGCTTCGTTCGCGGTCGGCCCGGTGGCGCTCGGATCGAACGCGAACAGCGCGGCGACGACGAGCACGGCGAGGGGCGCCTGCCCGAACGCCATCCCCATGATCGACAGCGGGAGGATCCCGAGGGCGACGGCGCTGCCGAAGCGGAACCGGTCGAGGTCCATGTACTCGCGCAGGTACGGCCCGCCGAGGGCGACGCCGAGGGCGAAGGCGACGCCAACCACCGCGGCGAGGGTCGCGTTCGCGACCAGCGCCGGGTCGTCCATCACGACGAACTCCGCGCCGGAGGGGTCGAGGCTGGCGATCAGGCCGAGTCCGATGATGATGCCCGGACTCGGCAGGTACTCACCGACGGTCGCGCTAGCGGTTTTCGCCGCGATGGCGAGGATCACCAGTGCAGCGAAGCGCTCGAAGATGACGGTGTCGATGACGCTGCCGATCGCGGGCGCGAGCGCGGCCTGTAGCGCCGCAAACGCGATCAGCGGGAGTCCGACGAGGAGGACGACGCCGACCTGCTGGCGCGGCGTTCCCTGCATCTCCGCGAGGATGACCGCGAGGGTCGCACTCCCGCCGAAGATCAGGATGCCGACCTGGATCGCGCTCATCGGATCGGCGAGTCCGCCGGCGAGGATCAGCGCGACGAAGATGCCGTCGATGAGCGGCAGCCCCATGACGAGCGCCAGCAGCTTCGTGTCGCCGCCGACCAGCCGCTCGAGGCGGAGGGCAATCGGGTGTTGTGACGTGCTCATCGATTACGGTCGATGGCCGTGACCCGTGGCCGAGGGGTGATGAGAGTCGCGGTCGCGGACGGTCTGGCGGGTAGCGAGCCAGTCCATCGGCCGTCGAATCCCTCGTGCTGTGAGTGGCACTGTAAAGCCGAGTTTCCCGAGTACAAACGCGGCGACGGAGTCGAAGCTCGTCCGGCCAGCGGTACGGGTTTCGGCAGTACTCACAGCGTACATACTCCATCGGAGTACCGCGCGAGCAATAAACGTTGTGTGGGATACGGGCGCATGGGCCGAAAGATCGTCGGTGAACGGGCGAATTTGGTGAGAATCGTACGGAATATTTGGGTAGACGATGTCGTGTTATGGACTCCCACGACCCGGACGATAGATACTGACGGTTCGCGTCGAACGGACGGGTGAGCCGCGCTCTCGAGCGAGAGCCGTCTCGCAACGCTTTTGGGCCGCGGTTCCGGACAGTTTACATGGCGAACGACGTTTCCGAGCACGAGCGCTATTCTGCGAAGTTACAGGTTCCGGAGGCACTGACGTTCGACGACGTGCTTCTCCGCCCCAAAGAGAGCCGAGTCGAGCCGGACGAGGCGGATCTGACCTCGGGGGTATCCCGATCCGTCGAGGTCTCGGTTCCGATCCTCTCGGCGGCGATGGACACCGTCACCGAGAGCGAGATGGCGATCGCGATGGCTCGCCACGGCGGCATGGGGGTCATTCACCGAAACCTGAACATCGACCAGATGGTCGAGGAGATCTCGCGGGTGAAACGCGCCGACGAGCTCATCATCCCGTTCGACGACGTCGTCACGGCCGACCCCGAGATGTCGGTGACGGAGGTCGACGAGATGATGGTCCGCGAGGGTGTCGGCGGCGCCCCCGTCGTCAACACCAACGGCGAGGTGCTGGGGATCATCTCGAGTACGGACATTCGCCCGCACCTCGAGGTGGGCGAGGACGACCCCGTCACCGAGGCGATGACCGACGAAGTCATCACCGCACCCGAGGACGTCAACGCCCGCGAGGCGTTCGATCTGATGTACGAGCACAAGATCGAGCGCGTTCCCGTGGTCGACGACGAGAACCTGCTCGTCGGGCTCGTGACGATGCAGGGGATCCTCCAGCGCCGGGAGTACAAACACGCCGCACGCGACGAGCGCGGTCAGCTCCGCTGTGGCGTCGCCGTCGGCCCCTTCGAGACCGACCGAGCGGTCGCCGCCGACGAGGCCGGCGCGGACGTGCTCTTCATCGACTGCGCCCACGCCCACAACCTGAACGTCATCGACGGCGCTCGAGAGATCAAAGACAGCGTCGAGGCGGACGTCGTCGTCGGCAACGTCGGCACCCGGGAGGCGGCCGAGGACCTGGTCGACTTCGCCGACGGGATCAAGGTCGGAATCGGCCCCGGCTCGATCTGTACGACCCGGGTCGTTAGCGGGGCGGGGATGCCCCAGATCACGGCCGTCGCCCAGGTCGCGGACGTCGCCCGCGCCCACGACATTCCCGTGATCGCCGACGGCGGCGTCCGCTACTCCGGCGACGCGATCAAAGCGATCGCCGCCGGCGCGGACGCGGTGATGCTCGGCTCGTACTTCGCCGGCACCGACGAGGCGCCCGGCCGGGTCGTGACGATGAACGGCAAGCGGTACAAACAGTACCGCGGCATGGGCTCCGTCGGCGCGATGAAGTCCGGCGACGGCGACCGCTACCTCAAGGACGACCCCGAGGACGACGAGGAGTACGTTCCAGAGGGCGTCGAGGCGGCGACCCCCTACAAGGGGACGCTGCAGTCCGAACTCCACCAGCTCGCCGGCGGCATGCAGTCGGGCATGGGTTACGTCGGCGCGGAGACGATCCCCGAGTTCAAGGAGCGAAGCGAGTTCGTCCGCGTCTCCTCCGCGGGTCAGGCCGAGGGACACGCCCACGACGTCGTCATCACCGACGAGGCACCGAACTACTCGCCCGCCGGCGAGTGAGCGGTCGTCTCTGCTCACCGTCGAACCGCGCGCCGTTCCGCACCGATTAAGGTCGTGTGCGGTGCAGACGACCGCATGGACATCGAATCCTTTTTCGAGGAGATGCCGTTCGCCGACCTGCTCGGCGTCGAGATCACCGAGGCCGACGACGGTCACGCCGAGGGGCGCCTCGAGATGCGCGAGGAACTCTCCTGGAACGCCGACCGGGTGATGGCCCACGGCGGCGTCACGTTCACGCTCGCGGACACCGTCGGCGGCGCGGCGCTCGTCTCGCTGGTCGACCAGCCGGTGCCGACGATCGACATGCGGATCGATTACCTCTCGGCGGGCACCGGCGACCTGTCCGCCGAGGCCGACGTGGTGCGCGCCGGCGGCGACGTCGGCGTCGTCGACGTCGACGTGTACGCCGAGGACGATACGCTCATCGCGAACGCTCGAGGCGTCTACAAAACGGGATAACCGACCGGTTCACTCGGCCGACTGCGAGTCGTTTGCGTCGTCGGCCTCCTCGGCCTCCGGCAGGTCGTCGTCGGGCGCTGTCCCCTCTCCCTCAGGGGCTTCGACCTCGATGTCGTCGTCGAAAATGCGGATGCGGACGTACTGCGTGTCGCGGGTGATCGACGCCTGCTCGACGAGGTCGTCTCCGTGGTCGCCCCCGAACCGGGTGACCCGGAGCTGCTGGTCGATGCCGTCGAGGTGGGGCGCGCTCACCCGCTCGTTCGGGACGACGGTGTACGCCCCGTCGTACGTCTCCCGCTGGGCTTCGGGGTCGTACGCCTCGAGGTGAACGTTGTAGTGGTTGTCGCCCTCGTTGGTGAGTTCGACGGGAACCGGGGTGGCGAGTCCGCGCCCGCTGAACGGGTTCTGGAAGAGACTCTCGGAGTCGTCGTCCAGACAGCCCGCGAGGCCGGCGGCGCCGAGCGTGCCGACGGCGCCGAGTAGTGTACGACGGTTCACGTTCGACCGTCGGGGCCGAACGACCGTAGGCGTTACCGTTTCACTCGAACTTCTCGAAGGGCTGTTGACACTCGTGACAGAAGTGCATCGAGCGACAGAGCGACGGCCCCTTCGGGTGCTCGCGCTCGGTCTCCGTCGAGCCGCAGTACGGACACTCGGCGCCGCTGTCCTCGCCGGACGTGTCGACGCTGGGATCGAGGTTTCGTCGCATGGTCAGACGCTGAGCCCGAACTCCCGCAGGTCGTCCTTGCCCTGTTCGGTGACCATCTCGAGGGACCACTCGGGGCTCCAGACCAGGTCGACCTCGGCCGAGTCGACGCCCTCCGGGGAGGCCGCGGCCTCGCGGACGTCGTCGGTGAGCATCTTTCGGGCCGGACAGCCGGTGTAGGTCAGCGTCATGATCACCGTCGCGTGGATTCCGTCGTCGCTCCGACTCAACTCGACGCCGTAGATCAGCCCGAGGTCGACGATCGAGACCGGCATCTCGGGGTCCTCGACGGCGTAGAGTGCGTCCCATACCTCGGCCTCGAGACCCCTCGCCCCCTCGCCGGTCGCGGGCAGCGCCTCGACGTCCTCGCCCTCGACGTACCGGGTGTACGCACACGGCGTCTGCTCGGCGTCGAAGTCGATCTCGACGTCGTGTCGGTCGGCGTGATTACTGCCCATAGTCGTCGGGGTCCTCCATGATGCGATCCGCCTTCGTGCGCCCGAGTTCGCGGTAGGTGTGGGTGAACTCGTCGTAGAGGTCGTACCACTCCTCGACGTGGCTGCCGTCGCGTCCGCGCGCCTCGGGAAGGTCGTCCTCTGTCACCTCGTGACGCTCCGATACGGGCGTCTCGAGTCCCAGCGACTCGAGGAACGGCACGACCGTCTCGAGCCACTCCTCGCCCATCTCCTCGAGCGAACGGGTGCGGATGCCGAGGTCGTCGATTCGGGACTCGACCTCGGCCGCCCGCGACTCGTCGTCCCGCGGGGCGCACGGCTCGAACAGCGTGAGCGCGTGCGGGAACAGCCGATCGACGGCCGCCTGCACCCGCTCGCGGCCGTCGTCGGTTTCGGTCAGCCGCTCGAGCCAGCTCGTGGCGTGCTCGCGGTGGTAGTTCTCCTCGCCCTGAACCTTGCCGACGCGGTCACGGATTCGGTCGTAGCTCGAGTCCTCGAGCGCCTCGAGCCGGAGGTGTTCGGCCTCGTCGTAGAGGTACGACCGCAGGATCGGGTCGGCCCAGTCGCCGCTCTCGAAGGGGAGTTCGACGAGCGAGGAGTGGCGGAACGTCGCCGGATCGCGCTCCCAGAGCAGTTCGGACTCCTCGTAGCCGAAGTCCTCGAGGAGGTCGTACCACAGCCGGGCGTGACCCAGCTCGTCCTGGGCGATGTTCGAGAGCGCAAGGTCTGACTCGAGGGTCGGCGAGCGGACCTGCCACTCGGTGTAGCGCTCGGCGAGGACGAACTCGTCGTCGGCAAGCCGGTAGAGCAGCGTCTCGACGGCTTCTCGCTCCTCTTCGGAAAGATCCGCGGGATCGGCCAGAGAGTCGACGGCCGCCATCAGTCGTCACCCCGCGCAGTCACGTCCTCGCGCTCCTTGTCGGCGGTCTCCTGTTCGCGCTGAGATTCGGCGACCTCCTCGGCGAAGCTCTCGTCGACGCGGTTGTACGTCATCGCCCAGCGGTAGGACTTGTCGGTGGTGCCGCCGAAGTTGGTGTCCTCGGCGTCGACCTCCGCGACTTCGGGCTGAGGGACGACCCAGAGGCTGTTGGTCGGCTTGCGCCGGCCGTGCTGGATCTCCGCAAACAGCTTCGCCATCTCGGCGTCCGGCGCGTGGACGTTGCCGCAGTGGGTGTGGTAGCCGCCCGGTTTCTCTTGCCTGAAGACTTCCCAGATCATGATCAGTCAGCCGCCTGTGGGGCACTCCCGCCCATCGCAGTTCGTTCGTTTTCGTCCATCACGTCACGAACCCACTCGACTGCCTCCTGGGTGTCGTGGCGCTTGCCGATCTGTTCGTGGCTCCCCTCGTAGTCGTTCTTCGCGACGGTGAAGAACTCGTCCCAGTCGAGGTCGTCCTCGCGGACCTTGTACGTGCCGTCGTCTCGCTTCTCGATCCGGGGCTCGTCGGGAATCTCGAGGCCGTACTTCTCCGCTTTGGGAATGTAGGCGTTGAGGAAGGCGTTTCGGAGTTCGTCGTTGGTGTTGAGCTTCAGGCCGACCTCCGCCGCGAAGTCGTGGTGGGTCGACTTGTCGTCGGTGGGGCCGAAGAACTGGATGATGCGGGGCCACCACTCGTCGAAGGCCTCCTGGAGCATCTCCTGTTCGTTCTTCGAGCCCGTCGCCAGCTCCCGGAGGATGTCCTCGCCGTGTTTGACGTGGAACCCTTCCTCGAAACACACTTTGTCCATCGCGTGGGCGTAGGGCTCCCAGGACGAGCGCTTGAGCGTCGCCTGGCGGCGCATCGCCGCGCCGTCGACGAAGAAGCCGATCATCGGCGTCTCCGTCCACTTCTTCATAGGGTAGTGAAAACAGTTGAGGAACTTGCCCTCCCCGTTGGCGAGCTCCTCTAACATCTCGTCGCGCGTCTTGATCCCCAGGGACTCGGCTGCCCGGTAGAGCAGCTGTCCGTGGCCGATCTCGTCCTGCACCTTCGCGCTAAACGCGAGTTTGCGGTCGAGCGACGGCGCCTGCCGGATGAACGGGCGCTCGAGATACGCGCCCATGATCTCCGAGTTTGCGTGGAACTGGATCATCCGCGTCGCCGCCTTGCGGTACTCCTCGGGCATGTCGTCCTTCGGACTGAACGCCCGCGGCTCCGCCCGCTGTTTGACTGTCTCGAGGTCCATGATCGTTGATTGGGGTTCGACGAGTGTACCTGTTGGCCCGCCTATAGGCGGCATTTATAAACTATTCCGTCGTACCTCGAGCATGATCGAGGAGTGTCTCGTCGTCGAGTTCGCCGTTACCGGCGACGACTGCCCGCTGGCGGTCGCGACGCGACGAACCGGCTCGCTGGTCGACGCACAGCCCCCGCAGCGGCGAACCGACGGGAACGCGCTCCTGCGGTTCAGCGCGCCCGCGGGGACGGGCCTTCGGGAGGCCCTCGATGCGGACGACCGAATCCGGTACCTGCACGCCTCGCACACGGACGGGCGGACCAACTACCGGTGTCTCTCGCGCCACCCCTGCGTCGTCCACGCGCTGGTCGACGTCGGGTTCCTCGTCGACACCATCCAGTACCGGCGCGGGCGGGAGCGCTACACGGGGGCGGTCGTCGGCTACGACGTCCTCGAGGGCGTCCTCGAGGCCGCCGGCGAGACCGTCGGCGTCACCCTCGAGCGGGTCTACCCGCTCGGCGGCGAGGACGAGGAGGCCGTCGCCCAGCGGTGGGATCTGACCCCCGCCCAGGAGGCGGCGATCCGGACGGCCTACGAGCGCGGGTACTTTTCGGTGCCGAAGGAGGCGACCGCGGCGGAGGTCGCTGCCGACCTCGGGATCGGCAAATCGGCGTTTCTCGAGCGTCTCCGTCGGGGACAGGCGGCCATCTTCCGCCAGCTGTTCGGCTAGCCGTCAGGGCTCCGGCGTCGGCGGCGACTCGACGTCGTGGAGCAGCGAGTCGCCCGTCGCGTGATCGAACAGGCGGAGCTTCGACTCCGCGAAGGTGATCGCGATCCGTTCGTCCGTCGCGGGTTCGACGTCGGCGTCGACGCGGGCGATGAAGTCGTCGGCGATGTCGAGGTAGAGGTAGTTGTCGCTGCCGACCGGCTCGACGACCTCGACGACCGCCTCGATGCCGTCGTCGCCCGCCTCGGCCGGGTAGACGTCCTCCGGGCGGATGCCGAGCGTGAGCTCCTGGCCGTTCTCGACCTCGAGGCTCGCGCCGTAGTCGGGGCTCAGCGGGTAGCGCAACCGGTCGTCGTCGGTGAGGACGAGGCCGTCGCCGCTCGCACGGGGGGTGACGTCGACGAAGTTCATGCTGGGCGAGCCGATGAAGCCGCCGACGAACCGGTTCGCCGGCCGGTCGTAGACGTCCTTCGGCGCGCCCGTCTGCTGGAGTTCGCCGTCCTCTAGGATCACGATCGCATCGCCCATCGTCATCGCCTCCTCCTGGTCGTGGGTGACGTAGACGGCGGTGATGCCGAGCTCGTCCTGGAGGCGCTGGATCTCCGCGCGCATCGTCGTCCGGAGCTTCGCGTCGAGGTTCGACAGCGGCTCGTCGAACAGGAACAGCTTGGGCTCGCGAACGATGGCTCGACCGAGCGCGACGCGCTGTTTCTGCCCGCCGGAGAGCTCGTCGGGTTTCTTCTCGAGGAGGTCCTCGATGTCCATCATCTCGGCGGCCCACTGCACCTTCTCCTGTCGTTCGGCTTTCGAGAGATCGGTGCTCATCCGCAGGCCGAACGCCATGTTCTGGTACACCGTCTTGTGCGGGTACAGCGCGTAGTTCTGGAACACCATCGCGATGTCCCGGTCGCGGGCGCTCTGGCTCGTGACGTCCTCGTCGTCGAGGTACAGCGAGCCGGCGGTCGGCTCCTCGAGGCCCGCGATCATCCGCAGGGTCGTCGTCTTCCCACAGCCCGACGGCCCCACGACGGTGACGAAATCGCCGTCGGGAACGGTGAGATTCAGGTCGTCGACGGCGACGATGGTCCCCCTGTCGTACTCCTTGCGGAGGTTCTCAACGCGCAGGCTTGCCATTTGTACTGTGTCGGTGGATCGCCCTTATAACTCTTTTCCCGAATTTCGAACGAGTGATGCATTATTTCGTATAACTTTCACCCGGCGCGGGTAGGGAGCGAGTACCGTCCGCCGATCGGTCGTTCCGCGGCCGGTCGACGCACCATGCAAAGGACTAAATATCTGAAGTCATAATTCATCACCTATTCATGCCAATGGATAGGCGAACGCTGGTGAAGGTCATGGCGGGCGCAACGGCCACGGGGGCGCTCGCGGGATGCGTGAGTACCGAAGATCCCGGCGAGAACGGGGACGACAGCGACGACGCGGGCGGAGACGACGACGGTAACGGCTACGAGGAGGACGAGGACTGGCCGACCGTCGAGCCGGACGGCGTCTCAGGGGAGGCCGAACTCTGGTACGAGCTCCAGGAGGGTGAGGCGGCGGCGTTCACTTCTCACGTCGACAACTTCAACGACAGCTACGACGTAACGATTACCGCCGACGAGGTCGCGGAACTGCAGGACCAGACTACCGCCGCGATCCCGGCCGGCGACGGCGCAGAGCTGTTCATGTGGGCCCACGACTGGATCGGCGAGTACTACGAGAACGGGTTCCTGAGCGACCAGAGCGACACCCTCAGCATCGACCCCGAGGAGTACTTCGGCGAGAACGCCGACTCCGCGAGGTACGACGGTGCGACGCTGGGGCTGCCGTTCGCCGCGGAAACCGTCTCCCTGATCTACAACGAGGACTACGTCGACGAGGTACCGGACACCTTCGAGGAGGTCCTCGAGATCGCGGACGAACACCACGACCCCGACGCCGGCACCTACGGCTTCGCGTGGCCGATGGACGCCTACCACGTGAGCGCGATGCCGTACGGGTTCGGCGGCTACTACTACGACGACGACTCGGGCGAGCTCGGCCTGACCGAGGACGGGACCGTCGAGGGCTTCGAGTACATTATCGACAACGTCTGGGAGTACATGGCCCAGGACCCCGACGGCGAGGCCCAGCAGTCGGTGTTTCTCGAGGGGAACTCGCCGTTCATCGTCAGCGGCCCGTGGCTGCTCGGTGACCTCGACTTCGACTACGGCGTCGCTCCGTGGCCCGACGCCGACGGCAACACGCCCAGCCCGTTCACGGGGGTCCAGTTGTTCTACTACACCGCCGCGATGGACGACGACGAGGAGCGGGCTGAGGCGGCCGTCGCGTTCACCGAGTGGTACACGACGAACACGAGTATTATCACGCAGATGGCCGAAGAGCACGGGTACATCCCGGTTCACAACGCGTTCGCCGACGACGGCGAGGAACAGGACGAACTCTCGGCGGAACTCCAGGGCTTCTCCGCGGCGGTCGACCAAGGCCAGCCGATGGCGACCGCCCCCGAGTTCGGTGACGTCTGGGAGCCACTCGAGGACGAGTGGCTCGAGGCGCTCAACGGGAACAAGTCGGTCGCCGACGCGATGGCAGACGCCGAGAACCAGATTCAAAGCGCCTGGGACTGAGCACCCGTCCAATGAGCCTGTCTTCAGTCGGGGATCGCTCGCGCGAGCGCTACGAGTCGGTCGTTCCGACGACCGTCCGGGAGTGGATCGACGAGAACAGCGCCGGCTTTCTCGTACTGCCCGGTCTGCTCCTGTTCTCGGCGTTCATGTTCTTCCCGCTCGTCTACACGATCTACCTGTCGTTCACCGACGCCGAGCCGTCGACGGTCTTTCAGGACGGTCCGGGCGGCGTCACCGGTTTCTTCGGACTCCGGGGGGAAGAGCAGTTCGTCGGCCTCGAGAACTACGCCGCCGTCCTCAGCGACCCGACGTTCTGGAACTCGCTGGGAGTCACCTGGCTGTTCGTCGCCTGCAGCGTCGCGCTGAAGGTTGCGTTCGGGGTCTTCGTCGCGATGGTGTTGACGAGCGACCGGGTTCGCGGAAAGCGGTACCTCCGGTCGATCGCGATCATTCCCTGGGCGCTGCCGTCGATCTTCACGATCACCGTCTGGAGCGGCGTGTTCAGCTCCGCGCGGTTCGGGCTGGCGAACCAGGCGATGTTGTTCTTCGGGTTCGGCACCCAGGCGTGGCTGAACGACCGCTGGATGGCGTTCGCGAGCTACCTCCTGACAGAGATGTGGCTTGCGTACCCGTTCATGGTTATCATCACCGTCAGCGCGCTCCAGGCCGTTCCGGAGGAACTGATCGACGCCGCGAAGGTCGACGGCGCCGGCTACGTCCACCGGTTCTGGCACGTGATCGTTCCCGCGATCAAGCGCCCCGTGATGTTCGCGGCGATCCTCACCGCCGCGGCGTCGTTCACGCAGTTTCTCATCCCGTTCGTGTTCAACCGGGGCGGGCCGGGGCGCTCTAACGAACTCATCGTCCTCTACGGCTATCGCGAGGCGTTCAACTTCAACGCCTACGGCGCCGGCGCCGCGATCATGATGACCGCGATCGTTTTCATCGGGCTGTTCATGCTCGTCGCCGTCTGGAAGGGGCGTCTCGCCGAGGGGGTGAACGGCTGATGTCCGTCCTCGGACGCATCGCCGGACAGATCGCGAGCGATCTGAAAGCGGCCCTCGAGAAGCCTCGAGAGCTGCGCGAGGGGATCCAGTACACGCTCGCGGGAATCCGGGAGGGGACCGTCGACCCGCGCGACGTGGCGAAAACCGTCTGCGCGACGGCGGCGGCGGTCGCGTTCGTGTTCGTCCTCCTGCTCCCCGTCTACTGGATCCTCACCATCGCGCTTCAGGGCGAGGGGGCGACGCTGTACTCGACCGACAGCGCCGGGTTGATCCCGACGGAGTTCAGCCTCGACGCGTTCATCTGGGTGATCGGCGACGTCGCCATCCCCGCGAAGGTGATCGCGATCTCGATCCCGTTCACGGGCATCGAGTTCTACCTCTCCTGGCCGCGGATCGTCTTCTTCGACGCCAGCAACCACGTCGACTCGACGTCCGACTTCCCGCGGTACTTCTGGAACAGCCTCGTAATCGGCGTGACGACGGTGGTCATCGCGATGGCCGTCGTCGTGCCGGCGGCCTACGCGCTGTCGCGTCGGAAGTTCGTCGGCCGGATGAAGCTGCTGTACGGCTACGTCCTGTTCACGCAGGTCGGGGCCGGCCTCGGCATCGCGACGGTGATCGCGCTGTACACGATCTTCTCGAGTTTCGGCGTGACGAACAACCGGTTCGTCCTCTCGGTGTACTACGCGGCGATGGCCGTCCCGTTCAACACCTGGCTGTTGAAGACGTACATGGACTCGATTCCGGTCTCCTACGAGGAGGCCGCGATCATGGACGGCGCCTCGCCGTTTCGCGTCGCCTGGGAGATCGTCCTCCCGCTCGCCAAACCGGGACTGGCGACGATCTTCATCTTCATCTTCCTCGTCGGCTGGATGGAGTTCGTCATCGCCCAGCTCGTGCTCCGCCCGGAGAACTACACCCTCCCGGTCGGGCTGTTCATGCTGGTCGACACCTACACCGTTCCGTGGGGGCAGTTCTCGGCGTTCGCGCTCGTCTACGCCTCGCCGGTCGTCTTCATCTACATGTTCGCCCAGCGGTACATCGAGGAGGGGCTGTCGTTCGGCGGTATGGAGGGGTAACCGCGGCCGCTCGCCTCTCTCCGTCCACCGCTGCGTTCGCAGGGCCAACGACTACCCACGGCACCGTGGTAGCCCCTCGAGATGACGCAGATCGGCTACACGCTCTCGAGCGAGGAGCACACCCCCACTGAACTCGTCGAGAACGCCCGGCGCGCCGAGGAGATCGGCTTCGACTTCGTCTCGATCTCGGATCACTTCCACCCCTGGGTGTCCGCCCAGGGCGAGTCGGGGTTCGTCTGGAGCACCCTCGGCGGCATCGCGACCGCGACCGACGAGATCGACGTCGGCGTCGGCGTCACCTGCCCGACCTACCGCATCCACCCGGCGAACGTCGCCCACGCCGTCGCGACCGTCGCTTCGATGTTCGACGGCCGGTTCACCTTCGGCGTCGGCACCGGCGAGAACCTGAACGAACACGTCACCGGCGAGGGCTGGCCCGAACACGACGTCCGCCTCGAGCGCCTCGAGGAGGCGATGGACGTCATGCACACGCTCTGGGAAGGCGGCAACGTCAACCACCGCGGGAAGCACTACACCGTCCAGAACGCCAAACTGTTCACCCTTCCCGAAGAAACCCCGCCGGTGGTCGTCTCCGCGTTCGGGCCGAAAACCGCACGGTGGGCGGCCGAGTACGGCGACGGCCTCTGGTCGACGGGAACCGACGAGGAGGTCGCGAGCGAGTACGAGGAGGCTGGCGGAGAGGGGGCGCGCTACACCCAGCTCGACGTCTGTTACGCCGAGAGCGAGGCGGAAGCCGTCGACACCGTCTACGAGTACTGGCCCAACGGCTCGATGCCCGGCGAGTTATCCCAGCAACTCGAGAGCCCAGCCCACTTCGAGCAGGCCGCCCAGTTAGTCGAACGCGACGATATCGAGGAGGGGAGCACGATCACGACGCCCGACGTCGGAGAATACGTCGACAGCTACGAGGAAGCCGTCGAGGCGGGCTACGACCACGTCTACTTCCACCAGATCGGCCCCGACCAGAAGGCGTTCCTCGAGTTCTTCGAGGAGGAGTTGCAGCCGCGACTCTCGTAAGTCAGCGTTACTACACTTTTGTCACTCGCTCTGGTGGATTCGTCCAGTGAATCGGGATACGCTCGAGGACTATTTCGGTGCTCTCAGCGAAGAGACCGCGGCGGAACGCCAGAGACGGATCGAGATGCAGCGATCCAGGTGTTCGGCCGAACGTCACGAACGGGCTCGGTCGATCGCCCGCGCGCTCGAGCGACCAGCCGAGTGATTCCGTCCACCCCCGAATCTCACCGCATCCCAATCCGTTTTCACTACCGCCGATGAAGCCGCGCACATGGAGTACACCACCCTCGGCAACACCGGGACGAAAGTCTCGAGACTGTGTTACGGCACCTGGCGCTTCGCCAAGGAGTCGGGCGGCACCGTCGAAACCGACCGCGAGGAGGCCCACGAACTGCTCGACGCCTGCCACGAGCACGGCATCAACTTCATCGACACCGCGAACGCCTACGGCGACCCCGACGGCACCGCGGAGGAGTACATCGGCGAGTGGCTCGAGAATCACGACCGCGAGGACTTCGTGATCGCCTCGAAGGTCTACTTCCCCTTCGACGGCTGGGGCGAGGCGGGGCCGAACGACTCAGGGCTCGGGCGCAAGCACATCCGCGCCCAGATCGAGGGCACCCTGGAACGGCTCGGCACCGACTACATCGATCTCTACTACATCCACCGCTGGGACGACGAGACGCCCATCCGGGAGACGATGCAAGTTCTCACCGAACTCGTCCGCGAGGGGAAGGTCCACTACCTCGGCGCCTCCTCGATGGCCGCCTGGAAGCTCACCAAGGCGCTGTGGACCAGCGACGTCGAGGGCCTCGAGCGCTTCGACGTCACCCAGCCGATGGTCAACGCCGCCCACTACGACGAGGTCGGCGACTACCTCGACGTCTGCGCCGACCAGGACCTCGCGGTCTGTCCGTACTCGCCGCTCGCGGGCGGCTTCCTCACCGGCAAGTACGAGCGCACCGACGACGGCGGCGTCGAGGCTCCCGACGGTTCGCGGGGCAGCCTCCAGGAAACCTTCGGCGACCGCTACGCGACCGATCGGGCGTGGGACGTCCTCGAGACGATCGAGGCCGTCGGCGAGGAGGTCGACGCCTCCCCCGCCCAGGTGTCGCTGCGCTGGCTGATGGACCAGGGCCGCTTCTCGTGCATCCCGATCGTCGGCGCGCGGTCGCCCGACCAGCTCGAGGAGAACGTCGGCGCCGTTGACGTCGAGTTGAGCGACGAGCAGTTCGAGCGGATCGACGCGGCTCGAAACGGCTCGTAACGAGTGGGCACGCCCGCAATTTCACGGTATTTTCACGGGAGAGAATCGTCGGACCGACGGTGAACACGGCCGCGTCTCGAGGCCCCTCAGAACGCGGCTCCCGACACCACGAGCGCGTCGACGAGGATCGCGACGAGCACCGCGCCGAGGAAGGCGTTCGAGGCGTGGAAGGCCCGGAACGCGGCGGCCTCGGTCTGCTCGAAGTGGAGGTCGACGGCGTACCAGAGGAAGACCGCGCCGAAGACGACCACCGCGGCTGCGTACAGCGCGCCGAGGGGGGTGATCCAGGCGAGTCCCACCGTGCCGACGAGGGTCGCGCCCAGGTAGTAGAGGATGTGTTTCCGGGTGACGGTTTCCCCCCGGACGACCGGCATCATGGGGAAGCCGCCACGGGCGTAGTCGTCCCGGTAGGCCAGCGCGAGGTTGTAGAAGTGCGCCGGCGTCCAGAGGAAGATGACGCCCGCGAGCGCGAGCGCCGGCAGACCGATCTCGTTCGTGACGGCGGCCCAGCCGATCAGGGCGGGCAAGGCGCCCGCGGCGCCGCCGATGACCGTGTTCTGTACCGTGTTCGGCTTCAACACCAGCGTGTAGACGACGCTGTAGAACAGGATCGCCGCGAGGCCGAGGGCGGCCGCGAGGACGTTGATCGTCAGAAACGCCGTCAGCGAGGCGGCGGTGAGAAACAGCCCGAACAGGATCGCGTTCCGGATCGGGATCAGCTCCGTCGCCAGCGGCCGGTCGGCGGTCCGGGACATCCGCTGGTCGACGTCGCGCTCTAAGACGTGGTTGAACGTTCCCGAGGCGCCGATGGCGAGCACGCCGCCGCCGAGCGTGGCGACGATGGTGTAGCGGTCGAGTGCGGGGCCGGCGGCCAGCGCCATCCCGGCGGCGGCGACCAGACAGAGCAGCCACATCAGCCGCGGCTTCATCATCTTGAAGTAGGCGAAGGCGGTGAGTCGGGCTCGCGCCAGCCCCCCGTCGGGGAGCGTGCGAGATGCGGAAGCGTCGAGGGGTTCGATCGGTGCCGGCTCCGGCGCGGGTCGTTCGTCGCGGGTGCCGGTCGTAGCCTCGAGGTCCCAGGCCAGCGCCAGGAGCGCCGCGGCGAAGATGACGATGCCGAGCCCGAGGTGGAGGCCGGGGACGACCGCGACCGTGCCGGCGGTTGCGGTGACGGCGCCGACGCCGATCTGGACGAGGTAGAGGACGAACGCGAGCGCGAGCGCGAGGCGGACGCGCCGGGAGGCGTCGCCGAGGGCGGCGACGGCCAGCGTCGCGGCGACGAGCAGGCCGACGACGACGGCGGCCAGCCGGTGGCCCCAGGCGATCGCCAGTTCGGTCTGGCTCAGCGGGTCCGTCGGCGGGTGACAGGTCGGCCAGGTCGTACACGCCGCGGCCGCGTCGGTGATCGACGTCGTGGCACCGATGATCAACAGGAGGTAGACGCCGAGTGCGGTCGCTGCCAGCAGGGTTGAGAACCGCTGGTGCGTACCGATCGGGCGGGGAAACGAGTCGGTGGCCACGTCTCTAGCTGGAGGTTCGCCTCCGCGTATTTAGGGTTCCCGTTTTCCCCGCTGGGACGTTGCCGTCTCGCCCTCGCGACCCCCGAGAGTGATGGTGTTCGCCGGCGTACGAACCGGCGTGATACGTCGTGAGTCCGCCGAGGCGGCGACGAAACCCGCAGGCGTGTGCCACCGACCTGTCCGCACTGTGAGCGACCGTTTCCCGACGAGCGGCTGCGAACGCTCCACCTCGGCCTCGAGCACGCCGGCCGACTCACCGGCCGCCAGCGGGCGGCGTTCGAGGACGCCTACCTCGAGGAACAGGCCGAGATCCGTCGGTTTCGGCTGTGGGTGGCGTCGACGCTGATCCTGGTGTACTTCTGTCTGCTGTTCGTGTACGCCGTCGTCACGTAAGTTTCCGCAGTGTCGGCTGCAACCCCGCGAACCGGCGACTCACATTCCCATGTCGGCGGCCGCCGGAGGGATCGGCAGCTCGTGCGGCGACGTCGCGAGCAGTTCGGCGACGTGGTCGAGCGCCATGTCGAAGCCGTAGTAGCGCTCGAGTTCGTCGCCGTCGGCGGTCGGGCGCACCTTCAACATCGCGTACCCCTCCCGGTTCTGGGCGACGGCGGCGGTTGCGCCGTCGGCGATGAACTCGAGGCGGCGCTCGCTGTCGGTTTCGGTGTACGTCGCGGTGATCCCCCCGGCTTCGGCGGTGGCCTCGTCGCTGGTCATGGCGGTCTCTCGTGGCCGGAAATACGGGAAGCTGTCGGTTTCGCGGGCCGGTCAGCGCTCGCGGTCGTCGCCGCGCGAGGCCAGCTTGCGGGCGGCGAGTGCGGCGCCACCTGCGACGCCGGCGGCGCCGACGGCGGCACCGAATCCGGGCATACCGTCGCTCGCGTCGTCGGCCGTCGAGTTCGTTCCGCCGTCGTCGGATTCGGTCGCGTTCTCGCTCCCGTCGTCCGCGGCCTCGCCGTCGTCGGAATCGTCCCCGTCGTCGACGTCGACGTCGTGTACCTCGAGGTGGCCGAGCTCCTCGAGGGCCTCCTGGAGGGTGACGATCCGCAGGTCGTGCTCGAGGGCCGCTTCGATCGTGAACTCGATCCGGTCGGCGGGGAGCGTCTCGAACTGGCTGTGGCCGGAGACGATTCCGAGGTGGCCCTCCTCGGCGGTCGTCGCCATGAACTGCTCGATCTCGTCGGTCGTCGCCCAGTCGGTTTCGATGTATCGCCGGTAGAGCTGAAACGGATCGATCGCGTCGAGAGGGTTGATCCCGTCGTGGCTCCGATAGTTCGGCGTCGTCTCGTAGTACTCGGGGACGAGCTCTTCGACGATCCCGTGGTACCGATCGTACGTGTAGACGAACCCCGTGACCGGCACTCCCCACTCCTCGATCATGGCCTTCGACTCCTCGAGGATCTCGCGCGTGAACTCCTCCGTGTAGCGGACGACGGTCTCGTCGGTCGCCTCGATCGACTCCTCGAGTCCCGACTCGAGTTCGACGTAGTGGTCGTCGCCGTCGACGCCCTGGCCCGCGACGGTCGCCTCGATCTCCCGGTCGCCGTCGAGGACGACCAGCGGATCGCCGGGGTGGTCGCCGTGGAGGTTCGAGCCGACGTAGAGGCGATCGTCGCCGCTCTCGGCGTCGCGCTCGAGCGGCGTGTGTCCGAGCGCGCGGTGGTCGATCGTGTGGGACATGACTTCCCAGCCGTCCTCGTACATCTCGGTGAGCTGGTCGGGGTCCATGAACTCGTCCGATGCGGCCATCAGTCCGGGGCAGGCCGCCACGCAGCCGGGAACGTCGTACTCCTGGTGGATCGGATACGTCGACGTGTAGTCTTCGATCGGGCTGTCATCGTAGACGAACACGACCATCCCGTCGCCGTCGACGTCGGCGCTCGCGCCGGTCGTCAGCGCAGTGGTGCCGACGGTGAGTGCGCCAGTCGCCGCGAGCACGCGCCGCCGCGTCATCGAGGTCATTGCTGCGGCGTAACCAGCCGTTCTACTTACTTATCCACGTGATCAGCTCACAGTGTGACTCCGGGCCGCTCCGAAACGGTAACGGGACGGCTATCGTCCACACACTCCCCCTGACGGCGGATACCGGGGGTTAGGCGCCGGCTAAGCGCCCTCTTCCGGATCGACACCACTTTCCCTCCCGTAGCGAACGGTACGGTGGTGAGCGAGGACGATCTCCCGGACGACTCCGGACAGCTGCTCGCGGCGTTCAGACTCACGCGCCCCGTCGCCTTGCAGTGGCTCGTCGCGTCGACGGCCGGGTTCGTCCTCGCGCTGTACCTGTTCGGCACCGCTCTCGAGGCGGTCCACGGGGGATCGCTCGAGCCGGTCGTCGTCTCCGTCGGCTCGCCGCCGCATCTGCTCGGCTGGATCGTCGCCGTCGCCGTCGTGGTCGTCGCGGTCGTCGTTCCACACGAACTCGTCCACGGCCTGTTCATGGCCCGCTACGGAGCGCGCCCGGAGTACGGCGTCGGCGTCTCACACCTCGTACCGTACGCGTACGCTCGAACGGAGGGGGCGAGCTACACGCGAAATCAGATGCTCGTCGTCCTGCTGTCGCCGCTGGTCGCGCTCTCGCTGGTCGGCCTCGGTCTGCTGGCGGTCGTCCCCTCCCCGCTGGTGGTGCTCGCGCTCGCGGCCAACGCCGCCGGCTCGGTCGGCGACCTCTGGATGGCGGCGCTGCTGTGTCGATATCCGCCGGAGGTCCGCGTCGGCGAACTGCCCGACGGAGCCGACGGAATCGGCGTCTACGGCGCCCCCGGAGCGGGCGAGCGGCGGGTCGACTCCCCCGCGCTCCTCGCGTTCGGAACGGGAGCGGTAACGACGCTCGTCGCGATTCTCGCGGGCCTGTTCGTTCTCGTCGCGGGCTCGCTCGCGTTCGCCTCGGGCACCGTCGTTCTGGGCGATCCCGACGGTCGCTGGTTCCTGTTTCGACACGAACTCGTCGCGGACGGCCGCGGCGCGCTGCTCGAGGTCGGCTTCCCGCTCTTGCTCGCGCTCTCTGCGGCGGGCGGGGCCGTCTGGGCGGTCCTCGCGACGGCCGCCAGACGGCTCGCCTGAGGTGCCGACCGAAACGCTCACGCCCGAGGGGAGTCAGCGACGAGCCATGGCGCGATGGCTCCAGAGCGGCCGGCGGCGGGACCTGTGTTTCCTGCTCGCCGAGGCGGGCGAACTGCGCGGCCAGCAGCTCAAGTCGGCCCTCGAGTCTCACTACGGGAGCCGGCTCGAACCAAAATCGTTCTACGGCTCGCTGTCGGCGCTGGTCGACGCCGGGATCGTCGAGAAGCGAACGCAGGGACTCCACGACGTCTACGCGCTGACCTCCGAGGGAGAAGCGGCGCTGTGCGAGCACGCCGACTGGGTTCGCCGGTGTCTCGACGCCGCGGACGACCGACTCGAGTGCGAGTAGCCGTCTCGGCGCGTCGACAGTCGAACGCGGGAGGCGAGGGACCCGCTCAGCCGAGAAGCTGGTCGCCGATCGTGTTCCGCAGGATCTCGCTGGTCCCCTCGTAGATCTCGTTGAGCTTGGCGTCGCGGTAGAACCGCTCGGCGGGGAAGTCCTTGGTGTAGCCGTAGCCGCCGTGGATCTGGATGCCCTCGTTCGCCACTTCGCGGCTGATCTCGCTGGCGTACAGTTTGGCCTGGGCGGCCTCCTTGATGTAGTCCTCGCCGCGGATCTTGTTGTCGGCGGCCTTGTGCATGAGCAGGCGCGCTGCCTGGACTTTCGTGTCCATGTCCGCGAGCTTGTGTTTGATCGCCTGGAACTCGCCGATCGGCTGGCCGAACTGCTCGCGCTCGTTCGCGTAGGAGACCGCCTCGTCCAAGGCGGCCTGGGCGATGCCGACGCTTCGGGCGGCGATGGTGATCCGGCCGCCGTTCAGGGTCTTCAGGGCGTGGACGAACCCGCGTCCCTCCTCGCCGAGGCGGCGGTCGGCGGGAACCCGGAGGTCGTCGAACCGGAGTTCGGCGGTGGGACAGCCCTTATCGCCCAGCTTCTCCTCCGTCCCTTCGACGAAGAAGCCGTCGTCCTCCTCGGGGCGCACGACGAACGACGAGATGCCCTTGTTCCCGGCGTCCGGGTCGGTCTTCGCGAAGAGGATCACCGTGTCGGCGACGGAACCGTTCGAGATCCAGAGTTTGCCGCCGTTGATCACGTACTCCTCACCGTCCCGCTCGGCGGTCGTCTCCATCGAGGGGACGTCGCTGCCCGCACCCGCCTCCGAGAGGGCGAACGCGCCGATGTCGGTCCCCTCGGCGAGCGGCATCAGGTACTCCTCCTTCTGGGACTCGTCGCCGAACTCGTAGACCATGTTGCCCGCCAGCGAGATGTGGGCGGCGACGACCGTTCCGAGTCCGCCCGAGCCGCGGGAGATCTCCTCGAGGCCGATCGCGTAGGAGTGGTAGTCGAGCCCCGCGCCGCCGTACTCCTCGGGAAACGGCATCCCCATCAGGCCGAGGTCGGCCATCTCGCTCACGAGGTCGGCGGGAAACTCGTCGTCGTGGTCGATCTCGCTCGCGACGGGGACGATCTCCTCGTCGACGAACTCGGCGACCATGTCCCGGATCTGCTCCTGCTCCGGAGAGCGCGTAAAGTCCATGCGCGAGCTATCGACCGGTCCGTCCTTTATACTGTCGGGTAAGAGTCGTGAGCGGTTTCGCCGGACGGCGGCGTACCCGCGGACAACGATAGCCGGCAGCACCCCCAATTTCGTCGAGCGGTCGAAACCGCTCGCTTGCCGTTCCCGCCCCCGCGACCGTCACGTTCCCTGACTGATAAGGTGGGTGATGTATTCTGTCGATTCACCGGCAACAGGAGGCGAGGAGAGGCTCACCGCGACCGCGGTGTTTTTCCGGTCTGCGGTACAATGTGGGTCAAGTAGATGACCACAGGCCAGTCAGATATTCGCGCAGACCCCGACCTGGAGTGGTGTTACGAGGCGGTTCACGGCGTGTCTCGGACCTTCTCGATCACGGTCGACCGACTCGAGGAGCCCATGGCGAGACACATCTGTCTTGGCTACCTCCTCTGTCGAATCGCCGATACGATCGAGGACGCGGGTCACATCCCTCCGGAAGAACAGACCGCCCTCCTCTCCGCGTACGATCGCCTGCTCGACCCCGACGACGACTACGCGGTGTCGGCGTTCATGGCCGACGTCGCGCCCTGGATTCCCGCAGAGCGCAACGAGGACTGGGAGGTCGTCGCACAGACCCCGCGCGTGCTGGCGACGTTCGAGGCCCTCGAGGACGAGCCCCGCGAGATCATGCGCGAACCCGTCCGCGAACTCGTCGACGGGATGGCGATGTTCACCGCCCGCTACGCCGAGGAGGGCGGGCTCCGCCTCCAGACCGTCGAGGAACTCGAGGAGTACTGCTGGTACGCCGCCGGCACCGTCGGCACGCTCATCACGGGGCTGGTCGCCCGCGGGGCCTCCCCCGAGCGCGCCCGGGAGATGCGCCAGAACGCCCGCTCGTTCGCCCTCCTCTTGCAGCTGGTCAACATCGCCAAGGACGTCGAGTCGGACTACCGCGAGGAGAACAACGTCTACCTCCCCGCCGAGTGGCTCGAAGAGGAGAACGTCGACGTCGACGCGGTCGTCGACGAGACCAACCACCGCGGCGTCACGTCGGTCGTCCAGCGCGTCATCGGACGGGCCGAGGGCTACCTCGACGACGCCCAGCGCTACCTCGAGGTCGTCCCCGAGTCCCACGGCAACACCCTCTCGGCGTGGGCGATTCCCTACCTGCTCGCCGTCGGCACCCTGCGGGAACTGCGCGAGCGTCCCGAGGACGTCGTCCGCGAGGGGGACGTCAAGATCTCGCGGGCGGAGGTGTTCGCCGTCATCCAGCAGTTCGAACAGGACGTCTCCCGGTCGACCCTCGAGGAACTGCGCCTCGAGATGTCCGAAAAACCGCTCCACCAGTAACGGCTACACCTGTGGTCTGATCTCGGCCTCGAGATCCCGGCTCTCGGTGACGAGAAGCGTTATCTCGGCGTCATCGACGCCCCACCCGCTGTCGATTCTCTCGTTGATCTCCCGGTTCGAGAGCGAGAGCGCCCGGCCTTCGAACCGCGCTCGAACCGCCCACTCGCGGGTGTGCTTGATCCAGCGACCCGCGACGTGAGTTTCGTCACCCTCACGACCCGTCGCCTCGAGCCTGATCGTTTCCTCGCGGGGGGCGTCTCGCTCGCTGTCGACGGTGACCGAGAGTTCGGTCGGTTCGTCGGACTCGTTTCTCGCGCGGAGGTATCGGAGGCGGAGGTAGTGGCGCCTCGAGTACTGGTTCCAGGCGTACCCGCCCGTCAGGAGGGCACCGACACCGCCCAGACCGGCGCCGGCGATGGTGCGACGGCTGTACGTCTCGCGGGAGGGCATTGAGGCGTATTTCACAGGAACGACGAAATATATACCGACTGTCGTGATCAGTCGTACTCGTAGAACCCCGCGCCGGTCTTCTTGCCGAGGTCGCCGGCCTCGACCTTGCGCTTGAGGCGGTAGGCGGGCTTGTAGCGGTCGCCCAGTTCCTCGTACATCGTCTCGGAGGCGTGCAGGCAGATGTCCAGCCCGATGTGGTCGGCCAGCTTCAGGGGACCCATCGGGACGTTGGTACCGAGTTCCATCCCCGCGTCGATGTCCTCTTTCGTCGCGACGCCCTCGTCGTAGGCGCGGATGCCCTCGTTGATCCAGGGCATCAGGATGCGATTGGTGACGAACCCTGGCTTGTCGTCGGACTCCCAGGTGGTCTTCCCGAGGTCTTCCGCGAGGTGGTGGGCCAGCGCGACGACGTCGTCGGTCGTCTTCTCGCCGACGACGATTTCGACACCCTCCATGATCGGCACCGGATTCATGAAGTGCAGACCGACCACGCGCTCGGGCACCGCGAGGTCCGCCGCGATCGACGTAATCGAGAGCGTGCTCGTGTTCGTCGCGAGCACGACGTCGTCGTCGCAGACGGCCTCGAGGTCCGCGAAGACGTCCCGCTTGATCTCCATGTTCTCGACGGCCGCCTCGACGACGAGGTCGCAGTCGGCCAGTTCGCTCAGCGCGGTTGTCCCCTCGATCCGCCCGCGGATCGTCTCCGCGTCCTCGGGAAGGGCGTCCTTCGACTCGAGGCGCTCGAGGCTGTGCTCGATCGTCTCGAAGCCGTTCTCGACGAAAGTCGACTCGATGTCGCGCATGACGACGTCGTAACCGTTCGTCGCGGCGACCTGTGCGATGCCGCTGCCCATCGTTCCCGCGCCGACGACGCCGATCCGCTCGATCTGTTCGCGAACCATGGCCGTCACTTCCGGCGGTCCGGTGGTAAGTTTGCCGATGTTTGAGATCTGCCGAGCGACCGGTCCCGTTGACGCCGAAAAGAACAGCCCGCAGATACCTCTCCGCCGAACGTTCTACGAGAGGGAAACGTTCAAGGCGGCTGCGTCTGAGATACGGATAGTTTCGGTGATTCGCATGAGCAAGGAAGGTGTCGTTTTCGAAACAGAACGGGCCGCGCCGACCCTCGACGAGGTCGAACGCGAGGCACTCGAGGCTTCGGGAGTCGATCCGGCGGCAGTCTCGGAAAAGCGCTGCTCCTACCGGGCGCTGCTCGATGCGGGTGTCGACGAAACCGCCGCCGACGCGCTCCGGCGGCGGTTCTCGCTCCCGTGGTCGTTCGAGACGGACGGCGACTTGGACCGCCGGTCGGCGGAGGTCCGCGGGCTCGGCGAGGCCGAGCGGGCGTGGGTCGCCGCGAGCGCCGACGAGGACTGGCAGGCGTTCGAGGCCGCCCGTCCAGGGGCGGTCGGTGAAGCCGACAGATCGGACGGCGACTGCGAGCGCCCGTACCCTCGGCCGACGCCGGTGACGGCCGTCACCGGTGTCAGCCCCGAGAACGCGAGACGGCTCGCCGACGCCGGAATCGTCTCCGCGGAGCGACTGGCGACGATCCGGGCGGGGGAAGTCGCACGGCTGCTCGAGTTGAACGTGCTTCACGTCCGCACCTGGCGACACAACGCGCGCGAACTCGTCGCCTGACGTCCTCGAGCGCCGCTAACAGCGACCGCAACCGACTGTCCTTCATCTCGCGTCGGACTCGTCGAGGGTCGGCCGAGAGAGGACGCTCAGTAGATGTCGAACACCTCGGGGAGAACGTCGGGCATGACGTAGACGAACAGCAGCGTCCAGATGCCAACCAGAACCGCGTAGTAGAACAGCGGAATCAGGTTCAACCGGATCACGCGCCCCTCCTGGCCGACGAGGCCGACGGTCGCCAGCGCCGCGACGACGTTGTGGATGGCGACCAGGTTCCCGATCGCACCGCCGGTCGCCTGGGCGCCGACGACGATCTGGCTCGGCAGCTCGAGTTCGTGGGCGGCGGTGAACTGGAAGCCGCCGAAGGTGATGTTCGAGACGGTGTTCGAGCCGACCATGACGGCGGCGAGCGCGCCGATCGAGGCTGCGAGGGCCGGATAGATCGGCCCGGTCGCGTTCGCGGTTGCGATCGCGAGCAACTCGATCATACTGGCGGGGCTGTCGTTGATCACCGCGTACTCGGGTGCGCCGGGCGCGCCGCCGGACTGGATCATCACTTGGACCATCGCGATGACGAAGATCAGCGCGATGAACGGCGAGACGAGTTTCTCGCCGGCCTCGTACCAGGCGGCTTTGACCTCGTCGCCGTCCAGTCCGAAGATGGCAATCGCGATGATCGCGCTCACGATCAGCCAGAAGCCGGGAACGTTCATCCACGCGATGTCCGCACCGAGCGCCTCGTACCCGAGGATCGGATCCCACAGGATGACGATCCCGAGGCTCACGTCCCCGATCTGGACGCCGACGTCGGGGTCGGTGAGGAACTCGGAGATCGGATCGATCACGCGCGTGATCACGAGCAAGACGATCAGGATAATGTACGGCGACCACGCCTTCAACAGGGACATCTGGGGCCCGTCTGTCGCACCGTCCGCCGCGTTGACGCCGTCCGAACCGGGTTCTATCGTTCCGACCCAGTGGTCGGGCCACTCCTCTCGCGGCGGGAAGTCCCACTCGTCGTCGGGGAGGAGATAGCCGGCCTGGAGCACCGCGACGGTGATCGCGCCGCCGACCATCGATCCGATGAGCGCGGGGAACTCGGCCGTGATGAACCACGCCGAAATCCAGTAGGGAACCGCGAACGCGACGCCGGCGAACAGACACAACGGCGCGACCTCGAGTGCGGGTCTGATCGAGCGCTCCTCGCGCGGCCCGAAGAAGTAGACGACCATTCCGACGGCGAACAGCGGCATCACGAAGCCCGACAGGGCGTGGTAGGTCGCGGCCCACGCGGCGACGTTCTGGGAGTACTCGACGACGGTCATTCCGCCGTCGGCCTCGATCGCACCCTCGTAAACTTCCAGCGGCGTTTCGATCCCGACGATGATCGGCGTGCCGACCGCGCCGTAGGTGACGGCGATGATGTGGCCGATCAGCGCCGCGATCACGGCGGCCAGCGCGGGGAACCCGAGCGCGAGCAACAGCGGCGCGACGACCGCCGCCGGCGTCCCGAAGCCCGCGGCGCCCTCGATGAACGTCGCGAGGAAGAACGCGAGCAGGACGATCTGGACCCGTCGATCGTCCGAGACGGCGGCGAACCCCTGGTTGATGCGGTCGAACGCACCGGCCTGCATCAGCGTGTACAGCAGGACCAGCGCGCCGAAGACGATCCAGAGGATCTCGAGCGCCGTCATCACGCCGACGATCGACGACCCCGCGAGGTACGCCGGCGGATTGTTCCACACGACGAAGCCGACGACGAGCGCCACGATCCACGCGAGCGGCATCGCTCGCGTCGCCGGCCACAGCAGTCCGACCAGCAGAATCGCGACGACCGCCAGCGGCAGCGCGGCGGCGATCAGTTCGAATATCATCGTTCGACGCCTCCGTCGATGGTTCGCAGTACCCGGTGCGGATCGTTCGAAACGCCCCGCGTGTCTCTCTCTGTCATCTGTCTCGCAGTGTATTTCGCGGTAATTATAATAAATAATGGCGTCTGTTCACACACCACGTAGCCCGTCGGCCTCGGCCTGCCCGCCCGTCGAGGCCGTGTCCTCGAGCGCCGGCCCCCGATCGCGCTCCCCGGTGCGCTCGAGGTTTACTACTGGGCGAAGTATATTTCACCCGAGAGGACCATCAAAGATTTATAGCGCCCTGTTGGACCATCTACCGGATGATTCCGATCGACGATTCACCGATCGTTCGCGACGGGAAGTCACTGATTCTGGCGATGGACCACGGGTTAGAGCACGGGCCGGTCGACTTCGAGGAGGTCCCCGAGAAGCTCGATCCGTCGACGGTGTTCGAGACGGCGACTCACCCCGCCGTCACCGCGATGGCCGTCCAGAAGGGGATCGCCGAGGGCTACTACCCGAGCTACGAGGACGACGTCAACCTCCTGTTGAAGGTAAACGGCACCTCGAACCTCTGGATGGGCGAGTACGACTCCGCCGTGAACTGCTCAGTCGACTACGCAGCGGAGATCGGCGCCGACGCCGTCGGCTTCACCCTCTACGGCGGTTCGAACCACGAGGTCGAGATGGCAGAGGAGTTCCGCGACGTCCAGGAGGACGCTCGCAGACACGACCTCCCCGTCGTCATGTGGTCGTACCCGCGCGGGCAGGGGCTGAAAAACGACACCAAACCGGACGTCATCTCCTATGCGACCCGACTCGGTCTCGAACTCGGCGCCGACATCGCGAAGGTGAAGTACCCCGGCAGCCCCGAAGCGATGGAACACGCCTGCAAGGCCGCCGCCGGAATGAAAGTCGTCATGAGCGGCGGCTCGAAGACCTCCGACTACGAGTTCCTCTCGACGGTCGAGGCCGCCATGAACGCCGGTGCGAAGGGGCTGGCAGTCGGACGCAACGTCTGGCAGCGCGAGGATCCCACCCGAATCCTCGACGCCCTCGAGAAGGTCATCTACGAGGGCGAAACCGCCGACGCCGCCCTCGAGTGATGGCCGACCGTCAGCATCACGACACCGTCGAGGCGGTCGTCGAGACGATCGCCGGGTCGGCAGCGGAGATCAGGCGGGGGCTCGTCGGTCGCCGCGAAGACGCGGACGAGGAGAACCCGAGCGGCGAGACCCAGGCCGAAGCGGACGTCTGGGCCGACGAGCTACTGGCCGAGCGCCTCACGGAAATCGACGGCGTCTGCGAGTACGCCAGCGAGGAGCGACTCGAGGCGATCGACTGCGGAGACGACGGCCTCTCCGTCGCCGTCGACCCCCTCGACGGCTCGTCGAACCTCAAGTCGAACAACACGATGGGGACGGTGTTCGGAATCTACGACGAACCGCTGCCGGCGGCCGGAACCTCGCTGGTCGCCTCGGGCTGGATCCTCTTCGGCCCGATCACGACGATGGCTCTCGCCCGCGACGGGACCGTCGAGAAGTACGAACTCGCGGGCGAGGAGCGCACTCTCGTCGACGGCGACGTCACCCTCCCCGAGGAGCCGCTCGTCTACGGCTTCGGCGGCCGCGTCCCCCACTGGTCCGCCGAGTTCGAGTCGTACGTTCGCGAGATTGAGTCTGACCCGAGCCACAAGCTCCGCTACGGCGGCGCGATGATCGGCGACGTCAACCAGGTGCTCACCTACGGCGGAATCTTCGCCTACCCCGCCCTCGAGGACGCCCCCCGTGGAAAACTCCGCTTGCAGTTCGAGGGGAACCCGATCGCACACCTCGTCGAGACGGCGGGCGGACGCTCCTCGGACGGCAGCCGCTCGATCCTCGAGGTCGAACCCGACGACCTCCACGACCGGGTTCCGGTCCACGTCGGCAACGCCGAACTGATCGGCCGCCTCGAGTCGGCGCTCGTGTAGTCGGCTCAGTTCGAATCCGTGCGCCGTCGACTGTCGAACCAGTCGGCGGTCGCCTGAACGTAGAGGACCGCGCCGGCGAGCAAGAGCGCGTAGAACACCCATCGGGGCCAGCCGGTCGTGAGAAAGAGGAGCGCCAGGAACACGACCCACAGGGCGAGTATGAGCAGGTCCGCGAGGACGCGCGTTCCGGCGAACGTTACCGCTTTGAGCCCGTTTTGCAGCCGGGATCGGGTCGAGTCGGGTGTCATGGATTCGGAGTCTGGTTTCCTCAGAAGTGGTAGCCGTGTCGTTCCGTCAGGTGATACGCCGAGACGCCCCAGACGTAGCTCTGACCGGGCCACCAGGTCCGTGCGTTGTTGAAGCCGGCGATCAGCACGCCGTCGTCGGGCGCTTCGGGATCGGGGTGGTAGCTCACCGATCCGCTGTCGCCGTCGGTCAGGTCTGACTCGTCTCCCCACCGGATCTGTCCTCGCCGGCAGACGTCGCTTGTCACGCACGTAACCGCGTCGATCCCCTGGATCTTGCCGGTGGTGTGGCCGGTGAGCGCCCCGACTTTCTCGAGGGGGCGGTCTCGAGCGACCAGATCAGCCAGGCCAAACCGGGTGAACTGTCCGTGAACGTCGATCGGTGACGGTGCCGCGATCCGGCTGTCCGGCCAGAAGTTTCCGGCGGGTTCGACCGCGACGACGTCTTCGACCGGGTACTCCGAGTGAACCGAGCCGAGTTCGATCACGCCGTCCCGGTTGGTCGGCAGGTTCAACACGCGACTCTCGATGTCGCCGTGGAACGCGTGTTCTGCGGTCGGGAAAAACGGCAGATCGGAGTCGGGATGGTACAGCGCCGGCCCCAGCGTCGCCACGCTGGTTTCGGTCTCACAGCCGACGCCGCCGGGGACGCGGTCGTTTTCGACTCGATCGAGAAACCGCGGCTGGGCTGCGTTCGGGTCATCTTCCAGGCTCTCGACGTCGTCGATCGCCTGGACGCTGAGGCTGATCCCGTCGACGAGGTCCTCGAGGGCGTTCCGTATCGTCGTCGGGTTGGCCGACACCTCGACGGTGAGTTCGGCGGTTCCGTCCCGGTACGAGCCGGGAACGACGGCGCTTCCGAGATAGCCGGCGATTTCAGAGCGCGCGAGTCGCTCGTTGAGTTCGAACGCCTTCATAACGCTGGCATACCAGTCGGCAGGAACGGCCTGCGTCCGTTCTTCGACGTGCCACGGGTCGTCGGGGTCGTGAACCAGCGCGGTGGCGACGGGGACCTCGCCGTCGTCGACCGAGAGGAAGTCTTCGACGCCGAGGAGCTGTGCCATCCCGATGGCGTAGCCGGCACTGGCGAGCGTGCGAACGAAGTCGCGTCGACTCATGTCGGCGTGGACCCGGTCGCGAACCGAAGAGAGTCCACGAGCGAGTCGCTCCGTGGCGTCGGATGACATTACGGTCGAGAGAGGCTGCTGTCGATACGGTGTTTAGCTGGCTACATTGCTATTCGTCTCGTACAGTAGCATATCATCGCCTACAGGGGGGTACCATGGTACCATTAAAGGCGGTTCTGCCTGCAATCTCCGCCCGGCGCTGCGTTCGGCCGTGATCGACGTTAGATAGACGGGCGAACCGTTCCGACTTAATGACTGTACGGGTTAACGCGAGCGTTCGTCATCCATGCGAACAGAGTGACGGTCGTCTCCGTGCTGGTGACCACGGAGGCAGACGACAGCGCCCAATTTCGGTTCCCGCCGCGGGTACGCGCTGTCCTCCTCATCGCTGCCGGTACAGGCAACGTGCGACCTCGGTGGATCGGACGCGGCGGGACTCCCCTTTCGTCGACTCGTGCCCTCCCCTCGAGACCCCGACGGGTGTCGAGGATTTCATCCCTCACGCCCCCGCCGCAAAGGGAAAACGGTTTTTGGACCCCCCTCGCAGAATTTGCCATGAAAGTTCGTATCGCGGCGGGAGCCTCGGACGAGGAGGCGTCGGCCATCGCGGCGGCACTGGCCGAACACGTCGGCGACGACGTCGAAGTGTACGTCGGCCAGAACGACGAACCGGTCGCGACCCACGAGGCACTCGAGAGCCAGGGGACGAGCGCCGCGGAAGCGGAGACGCCCCCGGACGCCGACGACGATCTCGGGCCGACCGAGCGCGAGGCGCAGCTGTGGGCCGAAATCGAGGAGATCCTCGAAGGAGGCCCGGAGAAGTACAAGGAGCGCCTCTCCGAGCAGGGGAAACTGTTCGTCCGCGATCGGCTGGACCTCTGGTTCGGCGAGGACGGTCTGCTGTTCGAGGACGGCAAGTTCGCGAACTTCGACGCCGAGGGACGGCTCCCCGGCGACGGACTGCTGACCGGCGCCGCCGAGTTCGAGGGGCGCGACCTCCACTTCATGGCCAACGACTTCACCGTGAAGGCGGGCTCGATGGCCGAGCGCGGCGTCGAGAAGTTCCTCCGGATGCAACAGCGCGCGCTCAAGTCAGGCCAGCCGGTGTTGTACCTGATGGACTCCTCGGGCGGCCGGATCGACCAGCAGACCGGCTTCTTCGCCAACCGCGAGGGGATCGGCAAGTACTACTACAACCACTCGATGCTCTCCGGGCGCGTCCCCCAGATCTGCGTCCTCTACGGGCCGTGTATCGCGGGGGCGGCCTACACGCCCGTCTTCGCGGACTTCACGATCATGGTCGAGGGGATGTCGGCGATGGCGATCGCCTCCCCCCGGATGGTCCAGATGGTCACCGGCGAGGAGATCGACATGCAGGAGTTAGGCGGCGCACAGGTCCACGCGCGCGAATCGGGATCGGCGGATCTCGTCGCGACCGACGAGGAACACGCCCGCGAACTCGTCGCCCAGCTGGTCACCTACCTCCCCGACAACGCCGACGGGAAACCGCCCCGAAGCGAGCCGGCGGAGCCCGCGCGCTCGCCGGCGGGGATCGACGCGGTGGTTCCACAACACCCGAACCGCGGCTACGACATGGTCGACGTCATCGACCGGATCGTCGACGACGGCTCGTACTTCGAACTCAAACCCGACTACGGGAAGGAGATCATCACCGCATACGCCCGCATCGACGGCCGGCCGATCGGGATCGTCGCCAACCAGCCCGCCCACCGCGCGGGCGCGATCTTCCCCGACGCCGCCGAGAAGGCCGCCGAGTTCATCTGGAAGTCAGACGCGTTCAACGTCCCGCTGCTGTACCTCTGTGACACCCCCGGCTTCATGGCCGGCTCGCAGGTCGAAAAGGAGGGGATCCTCGAGAAGGGCAAGAAGTTCATCTACGCCACCTCCTCGGCGACGGTGCCCAAACAGACCGTGGTCGTCCGGAAGGCCTACGGGGCGGGGATCTACGCGATGGGCGGCCCCGCCTACGACCCCGAGAGCATCATCGGCCTCCCCTCGGGTGAGATCGCTATCATGGGTCCGGAGGCGGCGATCAACGCGGTGTACGCCCGCCGGCTCTCGGAGATCGACGACGAGGACGAACGCGCCGAGCGCGAGGCGGAACTCCGCGAGGAGTACCGCGAGGACATCGACATCCACCGGATGGCGAGCGAGGTCGTCGTCGACGAGATCGTGCCGCCGAGTACGCTGCGGACAGAACTCGCCAACCGCTTTGCGTTCTACGAGGACATCGAAAAGTCCCTGCCGAGCAAGAAACACGGGACGATCATCTGAGCCGTTTTCGATCCGTTAAGAACCCGTTAGCCCCGTCAGTTCGCGCCGATCGCCAGCAGTCGCCGGATCCGATCGGCCTGTTATGACGTTCTTACCGCCCCTGTCACGGCGTCTCATCGGTCCATAACAATACACCCGATCGTGGAGCCTTCGCCTACTCCCCGAGGGCGAGGGACCGGTTCGACTCCGGTCGGGAGCGTTATGAGTTCAGACGGCGCACACTGGCGCCACCAGCTGCGGGGCACCGAGTACGAAATGGACGACCTCGAGCGCGTCCTCTGGGTCGTGGTCGCGCTCTCGCTCGTCGGCGACATCGTGACGACGTTCGTCGGCCTCAACCTCGGGCTCTCCGAGTCGAACCCGATCGCGCTCTACGCGATCGAGGGCTGGGGGCTGCTCGGAATGCTCGCGCTGAAGGCGTTCGCCGTCGGCGTCGGCCTCTGTTGCCGGCCGCTGCTTCCCAAAGCGTACGCCCCGATCATCCCCGCGGGGCTCGCGCTGCCGTGGGTGATCGCCGTCTTCATCAACCTCTACATGATCTCGACGGTCGTCTGAGCCGCCGCGGGGTCGTACGCCTCGCGCGTGATCGTAAACCGGACCACGTCGACGGGATCTTCGACCGTCGCCGTCCACTCGTTTCGCAGTCGACAGTCACGGCTGCCGCCGAATCGCTCGACGTATTTCTCGACCGCACGGAGTGACTTCTCGTTGTCCGCGCGGACGGGGACGGTAGCGGCCTCGAGATCGAGCCGGCCGAACGCGAGCGCGAGGAGCGCGTCGGCCCGCTCACCCGAGTAGCCGCGTCCCCAGTAGCGCTTGCGGAGCCAGATCCCCAGCTCGCCGGTCCGGCGTTCCCAGTCGATCCCCAGCCCGCACGCCCCCGCGATCTCGCCGGCCCCGTCCTCGCCGGGCGCTGGCCGGAGCGCGTAGTCAGCGGACGCTCCGTTCTCCCAGGCCGCTTCGCGCGACTCGAGAAATTCGAGCGTTTCGCTCGGCGTCGCGTGGGGGTCCCAGGGCGTGTACGCGGTCGCCGCCTCGATTCCCGGATCGCTCGAGCAGATCTCGTAGTACGCGAGCGGGTCGACCGTCGCCGTCGAAAGGTGCTCGAGGGCGAGCCGATCGGTTTCGATCCGCTCCGGAAACAGCGCGGTCACGGTCGATCCCGGAACGGCACGTCCGCGGCGGGCTCGCACTCCAGCCACTCCTCGCGGCTGACACTGTATCGGTAGCAATCGACCGGTTCGCCGCCGTGAATCTCCCAGTTGCGGAGCAGGCCGTCGCGGCCGCCGCCGTGGGCCTCGACGTAGCGTTCGATCGCCCGGTTCGAGTTCTCGTTGTCCACGTGAGCGGTGACCGCGACCAGATCGAGGTCAAGGCGCTCGAACGCGAGTTCGAAGAACGCCGCGGCGCGTTCGCCGGAGTAGCCCTGCCCCCAGAAGCGCTTGCGGAGCCACATGCCGAGGGTCATGGTTCGTTTCTCCCAGTCGACGTCGAATCCGCAGCCGCCGGCGATTTTTCCGGCGCCGTTCTCGCCGTCGCGGGGGAAGAGCAGGTACGAGGCGCCCTCGTTCTCGTCGTACTGTTTGCCGACCAATTCTAGAAACTCGAGGGTCTCCTTCGGCGTCTCGTGGGGGTCCCACGTCAGGTAGCGGGTGACCTCCTCGAGGTCGGGGTCGCTCGAGCAGATCTCGTAGAACGCGAAGAGATCGACCGTCTCCGGCGTGGCGAGTTCGAGTCGCAGCCGATCGGTTTCGATCGTCTCGGGGAAGAGATGGCTCACGGCTCGAGCGACGGACGCCGGTATAAAATCTCTGCCGTGGGTGTGTCAAAGCGTGTCGGCGGGGACGTTCGTCGTCAGCATCATTTACAACCCCGGGGCGTTCATCGGCAGTATGGACGAAACGTACTGTTCGGACTGCGGCGCCGAACTGGATCCCGGCGACAGGTACTGCGGCTCCTGCGGAGCGAAAGTAACGGCGTTCACCGACGAGGGCTCCGACCGATGGGGGGAACGCGACGACCCCGCGGATCGGTGGGACGACGACCCGGGTCGATGGGACGACGCCTCGAGTCAGCAAAGCGAGACCGGCGGACGGGCGACGCCCGACGGCGACCGGACGTTCGCGGCGGTCACTCACGTTCTGGCCCTGCTCACGTGGGTGATCGGCCCGCTGGTCGTTCTCGTCGCGACGGACGACGAGTTCGTCGAGCAGAACGCCCGGAACGCGCTGAACTGGCAGATCATGTTTACGATCTACATGCTCGTCTCGTTCGTGCTGTTGTTCCTCCTGATTGGCATCGTCTTCCTGATGCTCGTCCCGCTGCTCGACATCGTCTTCTGTATCATCGCGGCGGTCAAAGCCAACGACGGCGAGGCCTGGACGTATCCGCTGACGCCCGATATCGTTTGAGACCGACACGGTAGGGCGTCTCAGGCGTTCTCGGCGTGTTCGCGTTTCAGCGAGAGGACGGTTCGCTCGAACGAACAGACCAGCTCGTCGTCCTGGTTGAAGACCTCGACGGCCATCGTGACGATTCCGCGCTCGCCGTCGCTGGTCTCGCGCTTGTCGGTCACCGTCGACTGGACGCGGATCGTATCGCCGTGAAACACCGGCTTCGGGTGTTCGACCTCGTCATAGGAGAGATTGGCGACGATGGTGCCGTCGGTCGTCTCCGGAATCGAGATGCCGACCGCGAGCGCCATCGTGTAGATGCCGTTGACGAGTCGCTCGCCGAACTGGGTGTCCCCGGCGAACTCCGCGTCGAGGTGCAGCGGCTGCTGGTTCATCGTCATATCGCAGAAGCGCTGGTTGTCGCTCTCTGAGACCGTGCGGCGGCGCTCGTGTTCGATCGTCCGCCCGATCTCGAACTCCTCGTAGTACAGACCCGTCATGGTTTCGCAGTCGAGGGCCGCCCGCAAAAACCCGACCGGTTCGCCCGTCTCGCGGTTGCGTCGGGTGCAAGTTTTGCACGAACCGCGGGCCAGTAGCAAGCGTTAAGAGTACGGGTGGGCAACGCCCACCGAATGCGCTGACGCGCCTGGAACCCGCGCGCACGCCGTCGGCCACGCCGGCCGGGCCGCGCGAGGACGCCCGGGACCGCGGAACGCAGCTCCACCTCAGACCCCGACTATGGCTAGCGCTGAATCCACAACCGAGGACGAACCGGAAGCAGAGACCGCCGTCGAAACCGCCCGCAGGCAGCTCGAGCACGCGGCGACCCACCTCGACGTCAGCGACGGCGTGATCGAGCGGCTCCGCCAGGCGACCTCCGTCTACAAGGTCACGATCCCGCTCGAGCGCGACGACGGAACGACAGAGGTGTTCACCGGCTACCGGGCCCACCACGACAACGTGCGCGGCCCCTACAAGGGCGGAATCCGGTATCACCCCGACGTCTCCGAGGAGGAGTGCGTGGGGCTCTCGATGTGGATGACCTGGAAGTGCGCCGTCATGGGCATCCCCTTTGGCGGGGGGAAAGGCGGCGTCGTCGTCGACCCGAAGGAGCTGAGCAAGGGTGAGAAAGAGCGACTGACCCGCCGGTTCGCACAGGAGCTCCGTCCGGTGATCGGGCCGATGACGGACATCCCCGCCCCGGACATGGGGACCGATCCGCAGACGATGGCGTGGTTCATGGACGCCTACTCGATGCAGGAAGGCGAAACCCAGCCCGGCATCGTCACCGGCAAGCCGCCGGTCATCGGCGGCTCCTACGGCCGCGAGGAGGCCCCCGGCCGCAGCGTCGGGATCATCGCCCGCGAGGCAATCGACTACTACGGCTGGGCGGTCGAGGAGACGACCGTCGCGGTGCAGGGCTTCGGCAGCGTCGGCGCCAACGCCGCCCGCTACCTCGACGATCTCGGGGCGACCGTCGTCGCCGTCAGTGACGTCGACGGCGCGATCTACGACCCCCACGGGCTCGACACGAACGACGTCGAGGACCACGACGAGACCCCCGGCATGGTGTCGGGGTACGACGCCCCGGAGACGCTCTCGAACGACGACCTCCTCGAACTCGACGTCGACATCCTCATTCCGGCCGCGATCGGAAACGTCCTCACGGCCGAGAACGCCCACGACGTGCAGGCGGACATGATCATCGAGGGGGCGAACGGCCCGACGACGTCGACGGCCGACCAGATCTTCGAGGAGCGCGGGATCCCCGTGATCCCCGACTTCCTCGCCAACGCCGGGGGCGTCACCGTGAGCTACTTCGAGTGGCTTCAGGACATCAACCGCCGCGCGTGGTCGCTCGAGCGGGTCAACGACGAACTCGAGACGGAGATGCTCGGCGCCTGGGAGGCGATCTGCACCGAACAGGAGGCCCGCGACATCAGCTGGCGGGACGCGGCGTACGTCGTCGCGCTCAGGCGGATCGCGGAGGCCCACGAAGCGCGCGGCCTCTGGCCGTAACGCAGCCGGTTCCCAAGCGTTCAAACGCCTGCCCCACGAGTCCGCAGGTATGGCTCGCAGAAGTCTGCTGTTCACGCCGGGCGACCGGGGATCGATGCTCCGAAAGGCGCCGGAGACGGGCGCGGACGTCGTCATTTTCGACCTCGAGGACGCCGTCTCCCCGTCCCGCAAGGACGAGGCGCGAGAGACCGTCCGCGAGGTGCTGTCGGACCCCGCGTTCGATCCCGACTGCGAGGTCTGCGTCCGGGTGAACCCGATCGGCCGGGGAACGGCCGACGACCTCGAGATCCTCCTCGGCTCCGGGGAGTCGCTTCGCCTCGACGCCCTCATGCTCCCGAAAGCGGAGTCCGGCCGCGACGTCGAGTCGCTGGTCGGGAAACTCGGGGAGTACGACGCGTCGGCACCGGTGTTGGCGCTGATCGAGAGCGCCCGCGGCGTGCTCGCGGCTTCGGAGATCGCCGAGGTCGCCGCGACCGACGCGCTGGTGTTCGGCGCCGAGGACCTCGCGGCCGACATCGGCGCGGCCCGGACCGACGAGGGGACTGAAGTGCTCTACGCTCGCCAGCGGGTCGTGATCGCCGCCGCTGCGAGCGGCTGTGACGCGATCGACACCGTCTACACCGACTTCGGCGACGAGGCGGGTCTCGGCGAGGAGGCCGCGTTCGCGGTCCAGCTCGGCTACGACGGCAAGATGGCGATCCACCCGGCCCAGGTGGCGCCGATCAACGACGCGTTCACCCCCGACCCCGCGGAGGTGGAGTGGGCCGAGGCCGTGCTCGAGGGCAAGCGCGAGGCCGACGCCGACGACCGCGGCGTTTTCGAGATCGACGGTGAGATGATCGACGCGCCCCTGATCGCCCAGGCCGAGCGCATCCTCGAGCGGACGGCCGACGACGACCGCGACTGACCGACAGAGCGCCGTACTCGCGCGGTATCGGTAACCATGATACTATTCGCCATGCTTATCCTCCCTACCGAGCAAAAGGGGCGTAATGTCCGAGGATGCAAATCCGTTCGAAAGTCTGCAGTCGCAGATCGACGACGCTGCCGCCCATCTCGAGGTCGACGACGACGTCCTCGAACGGCTCAAGCACCCCGAGCGCGTACTCGAGACCAATCTCTCCGTCGAACTCGACGACGGCTCTCTCCGGCGATTCACGGCCTTTCGATCGCAGTTCAACGGCGACCGCGGTCCCTACAAGGGGGGGATCCGCTATCACCCGAACGTCTCCCGCGATGAGGTGAAGGCGCTCTCGGGCTGGATGGTGTACAAGTGTGCGGTCGTCGACATTCCGTACGGGGGCGGCAAGGGGGGAATCATCATCGATCCCAGAGAGTACTCCGAGGCCGAACTCGAGCGGGTGACGCGGGCGTTCGCGACCGAGTTGCGGCCGCTGATCGGCGTCGACCGGGACGTTCCCGCCCCGGACGTCAACACCGGCCAGCGCGAGATGAACTGGATCAAAGACACCTACGAGACCCTCGAGAACACCACCGCGCCGGGAGTCGTCACCGGGAAGGCACCCGACTCCGGGGGGAGCGCCGGGCGCGTCGAGGCGACGGGTCGGTCGACGATGCTGGTCGCCCGCGAGGCGTTCGACTACCTCGACATCGAGATGAAGGGCGCCTCCGTCGCCGTCCAGGGGTACGGCAACGCCGGCTGGATCGCCGCGGATCTGCTCGAGGGGATCGGCGCGACCATCGTCGCCGTCTCCGACTCATCGGGGGCGATCTACAACGAGGACGGCCTCGACGCCCGTTCGGTTCGCTCGTTCAAGAACGAAACCGGCACGGTGTCGGGGTACGACGGGGCCGCAGAGGAGTTCTCGAACGACGACCTGCTCACCCTCGACGTCGACCTGCTGGTGCCGGCGGCCCTCGAGAACGCGATCGACCGCGAGCTGGCCGAAGACGTCGACGCCGACGTGATCGTCGAGGCCGCCAACGGGCCGCTCACGCCCGGTGCGGACGCGGTGCTCACCGACCGCGGCGTCCACGTCTTCCCCGACATCCTCGCCAACGCCGGCGGCGTCACCGTGAGCTACTTCGAGTGGGTCCAGAACCGCCAGCGCTTCTACTGGACCGAAGAGCGCGTCAACGAGGAACTCGAGGAGATCATCGTCGACGCCTTCGACGCGCTGACCGACACCTACGAGGAGTACGACCTCGAGAGCTTCCGAACGGCGGCGTACGTCGTCGCGATCCAGCGGGTCGTCGACGCCTTCGAGGACGCGGGAACGTTCCCCTGAGCGCCGCACGCCCCGTCGCAGCGACGGCCCGTCGGCGTCGTGACAGGTGTTCACAGCTGTCGATAGGTTTTTGCCGTTCGGTGGACATTCGGCTATCGACGACTTGTGATGTTCCGTGACCGTCTCTCTCTCTATCGTGCTCGAGTCCGTCGCGAGTTGACGGCCGCCTTCGAGGAGCGACACACGCCCCACGAGGTGGCCGCGAGCTTTGCGATCGGGATCTTCGTGACGGCGATGCCGACCGGCGGGCTCGGCATCGGCCTGTTCTTCCTGCTCGCGTACTGGTGGTCCTGGGTGAGCAAGACCGCGATGTTCGCGTCGGTCGTCGTCCTCAACCCGATCGTCAAACCGGCGGTGTACGTCGTGAGCTACCAGCTCGGCGCCGCTCTCGTCGGCTCCGAGCCGCTGTTTCTCGTCGGCCGTCCGCTCGTCGACTCCGCGCTGACGGTGGTCCAGCTCCTGCTGGTCGGCAACCTCCTCGTTGCGCTCGCGCTCGCGGCGATCGGCTACGTCACCGTGTTGCAGCTGACGCGGTCGTACCGCCGCCACGCGACCCGTCGCCCCGAGTCGTCGCTGTCGCTGACGGTGTCGCTGCTCCAGTGGCGGCGAAAGTAGCCGCTCTCAGCTGATCCCGTACACGACGAGGGCGAACCCGACGATGGTACACAGGACGCCGACGCCCCGCGTCACCTGCACCCGGTCGTCGTCGTCGATCTCCGCGGCGTCCTCGTACGGCGCCATCCGCTGGCTGTGCTGGGCGGCGACGACCCGCGGCGCGTAGCGAACGCCCACGAGGCCGACGACGATCAGTGCGACGCCGACGATGAGTGGAACGTTCATTACAGCCCGAGTTCGCGGCCGATGACGAGGTGCTGGATCTCGCTCGTTCCCTCGCCGATCTCCATCAGTTTGGCGTCGCGGTAGAACCGCTGGGGGGCGAAGTCGGTGGTGTAGCCGTAGCCGCCGAGAACCTGCACGGCGTCCTCGGCGACCTCGCGGGCGGCCTCGCTGGCGTCGAGTTTCGCCAGCGCGGACTCCCGACCGACCGGTTCGCCCTCGTCGTACCTGACCGCGGCTTTGTGCGTGAGCAGGCGGGCCCGCTCGGTCTTTCGGTGCATGGTGACGATCTTGTCGCGGATCGCGTCGAACTTCGAGATCGGCTGGCCGAACTGCTCGCGCTCCTTGCTGTAGACCTTCGCGTGCTCGTAGGCGCCCTGGGCGAGTCCCGTCGAGATGGCCGCGATCGAGATCCGACCGCCGTCGAGCGTTTTCTTCGTCTGCTCCCAGCCCTCGCCCTCCTCGCCGAGCAGTCGGTCCTCGGGAACCCGAACGTCGTCGAGCGAGATTTCACAGGTCGGCGAGGCGTTCAGCCCCATCTTCTCCCAGATCGTGGTGACCTCGAAGCCGTCGTCCTCGCGCGGGTCGACGATGAACGTCGAGATGCCGTCGTAGCCGGCGCCCGGATCGGTGACGGCCTTGACGAGCACGGAGCCGGCCTCGGAGGCGTTCGTGATGAACTGCTTCGTCCCGTTCAGCACGTACTCGTCGCCGTCCGTCTCGGCCGTGGTGTCCATGTCGGAGGCGTCCGAGCCGCTGCCGGGTTCGGTGAGCGCCCAGCCGCCGAGGTACTCTCCCTCCGCGAGCGGGCGGAGCCACTGCTCCTTCTGGGCCTCGGTGCCGAACAGCTCGAGCGGCTTCGACGCGAGCGACGTGTGGGCGACGTAGGAAAGCGCGATCGACCCCGACACCCGTCCGAGCTCCTCGGCGACGACGGCGTACATGAGGGTGTCGCCGCCGAGCCCCCCGTACTCCTCGGAGATGGGGACGCCCATCATATCGAGGGCGGCGAGCTGGTCGAACACCTCCGCGGGGAAGCGGTGTTCGTCCTCGATCTCCTGGGCGATCGGCTCGATCTCCTCCTCACAGAACTCCCTGACGGTGTCCCGGATCATCCGGTGCTCGTCGGGCAGGTCGAAGTCCATGCGCAATACTTGCCGACCCGAGAAATAAACGCACCGAAGGGCTGTGGACAGACGTCGGAGCCCGCGTTACTGGCGCCTACCGGGTATCGTCGCGGTCGTCGTCCCAGCGACTTCCACCGTCGCGGTCGTCCCAACTGCTCTCGTCGTCGCGGCCGTCCGGGTCGTCCCAGTCGCTCGAGCGCTCCCAACCGTCGACGTCGTCCCACGGGTCCGCTTCGGACGACTCCGCACCCGATCGGTCGTCGCGGTCCCAGTACCCCCCGGCGTCGGAGTCGTCGGTGCCGCCGTCGCCGCGGACCCGGGCGCGCTGGTCGGCGATCAGGTCGAGGTCGGCGTCCGTATCGCCGAGGACCAACAGCGCGTAGTACCGGTAGTAGGATTCGACGGGCACGTCGATCAGGAGCGCCAGGAGGATGAACGTCAGCACGCCGAGGACCGCGACCAGCGCGCCGATGATCACCCCGACGTCGCCGGCCAGCAGGATCAGCGCGAGGGCCGGAACACCGAACAGCAAGGCGAGAACGATTCCGACGATCGCCAGCAGGAAGAACACCCCGATGCCGACCGCGAACTGGACGATCCAGATCAACACGAGGTAGACGAGGTACTCCTTCCAGTTGGCGGTCATCGTCGGCCAGAACCGGCGCCAGGCGCTGACGATTCCGCGCTCTTCTGTGAGCATCACGGCCGTCACGAACACGGTCGTAAACCGGCTCGCGACGACGTACAGGAACCCGACGACGAGGGCGATGAAAGCGACCGACAGCACCACCGCGATGGTGAGTTCCTCGAGGCCGCCGGCGAGCAGGAACGCGAGGCCGGCCGGAACCGCGATCGCCGCGAGCGCCGCGATTCCGAGGGCGATTCGGAAGAGAAACAGGTGAAGCGCCCGCCAGAGGTTTCGGCCGCCGTAGCGTCTGATCCGGACTTCCTCGGCGCGGAGTGACTCGATGAAGACGAACTCCATCAGCGCCGCGAGAACGTTCCAGGCCAGCCAGACGAGGAACGCGAGGACGGCGATGACCACCAGCAAGACGAGCAGGTCGTCGGTGAGTTCAGGGGTCTCGACTGGCGTGTCCGCAGTCGGATCGTCCGAAACCGCACCGGGGTCGCCGCCCGAGAAACCGGGATTGAATCCGGCTCCGCTGATGAACAGCACGATCAGCGCCAGCTTGAGCCACGTTCCCGCCCGTATCGGCGTCAGAAACTCCCTCGTTACGTCGATCGCGTCACTCAGATCGTCGACGGCGTACATTATCGCTCGAGGATATGTTCCCCACAGAGAAAATGATACTGTTATTCCGTTCGAGACAGCCCTTGTCGATTCCGGTTCGGGAATCCTTTAATGCCGAGTGATCGTTGTCCGACGTATGGACATCCGCCAGCTCGCACGCGGGACCGTCGAGTGGAGCCGCATCGAGCGCGTGGTGCGGACGCTGGCGGAACGGTACGACCGCGAGGTCGTTCGCGTGGAGTTCCTCGAGGCGGACAACTGGCTGTCGACGCCCTGCGTGATCGACGACGAGTGGTTCGTCAAGATCGTCACGCGCCAGAACGCCCTCGTCCACGCCCTGCTGACGACGGGACGGAACGTCGGCGCCTTCTCCTCGGGAACCGAGGGCTTTTTCGACCGCTTCGATACGCCCCTCCAGATGGTCGAACACGAGTACGAAGCGACCCGAAAGATGCGCGAGATCGGCCTCAACGCACCCCGGCCGCTCGAGGCGTTCGAGGTCAACGGCCTCGGCGTGCTCGTTCTCGAGTACCTGCCCGACTTCCGGACGTTCGAGGACCTCTCCGACCGGGAAGTCGCCGCCCGGGCGCCCGAACTGTTCGAGATGTTGGCGACGCTGCACGCCCACAGGCTCGCCCACGGCGACCTGCGCGCCGAGAACATCCTCGTCTGCGACGGCGAGATCTACTTCATCGACGCGACGAGCGTCCACGCGGACCGGGTGCCCGAGACGACGGCGTACGATCTCGCGTGTGCGATGGCCGTCCTCGAGCCGCGCCTCGGTGCCCGCGAGACGGTTCGCATCGCCGCCGGCGTCTACGACGCCGCGGGTCTGCTCTCGGCGCGGGAGTTCCTCGACTTCGTCCGACTCCGCCCGGACCACGAGTTCGACTCGACGGCGCTTCGCAGCGAGGTCGAGAAGATCGCCGACCTCGGTCGATGACTCTCGCAGGCGGAGGGAAGCCACTCGAGTAGCAGGCTTTTTCACCACGCTCGGCAAAATATTGCCGAGTATGAGCCAGCAAGCATCCGAGCAGGTCTACGGCCACTACATCGGCGGCGAGTGGACCGACGGCGACGGGAGCGAGACGTTCGACAGCCAGAACCCGGCGACCGGCGACTCGCTCGCGACGTTCAACCGGGGTACCGAAAGCGACGTCGACGCCGCCCTCGAGGCGGCCGAATCGTCGTTCGACGAGTGGCGAAACCTCTCGTACATCGACCGCGCGGAGTACCTCTGGGACATCTACCACGAGATGCGCGAGCGAACCGACGAACTCGCCGAAATCGTCACCAAGGAGTGTGGCAAGGAGATCAGCGAGGGCCGGGCCGACGTCGTCGAGGCCTACCACATGGTCGAGTGGGCCGCGGGCAACGCCCGCCACCCCCACGGCGACGTCGTGCCGAGCGAAGTCGGCAGCAAGGACGCTTACATGCGCCGCAAGCCCCGCGGCGTCATCGGCTGTATCACCCCGTGGAACTTCCCGGTCGCCATCCCGTTTTGGCACATGGCGATCGCGCTGGTCGAGGGCAACACCGTCGTCTGGAAGCCCGCCGAGCAGACGCCGTGGTGCGGCCAGATCATCGCCGAGATGCTCGAGGACGCCGGCGTCCCCGACGGCGTCTTCAACATGGTCCAGGGCTTCGGCGACGCCGGCGCGTCGATCGTCGACGACTCCCGCGTCGACACCGTTCTCTTCACGGGGTCGGCGGAGGTCGGCCACGAGATCGCCGGCAAGGTCGGCGGCGAACCCGGCAAGCTCGCCGCGTGTGAGATGGGCGGCAAGAACGGCATTATCGTCACCGAGGAGGCAGACCTGGATACGGCCGTCCACTCGGCGATCATGTCGAGTTTCAAGACGACCGGCCAGCGCTGCGTCTCGAGCGAGCGCCTGATCGTCCACGAGGACGTCTACGACGAGTTCAAAGAGCGCTACGTCGAGACCGCGGAGAACGTTTCGGTGGGTGACCCCCTCGAGTCGGACACGTTCATGGGTCCCGCCATCGAGCCCGAGCACGTCGAGAAGATCAAAAAGCACAACGAACTCGCCGAGAAGGAGGGTGCAGACGTACTCGTCGACCGCTTCGAACTCTCAGACGACGAAATTCCGGAGGGCCACGAGGACGGCAACTGGGTCGGCCCGTTCGTCTACGAGATCGAGTACGACACCGACCTGCGCTGTCTGAAAGAGGAGTGTTTCGGTCCCCACGTCGCCCTGCTCGAGTACTCCGGCGACATCGAGGAGGCCGTCGAGATCCACAACGATACCCCCTACGGGCTGGCGGGGGCGGTCATCTCCGAGGACTACCGCCAGATCAACTACTTCCGGGACAACGCCGAGATCGGCCTGGCCTACGGCAACCTGCCGTGTATCGGCGCGGAGGTCCAGTTGCCCTTCGGCGGCGTGAAGAAGTCCGGTAACGGCTACCCGAGCGCCCGCGAGGCCATCGAGGCCGTCACCGAGCGCACCGCCTGGACGCTCAACAACTCCGAGGAGATCGAGATGGCACAGGGGCTCTCCGCGGACATCAAGACGAGCGACGACTGATCGAGTCGAACCGGTTTTCACCGTTTTCGTCCGCCCGAGCGGCGGTGCTTCCCGAGTCGACCGAACGCTCGCTGCCGTCGCCGAAGCCACGACGCGTCGATCACCGCTCGTCGTCGACGAGACGCGAAAGCAGCCCGAACGCGAGCGTCGCGTTAGCACCGGACCGAATCTCAGCCAATCGACAGGAGCGACGTCGAACTGACTGTTGATAACAGAAAAGATTTACACTACCTCCCGAACGCTCGAGTATGGAGCTGACGAGGCGCGCCCTGATGGCAGGTGCCGGCGGGGCCGCGGTGGGGCTGGCCGGCTGCGTCGAGGAGTCCGCACTCCTCTCACAGTCCGAGGAGCGGTCCACCGAAATCGTCGACGTCGCGGTCGAATCCGACGCCGACGTCGACCGGTCGGTCGAAGACGATCCGACGGTCAGTTACGACAGAGGCGACGGGGAGATCCGGGTGCAAGGGCGGTACTCGATCGGCAACAGCTGCTACGACGCGGAGTTTCCCGAGCCGACGTACGATCCGACGGACGACACGCTCCGGGTCCGACTCTCGCGAACGCACGACGGAAGCGACGAGTGTGAGGACGTCGACCAGGAGGTTCCCTATCGGATCGTCGTGACCATCGACGGCGACCCGCCGGGCGTGGTGTACGTCACGGAGAGCCGGGGCGGCGAGGCGACCGTCGAAATCTCGTAACCGGCGTCCCGGGTCGGCCCCTATCCCGTCTCGAGAGTGGCGGAGGGTGATACGGTCCGGTATACTTCTGTACCGCTGTCGTCGTCCGGACCGAGCGATCACCGCGGACACGGTACAACGATCCGTCGAGGCCGCTCGCGGCGCTGTCGGCGGCTCGAAAGACGATAGGGCGAAAGGTGGGAGCCGAGGAGTGCGGAGACTCGTTTCCCGGGAACGAGTATAGCGCGGGCCGAGCGACGCGCAGTGCCGGCGTCGACGTGAAAAGCGCCTTCGACCGGCATCGAACCATTCGTCGGCGCACGTAAAAAGCCAGCGGGTTGCTCACCGTCGCCGACGGTCGGCCAGCGCGGGGAACTCTTCGCGGACGCGAGCGACCCGCTCGGGGTCGACCTCCGCCGAGACCAGCGTCGGCTCGTCGCCACTCGAGGCGAGCACCGTCCCCCAGGGGTCGTACACCGTGGATCGGCCGAGCAGGGTGGCGTTCTCGAAGCTGCCGGCGCCGTTTATCGTCGCGACATAACACTGGTTCTCGACGGCGCGCGCTCGAGAGAGCGTCTCCCAGTGTTCGATCCGGGGGTACGGCCACGCGCTCGGCACGAGGAGGAGGTCGGCGCCCGCGTCGACCAGGTCGCGATAGAGTTCGGGAAACCGCAGGTCGTAACAGGTCGTGACGCCGACGGTGAACCCGCAAACGTCGGCGACGTCGACGCGCTCTCCCGGGACCAGCAGTTCGGTCTCCGCGGAGTCGTAGCCGAAGAGGTGGTGTTTGCGGTAGACCAGTCGGCGCTCCCCGTCCGCGTCGAACAGGACGGCCGTGTTCGCGTACCCCTCGTCGGCGGGCGTCTCGACGGCCTCGGTCGCGGCGAGGTCCTCGACGACGGTGCCCGCGAGCACGGCGATACCGCGGTCGGCCGCCGCGTCCGCCAGCCGCGTGAGCGTCTCGCCCTCGAGCGCCTCGGCGTGCTCGTCGTACAGGTCGAACTCGAAGTAGCCGACCGTGAACAGCTCCGGCAGCGCGAGGAGGTCCGCGCCGGCGTCGGCCGCCCGCGAGATCGCCTCGAGGGCGCGCTCGAGGTTCCCCTCGACGTCGCCCGGTTCGACTCGCAGCTGGGCGAGCGCGAGCGTCGTGGTGTCGGTCGTCATTACCCCCACTGCGTGGGCGAACGGGTTGTAGGTTTTCCTCGGCCGCCCGGAACGCGCCGGCTCTCGTGGGGAGCGTGGTACCGATCCCTCTCAGGAGTCAGAACGGATGTCGGCCTCGAGCGCCCGTCGCAGGTTCTCGAGTTCGCCGTCGAGGTTCCGCTTGAAGAACTTCTCGACGCCGGGGACGCGCCCGTCGACGACGAAGCGGTTCTCGAGGCGGCTGCCACTCTCGGTCTCGACGACCTCGTGTTCGCCGGTGACGGTCATCGCCTTCGAGCGGCCGACGAACTTGACGTACTCCGGCGGACGCCGGATCACGTCCTCGGTGTCGACCGGAACGGTCTTGCTGACGAACGGGATCGGCAACTCGACGTGCCACGTCGCGTGGCGGCCCTCGGGGTCGTCGATCGTAAAGTCCGAGACGACGCTGATCGCTCGCGCCCGGTTTTCGGGCTCCGCGATGAACGACCAGACTCGCTCCGGTGGCGCCGACAACTCGAACGACCGCTCGACCCGCACAGTCATACCTCCGTCTGCGGGACGCGGTGGTAAAAAGACGGTGAAATCGGCCACCCGTGGGGCTAGCTGATCGTGACTTTCCAGGTGGTCGACCGCGCGCGACCCCACTTCTCGATGTCGATCTCGTCGGTTTTCTCGGCGAGGTGAGGGAGGCGCGCGCCGACCTGCTTCGAGGAGAGCCCGATCGCTTTCGCGATGTTTTTCGCCCGGAAGTACTGCTCTCCTCGGGTTGCGCTCTCTCGGAGGTACGAGATGATGCGCTGCTCTTCGTCGGAGTAGTCCGTCATCGTCCGTAGCCAATATAGGGTGTCTGTGGTCTTAACTGTTCGTAGCCGTTTCGCCGCGCGAGGCGGAGAGTCCCCCGCCGGGTCGCGCGGTCAGTCCCAGTCGAGGTGAATCCCGACGACCGCGAGCACGCCGAACGTGACCGCGCCGGCGAAGCCCCATGCGGCCCCGATGTCGGGGGCCCCGGTGAACATCAGCAGGGCGCCGAGCACCGTGAGCGTTCCGAGCAGCAGTGCGAGTCCGACACCCCGGTCGGTCGTCGTTTCCGTTGGTGCAGCCATGTGGCGGCGTTCTCGGGCCGCGCTCTTAATTGCACTCATTGTCCCCGCACTGACGCCGGACTCCCCGCATCGACGTTGGACCGGGGTGACAGCCCGATCGAGTTACAGAAGGACAGACCTATTTCCCCGTGGTAGTAACCGATCACACGATGGGACACAGGGGAGATCGTATCGACGTCTCTTCTCGAGCGGGACCGAGCCACCGGGTGATCGAAGCGGTCGCCGACGCCGAGGGGGTCTGGCCGGAGGACCTCACGCCGCCGGAGTACGAACCGTTGCACGCGGCGATCGATCCACACGCGCTCGACACGCTGTTCGAGCCGACGCGAACCGGCGCGGCGAGGAGAGGCGGGACGGTGACGTTTCGCTACTGCGGGTACGACGTGACGGTCGACGACACCGGCGCCGTCTCCCTCGAGTGACGACTCGCCGCCGGCTGATACCGAAGGGGAACACAGATACGGGACCTCTCCTAAGCCTGCGGTAATGGCAACCGCGAGCGCGCGACGACAGCTGCGGGAGAACCCGATCGCCGTCACGGTCTTCCTGACCGTCGTCGGGTACGCACTCGTCATCGGAACGTTTCTCCTCGATCTTCCGATCTACCCGGACCTCACGAACGCGCAGGTGAACTACCTGACTCACGCGATCGCGCTGATAAACGCGGCGACGACGGTACTGCTCGTCTGTGGCTGGTACTGGATCCGCGCCGGCGCGGTCGAACGCCACCGGTGGGCGATGATCGGCGCGTTCTCGCTGATTCTGCTGTTCCTGGTCGTCTACCTCCTCCGGGTCGGCGGCGGCGGCGAGAAGGTGATCGTCGGCGTCTCGACCGGCGTCTGGTACGCTTACATCGCCATGCTCGCGATCCACATCGTACTCTCGATCGTCGCCGTTCCCGTGGTGCTGTACGCGCTGATCCTCGGTCTCACGCACACGCCGTCGGAGCTCCGTACCACCGCCCACGCCCGGATCGGGCGGATCGCCGCCGCCTCCTGGATTCTGAGCCTGGTGCTCGGGGTCGTCACCTACCTGATGCTCAACCACATCTACGAGTACGAGTTCCAGTCGCTGGTGCTTCCCGTGCTGTAGCCTCGAGAAACCCGCGGTCGCGAGTGGCCCGTGCTACGCGGCGACACCGACCCGTCCCGCTGTGGCCGCTCCGGCTACCGGCGCGGGCCGGACTCGTGAAGCTGGTCGCGGACCGATCCTGCCAGCCGCTCGCTCCACTGGGACTCCCGGGCGGGCTGGCTGCTCCAGATCCACTTGCAGTACCGGAGCTGATCCGGGACGCCGGCTGAAGGGGTACCGCCGGCGGGAAGCGATGACGGTGATCGGGGTGGCCCCACCCGGTCGGGGTTCAGGCGAGCTCGTAGGCTCGAAGCGTCTCGATAACGGGCGAGATGTGTCCCGCGTCCGGTTCCATCCCGACGAACACGCCGGTCTCCTCGCGGGGATCCCACGCCAGGATCTGTGTGGTCGCCTCGAAACAGCGGACGGTGGTCGTCAGCTCGCCGACGATGTGTTCGAGCGACTCCGTCCCGTGGGCGTCGATCTGTTCGTTGATCAGCGTCGTCGACAGCTCCTGGATCTGGCCGGGGTCGAGGCTCGTCGTGACCTCGTCGTGGAGGTAGATCACGCTGTAGTCGCCCTCGAGAAAGTCGCCGAAGAGAATACCGCGGAGGTCGTCCCCGAGCAGCTGCTGGAGCTCCTCGGAGAGTTCGTAGAGAGTGTCGTGGGTGAAGGTATTGGTCATTGCCCCGGTTTCGAAAGTCCGGGATAAAAACGTTCTCGTTCCAGTCATCCGCCGAACTGACGGTGGGAGAGCGAGACGACCGGCGGGCGGGAGGCGTCAGTCGGTTCGCGGGATCGACCGCGCGCCGAGGGCGAAGGCGACCGCGGCGAGGAGGGTGAGCACCGCGAGGTTCGCAACCATCGGATCGACGCCCCCCACTGCGGGAACCTGGGCGTCGGGCATCGTCGCCGCACGGACCCCGCGGGCGAAGTACGTGAGCGGCGAGAGGTTCACCAGCGGCGTAAACCAGTCGGGGAGCTGCTCGAGGGCGACGAAGGTCTCCGAGAGGAACAGCAGCGGCAGTCCGATGGCGTTGCTCGCGGCGACGGCGCCGTCCTGGGAGTCGCTGTAGCTGCCGAGCATCGCGCCGATACCACAGAAACAGACGACGCCGACGAGGACGTACGGAACGAGCAGCGGGGAGAAGACGATCTCCGCGCCCGTCAGGGCCACCACGAGCGCGAGGATCAGCAGGCTCGCCAGCCCGATGATCGCGGCGTTGACGACCGTCTGGGCGAGCAGCCACTCGGTCCGCGAGAGCGGCGTCGTCGCGAGCTTCTCGAAGCGGTTCCCCTCGCGGTGGCGGGCGACCTCGCTGCCGAGGCGGGACAGCGGCGTGAAGAGGACGACGACGGCGAGGTAGCCGGGGACGTAGAACGCCGGCGGCTCGGCGAACAGACCGCCGCCGCCGGGGTCGGTGCTGACGAGCGCGCCGAAGATGACGATCAGGATCACCGGGAAGAAGAAGGTGAAAAAGACCGCCGTCCGGCGGCGGGCGAACGAGCGCCAGTCGGCGCCGACCTCCGCTCGAACCCGGCCGAGCCGGCTCATTCGGCACCTCCGGGGACGCCGCTCGCCGGCGACGGCTCGAGCGGCCCGCCCGTCCGTTCTCGCTCGGCGCCGTCGGCGAGCGCGAGGTAGACGTCCTCGAGGTCGGGTTCGGTCCACGTCAATTCCGTGTACGGCACCGACCCGGCCTCGAGCGCGTCGACGACGGCGCCGATCTCCGCGGGTTCGATCCCGGCGACGACGACGGTACCGGCGTCCGTCTCGAGAGTGTAGTCCAGATCGGCGAGCGCGTCGCGAGCCGCCGCCGGAACGTCGGTTTCGACGGTGAGACGGCTCGAGCCGCCGTGTTCGGCGACCAGCGCGTCGGGGCTCCCGTCGGCGACGAGCCGGCCGGCCGCCAGCAGGGCGACCCGGTCGGCGAGCCGGTCGGCCTCGGCCATGTCGTGGGTCGTGAGGACGATCGTCGTACCGCTCTCTGCGAGCTCCTCGAGGAGCCCCCAGACGGTCCGCCGTCCGGCGGGATCGATGCCGGTCGTCGGCTCGTCGAGAAAGAGCACGTCCGGGTCGTTGACCAGCGCGGAGCCGACGCAGACCCGGCGCTGCTGGCCGCCCGAGAGGTTCTCGTACCGGGTGTCGCCCGCGTCGGCGAGTCCGACGTCCGCGAGGACGTCGTCGGGCTCTCGCGCCGTCCCGTAGAGGCCGGCGTAGTACGCGATGAGCTCGCGTGCGGTGAGCCGGTCGGGCGGCGAGAACTCCTGTGGCAGCACGCCGAGGCGGTCGCGGTCGACGGACGCGGGCGGCTCACCGAAGACGCGTGCCGTCCCCGACTCCGGCTCGGTGGTGCCGGTGAGCGCGCGGACGAGCGTGGTCTTTCCCGCACCGTTCGGCCCGATGAGCGCGAACACCTCTCCGGGGGCGACCGACAGCGAGACGCCGTCGAGGGCGACCGTCTCCCCGTAGCTCCGGCGGAGGTCCGTTGCGGCGACGACGGCTTCCATGATCGGCGCTATCCGCCCGCCGGGGGTAAGCCGTTCGATTCACGCCGCCGCCAGCGTCACCTTCCGGGTCTCGTAGTCCTCGACGAACGCCCCCTTTCCGCCGAGAGTGACGCGCTGTTCGTCCTCGATTTCGACGATCAGGGCGTTCTCGACGGCGAAGGTGTCGCGGGTCGGCTCGAGCAGCCCCTGGCGAACCCCGACGAGGGTGCCCTCGACGGCGTCGTAGTCGTCCGTGCGAACCGGCCGGGCCTCCGCCGTCACGTGAACCTCGGTTCCCGCCTCGAGGTGGAGCGTCGCCTGGAGGACGGCGTGTCTGAAGTCGGTGTACGACTGCGGCAGGTCGACGGGATCGGTGACGTACACCTGCCCGGCCATCGGCCAGTAGTTCCCGAAGAAGGAGCCGACGATGATCGGGACGAGCTGGGCCTGGGCGATCGCGATCCCCTGGAGGCCGGCGTTGGTCCGGACCAGCATCTCGTTCGGCGCGAACAGCCCGTATCGCTGGTCGGCGGTGACGATCAGCGGCGCGTTCTCCCCCCAGAGGCGGACGACGCTCGCGATCCCGTCGAACCGCTCGGCGGGCAGCGTCTCGTCGCCGTTGACCAGCAGGATGACGAGCACGCCGCGATCGACCGTCTCCCGCAGGTCCGCTTCGATCTCCTCGAGCAGCGACGCCGGCACCGAGAGGGTGACCTCCTCGCTCGCCCGCTCGAGCAGCTCCCGGATGCGCTTGACGACCGTCGTCCGGGTCTTGATCACCTCGAACTCGCGCTCGGGTTCGGTGACGTTGCCGTAGCGGTCGGTGAGCGCGGGCTCGAGGCTCTGGAGGTCGTCCGTGAGCTTGGCGACGACCTCCTCGGGCGGGTTCGCCCGGATCGTCGTCGGCACGACGTGGTCGATCACGTCGACGAACCCCCGCTCGTCGAGCTTCTCGCTGACGCTGTAGACGTAGCGCTTCGAGACGCCCGCGTCGTCGGCGACCGTGCTCGCCTTCGCCTCGCCGTGCTCGAGAATCGTGAGATAGGTGTCGATCTCCTTCTCCGACAGCCCCAGCTGTCGGAGCCGGTCCGCGAGCGTAGCCTCGTCCATGGCGTTTTCTCTCGTTTCGGATGCAATGAGTGTTCTGACTGGAGGGACGCCCGCTCGAGTGGCCCTACGGAGACGGCTCCGCGAGCGGGAGCACCGCGACGTCGGCCACGTCGAGTCGCGTTCCGTCCCCGGTCGACTCGAGGACTACCGTCTCGCCGGTGACGAGATCAGTCGACTCGAGCGCCATCGGCACCGTAACCGTCGCCGGCTCCGCGCCGAAGTTGAGCGCGACGACGACCGCCTCCGCGTCGGTTCGCCGGGTGAACGCGACCGCCGCCTCGGCGTCGGTTTCGTACTCGAGGTCCGCGAGGTCGCCGCGGCTGAGCGCCGCGCTCTCCCGGCGGGCGGCGACGAGCCGTCGGTGGAACGCCGCCAGCTCGCCGTCGCCCTCCCAGGGCATCGGCTGGCGGTAGCCCGTCGCGCCCCGCTCCTGGCCGTAGTAGATCATCGGCACGCCCGGCAGCGTGAGGACGGCAGCGGCGGCCGCCCGCAGAGCGTCCGGGCCGCAGGCCTCGAGGTAGCGGGGCTCGTCGTGGTTCTCGACGTAGCGCATGTGTAGCGACGAATCGGGGAAGCCCTCGCGGGCGGGCGCGGTCGCGGCCTCGAGTACGTCCGCCGCAGGACGCTCACCTCTGCCGATCTCCCGGAGACGTCCGTACAGCGTGGTGTCGTAGTGGACGTCGAACTGCAGCGGTGCGAACTCGGGATCTCGAGGGATCGTCTCGTCGAGCAGCAGGAACTCGGAGTCCCGTGACTTGAGGCGGTCGCGCACCTCCATCCAGAACTCGTTGGAGATCCCCCAGGCCACGTCGCAGCGGTAGCCGTCGACGACGTCGACCCATTCCTCGACCACCTCGAGCAGGAACCGACGCACCGCGAGCGAGTCGTAGTTCAGGTTCGGAATGTTGGTCCAGTTGAAGTAGTACTGGGCGACCTCCGTCGTCCCGTCCGACCGGGTTCGAACCGGCGGTCCGACCGCCTCGGGGTCGGCCTGGCGGCCGGGCGAGTCCTCGAGGTCCGCCGCCGTCACGCCGGAGTCCTCGATCGACTCCCAGACGTACCAGTCGCGGTAGGCCGGCACGTCCGCCGCGCTCAGGTCGAACGTGTGGTGGGTGCGGGCGGCGTGGTTGATCACCAGATCGAAGACCACCCTGATGTCGGCCTCGTGACAGCGGTCGACGAACGACTCGAACGCCTCCCGGGTGCCGAGGTCGCTCGCGGTGTCGAAGTAGTCCGTCGTGTGGTAACCGTGGTCCGTCGGGCTCTCCAGCACCGGCGTGAGCCAGACGCAGTCGACGCCCAGGTGCTCGAGGTACGGTACCCGCCGCTCGAACGACGCGAAGGTGGCGTCGTCGGTGAACGACCGGACGAAGATCTCGTAGACCACCGCGCTTTCGGCCCACTCCGGCGGGTCGTTGGGCCGGCTGACGGTGACGGCAGCGCCGCTCGCGGCTCCGTTCGAGTCCTCGACGGCGATCTCGAGGCAGTCGGCGACGCTGTGACGGTCGCCGACGGCGACGGCGTGCAGCCGTCCGGAGCCGTCGATTGCCGCGGGATCGACCCGGGCGCCGCCGTCGGTTGTCGCGCTGACCGCGGTTTCGGAGAACCCCTGGGGATAGTACTCGACCTCGAGTTCTCCGTCGGCGTACTCGCTGTCGGTACCCGAAACCGCCTCGGGGGTGACGACGACCTCGCCGTCCTCGAGGGAGCCCTCGAGGTGGAGCCGCGGCCGGCCGGGACCCGGCACCGTCACTTCGTCCCAGACGGCGTTCTCGAAGTCGTCGCCGGCGACGTACCCGAAGCTGTGCGTTCCGGGCGGGAGGTCGGTCTCGTAGACGTAGGTGTCGCCCGCGAGTCGCGGTCGGCAGCGGCCGACCAGCTGGTCGTTGAACGGCCCCATCACGGACACTTGCTCGGGATCGTGGGCGGGGAGCGCGTCGCGGTCGACCTCGAGTTCGACCGTCCGTCGCGGGTCGGGAAACGCGCGAACCAGCCGCTCGTCGCTCCCGTCGGGTCCCTCGAGTTCGAGGCGGTAGGCGCCGGGAACGTCGGGTTCGAGGTGCCAGACGGGAGCCGACGGGGGATCGAGTGAACTCCCGTCGGGCGTCTCGAGGATCGTCCACGCGTACGTCGCCTCGGAGTCGGGCGCCCGCGGCGCGAGTTCGACGGTTTCGCCGACGGCACAGAAACGGGGCGGTCCGGGCTCGTTCATGCGGGGACCCACGAAACCGGGTACCTTACTCGTTCCGACTCCGACAGCATCTGTGAACTAATATTACAACACATTTTTGTAGCCCCTCTCCGTGCACCGAGACGATGACGCTTCGCTCCGCACTGGACGATTTCAAACGCCACCGTGGCGAGTCCACGGTGTTTCCGGGCGAGCGCCGGACCACGGCGGGACGCTTCTCCGGGCTCGAGGACCGCCTCGTCCACGTCGGCCGCGACGGCTCGCTCCGGGACTTCTCCTACCCGCTCGCCGGGCTCTACGGAATCGACCGCTCCCGGTTCGGCCTCCGCTGCGGCGCCGAGACGCGCTGGCTCGAGGACGTCGAGTCGGTCTCACAGCGGTACGCCGGCGAGACGGCGCTCGTCGAAACGCGGTACGAGACGGGCGACGCCGTTCTCGAGCGCGCCGACCTCACGATCGGCCGGACGCACGTGACGCAGTTCGACCTGCTCGAGGGCGGCGCCGACGTCGACGGCGTCGCGGCGTTCGTCGCGTTCGCCCCCGGCGGCCGAGAGGACCGGATCGGCCAGCTCGTCTTCGAGGAGCGGGGAATCGTCGAGGTCTACCACCGGCGCGAGCACGACTTCCTCGCGAGCGCGACCGGCTTCGACGCCGTCGTCGGCCAGCTCCCCGAGCGCCTCCCGGACGTCCTGTCGGCGGAGCCGGCGGAGTACCCGAACGGCGACGACACCGGCCAGTACGAGGACGGCCGGCTGGGCGGCTACGTCTTCGGCGTCGTCCCGCTCGAGGACGGGCGCGCGACGGTCGTCACCGCCCTGCGCGAGGAACCCGAGCGCGAGGCGGCGCTCGCGGAACTCGGCGCCACCGCACGCGAGTTCGCTGATCCCGCCGCCCTGCGCGCGGCCGCCGAGGACCAGCGGCCGTACGACGCCGCCGTTCCCGCGACGGTCGCCGCGGATCTCCGGGTGCTCGAGTTGCTCTCCGCACCCGGCGGCGGTCGGATCGCCGGCCCCGACTTCGATCCCCACTACGAGTACTCCGGCGGCTACGGCTACACCTGGTTTCGCGACGACGGCGAGATTTCGCGGTTCCTCCTCGAGAGCGAGACGGAACTGGGGCTCGCCGACGACCTCGAGGCCGTCCACGAGGACACCGTCGACTTCTACGCGGCGACCCAGCGCCCCGACGGCACCTGGCCCCACCGCGTCTGGCCCGACGACGGCACGCTCGCCCCCGGCTGGGCGAACGATCGGATGACCGGCGCCGGCGTCGACTACCAGGCCGACCAGACCGCGAGCGTGTGCTCGTTTCTCGCGGCCGCCGTCGACGCCGCCCCGTCCCGACGCGAGCGGGTCGACCCGATCGTCGCGCGCGGACTCGAGGGGCTCGACGACACCCTGGCGGCCGACGGGCTCCCCGCCACCTGCCAGAACGCCTGGGAGAACATGGCCGGCCGGTTTACCCACACGGCGGCGACGTACCTCCACGCCTACGCGACGATCGCCGACGCGCCGTTTTCGACCGAGTGCCGCGACCGCGCCGCCGAGCGCGCTCGAGAGGTGTCCGACGCCCTCGACGATCTCTGGGTTCCGGAGCGAGGGATCTACGCGCTGCGCGAGCGCGAGGGCGAGCTCGACGACCGCCTCGACTCGAGCACGCTCGCGTTAGTCGACGCCCACCGCGCCTCCGCCGAGGTCGCCGACCTCGACGGTCGACGGCTCGAGCGCCTCACGAGCCACGTCGAGACCACGCTCGAGGGCCTGCGCCACACCACCGACGCGGTCGACGGGCTCTCCCGGTTCGAGGGCGACGACTGGCGAACCCGCGACCAGCGGTCGGAGAAGATCTGGACGGTGTCGACGGCGTGGGGGGCGAACGCGGCGGCGCTGTTCGCCACCCTCTCCGGCGAGGAGCGGTTCTACGGGCACGCTCGAGCGCTTCTCCGCGAACTCCTGCCCGGCGGCAGCCTCTGTCTGGAGTCCGGCTACCTCCCCGAACAGGTGTTCGACGACGGTACCCCCGACAGCGCCACCCCGCTGGGGTGGCCCCACGCGATCCGGCTCGCGACGGTCGCACACCTCTCGTCGGTGGACGAACTCGAGGCGGTCGGAGCGGACGTCTGACGACTGACGCGGTGGCGGTGTTTTCGTTCCGGCGACGGCGGGATGCTCAGGGATACGGATGGTACTCGCGCTCGAGGGCGGGCTCGTACCCCAGTTCCGCCGGCACCGTCCGGGCGCGCTCGCCGAAGAACGGCTCGCGGGTGAACAGCGGCTGGGCGCCGGGGACGACGACGCGGACGCCTTCGAAGCCGAGCCCCGCGACGTCTCGAGTCGTGAGTCTGCTGGCGTACGGCGTCAGTCCGACGTCCGTCACCCGCGAGAGCAGTGCCTCGAGCGCGTCGGCGCCCGTCGGGGTGGTCTCGGGACCGACCGCGTCGGCGGAGACCGTCTCGTCGGGCGAAACGAATCCCCGGACTTCGTCGGGAAACGAGGCGTACTCGCCGATCGCGCCGCTCTGACTCGCCGCCTCCTCGGGGCCGAGCCCTCGCAGCTCCATCCAGTTCTGGGTCGCTTCCGCCAGCGCCGAGTAGGCGGTCTCGGCGGCGTCGAGCCCGCAAGCCGAGCCGACGGCGAAGCGCGGCCACCCGTCCTCGCGGTGGACGGCGACGGCGACGACCGGGACGTCGACGTCCTGGGTGACCAGCAGCGGCGTCACCGACAGCCCCTCGCTCTCGACCCGCCGCGCGAGCGCGTCGAACCCCTCGTGGTCGACCGCGAGTCCCGCCGGCTCGAACGTCGAGTACCAGGCGAGCATCGTCGCGTCGCGCTCGATCACCTCCGTCAGCCCGGAGACCAGCGCGTCGACGGTCGAGGAGCCGAGCCCGAGTCCGGTCGTGATCGCCGGCAGCAGCCGCTCGCCGGGCTGGGGGAACTGCACCGCCGCGGCGGGAAGGTGGACCGTCTCGCCGGTCTCGAGGTTCCGCCCCTCGACCCAGTGGTACTCGGTCTCGTCGTCGATCGCCGGGGCGTCGTCGGGGCGAACCAGCGTCTCGGGCGAGATCGGCGCCTCGAGGTCGTCGATCGTCGCCCGCACGAGGTCGTCCTCGCGGTAGACCGCCGCGCAGTAGCGCTCGAGGGCCTCCCCCGTCGCCTTCATCAGCGCGGCGTTCCAGTCGGGGTCGACGCCCGCGGCCTGTTCCGGGGCGCTCGCGTCGCTGAAGCCGTCGGTTTCGGCGGTTTCCGCGAGGTAGTACGGCGCGGGGTAGGACTCGGCCTCGCCGATGCTCGCGAGCAACCCGACCCGGGGATCGATGGCGGTCTCGGCGCGTTCGACGGCCGTCTCGAGGTCGACCGACTCGTCGTCGGTCAACTCGAGGTCGCGAGGTCGGCCGCCGGAGTCGCAGTCACAGCCGGGCACCGGGTGGAGGCGTCGGCGGGCGTGTGGAAACTCGAGCACCTGGCCGATCACCGAGCGGTCGTCGCCGGAGAGCACGCGAACGCACTCGCGGCCGGCGACGGCGCCGGCGAGCCGGGCGGTCGCTCGATCCGCCCGCGGACGATCGGCTCCCCCCTCGAATCCGGCCGCGACTCGAGTTCGAAGACACTCGAAGCAGCCGGTCGCGGGGGCGAACCCCGAGACGGCGGCCTCGACCTCGGGGAGCGGACGGCCGCCGACCCCGCCGATTTCGACGGCGAGCCAGGGCGTCGACCCCGCTCGAGCGGCTTCGGTGGCTTCGGCGAACGTCTCCGCGCCGGCGACGCCGCTGACGACGGCGAAGCGGGCGCTCTCGAGGTCGCTCGCGTCGACGTCTCGAACGTCGAGATCGACGTCCCCGAGCGCGCTGACGATCGCCTCGCGGACCGGTCCTTCGGCGACGACGTGGACTTCCATACGCGGGAGTCACGTGCGGGGGAGAAAAAGCCCTAGACGTCCTCGTCGGCCAGTCGTTCGAGGACCTCCTCGGCGTTCTCGACGGCGGCCTCCTTCGTAGCGGGGTAGGCCTCGACCTTCGCCCGGAAGGTGATCCCCTCGCCCTGGCGAACCTCGCCGGCGAACGCGGCCTGCTTGTCGAGGCGCAGGAACAGCTCCGTGTTCTCGGTGACGCGGTCGTCGAGTTCCGCGAGGAGGGTGTCGAACTCCTCGAGGTCCGTCAGCCGCTCGAGGACGTGGCGGACGTCGTCGGCGTTCTCGACGCGCGCCGAGAGCACGAGGATGCGGTCGCCGTAGTGGCCCTCGCTCTCGACGCGCTCGATCTCGAACTCCTCGGGGAGGAGCGTCCGCAGGGCGGCCTCGACGCGTTTCTCGTCCTCGGTAGCGTAACAGAACGTTCGCAAGTCGACGTAGTGCAGCGGAATCTTGGGCATCGGATCGGTGGGGTCAGCGGCGGGCCGCCTCGGGGTGGCTGTCGCGTTACTCCTCGGTCTCGTCCTCGTCGGCGGCCTCGAGGGCGTCCTCCGGCACGCCGGTCTCCTGGCCGTCCTCGAAGCTGATCGTGTAGGTGACGTCGCCGAACATCGATTCGATCGTCTGGGTGACGGTGCCGGTCTCGCCGTCGAACTCGCTGTGTTTGTCGTCCAGCACGACCTGGTCGTCTTCCTCGAAGCTCATACTCGCAGTATCCCACCGCGGCGTAAAAAGGGACTGATTCGTGCGGCTACTCCTCGTCGTCGTCCGCCGCAGTCTCGTCGTCCGACCCGGCATCGCTGCGCCCCTCGCCTGCCTCGTCGTCGCTCTCATCGTCGCCGGCCATCGAGACGTCGTCCGCCGGCGGTTCGTCGGGAACCGTCGTCTTGTCGGTTGCCGGGGCGGCGTCGCCCTCGGTCGGACCGGTCATCTCGGCTGGCTCGGCAGCCGTCTCGGTCGGGTCCGTTTCGCCGGTGTCGTGTCCCTCGGGCTCCCCGACGCCGCTCGGCGGGAGCGTGTTCGAAGCGGCCATCTCGTCGTCGGTTTCGCCGGGGGTCACGTCCTCGACGTCCTCGTCCTCGCCGATCGGTCCCTCGAACGCGTCGTCGTCTTCCTCGCTCGAGCCGAGCGACCGCTGACGCTGGAGGAGCCCGACCGCGATCCAGCCGGCCCCGAACAGCAGTTTCAGGGCGCCTCGCTTGCGGTTCGTCCGGAGCAACTGCACGCCGCGGGCCACCGACACCGCGCCCGTCGCGATCGAGAGGGTCCCGTTCTCGCCGTACTCGCCGAGGAGTTCGCGGACGGGTTCGGGAACCGACTCGCCACCGTCGGCCAGTTTCGCAGGTGCGTGTATCATCGTCTACTCGAGGGCTACTGGAGACAGTCGGAAAGACGTATGCCCGGCACTGGCGTGGCCTACTCCTCGAGTTCTGAGAGCAGCGTCTCCGCCGCGGCGCTCGAGGACGCCGGGCCACGGGCGGTGATGAGGTCGCCGTCGACGGTGACGCTGGTGTCGGCCTCGAGTTCGGCGTCCCAGTTGCCGCCCGCGGTTTTCACCTCGTCTTCGACCCAGTAGGGGAGCTTCCGGCCGTCGGGCATCAGGTCGTCGTCGTCGACGATGTCCGCCTCCCACTCGTTGGGGAAGCCGGTCACGTCGCGGCCGTTGACGACGAACGCGCCGTGGCGGTCGCGGGCGAACGCGAGGATGCCGACGGCGTGACAGACGACGAGCGCCTTGTCGCCGTTCTCGAGGGCGTCCCGGAGGAGCCGACGGGCGTCGCTGTCCTGGTTGACGTCCCACTCGGTGCCGTGGCCGCCGGGGAAGACGACGGCGTCGTAGTCGTCGGCGTCGGCTCGAGCGGTCGGAATCGGATCGTTCAACCGCTCGTCGGACTCGTGGACCTCCCGGACGCGTTCGGCGGTGTCCTCGCCGACCTGCTCGGGGTCGGCCGACCGGTCGTCGAGCTGCGGCGGCCCGCCGGAGGGCGTCGCGACGGTGATCTCGACGCCGGCGTCCGAGAGCGTCTCGAGCGGTTCGATACACTCCTCTCCCCAGTAGCCGTGTTCGCTCACGACGAATAGCGCGGACGTCATACCCGGTTCAACGACCGTCGGTGACAAAATCCCGCGGCAGTGACCTGCAAGCCGTTACGTCGTCTCGACGTCGACGATGCCACAGACGCCGACGGTCCGGTCTTCCGTCTCGAAGGGGGCGCCCGTGAGCGTCGTGGGTGTCGAGGTTCCGTCGTCGGTCCGCAGCGAGAACGCTACCGAGCGTGGAGTTCCCCGTTCGACGATCGTTTCGAACGCCTCGAGCACCCGCTCGGCGTCGTCGACGAACGCGGAGACGTGCTCCGTCTCGAGGTCCCCGGCGTCGTACCCCGTGAGCGCCGCGATCCGGTCGGCACCGCGGATGAGCCGCCCGTCGGTGTCGAACGCACAGATCGCGTCGTCGATCGCCCGCGAGACGCCGTCGACGAACGCCCGCTCGCGTTCGATCGCCGACCGGAGCGTATGCTGGTCGCTGACGTCGGTGATGTACCCCTCGAGGAACTCCCCGCCCGTGCGTTCGTCGACGACGGCACAGCCCTGCTCGAGCACCCACTTGATCTCGCCGACCCTGTCGACGATCCGGTAGGTGTGTTCGAACCGTTCGCCGTCAGCGTCACTGACGTCGTCGATCGTCGTCGCGAGTGCCCCCGCGTCGTCAGGGTGGACGACGTCGGTTCCCCAGACGACGTCGCCGTCGACGAACTGTTCGGGGTCGTAGCCGGTGAGTTCGTGACAGCCCCGGCTGGCGAACTCGAAGGGCCAGTCGGGCTCGTCTCGAGCGCGGTAGACCATCCCCGGAAGGTTGTTCGTCAGGGTGTCGAGCCGGCGTTCTCGCTCCCTGAGTCGCGTCTCTGCTCGAGACTCGTTGACTGCGTGCTCGATGCGGTTTGCGAGGACGGCGAACTGGTCGAGCCCGCCCTTCTGGATGTAGTCGGTGACGCCGGCGGAGATCGCTTCGCTGGCGATCTCCTCGCTTCCCCTCCCGGTGAACAGGATGAACGGAAGCTCCGACTCGCGGTTTCGAACCTCGGTGAGCAACTCGAGGCCGTCGATCGCGGGCATGTTGTAATCGCTGACGATACAGTCGACGTGACCCGCGTCGATCGTCTCGAGTGCGGATCGCGGCTGATTCACCGTCTCGGTCGTCCACTCGTCGTGGTAACTATCGAGGTAGGACGCGACAGCGCCTGCAAAGCTCGCATCGTCGTCCACGCAGAGTACGTGGATCCGTCCCATAGCGGGGGTATTACGTACGGTGATAAATTCGCTTCGCAAGAGGACGTCACAGATTAAAATTATTTTTGGGGAGACGCCAGAGTCGGCAGTGCCGGCGCGATGGGTACCGAAACGACCCGTCAGTTCGGGCGAAGGAGCCTTTAACACGGTTCGTGAGGTAGTACCCTGGTGATCCGTATGGTAGGAAGACCGAACCCGTTTCGCGGTCTCGAGGAGGTGTTCGAACGATTGAACCGGCAGTTCGAGGACGCCGCTCGCACCTGGGAGTCGGACGTCGACACCCGCGTCGGCTTCGGCTGGTCCGTCGGCGACGGGTCGAACGGGCTCGACGTCGCCGAGTACGACGAGGAGTTCGTCGTCACCGTCGACGTACCGGGGTACGAGAAAGAGGACATCGAGGTGCGGCTGTCGGGGGAGACGCTCCACGTCGCCGGCGAGCGCGAGCGGGAAACCGACGAGGAAGCCGACACCTACCTCCGGCGCGAGCGGACGGCCCGGTCGTTCAGCCGGCGGGTCCGGCTTCCCGACCCGGTCGACGCCGAGGACGTCTCCGCCAGCGTCGACAACGGCGTGCTGACGGTAACGCTCGCGAAGCTCGAGCCCGCGTCGGCGTCGCGGTCGATCGACATCGAGTGAGCGCCTCGGACGGACGACCGTCCGTTAGCTTCGGCACACCCACGACTGCCGCGGTGACGTCGGCAAGCCGGCACAGCGGACCGCCTCAACCGTCGTCGTCGGCCCGCCCGTCCAGGTTCAACACGTCGAAAAACCGCCGGCTGACTCGACGGCTGACGAACGCGAGGAGCGCCTCGTCGTCGTCACCGTCGGCCTCGTCGGCGAACAGGCCGAGTTCGATCCGGCCGCCCGCCATGTCGTGGTGGCCCCCCACCGAGCCGATCGAGCCGTAGCCGGCCGTGAGCGTCTCCCCTATGTGAATCCGGGGGTCGATCGACCGGCCGCTCATTCGGATCGTCCCGTTGACGACGCCGTAGACGAGCACCGTGTCCACGCCCTCGAGGTTGAGCAGGTAGTCAGCCGCCTGCGGCAGCGCGTCGGTTTCGGTCGTGCGCCCGACGCTCGCGACCAGCGAGGAACCACGCCGCTCGCGCGATCTGATCGCCCGACCGATGGCGTCGATCGTCGCCGGCGAGAACGCCGTGCCGTACAGCTGCTCGAGGAGTTCGAGGTCGGCGTCGGGGTACACCGCGAGGGCGGCCTCGTACTCCCGTTCGGTGGGCTCGCGGACGAAATCCAGGCGCTCCCGGTGGAGGGCGAACAGCAGCGCCGAGGCCAGCCTGGTCGTCAGCGACACGTCGAGGTCGAGCAGGTACTCGACGAAGATCGTCGACGTCGAGCCGTAGTCGACGCGGACGTCGACGAACGTGGCGTCGATCTCCGGTCCGGGGTGGTGGTCGACGACGACGTCCGGTCCGATCGACACCGGAACTGTCGTGTTCGCCTCCGGCCGGGAGTGGTCGACGAAGGCGATGCAGTCGTGGTCCTCGAGCGAGACCGCGCCGATCGCCTCGACGCCGACGTCGAGCATGTTGACGAACGCCCGGTTCTGCTGGTGGGAGATCTCGCCGCCGTAGACGATCGAGATCTCCTCGACGCCGGCGTCTCTCGCGATCGTCTCGAGGGCGAGCGCGCTCGCGAGACAGTCCGGATCCGGATTGTCGTGACAGACGATCGCGAGCGAGTCGGCCTCCTCGAGAACGGCCGACAGCTCGGCTGACCGAGACATGAATCGGGATACGGCGTCCGGACGCTTCAACGTCCCGCCGATTGTCCGGGCCTACGGTACGGAAACGAAGAATTGTCGACGGTAGTCGCGCGCTATCGACGGTTCGATTCGACCGACCGCGCGGGTGGGGTTACTCGGGTCGCGTCTTGATCATGAACTTCATGTCACCCTCGAAGACGACATCCTCGTCCTGGGTGGTCATCGTCGTGTCGATGACGACGAGGCCGGCGTCGTCGCGACTCGAGAACTCCTTGGTCTCCGTGACCTCCATCGCCAGCGAGATCGTGTCACCCATCTTGACGGGGGCGGGGATGTCCATGTAGTTCATCCCCAGGAACGCGAGGACGGTTCGCTCTAAGAAGCCACAGCGGTAGACGAAGCCGGTCGCCAGGATGAACGTCATCGGGCCGTGGGCGACGCGCTCGCCGAAGTACTCCTCGTCTGCGTAGTGGCGATTCGTGTGCAGCTCTGTCCAGTCGGCAGAGACCATCGAGTGAACGACGAAATCCGTCTCGGTGACCGTTCGCCCGACGCTCTGGAACTCCTGGCCCTCCTCGAAGTCCTCGAAGTAGTGTGGCTCGTAGCTGTACGGCATACTCTCCGCTTCTCCGGATGTGACCTTTAATGGTGAGGATTCGGCCGTGACTCGAGGGAAGACCGAGTCAGCGGGGTAAGCGCAGACGGCTACCGATCGTCGCCGCGAGCGTCAGTAACCGCCAGCATCGTCACCGTCGTCGTCATCTGTCTCCGCCGCCTCGCCGACGAGAATCTCACCTACCATTCCGTCATCGGCGTGCGGTTCGCAGACGTACTCGTACCGACCCTCGTCCTCGAAGGTGTGCTCGTGGGTTTCCCCCTCGTCAGCGATCTCCGGGACCCCTTCCCAGTCGGCCCCCTCAGGTTGTCCTTCGACCGCAACGTTGTGGCCGCTGTCTTCCCAGACGAACTCGACCGTTACGCCCGGCTCGATCTCGAGGACATCGGGATCGAAGCGGTGGTCTCCATCCGGGCCGACGAGAACGGTTTCGTCCGCCTCGTCGTTCTCGTCATCACCGTTTTCGTCGTCGTTCTCGCCAACCTCTTCATCGTCGTCGGCACCGTTCGGATCGATCTCCTCGTCGTCACCCGGATCCTCGCCGTTCCCGGTGCAGCCGGCGACGGCGATGCTCGCGCCGGTCGCGACCAGGAGCCCGCGTCGTGAAAGTCGCATGGCCGAACTGGCGCGGACTGGACGTATGAGAGTTTTCCGAACTCAGTCCAAAATTGATCCCAGGTTCACGTTCGCACCCGATCAGAGCCAGGTGATCCGAAACAGGATGAGCAACGCGAGCGTTTCCAGCCCGCACAGGAGAACCATCCCGATCTGGACGTCGGTTCCCGCGTTGACGAACCAGCGGATGAACGCCGGATGGAGCCGGTAGAAGTACAGCCAGAGACCGTTCTGGATCAACAGGAACGCCGCGAACACGAGCAACCCGAGCGTGTGACTGGCCCCGTGCTGGCGGTAGTTACGGACCCAGACCGAACCGAGCGCCAGCAACAGCAGGACGTTTATCGCTGCGGCGATCACGGCCGTCGTCAGCAAGGGCGTCATCCGTCTCCCCCTCGTCGCGGTTCCCTAATGTGTGTTGTCCAAAATTGGTCCATAGTCACTCCTCCGGATCGACCGTCTCGAGGATCTCCTCGACGAGTTCCCAGTTCGATCTCGCCTGGTCGGTGAACAGGTAGACGGCGGCGTACTCGTCGCCGCTTCTCCTGACGACGTTGTTCTTCGTGAGTACCTCGAGATGGTGGCGGATCGTCGTGTAGTCCATGTCCAGCCCGGTCGCGAGTTGATTCGCGTTCTGCGGTCGCTCGTCCAGCGCCCTGAGGATCCGCACCCGCGTCGGACCACCTCGGGAACTGGCCAGCACGTACCACAGTACGCCCTCCATCTATCCCTCCGTTCTCACAGTTGCGTGTTAAATCCGCCGCCGGTGGCGGTGACGGTTCGGTCCATCGCTCTCATCGTCCGAGGGTCGCGCTCGTCTCGCCGAGGACGAACGACCGAAGCCAGTAGCTGAGTTCGTCGATGGCGATGACGACGACGAACACGATCCCGAGCAGGACGACGGCCCTGTCGTAGGCGAAGAACTCCAGGTAGCCCATGATGTAGTAACCGATGCCGCCCGCGCCGACGATCCCGATCGCGGCGGCGTGGCGAACGTTGTACTCGAACATGAAAAACGCCTGGCTGAGCACGGCGTCTGCGGCCTGCGGGAGGACCACGAACCGAAGCACCTGGAGCCGACTTGCTCCCAGCACCCCCACCGCCTCCATCGGCTCCGCCTCGAGCCTCTCGAAGGCCTCGTACTCGAGTTTTCCGACGAAGCCGATGGTGTAGAGGGTGATCGCGAGGACCCCTGCGAGCGGGCCCGTCCCGACGAGGATCACGAAGATGACCGCCCACAGGATGCTCGGGAGAACCCGGACCCCGGCGAGCAACCACCTGGCGGGTATGTTCACGGACCGGGGGAACAGCGTCCGACTGGCCATGAGGCTCACCGGCAGGCTCAGGGTAACGCCTGCGAGCGTCCCCAGATAGGCGATGTACAGCGTTTCCAGGAGCCCGCGGAGGCCGACCTCGAGGACGCTCGTATCCGGCGGGATCGACGCGTCGAACAGGAACCCGACCCCCGCCCAGGCCCGCGAGAGGCTCGCCTGGTGAAGGTCCAGCGCCAGGGCGCACCAGACGGCCAGGACGAGGGCGAAACTCGCCAGGATGGTGCCAGCGGCTGACTCGAGGCGTTCCGGGACGGATCTGCTGCGTTCGACCGTCTCCGGACCGGTCATGGGTCGTCCACCCGACTTTGCGAGTCGTGTTCGTGGGGCGGCGTCGATCCGTCGGCGCCCCGGCACGAAGTCGGCCTCGGACCGGCAGACGTCCGGATACCACCGTCTTCCAGGCGGAGCAGTCGATCCGAAATTTCGTCGGCCACCTCGAGGTCGTGTTCGACGACGACGACCGTCATTCCCGTCTCCGCCTGCAGTGCCCGAAGGCAGTCCACGATCGATCGGGCCGTCTCCGCGTCGAGTTCGGAGAGCATCTCGTCGGCCAGCAACACGCGCGGCTCCTGGACGAACGCCCGGGCGATCGCCACCCGCCGCCGCTGGCCCCCGGAGAGTTCTGCGACCCGGCGGTGTTCCGTACCGGCGAGGCCGACCGACTCGATCGCGACACGGGCATCCCGTTCCGCGGATTCCGGGAACCGTCCCAGTAAACTTCTCGTTCTCCCGAGTTCCGAGAGCGTTCCGTGGAGTACGTTCCGGAGCACCGTGGCGTGGGTTACGAGGCCCAGCCCCTGCGGAATGTACCCCAGCGCGCCCCTCGGCGGGGACCGCGGAAGCGTCGCGTCGAGGACCATCGCCTCGCCCTCGAGCGGGGGGAGGATGCCGGCGAGGGTCTTCAACAGCGTGCTTTTCCCGCATCCGCTGCGACCCACGACCGCCAGCGTCGCGCCGGCCTCGACGGTAACTGTGAGATCCTCGAGTACGGGCGCCCCACCGTAGCCGACGGCGAGGTTTCGACAGCGGATCGTCGGTGGGGAGTCGGTCACAGCGGACACCTCGCGGCAGTCGTCGAGTTCTCGGCGGTCCCGGACCGGTTCGTCGTTTCGACTCTCATTTCGTCACTCGACGAGGTGGTCCTCGATGCCGGGTAAGATCCCGATCAGTTCGCCGTACGGACCCAGGTGCTCTTCCGACGTGGTGGTCTTCAACTGGTGGGCGTCCAGGACCTCCTCGAGCACCGCTCGCCCGTCCGGGTCGTCGTTAAGCTCGAGCAGCGCGTCCCGGAGCAGTTCGATCTCGGCCTCGCTCGCTTCCGGGCTGGCCATGATCGGATGGCTCGGCACTTCTGCGAACTCCTCGAGGAGGTCGTATTCGTCCGTATCCAGGCACCATCCCGCCGAATCCGACCCATCACAGTACTCCGCCGGCGTGCTCTCGCGTACGAACGCAACGTCCCCGTATCCTTCCGAGAGACACTGTAGCGCTCCGACGTACCCTCCGCCGACCACGGGATCGCCGAAGAACTCGTCGACGGCGTCCCGGATAGCCGTCACGTCGTCTGCCTCCTCGAACGAGACAAGCCCCTCGTGGGCGAGGTGCGCCGTCGGGATCAGCATCCCCGCACCCGTCAGATCGCCGGTGTGACAGCTGTCTACGCCCTCGAGGTCCGCAACCGACTCGAGTCCGCTATCGGCCCGGACCCAGGCGGCCGCCGTGTAGTGCGTGTCGCCCTCCTCGTCGGCTTCGACGACGAGCGTCTCGAGGCCGTGTGCCTGCCACCCGACCCAGGCGGGTCCACCGCTCAGGTACGCCGCGTGGGCCTGCCCGGCCGCCAGGGCGCCGATCGCGGCGCTGTTGTCCTGAACGGGATCGATCCTCGCTGGAACGCCGGTCTCTGACGCCACCCACTCGGCGAGCGGCGCGTAGTCGCGCTCGACGTCGTCCGGGTCGTCGCGAACCGTGGCGGCGAAGACGAACTCGTCGGTCACGTCCGCGTCGTCCGCACGGTCGTCGTCGGAATCGTTGCCACCGTCGTCGGTGCCGAGACAGCCCGCCAGCCAGAGGGGGACGGCCCCGGTTGCAGACCGCAGGAGAGTCCGACGCGAAACGGGAGCCGATCCCGGATCGGTAGTAGTGTGCATTGCCAGGTGTTTAGATTAGTCTAAAATAAACATTTGCATTACCTTGTTTACTATTATGGCTAGACACATTCTGAATATTCATCCATCTAAATACGCTGCGTAGAAGCCGGAGATCCCACGAGTGCTAACAGCTATCGGTTTCGGTCATCGAACGGGTTCGCACGACTCGAGGACCGACCGGCGCAGAACGCGTCGCCGCCACCGGCGTGTTGGTGATTCTCGCGCCGCGCTCCGTGTGCTTCGTGCTCGACGTGGTCGGCCTCGGACCCACCGACGCCGTGTTCGTCGGTCTGTCACTCGCGCTAACTGCCTCCGGCGCGGCATTCGTGTACTACTCGAGCGTTTCCGTACCGGTCTACGTGCCGACGATCGTTTTCGTCACTACCGGGACCGTCCTCGTGGGCGACCTCCTCCGCTACGGACCGGCGGCTCTCGAGTCGGTCGCCACGACCGCGCTCGCCCCCGGTGCCGTAGCCGCGCTCGCCCTCGGCGAACGGATCGGCTTCGGCGCCAGACGCCTCGTTGACGGTCGGTCTATCGGTTCTCGACCCGCGTAGTGGACCACCTCCAGCACGTATTTGCTTCCGGCCACCACAGTGGGGAGTATGCGCGAGGCCTACCTGGTCGGAGCCGGACAGTCCTCCTACGGGGCGTTCCCCGAGGAGAGCTACCGCTCGCTGTTTCGAACCGCCTTCGAGGCGACCGCAGAGAGCGTCCCGAAGGGGCTCGAGCCGGACGAGATCGACGAGGCCGTCGTCGGGACCCTCGGCGTGGGCGGCCGCCAGCTCGGCCTCTCCGGGCCGGCGGTCACCGAACACGTCGGACTCCACGGCGTTCCCTGCACCCGCGTCGAGAACGCCTGCGCGGCCAGCGGATACGCCGTCCGCCAGGCCGTCCAGGCGGTTCGTTCGGGGATGGCCGACGTCGTCCTCGCCGGCGGCTTCGAGGTGATGTCGGACACGAGCGCCGACGCGACGAAGTACTGGCTCGGCGTGAGCGGGGAGACGGAGTGGGAACGGCTCTCCGGCACCACGTTCTCGGGCACCTACGCCCAGATGGCGAGCGTCCACATGCGCGAGTACGGAACCACTCGCGAACAGCTCTCCCGCGTGGCGGTGAAAAACCACGCGAACGGGGCGAAAAACCCCCACGCACAGCTGGGATTCGAGTGTTCGCTCGAGGACGCCGAATCCGCGCCGGTCGTCGCGGACCCCCTCACGCTGTATCACTGCTGTCCGACATCCGACGGCGCCGCCTGCGCGCTGATCGCGAGCGAGGACGTCGTGAGCGAGTACACGGACGATCCCATTCGGGTGGCGGGCGTCGGCGCCGGCAGCGACCGCGTGGGGCTGTTCCAGCGCGAGGACTACGCCTCGATCCCCGCGAGCCAGCGTGCCGCCGAGGCGGCCTACGAGATGGCCGGCGTCGGCCCCGACGACGTCGACTTCGCGGAGGTCCACGACTGCTTCTCGATCGCCGAACTGCTCGCCTACGAGGACCTCGGCTTCTGCGAGCGCGGCGAGGCCGGGGAGCTCGTCGAATCGGGGTACACGGAACTCGAGGGTGACCTCCCGGTGAACACCTCCGGCGGCCTCAAGTCGAAGGGACACCCGATCGGCGCGACGGGCGCCGGCCAGGTCGTCGAGGCGTTCAAACAGCTTTCCGGAACCGCCGGCGACCGGCAGGTCGAGGGCGCCAGCAGGGGGCTCACCCACAACGTCGGCGGCAGCGGCGGGGCCGCTGTCGTCCACGTCTTCGAGCGGGCTGGCGCGGCCGACTCGAGCACGGGGGTGGACGCATGAGCCCCGCAATTACCGCCGTCGGCGCCTACGCGCCGCGGTTTCGGATCTCCGCCGAGGCATTCCGGGAGGCGTGGGGCCAGTTTCAGGCGTCCGGTATCTCGGAGAAGGCCGTCCCCGCGGCGGACGAGGACGCCCTGACGATGGCCTACGAGGCGGGCCGGCGAGCGCTCGAGGCCGCCGACCTCGAGGGTGAGGGCGTCGACTGGCTCGCGTTTGCCAGCTCGCGGCCGCCGCTGGCCGAGGAGGACCTCTCCGCGCGACTCCGCGCGATGCTCGCGGTTCCGAGGACGGCGACGGATCACGTCTTCACCGGCAGCACCCGCGCCGGAACGCGGGCGCTCTGGGCGGGGATGGACGCCCTCGAAGCAGCCCGCGCAGAACGGGTCCTCGTCGTCGCGGCGGACGCCCCGCGGGGCGAGCCGGACGACGGGGTCGACCACGCGGCGGGCGCGGGCGCCGCCGCGTTCGTCCTCGAGCGCGATGGCCCCGCGACGATCACTGACCGTGCAGAGTACGGCGCGCCCTATCCCGGTACCCGGTTCCGAGAATCCGGACGCGAGACCACCGAAGGACTCGGCGTCACCGGCTACGACCGGGCCGCGTTCACGGAGACGATCGGCGGCGCGGTGGCGGGACTCGAGGCCGATCCCGATCCCGACGCGGCTGCGATCCAGGCCCCCGACGGAAAACTCCCCTACCGGGCGGCCGGCGCCGCCGGCGTCTCGACGGACGCGATCCAGGCGAGCGCGACGGTCCACGACCTCGGCGACCTCGGGGCTGCGAGCGTTCCCGTCACGCTCGCGCGGGCGCTTGCCGACGGCCATCGGTCGGTGCTCGCGGTTTCCCACGGGAGCGGCGCCGGCGCGGACGCGCTCGTCGTCGAGCGATCGGATGAAGTCTCCGCGAGCGTCGACCTCGAGGTCGGCGACTCGCTTTCCTACGCCGAGTACCTCCGCCAGCGGGGAGTCATCACCTCGGGGCCGCCGGCCGGCGGCGGCGCGTACGTCAGCCTCCCCTCCTGGAAGCGGTCGCTCCCCCAGCGCTACCGGCTCGAGGCGGGCCGGTGTCCCGACTGCGGCTCGCTCGCGTTCCCGCCGGAGGGTGCCTGCCCGGACTGCGGCTCGCTCACGGAGTACGAGTCGACTCCGCTCTCGAGGACGGGAACGCTCGAGGCGGCGACGACCATCTCCCAGGGCGGCGCGCCGCCGGAGTTCGCCCCGCTGCAGTCGCGGGCGGGCGACTACGCGGCGGTCATCGTGGCGTTCGGGGCGGCGAACGGCGACGGCGTCGCCCGCGTTCCCGCGATGGGAACCGACGCGGCTCCGGAGGCGTTCGGCGCGGGAGCGCCGGTAGAGGCGACGATCCGTCGGCTCTACACCCAGGAGGGTGTCACCCGGTACGGGTTCAAGGTCCGGCCGGTCTCGGAGTGAGCGCTACGGCAGTTTTCCGGTCAGCGCCTCGCTCGCCGGCGCGAACGGGAGCTCGGTTCCGAGGCCCTCCTCGAGCGCGCGCTCGTACAGCCGGTGGGCGGCGGCGGCGGTCTCGATCCCGGTGCCGCCGCTGTCGAAGACGGTGATCTCCTCGTCACTCGTCCGCCCCGGCGCCTCACCGGCGACGACCTCGCCGAGTTCGGCGTGGACGTGGTCCTCGTCGATCGCGCCGGCCTCGAGCGCCGCGATGAACGAGCCGGCGTCCTGAGTCACGCGCTCGCGCAGGTCGGGGACGTACGTCGCTCGCTCGATGGTCGTCGCGTCGAGTTCGCGTTTTTTCGGGTGGTACTGACCCATCGCCGTGACGTGCGTGCCGGGTTCGAGGCTCTCGCCGTCGAAGACGGGGTCCGACGCGGTGGTCGCGGTGATCACGACGTCCGCCCCCTCGAGTGCCGCCGCGCTCGAGTCGACGGCCGAGACCGAGGCCTCGAGTGCCGCGTCGAACTCCTCGGCGAACGCCGTCCGGCTCTCGGGGGTCGGCGAGTAGACGCGGACGTCCTCGAAGTCGCGGACGGTCGCCGTCGCGTGGAGTTGACCGCGGGCCTGTGGACCGCTACCGATGATCGAAAGCGTCGTGGCGTCCTCGGGGGCGAGGGCGTCGACGCCCACGGCGCCGGCGGCGCCGGTCTTGAACGGGTTCATGCTGGCGCCGTCGACGAGCGCGAGCGGTTCGCCGCTCTCGGCGTCGAAAAGCGGCGCCATGAACCAGGCGTCGCCGGCACCGAACCCAGCGGAGTACATGTAGCCGCCCATCGCCCCGGAGTCGGGGAGGAGCGCGGCGTAACTCGTGAACATGCCGCCGGGGTCAGAGCGGAGGAACGTCTGTCGCGGCGCCGCCGGAGCACCCTCGCCGCGCTGGCGGTAGCCGTCTCTGACGGCCTCGACGTACTCGCCGGGGGTCAGGAGTCCGGTAACGTCGTCGCTTGACAGGAACAGCGGATCGGCCATACGTACCAGAAGGGGGGCCGGATAGAAAAAAGAGCCGAGAGCTTACTCGGTGTTGATCGGCGGTCGCGGCGAGGACGCCTCCTCGACGGTGCTGCCGGGTGCGTTGACGAACATCGCGTGGCCCATGAGCGCGACCGCGAACAGCGCGCTAATCGGCACCGCGGTCGTCAACGAGACGCCGACGACGGTGAGCGCTGCGGTGATGCCGAGCAGTGCGACCGGGATAAGCCCAAGAACAATGTCGTAATATCCAGCCATAATCTATCTCATACTATGACGAATAGGGATATAAGTGTTTCCCATAATCGGCCGATACTGGATTGGTTTCTAATCTGTATTTGGCCCGGGGGATACTCATAACTTATGAGGAATTCATGCAGAAATACGGAGGGGATAAATTATGAGAATACCTCGATGCTGAATCGGGAAACGGTCCCGGTTAAATGTCTCGTCTCTATCGCAAACCACCGGACTGCGGCGGTGTCTCCGTAACGAGTTCGCTGACTGTCCCGTCTCGGACCATAATTATAAATCACTCGCCTTTTCGGACGCGGAAAAAACTCCCGTGTGTGTATCTAAATAGGTTCGACCGACCTCTCTCGGTTCTGAGGCGTTTTCGGGGGTCAACAGAGCGGGGCGTTCAGGAGTCCGATGGCGGCTCGAGAACGCTACCTCGAGTCGGTGACGGCGGCGTATCCGACTCGCCAGCCGACCAGGAGAAGCAGGCCGAGCCCGGTCATGATGAGGTTGAACGGCCAGCCGCTGCCGCCGTCGAACAGCGGTGACGACCGCAGGATCAACCCGACGTTCGCCGCCGCGATCCAGCTGACGGCCGCGACGCGGGCCGCTCGAGCGGGGTCGCGCCCGATACCCGCCCGGTAGGCGCCCGCGAGAGGGGACAGCGCGAGCCAGCCGAGGACGAACGGAAGGATCGTCTCGACCGTCGACAGCGGCGCGGCGAGGGGATTCCCGCCGTGGTCGATCACCCCGCCGACCACCAGTAGCGCAATCAGTCCGACGTCGACGACAGCCAGAAACAGCGTCTCCCTCGGGCGTGCGGGCCAGACCGTCCGTGATCGCAACTCCATAGCGGACGTCGGGGGTCCGTCCTCATTGCTCTCCCGGTTCCCGAGGCGCCGGCGGGGGAGCACTAATATATCAGGAATACATATTCGATACCTGATGGCTGTGGCCGACGAGCGACGCGAGAGGTGCGACGGTTGCGGGCGAACCGTCTCTCTCGAGACCCTCACGGCGGTAGCGATGCCCGGCGGCGAGCACGTCGCTTGCTGTCCGACCTGCGAACCGCACGCTCGAGCGGCCGCGCGGCGCTCCGACTCGCTCGACCAGCGCCGAGGGTCCTGTGACGGCTGCACCGCCGACGTGCTCCGGGACCGACTCGAGGACGCCGTTCTCCCGGACGGCACCGTCGTCTCCTGCTGTCCGTCCTGTCTCGAGGAGGTGCCGGGGGCGTCCGAAACGGGGACCGACGGTGCTTCCGGTGACGGCCGACGGGCGGCCGACGGCCGGAAACGCCTGTGTAGCCAGTGTCGCGAGTGGGTGTTCACGGAACGGTTTCGCGTTCGGCTGGTCGACGGGCGAACCGAGAAGCTCTGTGGCGACTGCAAGACGGCCGCCGAGCGGGACGGGGTGATAACCGACGTCAAGATGCGCGCCGGCGAGGCGCGGGACGTTCTCGGCGTCGACGCCGACGCGAGCGACGAGGAGATCCGCGAGGCGTTCCACCGCGAGGTCAAGAGCGCCCACCCCGACCGAAAAAGCGGCAGCCGAGCCGCGTTCTCGCTCGTCACCGAGGCGTACGATCGGCTGACCGAGCCCCGGTGAACGCTACGCGGGTCCGCCCGTCCGGCGGACGAACCCGATCGTCGACGGCTCGAAGGCGTACGTCGAATCACAGACCTCACAGGCCGTCTCGAGCAGCTGCCCGTGTTCGGAGCGTTTCCGGAGTTTCGACTGGGTCTCTTCCAGCGTGAGCGTGACGGGGTGGCCACAGTCCGGGACGGTACACGGGAACCGGACGTACCAGTCGGGAACCGAGAGCGCGCCGAGCGGCGCGAGTTCCCGTCGCAGCGCCGAGAGCAGCTCGAAGATCGTCCGCGTGACGTCCGCGCGGTCGATCTCGACGCCCTCGTGGTCGGCGAGAAAGCCGCCCCGAAGCGACGGGTCGTCGTACACCGGCACCACCGGAATGCCCTTCGCCAGCGCGTAGCCGACCTCCTGGTCGACCCAGCTGCTGGTCGCCGCGTGCTCGGTCAGGACCGCGACCAGCACGTCGCTGTTGGCGATTCGCCCCTCGAGACGCCTGCGTGCGCGCTCGGAGTCGGCCTCCTCGAGGGCGATGTGGACGCCGAACGGGAAGTTCTTGACCGTCGAGAACAGCTCCTGGACGAACTCGAGGTCGCGCTGGGCGTGGGAGACGAAGACGTGCTCTCCGGCCATACGTTCCACCCAGACGGCACGGCGTTATTACTGTACCTGTTGGCCGTCCCCCGCGAGGTCGACCGTCCCGAGCACGCGCTCTGAGAACTCGACCTCCGAGAGGTCGTCGTGAAGCCGGCGGAACCAGTCTCCCTCGACGCGCCAGGTGCCCCGAACGGCGCCGTCGGTGGTCGTCGAGGTCGCCTCGAGCCCGCCGGGCTCCCACCCCTCGCGCTCGTCCGCGACGGCGAGAACCGTCCTGACGACGGTGCCGACCTCGTGGCTGGTGATAGCCGGCGTCTCCGTGACGACCTCGTACTCGAGGACGAGGTCGTCGCCGCGGCGCTCGCAGTCGGTGACGTAGACCCCCTCGCCCATGAGCCGGTTCTCGAGGACGGTCCCGATCGGTCGCTGGTCGCTCATGGGGACGGGTTCGTCGGCTGGACCGAAAAGCTGTCGGGCCGTTCGCGGGCCGTCGCCGCCCCGCTCAGAGATCGGCGACGAGATCCTCGAGGGCTGCCTTCGGGTCGTCGGCCTTCGCGACGCCGCTGGCCAGCAGAACGCCCTCGCTGCCGAGTTCCCGGGCGGCGGTGACGTCGTCGCCCGTGCTGATCCCCGCGCCACAGAGGACGGAGACGCCGTCGTCGACGCCTTCGGCGGCCGCGACCGCGTCCTCGACGACGTCGGGATCGGCCTGACTCACCGGCGTTCCGGTGCCGATGAGTTCCGGCGGCTCGACGGCGACCGAATCGGGGCCGAGCGCCGCCGCAGCACCGATCTGGGCGGGGTTGTTCGCGCAGACGACCGTCTCGAGGCCGGCCCGATCGGCCGCCTCGACGGCGCCGTCGACGTCGGCGAGCTTCAGCCGGCGCTCGGAATGGTTGATCAACGTCCCGATCGCGCCCGCTTCGGCCACCGATTCGGCGAGCGTGTGGCCGGTGTTGCTGCCGTACTCGATCGGATCGACGTGCTGGGCCCAGGTCTCGACGCCCGTATCGGCGACGGCCTCGAGGTGGACCGCCTGCGGGGCGACCGCGATGCGGGCGTCTGCGGTCTCGTCGACGTCGCGGGCTGCCTCGGCGACGGCGATCGGATCGCACGGGTACGTCTTCAGGTTGACGAGGACGAACATACCGCCACCGGTGCTCGCTCGAAAGAAATAGGTTTCGTGTTCCGCGAGTCATCCGGACTGCTGTAAGTCATTTCCGGTGCAACCGCAGACGGGTCGCGGTTGCACCGATAACCAGTTACGTATCAGTCCTTGCGCTTGACGACGTCACCGAGCGTGTAGCTGCCCGTCGAGGACCCACCCTCCCACTCGGTGTCCCCGCTCGAGCCGCCGCCGGTAAGATCGATCTCGAGGAACCGCTCGAGTTTCGACTGCACCCGGTCGCTCGGGAGGGTGTCGCCGCGCTCGAGCTTGCGGATCAGGCTCGCCTTCTCGTTGAGTTCGTTGGCGAGGTCTGACTGGCTGAGGTCGCGCTCCTCGCGGGCGTTGCGGATCCGGTCGTCGTAGTCGGTGACGATCTCGTCCATGTCGTCGAACATGTCCGAGCGGCGGCTCGAGCCGCCCGAACTCGACGAACCCCGCGACCCCGTCGTGGTGGAACTCGAGGAGCCGCCCGAACTCGACGAATCCGTCGAGTACTTCGTGGAGGTGCTAGAGCCCGAGGACTGTTTGACTTCCGTGCCGAAGTCGGTACAGTTCGAACAGACATCCAGTTGCGCGCCCTCGACCTTGATGGTCTTCGGGGACGACGTCTCGGCGCCACACATCTCGCACTGAACCATGGCCGAATCTATATCCCGGCGAGTGATAAAGGATGCGGCGCGGTGGCAAACCCCGTCAGTCGAGGGCGGCCCAGGCGTAGAAAAAGCGCTGCGCGGCGGTGACGTGGCCGATCACCGCGAGGAAGACGAGCAGCCAGCCGACCAGCGTGAAGCCGGCGTACGTTCCCGAGAAGGGAAACGCCAGAAAGCCGACGACGCCGATGATCGCCAGCCGGTCGGCCCGGCCGACGAGCCCGCCGTAGACCCGATCGAGGCCGACCGCCTGGGCCTGGGTGCCGAGGTAGGAGGTCATCACGACGCCCGTGACGGCGAGAAAGCCGAGCAGGTAGTCGCCGATCCCCGCCGCGAGCCCCGCGATGACGACGATGTCGGCGTACCGGTCGAGGACGTGATCGAGCAGGTCGCCGCCGGCCGAGGCGACCCCCTGCTCGCGGGCGAGCGCGCCGTCGATGACGTCGAGCCAGCCGTTCAAGAAAACGAGCGCCGCGCCGACGGCGAACCAGACCGGATCAGCCCGCCCGCCGAGGGCGAACGCGACCGCCGCGGCGATCGCCATCCCGAACGCGAGGACGCTCACGCCGTTGGGGGTCATGCCGATCCGGTCAAATCCCGCCACGAACGGGTCGAGAACGCCCGAGACGTACGGTCTGAGCTTGTCCAGGGTCATCGCAGGTACCCCACGAAGTCGACCTCGCCCGCGGCGGGTTCGCGCTCGCCCGTGACGACCGCCTCGAGTGCGTCCGCGACTGCTTCGGGCTCGAGATCCGTGGTGTCGATCTCGTACACCGACTCGAGGCCGTGTCCCTCGACCGCTTCGGCGAGGATCACGTCGAGCGCCTCGCTCTCTGCATTTTCGCGGGCTTTTGGCTCGCTCGCTCCCCGCTCGAGCAGCCTCGCCTCGAGCGCCTCGGGGGCACACCGGAGGACGGCGACCCGGTCGGCCGCGAGGTGGTGTGCGAGGTGCGATTCGATCAGGACGTCCTCCCGGCCCGCGAGCCGCTCGTCGAGGGCCTCGAGGTCGGCCACCTTGCTGTCGCGCTCCGGATCGATCTCGGTGTAGAGTCCGTCGTCCTCGACGAGTTCGTTCAGGTGGACGACCTCGAGGTCGAATCCGGGCCGGGACTCGAGTTCGCCCGTCGCGGTCGTCTTCCCGGTGCCGGGCGTGCCGGTGACGGCGAGCCTCACGTCTCGGACACCCCCCGAGCGGAGTCGCCGTCCGCCGTTGGCGAACCGATGCCGTCGGCCAGCACCGCGTTCAGCGTGTCGACGGCGCGCTCCGTCTCGGCCTCGGTGCCGCAGGTGATTCGCACGCAGCCGGGGAGGCCGAAGCTCGAGCAGTCGCGGACGATGACGCCCCGCTCTTGCATCGCCCCGGCCACCGCGGCGGCGTCGCCGACGGCGACGAGGACGAAGTTCCCCTCGCTCGGCCAGACGTAACTCTCGATCTCCTCGCGCATGACCGCCCGCGAGGCGGCCGCGGTCTCGACGGTTCGCTCGACGTGTTCGCGGTCTCCGAGCGCCGCCAGGCCCGCCCGGCAGGCGAGTTCGCTCGCAGCGAAGGGGGTGTTCACCCGCGCGTAGGCGTCGGCCCACTCGTCGGGAACGACAGCGTACCCTAGCCTAAGGCCGGCGAGGCCGTAGGCCTTCGAGAACGTCCGGACGACGGCGACGTCGTCTCGAGACTCGAAGCCGTTTCGCCCCTCGAGCACCGAGACGGCGCTGTCGACGTCGGCGAACTCGCCGTAGGCCTCGTCGACGACGACCAGGGTTTCCTCGTCGGTCTCGCGGGCGATCGTCTCGATCTCGGGAAGCGGAATCGTCGACCCCGACGGGTTGTGCGGACTTGTGAGGTAGACGATCCGCTCGCCGTCGTGGGCGGAGAGCACCGCGTCGGCGGTCTGGGCGAAGTCGTCCTCGCGGGAGAGCTCGTACTCGGCGACCTCGCCGTGGTGAAAGCGGGCGCTCATTCCGTAGTAGGCGAATCCCGGCGTCGGAACGAGCACCCGGTCGTCGGGCTCGATCGTCGCCCGCGAGAGGTAGTCGAGCGCGCCGTCGCCGCCGTTTGCGAGCCACACCTGTTCGGAGTCGACGTCCCAGCGGTCGGCGATGGCGGCCGTGAGGTCAGCGTGGGTCGACTTCGGATACGAACTGACGCCCGGGGCGGCCTCCCGGAGCTCGGTCACCGCCGCCGGGGCCGGCCCGTGCGGGTTCTCGTTCGAGGCGAGTTTGACGAACTCCGAGGGGTCGCGTCCGAGTTCGCGGGCGACTTCCTCGATACCCCGACCCGCCTGGTAGGCGACGTGATCGGACAGATCGCGCGGTTTCATGTTCCACAGGTTCTCGCCGCGACTCTTAAGGGTAGTTACCTCGGTCGACGCGCGTGGCGGCCCCGCCGAACGTCCGCGCTACGACCGCAGCGTCCGGACGCGCTCGAGGCTGTCCGCATCCGCCGGCTCCTTGTCGTCTCGGACCGCGAGAAATCGCGGGAACCGCAGGGCGAAACCCGAACTGTAGGTGGGCGAGCGCTGGATCTCCTCGTAGCCGACCTCGAAGACGACCGCCGGCTCGAGGTCGACCTCCTGGCCGTCCTGGGCCAAAATGTGCGGCTCGAGCAGCTCCGTCAGCTCTGCCAGCCGCTCGTCGGTGATCCCGGTGGCGACCTTGCCGACCGGTTCGAACCCGTCGTCGGTTCGCACCGAGAGCTCGAAGGTGCCGAGGTACGTTGCGCGGCGCCCCTCGCCCCACTCCGCGCCCGTCACGACGCAGTCGAGGGTTTCGACGTCGGGTTTGCGCTTGCGCCAGTGCTTGCCGCGCCGACCCGGCGAGTACGTCGAGCCGGGGTCTTTGAGCATGATCCCCTCGTGGCCGGCCTCGAGCGCGTCCGCGTCGATCGCCTCGATCTCGTCGGCGTCGTCGGTGAGCCAGAGCAACGAGAGGCCCTCGACCGCCTCCGGGGCCGTCTCGCCGTCAGCGAGCAGCGCCTCGAGGCGGTCGTGGCGCTCGGTCAGCGGCCGCTCGAGGTAGTCCTCGCCGTCGGCGTGCAGGCAGTCGAAGAAGGCCGGCCGGACGGTGACGTCCTCGCGGGCCCTGGCGACGTCGTGTTTCCGCCGGAACCGGCGCAGCACGTTCTGAAACGGCAGGGGCTCGCCGCCGTCGTCAACCGCGACCACTTCGCCGTCGAGAATCGCCGTCGTCTCGAGGGTCTCCTCGGCGAACTCGACGATCTCCGGAAGGGCGTTCGTAACGTCCTCCATGTTCCGCGAGAAGAGCCGCGTCTCCCCCGTCGGATCGTGGTGTAACTGGACTCGGGCGCCGTCGTACTTCCACTCCACGGCGGCCGTTTCCCAGTCGGCGAGCGCGTCGGTGACGGTTCCCGCCTGGGCGAGCATCGCCTGTACCGGCCGTCCGACCTCGAGGTCCATTTCGGCGAGCCCCTCGAGCCCCGCCTCGCGCGCGACTCGAGCGACGCGCCCGTAATCGTTCGACACCTGCAGTGCGCGTTCGACGTCTTCGGCGGGAACGCCGAAAGCGTCCGCGACCGCGTCCCGAACCGTCCCCTCGCCGACGCCGATTCGCATCTCCGAGAGGACGAGCCGGGCGAGGTAGCGGGCTTCCTCGCTCTCACACCGGTTGAACAGCCCGAAGAGGAGGTCGACCTTCCGATCCTGGCTGCCCGCCCCCTCCGCAGCGGCGACCGCCTCGAGCGTGTCGGCGACCTCGGCGACGGTGAGATCGTCGACGCCGTTACCCGCGCCGAACGCGCCGAGGCCGCGCTGGCCGCCGAACTCGTAGCTGGCCGCGACCGCCCCGATCTCGCCGACCTCGGCGAGACGGTCCTCGACGTCCGCGGCCGTTACGTTCCGTCCGGCCGCTCGAGCGATCGCCTCGTAGCACGCGCTCGGACCGATATCGAGCGTCGTCTGCTCCCACGCCGGAAACACCCGTCCCTGGACGAACCGGGAGACGATCTCGAGTTCGTCCCGGTCGCCCGCGGGCGCGTCTCCCGCCGCCACGAGCAGGTCGCTGACCAGGTCGACGATCTCGAGGTCGGCGTCTTCGGCGTCGATCTCTCCGGCGCGGGCGGCGAACGTGGCGAACTCCATCGGGCTGGCGTAGGCGACCGACCGCCGTTAAGCGTTCGCGTTCGACGCGGTGTGTGAGAGCCGGGGGTTCGGTCTACAGGCGTTCGATCTGTCCGGGCGTGAGCCGACACCCGCACGGGGAGACGAACTGGTCGTCCGGCCCGATGATCGAGACGGCCGTGATCGGCGAGTCACAGCGAGGACACCGTGAAACGGACCTTCCGATCCGTACCTCGCTCCCGTCGTCACCCGCGTCGTTCGACTCCGGTCCGCAATCACCGTCGCTCATCGGCTCCACCCGTGGAAACGAAGCGAGCACCGACCCGGATCTCGAGTAGTGCCCGGAACACGACTGCCGCTCGCTCCCGACTGGTCCCGATCGGCCTGATCGCGGGCGTTCCCGGCAACCGGTGGGTTCGAGACGGGGGCGAGAAAACGCTGATTTCTGCTTACAATTACCATCGCCGTATCTGTAAACGTCTCTGCTGTACAGGAACTTATACTTTCGCAACATTTGATGGATCGAAACGAATTCGAGAACGAAGGACGGCGGACGGACAGACCGTCGCACTCGCCGACGGCCGGACGTCGTTGGGGTGGGCAAACAGACCATTCAAGGCGTTCCGTGTGCCACTGTCGCCATGGCAGACGAACGACTCGCGGCGCGAATCGAGGAGGCGCTGTCGGTCGACGCCGGGGAGTTTCGCGAGCGAGCGGAAGCCGACGCCGAGGTGATCGTCGACGCGATCGAGGAGGGCGCGTTCGACAACCCGCAAGCGATCGTCGGCTTCGAGTACGAGTTTTACGCGGTCGACGAGGACAGCGGCGCTCTGATGCGGGTTCCTCGGAGGCTGCTCGAGTTGATCGGCTTCGAGAAGGAACTCGGCCTCCACAACGCCGAGATGACCACGAGCCCGCAGCCGCTCTCGGCCTACGGGCTGCAGGCACAGGAGTCCGAAGTGAAAGCCCGGCTCCAGACCGCCCTGAACGTGACGAAGACGGAGGGGATGCGCCTCGTCAGCGACGGGCTCTGGACGATTCCGCCGGACGGCGAGCGCGCCCGAGACTACCTCACCGACAGCATCGAACAGCGCGTTCCGGGCGCCGACGACGGGCGCTCCGTCCGCATCGCCACGAACATGAGCGACTCCGCGCGCTATCACGCGATGGCGAACGCCGATCGCTCCCGCGCCGCCGGGATGCGGATCGACGCCCCGAACGTCTCCCTCGAAGCCGACACGGTGCTGCCCGAGAGCCTCATCACCTCGATTCAACCCCACTACCAGGTGCCACACGCCGCTGACCTCCCGACGTACTTCAACTACGCGCTGCGGGTCGCCGGCCCCCTGCTCGCCCTCGGCGTCAACTCGCCTTTTTTCCCGCCGGATCTGTACGACGAGGACGCGACCGCCGAGGACGTCCTGCGCGAGGCGTGGATGGAACACCGAATCAGCGTCTTCGAGACGGTGCTGAACGCCCCCGCGACCGGCGCCGGAAAGGTTCGATTTCCGCGCGACCTCGAGTCCGTCGCCGAGGCCGTCAGGCGGATCGCCGACGACGACACGCTCGTCCCGATGCCGGTCGCCGGCAGCGACCGTTTCGACGATCAGTTCAGACACTTCCGTCGCAAACACGGCACGTACTGGCGCTGGGTCAGGCCGGTGTTCGACGGCTCGACCCGCTCGGCCGCGAACGCCCGCATCGAGTTCCGCCCCATCGCCGCCCAGCCCACCGTCCGGGACTCGATCGCCTTCCAGGCCGCCTTCGCCGGCCTCCTCGAGAGCCTCGTCAGGCTCGAGCACCCGGTCGTCGAACTCGATTGGGAGATCGCCCGGGAGAACTTCTACGCGGCCATGCGCGAGGGGTTGACGGCGAACCTGGCCTGGATCACGAACGACGGCCAGGAGACGACCGACCGCGAGCGCCTCTTCGAGGACCTGCTCGCACACGCCGAAGACGGCCTCACGAACCGCGGGCTCACCGAGGAGGAGGCGGCCAGATACCTCTACCCCCTCCGCAGGCGGGTCCGCCAGCGCGTGACGCCCGCCCGCTGGAAGTACCGGGAGGTCTCGAGTCGCGTCGAGGCCGGTTCGAGCCTCGAGGACGCGATCTCGGCGATGCAGCGGCGCTACGTCGACCGCCAGCGCGAGACGCTGCTCGAGGGGAGTTTCGCCGACTGGATCGGCGAGTAACGGACTCGAGAGAGTCGATCGGGACAGGTCACAACTGATTAAGTGCCCCCGCGCCGACTGGGGGACATGGTTACGTTTCTCTCGGGGGGGACCGGCACGCCGAAGCTGCTAGACGGGGTGGAGGTCGCGTTTTCGCCGGCGGAGACGACGGTCGTCGCGAACACCGGCGACGACCTCGAACTCGGCGGGTTGTTCGTCTCGCCCGACGTCGACACGCTGCTGTTCCAGGGCGGCGAGGTTCTCGACCGCGAGCGGTGGTGGGGGATCGAGGAGGATACCCATCGGACGAACGCGGCACTGATGGAGATCGCCGAGCGGGCCGGCCTTCCCGGGGGTCCGCAGTACCTCCCCGACGACCGACAGACCGCTGGCCGCGAACTCTCGCGCTGGCGGCGGTTCTCGGGGATCGCGGAGTTCATGACGATCGGCGACCGGGACCGGGCGGTCCACATCACGCGAACGAGCCTGCTCGACGCGGGTCACAGCCTCTCGGAGGCGACCCGCCGACTCGCCGACGGCTTCGGGCTGTCGGTCGACCTCCTGCCGATGAGCGACGATCCCGTCGCCAGCCTCGTCCACACGCCCGAGGGGATGATGCACTTCCAGGAGTACTGGGTCGGCCACCGCGGCGAGCCCACCGTCGAGAGCGTCGAGTTCCGCGGGTCGTCGGACGCTGAGCCCGCTCCGGGCGTGCTCGAGGCGCTGTCGGACACCGTCGTTATCGGCCCCTCGAACCCCGTCACGAGCATCGGCCCGATGCTGTCGATGCCCGCGTTCGAAGACGCGCTCGAGGAAACGACGGTCGTCGCCGTCTCGCCGTTCGTCGGGGCGGACCCGTTCTCCGGTCCGGTCGCCGCCCTCATGGCTGCCGTCGGCGCCGAGCCGAGCACGGCGGGACTCGCGGACGCCTACCCGTTCGCCGACGCGTTCGTGATCGACGAGCGCGACGACACCGAGTTCGACCGCCCGACGGTACGAACGGATATCAGGATCGACGGCAGCGAAGACGCCGCTCGAGTCGTCCGCGCCGTCACCGACGCCCTCGACCTCGTCTGATCATGTTCGAGCCACCACTGCTCCTCGCGAGCCTCAGCGGCCAGTCGGACGCCGAGTGGGCGCTCGCGGGGAGCGAGCACGCCGGCGGCGCGATCCTCGGCGGGATCGCCCTCGACGCGGCCGCCCGCGACGCGGCCCGAAAACTCGTGGCTCGCGGACGCGACGAGTTCCTCCCCGGCGATCCGCTCGCGTTCGTGGATCGGGAGCTCGCCGCGCTCGAGGACGCCCCGCTCCGCGCGGGGTTCAACGTCCGCAGCGCGACCCTCGAGCCGATCCCCGAGGCGGCGCGGATCTGTCGCGACCGGGGCGCCCTCCTCGAGATCAACGCCCACTGCCGCCAGGACGAACTCCGTGCGGTCGGCTGCGGCGAGACCCTGCTCCGGGATACGGAACGGCTCTGTCGGTACGTCGGGGCCGCCGCCGAAACGGGCGCGACCGTCGGCGCGAAGGTCCGCACGGAGGTTCCGGGGGTCGACCTCCCCTCGCTGTGTGTGGCGCTCGAGGCCGCCGGGGCGTCCTACGTCCACGTCGACGCGATGGATTCAGAGGCGGTCGTCGCCGACGTCGTCGAGGCGACCGACCTGTTCGTGATCGCCAACAACGGCGTCCGCGACGAGGCGACGGTCCGAGAGTACCTCGCGTACGGCGCCGACGCGGTCAGCGTCGGCCGACCGAGCGACGATCCGGTCGCCCTCGAGCGGGTGCGGCGAGCGATCGATCGGCTAGCCGAACGGCCGAGCGCGGCAGAACCGTAACGCCGCTTTTTGTCCCGGCGGCGCGTTATCCCCGTATGGCGACTCGTAGCAAGCGCTGCCGGTCTGATAGCGACACCCCAGCGGCGGAACGCACCGCTCGAGGCGACGGCCGATGATCCGGCGCGTTCGCGAGGACGTTCGGGCGATGCGCGAGCGCGATCCGGCGGCGAGAGGGGTGCTCGAGGTCCTGCTGTGTTATCCGGGTCTGCACGCCGTGTGGGCACACCGGCTGATCCACCGCCTCTGGACCCGCGGCCACCGACTTGCCGCGCGATTCCTGGCTCACTTCGTTCGCGGAGCTACGGGCGTCGAGATCCATCCGGCCGCCTCGATCGGGCGACGGGTGACGATCGATCACGGAATGGGCGTCGTCATCGGCGAGACGGCGGTCGTCGGCGACGACGTCCACATGTACCACGGGGTGACCCTCGGCGGAATGAGCGAGCGCCCCGTCAAGCGCCATCCCACGGTCGAGGACGGCGTCCGCATCGGCGCGAACGCGACGCTGCTCGGCGACGTTACGGTCGGCGAAGGTGCGACCGTCGGCGCGGGCGCAGTAGTGCGATCCTCAGTCGATCCGGGAACCACGGTCGTCGGCGTTCCGGCGCGGCCGCTCGAGTAACTCCTCGCCCGTCGTAGGTGTAACGCTCCGTCTCGAGTGCGTTCGGACACAGGGATGATAATTTGTGAGTTCTGGCTGCCGAGCGATCGCTAACGGTACTCTCAGCAGAAAGTCGTATCTGCGGTTACATAGAAGATCTCGAGAACGCACTTCGGGGCCGATTAGAGTCGATCTCGAGCGATAGTTACGATAGTAACGGTCGAATCGTTACTTTTGTCGTCCCGCAAACGCTCCACGATGATCGAGTGGTTACGAGTAGTGGGGCGGTCTCCAGGTGAATCAGGCGTTGTGTCCGAGTATACGTGGGCAGTCACACAGGCGGTGGTTGTCGCGCTGCTCTGGTCGTCGTCGTACGTCCTGATCACGATCGGGCTCGACGAGATTCCTGCGCTAACGTTCGCAGGCCTGCGCTACACCTTCGCAGCCGCTGTGTTACTCCCGCTCTTCCTGCACCGCGGTCACCATCGGACGGTTCGAACCCTTGGCTGGCGCGACCTCGGATCACTCCTACTCCTCGGCCTCCTCCTCTATGCCGTCACGCAGGGCGCACAGTTTGCTGCTCTCCAGTACCTCCGTGCCGCCACGGTCAGCCTCGTTCTGAGCTTTACGCCCGCTGTCGTCGCATTCCTTGCGGCTCCGATGCTCGACGAGCCACCATCGGTTCGACAGTGGCTATGGATCGGGGTGCTACTCCTCGGCGCCAGCGTCTACTTTTATCCGTTCGATCTTCGAACCGCCGCCCTCCTCGGGCTTGCCGTTATGATCGTCGGCCTCCTTGCGAACTCGCTCTCGTCCGTTCTGGGACGACGATTCAACCGCGACGAAACGCTTTCTCCACTCGCAATTACGACCGTCAGTATGGGCTTCGGTTCGGGGGTACTACTCACGAGCGGCGTCGCGCTCCAGGGTCTGCCACCACTCTCTCCGCAGAGTTGGGCGATCATCGTCTGGCTAGCGGTGGTGAACACGGCGTTTGCGTTCACTCTCTGGAACCGAACGCTCCAGACGCTGTCCGCTACCGAGTCGAGCGTCATCAACAACACGATGCTGGTACAAGTGGCGGTACTCGGCTGGTTGTTTCTCGGGGAAACGCTGGACGGGCTCGGTTTCGTCGGACTGGCACTGGTCGCTGTCGGTGCGGTAGGCTTCCAGATCTTCGATTGAACCCGATAGCGACGACAGTAACGGATATTTCTTACTGTGTGTGGCCGAACAGACCACTATGACAGGCGACGTTCCCGTTCGAAACCGAGTACAGATCGTTCCGCTCGGCTTCGAATACGCCCGATTGAGGGAACCGATCTTATACTGGAAGGCGGACGTGGTCGTTGCCATCGAATACGCGGAGAGTGAGCAGGAGATTCCCTTTCTCTCGGCGCTGTTGGACGAACTCGAGCAGAACGAACGGATCGAACTCGAGCGGCGCGAATGCGATCTGTTCGAACTGTACGACGCGCTCGGCACGATCACCAAAGCGATCACCGACTACGAAACGGACGATGTCTATGTGAACCTCTCGGCCGGCAGCAAGATCACCGCGATCGCTGGAATGATCGCCTGCATGGCCTCCGGGGCGTCGCCGATCTACGCGCGGCCAGACTACGGGCCCGATGGCGAGCAGATTCCGGACGAGCCGCTGCACGACGGGGTCGCGGAGGTGTTCGCACTCCCGACGTATCCGATCGATCGTCCCTCGAACACGCACGTCGCGTTTTTGGCCCGCATCGAAGCGGGAACGACTCCCGAGACACACGGCCGGTATCACGGGGTCCCAAAAAAGGAGTTGATCGAGTTCGCTCTCGAGGAGGAGTTCGACTTCGTTGTCCGGTCAGAGACAACGTCGCAGAAGGGATACTACAGGCTATTGGATCGGCACGTCATCGAACCGCTCGTCGAACGTGGGTACGTCGAGATTGAACAGGTGGGCCGACGAAAATTCGTCTCACTGACGCCGGACGGGGAAAACGTACTCCGCGCATTTCGTCATTTCATCGAGTAGTAGAGCAGCAAGCGGAGTCTCGCCGAACACGCGATCCCGAACGACAGACCGAAGGGAGCGACCAACAAAGGCAGCACACAGCTTGACTCGTCGCGGTAGATCGTTCACCCGTACTGAACCCGCTTTTCACAGGTCCCTCTGAAAACCCGCACTACTCGCAACAGACACCTCGCCGAACCGGCCGCGGTGACTACTGCTAAGTTCGTCCGGCACGCACGAGCCGACAGCATGCGAACGCCCGACCAGAACGCGGAACTCGCGCTCCTGCTCGAGGTCGCCGGCACCCCGAAGCCGGGGAACGTCGACCGCCACCGCGACCTGCCGGATCTCCGATTCGAGCACTTCCTCGCGGGCGCGGTGGGCGCGCGACCGGGTCTCCAGTCGGCCGCCAGCGGCGCCGCCGTCGGTCCCGCCTTCGAGCGGGCCGTCGCGGGGATGGCCGACCAGGGCGGCGGCAACACCCAGTTCGGCGCGCTCCTGTTGCTCGTCCCGCTCGTCCGCGCGGCGAGCGAGGACCTCGCCCAGCCGATCCTCGAGTCGGTGCTCGAGGGGACGACCGTCGCCGACGCAGCGGCCTTCTACCGCGCGTTCGAGCACGTCGACGTCTTCGTGAGCGAACCGCCCGAGGACCTCGAGGCGCTCGACGTTCATCGGGGGAGCGAGGCGGTTCCGACCCTCGAGGAGCGCGGCCTCACCTTGCTCGACGTGATGGATCGATCGGTCCCGGGGGACGACGTGGCCCGCGAGTGGGTCACCGGCTTCGAGCGGTCGTTCACGGCGGCCGAGCGACTCGCCGCCGGGGAGGGGCCGCTGACGGCTCGCGCCGCCGCAACCTTCCTCTCGTTGCTCGCAGAGCGTCCGGACACGCTGGTCGTCAAGCGCCACGGCGAGGCGGTCGCCCGCGAGGTGACCGACCGCGCCGCGGAACTCCACGAGGAGGGAGCGCTGACCGCCGACAGCGATCGGGTCGAATCGTTCGCCGACGAACTCGTCGACCGCGGCGTCAACCCCGGAACGACGGCCGATCTCGTCGCAGCCGGACTGTTCGTCGCCCTCGAGCGCGAGGCGGTCGAGCTATGACCGGCAGCGGCGATCCGACCGAAGGGGACGCTGACGGTGGCGGGTCAATCGAAGCGGCCGACGAAGCCGCGGACTGGCCGGTCGCAGTGGACAGAGTCACCGAATCGATCGTCACCACGCTCGGTCCGAACGGGCTGTGGAACGCCGCCGCACTCGGACTGTTCCCCGGCGAGCCGGTCACTGCCCGAACCTGGGGGAACACCCGAACCCGCCGGAACTTCCGCCGGCGAGGCGAGGGGTACGTCCAGTTCTCGAGCGACCCCGTCGATTTCGTCGACGCCGCCCTCTCGGTTACCGAGTTCGAGGAGCCCGTACTCGACTCCGCGGACGGGTGGGCCCGCGTCCGCGCGACGCGGATCGATTCCGGAACCGATGGCGGAACGCGATGGGAAGCCTGGACGGTCGAGCCGCTCGAGGCGAGCGTCGAGCGGGAGACGGTGCCGACGATCAACCGTGGCTTCGGCGCCGTAATCGAGGCGACCGTCGCGGCCTCGCGCCTCGGCGTGACGGGCTACGACCGGGACGTTCTCCGCGGGCGCCTCGGTCACTGCGCCTCGGTCGTCGATCGAACGGGGGGGCCGCGCGAGCGGGAGGCGCTCTCGCGGGTGCGTCGGTACTCGGAGTGGGAGCCGGACGCCGTGGGCGAGTACGAGTGGCTGTAGCTCCCGGCGGCCGTCGGCGTGGGTAGAGGATTTTACCGCTGGAAGTGGTAGTACGCGTTTCATGTCGGCTGTGATACCCCAGAAGCGAGGCGGCGCGCGGCGGTCGGGAGGTCGGTGAAACGGTGTCGATTCACGTCGAACTCGACCTCATCGCGCTGGTCGCGGCCGTCGTCGGTCTGGGCGTCACGGCCCAGTTCCTCGCCGCGAAGTACCGCGTCCCGAGCGTGCTGTTTCTCATCGTCGCGGGCATCGCCGTCGGCCCCGAGGGCATCGGTCTCATCACGCCTGACACTTACGGGGACGCCCTCTCGACCATCGTCGGCGTCAGCGTCGCGATCATCGTCTTCGAGGGCGCGTTCCGCCTCGAGTACGACGCCGTTCGCGGTGCCACGAAGGCGGTCGGTCGACTGGTCACGGTCGGCGCGGCGATGGCGTTCGTCGGGACCGCGGTGACGGTCCGACTCCTCCTGGGGGCGGACTGGGAGATCGCGCTCCTCGTCGGCGCGCTGCTGGTCGCGACCGGGCCGACGGTGGTCACGCCGATCCTCTCGGTGGTCTCCGTCCGCGAGGAGGTCGCGACGACCCTCGAGACCGAGGGGATCGTCAACGACGTCACCGCCGCGATCCTCGCGATCGTCCTCTTCAAGGGGATGACGGCCCGCGAGCTGTCGCCCGAGGGGTACCTCCTCCTGTTCGGCGAACGCCTCGGAACGGGGATCCTCGTGGGCCTGGTGATCGCGGGCGCCGTCTGGCTCCTCCTCACGCGGGTCGGCCTCTCCGCGGACGCGGCACCGCAGGTGGCCCGGTTGCTCGTCCTGGCCGGCGCGGTCGTCGCGTTCGCGACGGCCGACTCGGTGTTCTCGGAGGCCGGTATCGCCGCCGCGGCGACCGCGGGGTTCGTCCTGGGGAACCTCGAGTTGCCCCACCAGGAGAGCATCGGGCAGTTCAAACGGGACGTGACGGTGCTCGTCCTCTCGTTCGTCTTCATCACGCTCGCGGCGCTGCTCGAGTTCGCCGAACTCGCGGCCCTCGGGGTGGCCGGACTCGCCGTGGTCGCCGTCTTGATGCTCGCGCTCCGTCCGCTGCTCGTCTTCGTCTCGACGGTCGGCTGCGGATTCACGACCCGCGAGCGCCTGTTCGTCAGCGCGATCGGTCCGCGGGGGATCATCCCCGCCTCGGTGGCGACCCTGTTCGCGATTCGGCTGCGGACGGACGCGCCCCCCTCGGACCCCGCGGGTGCGGACGTCCTGCTCGGGACGGTGTTCCTCGCCATCCTCGTGACGGTCGTCCTCGAGGCGGGGTTCGCGAGGCAGATCGCGTCCGCGCTCGGGGTGTCGGAGTCGGACCGCGTCACCGAGACGGACCCGACCCACGACGCGTAACCGATAGACGCCGCCCCCGGTGGGCGGGTTTCGACCGGTGGGCCGCCGCGAGCGTCGCCTCGCCGGCGGGGCGGCTCTCGAGGGAAATGGTGTCTATTAAGGCCCTCTGGAAGATAGCTCCCCCCATGGCAATCAAACCGGCCTACGTCAAAAAGACCGGGAACCTCCTCCTGGAGCGGTACCCGGACGCGTTCACGACCGACTTCGAACAGAACAAAGACAGCGTCGCGAAGCTCACCAACATCGAATCGAAGGGCGTGCGCAACCGCGTCGCGGGGTACGTCACCCGCAAGAAGGGCGCGCAGGTCCCCGCCTGAACGGACGAGTTCTCCGGCCTCGACCCCCCGCCGCGAGCGGCGGGGCTGTCCACTCGTAACGTCGTGGGCCGACGCGAGATCCCCGATCCCGCGCAAACCGTGACGTCACCCAAACCGTTTTGCTCGCCCGGTTCCGAGGGCCGCCAATGGCAGTACGAGTTGGCGTTCTCGGCGCGACCGGCGCCGTCGGACAGCGACTGATCGAACTCCTCGACCCCCACCCCGACTTCGAGATCGCGGCCCTGACCGCGAGCGAGGACAGCGCGGGCGAACCGTACCGCACCGCGGCGAAGTGGCGCCTGAACACCCCGATCCCGGACGACGTGGCGACGATGACCGTCGGCGCCACCGAACCGGGGTCGATCCCCGATGACGTGGACCTGCTGTTCTCCTCGCTCCCCTCGAGCGTCGGCGCGCGGGTCGAACCGGACTTCTGCGAAGCGGGCTACGTCGTCTCCTCGAACTCCTCGAACGCGCGGATGGCCGCCGACGTCCCGCTCGTGATCCCCGAGGTCAACGCCGACCACCTCGACCTCCTCGAGGTCCAGCGCGACGAGCGCGGGTGGGACGGCGCCCTCGTGAAGAATCCGAACTGCTCGACGATCACGTTCGTTCCCACGCTCGCCGCCCTCGCCGAGGCCGGATACCGGCTCGAGCGGGTCCACGTCGCCACCCTGCAGGCGGTGTCGGGAGCGGGCTACGACGGCGTCAGTTCGATGGAGATCATCGACAACGCCATCCCCCACATTGGCAGCGAGGAGGAGAAACTCGAGACCGAATCTCGACGGCTCCTCGGCGAGTTCGACGGCGCCGAGATCCGCGAGAACGAGGTCGAGGTGGCGGCCTCCTGTAACCGGATCCCGACGATCGACGGCCACCTCGAGAACGTCTGGGTCGAAGCCGCAGACGACCTCTCGCCCGAAGACGCCGCCGCCGCGATGCGGGAGTACCCCTCCCTGGACCTTCGCTCGTCGCCCGACCCCTTGATTCGCGTCTTCGACGACCCCGACCGCCCGCAGCCGCGGCTGGACCGCACGCTGGGCGACGGGATGGCGATCTCCGCCGGCGGCCTCCGGGAGTCGACGTTCGGCCTCCAGTACAACTGTCTCGCCCACAACACGGTTCGGGGAGCCGCCGGGGCGAGCGTCCTGAACGGGGAGCTGTTGCTCGAGAACGGCTACCTCTAGTCGTCGACGAGCGACGCCTCGCTGTCGAGGAGTCCCTCGAGTGCGTTCGCTTGGAACGCTTGGAGCCGCGGGTCGGGCTCGAGTAGCGCCGAACCCGGCTCCCCGCGCCCCATCGGCCGTCGCGGGTTCTGGGGGTCCCAGCTCGAGTCGGGATCCAGCCGCCAGGTCCAGGCGAGGGTTCCGCAGTGAAACGCCGTCGCCACGGACTCGGCCTCGAAGGCGATCACGTCGCAGGGCTGGATACCGCCCAGTTCCGGCTCTCTCCCCTCCTCGCCCTCGAAGTAGAAGAACCGGACGTAGTCGTCGGGCTCCTCGTCGGCCTGGACCCACGACCACTCGTGGCCGACGACGCCCTCGACCGGCGTCGTATCCTCCCTGAAGCCGGTGTCGTCGAACCAGGGGTGCTCGAGGCCGTCCCGGTCGACGCGCAGGTCGGGGAACTCCCCCTCGGCGTAGCCGAAACTCGCCATCCCCTTCAACGCGGCTTCGGGTCGTCCGACGTTCCGGAACAGGTCCTCGTCTTCGTCCTTCTCGCAGACGAAGTAGCGCCCGTCGTCCTCGTATCCGATGCGCCAGAACGCGATGTTAGCGCCCAGAAAGGCGAGATCGACGCCAGCCTCGCGGGCGTCCATGAACGCGTCGTACTGGGGGACGGACCAGTACTCGTCGTGGCCCGCGCTGATCGCGAGGGCGTACTCGCGGAGCCGTTCGGGCTCGCGGTGGACGTCCAGATCGCAGCAGTACTCGACGTCGTAGCCCTCGCGCTCGAGCCACCTGAGGAGGTGCGTCGCGTAGTTCAGGTGGCGGGAGAACGGAATCCGATACGGGCGGTCGTGGGAGACGGCGGTCCCGATGTTGCCGCGGGGGCGGGTGACGTGGCCGTACAGCGACCAGTCCCCCCAGCCGTTGTACGCCTGCTGGGTCGCAACGGGAAGCTGTACCGCGATCTCGGCTGCGGGAGCCGGATTTCGAACCACGAACGGGTGGGCGTAGGCGCCCGCATCGCTCTCGACCCGGGCGTAGTAGAGTCCGGTCACCCAGTCGTCGGTCGCCGAGATTTCGTCCGTCACCGTCCAGTCACACCGCACCATTCGGTACTCCTCGTCGACGTCGAACGCCGGCTGTCGCCGTTCGTCGCTCGAGTTCGCCGCCACCAGCCGACCGCCCTCCCCGCCGTACCAGCCCAGCCGGTACACCTCGAGGTCGTACGGCTCCTCGGCGTGGACGCAGACCTCGAGGGGCTCTCCGGGTTCGATGGAGACCGCCGTCGTGTACGCCAGCACCGGGTGGTCGTTCGGGACGTCGATATCGTCTCCCAGCCGCCGCGGCTCCCACCCTCGATTCCCGGATCGGCGGTTCTCCTCGACGATCGCGTTCTCGCCGTCGTCGCGGTCTGCGGTCGCGTTCGGCGCCCCGGAGGTGACGCGGTCGATACCGACTCTCCCCTCGAGGTGTCGCCACACGCCACCGAACGCGGGCAGTGAGCCGACGAACCCGGCGAAGCGTCGCCGGTGGACGCCGTCGCGCTGGTCCGCCGGTCGTTCCGACGCCTCGTCGTCTCGAGAGGGATCATCGCTCATCGTCAACCGCGAGGGTCCGGACGGCAAAAAGCGACCGTGCGACTCCGTCTGAACGTCCCCCGTGCCGGAGTTTCTACTCCCGGTGACGTTCACTGTGCCGCGTCCGGTCTCGAGGACGGGACTCGAGGACGAGTCACGCGGGTCGTCCGTTCTCGGGCCGTTCGAGAGCCGTGGACTCGCCGGGACTGAGCAAACCGAGGGTTTGCGAGGTACGGCGAGGACACTGACTGAAGCGAGTGAAACGAGCGAAAGGAAGTGGACTCGCCGGGATTTGAACCCGGGGCCTCTCCCATGCCAAGGGAGTGATCTACCACTGATCTACGAGCCCGCACTGCAGTCAGGAGTTTCCGTCGGGAATAGATAAACCCCTCGAATTACGCGAGTCCACGCTATCGCGCCACACGCCCTCGAGTCGAGGTAGAAACCCTTTAGTCGCGAAGCGAACAAGACCGCGTGGGAAGCGCACGGCCGCAAATCTGACATCGCCGTCCGGTTGGACGGCTCGGGATTGCGGAAGTGCAACCCGGCGAGAGCCGGATTTACACGTCGCGGTCAGTGCGATTCCTATCCTCACAATGGCACGAATGCACACCCGCCGCCGCGGAACGTCCGGTTCGGACAGACCGGCGGCAGACGAACCACCGGAGTGGAGCGACGTCGACCCCGAGAAGGTAGAAGAACGGGTCGTCGAACTGGCAGAGCAGGGCTACGACCCGAGTCAGATCGGGATCAAACTGCGCGACGAGGGCGTGACGGGAACGCCCGTTCCCGACGTCTCTCTGGCGACCGGGAAGAAGGTCACCCAGATTCTCGAGGAGAACGACGCCAAGCCGGAGCTCCCAGAGGACCTCTGGAACCTGATGGAGCGCGCGGTCCGCCTTCGCGAGCACGTCCAGGAGAACGGCCAGGACTACCAGAACAAGCGCGCCTTACAGAACACCGAGTCGAAGGTGCGCCGCCTGGTGAACTACTACCGCGGCAACGAACTCGACCCCGAGTTCACCTACTCCTACGACGTCGCAAAGCAGCTGCTCGAGGAGTAATCACACCGCCGTCGACCACCCCATGCCCGCACCGACCCACGCTGCCGACGACCTCGCCGCGACCCTCGAGAGCGCCGGCTTCGTTCGGCTCGTGACGCGGGCGGACGCGGACGCGCTGGCGGCGGGCGGCATCCTCGCCGGCGCGCTCACTGAGCGTGAGACGCCGTTCCAGTTCAGCGTCGGCCGGACGGTCCGCGAACGGACCGCTCGCGTCGCCGACGGCGGCGCCGACGAGGTGACGCTCGCGATCGGTTCGACCGACGCCGACGTTCCGGAACTCGAGTCGGACGACCGCCCCGCCGCGCTCGCGGCGTGTGCGCTCGCGACCGAACTCGAGGTCGCGCCGGACCCGGTGCTCGCACTGGCCGGCGCGGTCGCCGCCGGCGTCGAACCCGGCGCGGGGGAGACCGAGTGGCTCCTCGAGCGCGCCCGCGAGACGGGTCGTCTCGAGCGACGCCCCGGCGTCGCCGTGCCGACGGCGGACCCGGTCGACGGCCTCGCACACTCGACGCGGTGTCGCGCGCCGTGGTCGGGCTCGCCGGAGGCGACCCGGGAGGCGCTCTCGACGGTGGCTCTCGACGACGAACTCGACGACGACGCACACCGCACCGTCGGCTCGCTCGTCGCCCTCGACGTCGTCGGGGCCGAGGACGCGACCGAACGGGCGGCGGTGTCGGTCGGTCGGTTCCTCCGGCCGTACGCGGCGCCGGAGAGCGCGTTCGAGACCGTCGGCGGCTACGCCGACGTTCTCGCCGCGACCGCACAACTCGATCCCGGAACCGGCGTCGCACTGGCGATGGGCCACGACGCCCGCGAGTCCGCGCTCGACGTCTGGCGAGCCCACGGCAGAGAGAGCCACGAGGCGCTGTCGACGGCGGCGACCCGCCGGTACGACGGCCTGTTCGTCGTCGACGTCGACGGAGGACCGGTCGAAACCGTGGCGCGACTCGCCGCGGCGTTCCGATCGCCCGAGCCGCTCGCACTCGCGGTCGGCGATGGCGAGGCGGCCGTCGCCTCGTCCGAGCCCCGGTCGCTCGCGACGCAGTTCGAGGCGATCGCTCGAGCGCTCGCCGACGCGCGAGCGGGCGACGGGGCGGCCGGCGTCGAGTACGACGCTGGCCGCCGGCGTGGCTACCTGCAATACGGGTCGGAAGTGGACGAAACGACGCTCGTCGACACCGTGAGGGAGCACCTATGATGCGGCGCGCGACGATCCGGACGACGCACGCCGATCCCGCGACGGTCGCGGCGGCGACCGAGCCGGACAACACCGACGAGATGACGACGGCGGTTGACGCCGACGAAGACGCGGTCGTGACGCGGATCGAACGCGAGACGACCGGCGGGCTCCACTCGACGGTCGACGACTACGTGGTGAACCTCGAGGTCGCAGCGGAAGTGGTACAGCAGACGACCAACACACCGGACGCAGACGCCCGCGACGGCGCGGACACGTGCGCGAGCACGAGTCAGGAACGCGAGAGCGCGGGTGTCGAGGCGTCCACGACAGATCAACCCAACAATGAGTGAACGATCAGTTTCACGTGCGAAACAGGAGAAGCGGTGGTACACCGTGCTCGCGCCGGAGCAGTTCGACCGGCAGGAGCTCGGCGAGACCCCCGCTGACGAACCGGAGAAAGTCTACGATCGGACGATCGAGACCACGCTCGGCGAACTCACGAACAACGCCAGCGAGAACAACACGAAGCTCACCTTCAAGGTGACCGACGTCGGCAGCGACGCCGCGTACACGGAGTTCACGGAACACTCCCTGACCCGTGACTACCTGCGCTCGCTCGTCCGCCGCGGCGCCTCGAAGATCGAGGCGTACGTCACCGTCCTCACGACGGACGACTACCGCGTCCAGATCCAGCCCGTCGCCTTCACCACGAAGAAGGCCGACGCGAGCCAGGAGAAGGCCATCCGCGAGACGATGGTCCGGATGATCGAGGAGGCCGCCGAGGACCGCACCTTCGAGGAGCTCATCGACGGCGTCGTCGAGGGACGACTCTCCTCGGCGATCTACGGCGAGGCCAAGACGATCTACCCGCTTCGCCGCGTCGAGATACAGAAGACGACCCTCGAGGCTCACCCCGACGAAGTCGCCGAAGAAGAGGCGACCTCCGTCGACGTCGACGAAGCCGACGTCGCGACCGACGACTGAGCCGGCGATCGATCCGATTTTTCCCGCGACAGTCACGGAGAGCAGCGGCGCTCGAGGGCTGGATACCAGAACGGCGGCGCTCACTCCGTGACGACGACCCGACCGACCATCCCGCCCCTGACGTGTGGCTCGCAGATGTAGTCGTAGCTTCCGGGAACCTCGAAGGTGTGTTCGTACGTCTCTCGCGTACCGAGGCGCCCGCCGCGGTGCTCGTACCAGGCGTCGATCGCCGTCTCCTCGTCCTCGAAGTCACCGGTCGCGAAGTAGTCGGCACCCTCCGGAAGCGATCGCTCGAGAGCGGTCACCGTGTGGTCGGCCTCGCTCGTGTTCTTCCAGACGACGGTCTCGCCGACCGACGCCTCGTACTCGTCGGGGAGGAACTCGTTGCGGCTCATCCCGATGTCGTACTCCGCACCGCCGAAGAGCTGGTCGGTGGCGTCGCCGACGACGAGACAGCCCGCGAGTCCCGTACAGACGGCGCTTCCGGCAGCCGCGAGGTAGACGCGCCGGTTCATACGCGGGCGTTAGGAGGGGCGAGATATAACGACCGCGGTTCCCTGGCCGGCACCCGGTTCGGCGCAACCGGCGCCGGTGGCCGGCCCCATCGAGAACGTCACCGGTGGAGCGGTCGAGTCTCGAATCGTCGTCGAAACGAAAACACGTAAGGTCGCCCCCCGTCGATTCGGCGAGTATGCTTCCCCGGTTCGTGGGGCGCCTCGGCGTCGCCGACGCGGTGACGATCGCCAACGCCGCCCTCGGGTTCGTCGCCGTCGTCGTCGCCTTCGTCGACATCGACATCGCGGCGCGGCTCATCCTGCTCGCGGCGGTCGCCGACGGGCTCGACGGGATCCTCGCCCGCCGGTACGGCGGCACCCCCGCCGGGCCGTACCTCGACTCGCTCGCCGACGTCGCCTCCTTCGCCATCGCGCCCGCGGTGCTCGCGTTCGTCGTCGTCTCCGAGGGGCTCGGGGTGAGCCTCGAGACGGTGACCCTCGAACTCGGGGTCGTGGTCGCGGTCTGTGCGCTGTTCGTCGCGATGGCGGTCGCTCGGCTCGGCATGTACACCGCCTACGACACGGCCGACGACTACACGGAGGGGATTCAGACGACGCTCGCGGCGACGATCATCGGCGCGACGATCCTCGCGGGCGACCCCGTCTCGAGCCCGTGGCTCGTCCTCGCCGTCACGGGCGCGTTCTGTTACCTGATGGTGTCGAGGATCCGATACCCCGACCTGCTCGCCCGCGACGCGCTCATCATGGGCGTCGTTCACGTTCTCGCGATACTCATCCCGTCATTCGCCGGGCGGACGTTCCCGTACGCGCTGTTGACCCTCGGAATCGCGTACATGACGCTGAGCCCCTGGTTCTACTGGCGAGAGCCCGCCGAGCCGGTCGAGGCCGACGTGTATGGAAACGCTTAGGAGCGTCCTGGCACGACGGGTTCGTATGAACACGGCTACGGCGACGGCCACGGCTCCGGTCGCGGCCGCGAGAACGACGGCGGCTCTCCGCCGGGTGACGCCATGAGTGACGAGGACGCCCCGGAAACTGCCGAGGCAGAGGAATCGGGAGCCGACGAGCCCGAGGAGATCACCGTCGACGGGCTGAACGAACGCCTCGAGGGCATCGGCACCAATCTCGAGGGAGCCGAGACGGAAGCCGACCTCGACGCCATCGAGGCCGAACTCGAGACCCTGCGAGCGGACTTCGAGGGGGCGGAGTTCCCCGAACCCGACGACGACGACGAGGACCCCGCCGGCGAGTTCGAGTCGGGACTCGAGGACCTCGAGACGACCCTCGAGGACTCGCGCGGCCCCTACGCCGCGGACGTCGTCGCGGAGATCGACGACGCGATCGAGGAGATCGCGGAGACGCGCTGGACCGAGCAGGGCGAAGCGGAGCTGCTCGAGACCGTCGAGACGTTCGTCGCGGACGTAAACGAGATCCTCGGGACCGGACTGTCGCTCTCCGTCGGCGAGGACGTCCCGACCCGCCTGACCGCGACCCTCGAGGACGTCGCCGCGGAGATCGAGGCCGTCGATCTGGACCCGGACGCGGACGCCGAGACGATCGCCGAACTGCTCGAGGCCGCCGACGCGCTCACTACGGGCGTCGAGGACGCCCAGACCTGGGACGACCTCTCCGTGCGCGAACAGCTTCGCGCACAGGGATACTACGACGTGCTGGAACACGTCAAGGACTACCCGCCGGAGTGGCACGCGCTCAAGGTCCACGAGAAACAGGGGAACGTCGAGATGGTGTTGCTCGCCCTCGAGACGTTCGACTCGGACTTCATGGAGGAACACGCCCTCGAGGCGCTCACCCGGATGGGGCCCGTCGAGGCCACCGAGGCGATGCTCGGGCGGGCGGGCAAGCGCGACAAGGACGCGATCGCGATCCTCGGCAAGATCGGCGAGCCCAACGAGGAGGCGATCGAGACGCTGCTCGACTACGTCGACGCCGACAAGGACCCGCTGCTCCAGCAGGCGACGTTCAAAGCCCTCGGCGAGATGGGCGCCACCGACGCCGTCCAGCCGATCGCCAACAAGCTGGTCGCGGAGAACGACGACGTTCGCAGCGCGGCCGCCGGCGCCCTCGGCCTGATCGGCGACACCCGCGCGATCGAGCCGCTCGCGGACGTCCTCGCCGACGACGAGGAAGACACCGTTCGGGCGAGTGCCGCCCGAGCGCTCAACCAGATCGGCACCGAACAGGCCCTCGAGGCCGTCGCGGAGTACGCCGACGACCGCGCGTATCTCGTCCAGGCGGAGGCGGAGAAGGCGGACCTCGAGCCCGCCACCTGAGCCGTCAGCCAGACACCGACTCACGGCCCCGTACCCCGTCCGTTCTTTAAGTACCATCGCGCCCCCAGGCCGGGCTATGCGCGTCGGACTCGGGACGATCGTTCTCCTCGCGGTGTGTGCGGTCGCGGTCTTCCCGCCCGCAGCGGCGCTCGCGGCCGACCAGCCGCCAGACGACCCCGAGTGTCCGACCCGCGCGGCCGACGGCCAGTCCGCGGACCCTGGCACGCAGCCCCGAATCGTCGAGCTGTATCCGAACCCGACGATTCCGGGTAACGACGGGGAGTACTTCGTCCTCGAGACGCCGCCGAACACGTCCGTCGACAACTGGACCGTGACGGACGGCCACACGACCGCTGCGCTTCCGAACGCGACGGTTTCCGGACGCACGGCCGTCAGCATGAGCCCGGAGCGAACGCGCGCGCTCACCGATGCGCCGGTGCTCGAACTCGAGGGTCACCTCCGACTCGCGGCCGACGGCGACCGAATCGAGGTCCGCGCCGACGGCGAACCGATCGACGCCGTCGCCTACGACAGGGCGCCGCTGGCCGAGCGCTGGTACCGGGCTGGCGGCGATTACCCGACGGGTGCGAGCGGCGACTGGTGGCCGAGAGACGCCACCTGCCTCCCGGTTTCGACCGGCGACGCGACGACCGCCGACGCGTTCGTCCAGCCCGACAGCCCCGAGGTGCCCGTCGAAACCCTCCGGGCAGCAGACGACCGCATCCTGCTGGCGGGGTACACGTTCACCTCAGAGGCGGTGGCCGAGGAACTCGTGGCGGCGACGGACCGCGGCGTCGAGGTCAGCGTTCTGCTCGAGGCCGGGCCGGTCGGTGGCACGCCCGACGCGACCGAAACCCGCCTCGACGACCTCGAACGGGCGGGCGTCGACGTTCGCGTCCTCGGGGGCGAGGGAGCGAGGTACCGCTATCACCACCCGAAGTACGCCGTCGCGGACGACACGCTGCTGGTGATGACCGAGAACTGGAGCCCGTCGGGCGTCGGCGGGGCCTCGAGCCGGGGTTGGGGGGTCCGCCTCGAGGACCCGGCGCTAGCAGCCGATCTCGCGGCGGTGTTCGAGGCGGATTTCGAGGGGTGGGACACCCGTTCGTGGTCCGCCCACCGAACGGAAGCGACGTTCGTCGAGGACGAGCCGTCGACGGGAGCGTTCCCCCGAGAGCACGGACCCGAATCCGTCTCCGTCGACGGCGTCGAACTGCTGCTCGCGCCGGACAACGCCGAGAGTCGACTCGGCGAACTCATCGAGGGGGCCGACGAGCGCGTCCTGATCAAACAGCCGCGGATCGGAGACGAGGTCTCGCTGCTCGAGGCCGCGGTCGACGCCGCCCACCGCGGGGTCGAGGTGCGGATCCTGCTGGACTCGACGTGGTACGTCGAGGACGACAACGAGGCGCTGGCCGACGACCTCGAGACCGCCGCCGCGAACGACGACCTGCCACTCGAGGTGGCCCTCGTCGACTCCGGAGACCGGTTCGAGAAAATCCACGCGAAAGGGCTCGTCGTCGACGGGGAGACCGCCGTCGTCGGCAGTGCGAACTGGAACAACAACTCCCTGCAGAACAACCGCGAGGTGCTCCTCGTACTCCACGGGGAGGAGGCCGCGGCGTACTACGCGGCGGTGTTCGAGGACGACTGGTCCGGCGAGACGTGGCTGGTGCCGGTCGAACTGCTCGGCATCGTCGCGGTCGCGTTACTCGGCGTGGGGTACGCCGGACGAAAGCGGATCCGCTTCGAACTCAGTTCTCGAGCGGGGTCGCACTCGAGAGCTCCTCGTCGAGATCGGCCGCCGCCATCTTCTCGACCAATGCGTCGATGACCTCCTCGCGCTTTCCCTTGACGAACTTGATCGAGCCGACGACGAGGTGGCCGCCGCCGGAGACGCCGCCGCCGGGGATCTCCTCCTCGAGTTCCGAAACCATCCGCGGGATGTCGAGTCGAACCCCGTCGCTCCGGAGTACGGCGAAGTCAGGGCCGTAGCCGACCGTGATAACCGGATCGCCGGTTTCCTGGATCTTGCGGTCGTGGATCTCGCCGGTGGTCTTCCCCGGCGCAGGGTAGGTAAAGCGGTGGGCGTGGTTTTCGACGTCGATTCGGTAGAGGTGGGCGTCGCTCTCGAGCACTTCGTGTTCGACGTGGGGCATCGCCGCTTCGAGCTGGTCGTCGACGTCGGCGCGGGCGCGGTCGGCGAAAAAGGAGACCAGTTCGCGGTGATGGGCCTCCTCGACCCCCCCGAGTTCCAGCAGGTCCTGAATCAGCTGGTCGCCGGAGTTGTAGCGCAGCCAGTGGGCGGCGTAGTCGAGCGCCTCGCTGACGTCCTGCAGGCGTTCCTCGTCGTAGGCCTCCTCGGCGGCGAGCTCGAGGTACTGGCTCATCGCGTCGGCTTTCGAGCGGTCGGCGAGCCCGGCGACGGCGGGGATGTGTCGAAGTTCCTCGCCGAGGTCGGGGTCGATCATCCGCGCGAGTTCGACACAGAGCATCCCCGTGGTGATCCGGTAGTCCTCGTCGTGGAGGTACGGGTTGACGTGGGCGTCGAGGAGGTGCTCGACGGCCTCGGGATCGGGATGGTGGTGGTCGACGGCGACGATCGGGATGTCGTAGTGGGCCAGCGTCTCGTAGGCAGGGACGTCCTCCGCAGTCGAGCCGTTGTCGAGCATGAGCAGGAGGGGGAGCTGCTGGCCGTGTTTCTCCCGGTCCTCGAGCGCGAAGTTGAGGTCTCGCGTGGCGTCTTCCATCTCGTAGAACGGCGCCTTCGCGGGCAGGCGCTTGATCAGGTGGCGGGGGGCGTCGTCGTCCTCGTGGACCTCGGCGATGAAGCGCTCGAGGGCCAACTGGACCGGCACCGCGGCGCACATCCCGTCACCGTCGGCGTGGTGGCGAACGCGGATCGGACGCCCCTCGAGCACGGTGCGTCGGAGCAGGGTGGCGACCTCCTCTAAGTTCGGGCGTAGCTTCTCGAAGGCGGGCCAGTCGATCAGCGGCTCGACGTCGTGGGGCTTGGCGCGCTCCTCGAGGGCGGCCTCGAGTCGGTCGCGGGCCTCGGCTTCCGTCTCGCCGTCGAGCGCCGAGAGGCCGTCGACTTCGATCTGGACGGTGCCCTCGCGGCGCTCGGGGGTGCCGGTGACGCGAACGATGTCGCCGACGTCGACGGCCGGGTAGGCGCGAACCCCTGCCTCCTCGAACGCGGCGCAGGGAACGACGCCGTCCTCGTCGGCGACGTGGAAGATCGTCGGCCCGCCGGTCTGTTTGACCTGGACGACCTCGCCCTCGAGGTGGATCTGTTCGCCGACGTTGGCATCGAGGCGGCCGGTGCCGGTCAGGGCGTACTCGTGGGTGACGTCCTCGAGTTCGTACTCCTCGACGTCGACGGGTTCGAACGCCAGATCGCCGTTGTCACGAACGGTCTCGAGTTCGACGACGAGTTCCTCGCCGACCCGGAAGGTGCCCTCGAGGACGGACTCGTGAACGAGTCCGGAGACGTCGTCGGAGAGGTCGACGAAGACGCCGTAGTCGACGATGCCGTTGATTTCGGCGAGATAGGGGCGCCCGGTTTCGAGATCGTCTGCCGTGCAGTCGGAAGCAAGATCGTAGACGACGGAATCCCCGTCGTCCGCGCCGGCGTCGCCGGCGGGCTCACGTGTCATCTTGGACCGTCCTTTGAGATGGGGGCGTATAACCCTTGCCAAGACGTGATCACCGCGGCCTTCCGGAACGTTTAGCAACGCCAAGCCCGCAGGGGAGGGTATGGGGTTGTTCGACTCGCTGTTTCGCTCGAGCGAGATCCTCGGCATCGCCGGGGACACCCTCGAGTTCGCCCTCGAGTCCTCGGAGGCCAGCCACCCCAACGAGTACATGGGCTTTCTCCGCGGCACGGAGGCCCACGAGCTGGGTCTCGAGCGCGACGGACTCGTCATCACCGACGTGCTCGTCGTTCCGGGAACCGAGGCGAACAGCGTGAGCGCGACGGTCCGGACGAGCCAGATTCCCAACGACGTACGGGCGCTGGGCAGCGTCCACTCTCACCCGAACGGCGTGATCAGCCCGAGCGCCGCCGATCTGAGCACGTTCGGCCGCGGCAGCGTTCACATCATCATCGGCGCGCCCTACGGCTGGAACGACTGGAAGGCGTTCGACTCCGAGGGCCACCTGACCGGCCTCGACGTCCTCGACGTCGACTTACCCGACTCCGAGGAGTTCTTCGACTTCACCCAGGCGGACATCGACGACGACCTGCGACGGGGGCGGCGATGAGCCGTCGGCGGGAGACGACGGCAGCGCCGAGGCGCTCGAATACCACTATGACTGCGACGGGGACGACCGCATGACGACGACGGTGATCGCACAGGGAACGTTCGACATCCTCCACCCGGGCCACGTCCACTACCTCGAGGAGGCGGCGGCGATGGGCGACGAACTCTACGTCATCGTCGCCCGGCGGACCAACGTCGATCACAAGGCGGCACCGATCTGCTGTGGCGAACAGCGCCGGGACGTCGTCGCCGCCCTCGACTGTGTCGACGAGGCGGTCCTGGGCCACGAGGAGGACATCTTCGTCCCGATCGAGGAGATCGATCCCGACGTGATCGCGCTCGGCCACGACCAGCACCACGACGACGCGGCGATCGAGGCCGAACTCGAGCGCCGGGGGATCGACTGCGAGGTTCATCGGGCGTCGGGCAGAGAGCCCCGCTACGAGGACGAACTGCTGTCGACGCGGTTGATCGTGGATCGAATTCTCGAGCGGCGCTGTTGAACGCGGACTGCCAGACTACCGCTCGAGTCGCAGCGCCAGATACCCCGCCAGCAACAGCGCCGCCGCGGGAAACGCCGCGAGGACGACGAAGACGTGTTCGACGTCGCCGTAGGTGTAGACGATCCCCGCGATCGAGGCACCCGCGGCGCCGACGCCGAACACGCCGAGGTAGACGTACCCGAAGGAGAGGCCGTGGACGTCCGCCGGGACGGTTTCGCCCACGAGCGCCTGCACGATGGGCGCGTAGAGGTAGACGAAGAAGCCGAGGGCGGCGCAGGCGAGCAGGAAGGTGGCGGTTCCGAGCGCCGCGGCCGGGACGAACGCCAGCGAGACGGCGACCTGGGCGGCGAACGCGCCGATGATCGCGTACTCGGGGGTGACGCGGTCGCTGAGCTTGCCGCCCGCGAGCTGGCCGAACGCGCCGATCATCAACAGGCCGGCGTAGAGGTACTGGCTCGGATCGAACTCCTCGCCGCCGACGACTACGGCCTCGAAGACGCCGAGTTGACCGAGGACGTCCGGCAGGAAGGTGAAGATCCCCCGGTAGTAGATGCCGCCGAACATCGCGATGACGAAGACGACCACGAACCCGCTCGCAAACAGCAGCTTCGACTGGGCGAGGAACTCGAGGGGGGACATCCCGCCGTCGGCCGCGACCGTTCCCTCGCCGTCGACGCCCGCGGTCTCGTCGAACGAGGCGACCTGCGCGTAGGCGGCCGCGGCGACCGCAGGAACCGCGAGGAGCGCGGCGACGAGTTGCCACTCGAGGAACGTCAGCAAGACGGCGGCGACGAACGGGCCGAGGGCGGTGCCGACGTTGCCGGCGGCGCCGTGGTAGGCGAGGGCGGTTCCCGTACCGTGGGTCCCCCGCGTGAGCAACGAGAGCGCCGCCGGATGGTAGACGCTGGCGGCGGCCCCCCAGACGACCAGCGCGACGGCGACCAGCCAGACGCTCGTCGCGAGGCTCAACAGCAGGAATCCGGCGCCCATTCCGAGGATCGAGCCGGTGACGAGCGTCTTGGAACCGTAGCTATCGGAGAGAACGCCGCTCGGGACGGCGCCGACGCCGATCAGCGCGTAGCCGACCGCGACGACGGTTCCGATGAGCGCGGCGGAGGCGTCGAAGGCGACGAGCCAGACCACGACGAACAGCGGAATCGCCATCTCGTAGCCGTGAAACATGGCGTGACCGACCATCGTAAAGCGCGTGATGGCCCGGTCGTTCCCGTCCATGGCTATCACTCACACAGCCGGGTGTTAAACGCACGCCTCGAAGCCGTCGCTGCCGGTTTCGACGGCGGTAGAAACGCGGGGCGGCCGACTACAGGTAGCCCTCGCCAACCAGCCGCTCGATCCCCTCCCGCAGCCGCTCCTCGCTCGCCGCGTAGGAGATCCGCGCGTAGCCGGGCGTCCCGAACGCGCTCCCCGGAACCGTGGCGACGTGGGCGTCCTCGAGTGCGCCCTCACACCACGCCTGGTCGTCCACTCGCGGCTCGTCGCCGCTCTCCGAGGCGCGTGGCGCCTCGCTCGTGGGCAGCATCATGTAGAACGCCCCGTCGGGAACCGCGACGTCGACACCCTCCTCGGCGAGCAGGTCGGCGACGAGGTCGCGCCGGGCCTCGAAGGCGCCGACCATCTCCGCGACCGCATCGTCGGTGTTCTCGAGGGCCTCGACCCCGGCGTGCTGGACGAAATTCACGGCACAAGAGACGGAGTGGCTGTGGAGCTTGCCGGCCTGCTCGATCAGTTCCTGGGGGCCGGCGAGGTAACCGAGCCGCCAGCCGGTCATCGAGTACGCCTTCGAGAAGCCGTTGACGGTGACGGTTCGCTCTGCCATCCCTTCCAGGGTACCGAGGCTCGTCGGCTCGACGCCGTAGGTGATCTCCTTGTAGATCTCGTCGGAAATGACGGTGAAATCGTGCTCGACGGCCAGATCCCGGACGCCCTCGAGGGCCGCCTCGGAGTAGACCGCGCCGGTCGGGTTCGACGGCGAGTTGACGATCAGGAGGTCGGTGTCGTCGGAGACGGCGTCGGCGAGGTCGTCGAGGCCGGGCTCGAGCTGGAAGTCGTACGGCGAGAGGTCGACCCGCGAGAGCGAGCCGCCCGCCATCGTCACCATCGCCTCGTAGGAAACCCAGGCGGGGTCGAGGAGGACGACCTCGTCTCCCTCCTGAATCAGCGCGTGGATCACCTCGTACAGCGCCTGCTTGCCGCCGGGGGTGACGATCACGTTGTCGGCCTCCCACTCGAGGCCGTCGCCCTGGAGCGTCCGGGCGATGGCTTCTCGGAGCTCCGGGATGCCCTTCGAGGTGGTGTAGCCGGTGTCGCCGGCCTCCATCGACGCCTCGGCGGCTTCGACGACGTTCTCGGGGGTCGGGAAGTCGGGTTCGCCGACGGAGAGGTCGACGACGTCTTCGCCCTCGGCCTCGAGTTCGGAGGCGAGCGCGGAGATGGCGAGCGTTGCGGACGGTTCGACGCTGGTAACGCGGTCGGTGAAGTGCATAGTCATTGTTGTATCGGTGTTCTCAGGGCTCCGGGAGCGATTCGACGAGGCTGAGCGCGCCGTCGACGGCCTTCGCGGCGTTGTCGACGCGTTCGCGGGCCTCCGCGGCGGACATGCCGGGGCCGGTGACGCCGAGGGTCACCGGCGTGTCGCGCTCGAGGCTCACGTCAGACAGCCGCGCCGCGGCGGCGTCAGTGATCACCTGGTCGTGATCCGTGTCACCGGTGATCACCGCGCCGATCACGACGACGCAGTCGACTTCATTCACGCGAGCCAGCCGGTCGGCCGCGAGCGGCGCGTCGTAGACGCCGGGGACGCGGACGGTTTCGTAAACCTCCACGCCCGCGCTTTCGGCGACCTCGAGGGCGGCCTCTTCCATCTGCTCGGTGATCGGGCGGTTGAACTCCGCGACCACCAGTCCGAGCGCGGTCATGCTCGAGCGGTGGATTGGCTGGGTCAAAGAGGTACCGTTATGTGCGAACTTTGGTGAGCACATTGCTCGATACCGCTCCTACTTCGTGGTTCCGTGCGAGAGTGATCGCACGCGGAACTCCTTCGGCTGCAGAAATATGTATGGTCTACCATCTCGTTCGTTCAGCCATGGAAACCGACGCGAGCTCACGGGTCCAGTTCACTACCCGTCGCGTCGTCCGCGTATTCGGCCTGCTCGTGGCGCTTCCGCTCGGATTGGCCGTTCTTTCGGTGCTCCCCTCCGGTTTCCTTCCGGAGAGCGCAATCTCCGTCCTGGAACGGCCCTTTATCCTGCTCGTCTATCTCCCGGTTGCAATCGTCGGGCTACTCGTTTTCGAACCGCTCCGTCTCTCCGAACTGCTTGCTCCCGTTCCGTTCGTCTCTGAGATCGCGTTTCTGGCCGGCTTGCTGGGGTTCTACTACCTCCTCGCGGTCCTGCTGGTCAACTCCGTCGCGTTCGTCCGCCGAGCCACGGCCGAATGACGTATTCGGAACCCGAACGGGGGTGTCGCTTCCTGCGGAGTAGTAGCGGAAACCGACCGCATCACCGGCCACCGGTACGAGGTCGGCTCTGTCAGCGTGAGAGCGTTCGTGAACGGTTCGCTCGAGTCGTCCGTCCGACGAAACGACGCGTTCCGTCGATTTTAAGCGCGATCGGCGAGAACCGCCGCCAAATGACGACGCTACGAACGCCGGGGCCGACGCTCGGCGTCGTCGGCGGGGGACAGCTCGGACGAATGCTCGCGGAGGCGGCCGCGCCGCTGGGGGTCGACGTAGTCGTCCTCGATCCGACGCCCGACTGTCCGGCCGCGCCGGTCGCCAGCGACCAGATCGTCGGCGACTTCGACGACGAGGCGGGGGTCCGCGAACTCGCCGCGCGGGCCGACGTGCTCACCTTCGAGATCGAACTCGCTGACCAGGACCTCCTCGAGCGCGCGAGCGACCGGTCGGGCACGCCGGTTCACCCCCGACCGGAGACGCTGCGGCTGATCCACGACAAGCTGGTCCAGAAGGAGGCGCTCGAGGAGGCAGGGATCCCCGTCCCGCCGTTTCGGGCGGTCGAGGACGCCGACGACGTGCGGGCGGCGATCGACGACTACGGCGCGCCGGTGATGCTGAAGGCCCGAACCGGCGGGTACGACGGCCGGGGGAACGTCCCCGTCGAGTCGACGGCCGAGGCGGACGAGGCGCTCGAGGCCGTCGCCGGCCCCGCCATGGTCGAAGCGTTCGTGGAGTTCGAACGCGAGGTGTCGGTGATCGCGGTCAAAGGCGACGGCGAGACGGCGACGTTTCCGGTCGGGGAGAACGTTCACGAAGACGAGATCCTGCGGGAGACGATCGTGCCGGCGCGCTCGAGCCCCGCCGTCGAGGGGCGCGCCCGCGAGGTCGCGACGGACGTCCTCGAGCTGATGGCGGGACGGGGCGTCTACGGGATCGAGCTGTTCGAGGTGAGCGGGGAGTCGGCGGCTGACGGGCCGATTCTGGTCAACGAGATCGCCCCGCGCCCGCACAACTCGGGCCACTGGACGATCGAGGGCGCGCAGTGTTCGCAGTTCGAACAGCACGCCCGCGCCGTCCTGGGGTGGCCCCTCGGCTCGACCGTCCTGCGGGGACCGACGGTGTCGACGAACCTGCTCGGCGACGGCGCGGAGAACCGGCCCGCGGCGCTTCGAAACGTCGATCGGATACTCGAGACCGCGGGCGCACACCTCCACTGGTACGGCAAGCGCGAGGCGCGACCGCTCCGGAAACTGGGCCACGTGACCGTTGCGGGTGACGAGACAGACGAAGCCGAGGACCTCCTCGAGACGGCGCGACGCCTCCGGGATGCGGTGACGTTCGAGTAGCCGGTTTCAGCTGCCAATACAGCAACTATTTTGCCCCGCCGGTCCCGTGTGCTCGACGAGTGAACGGATCATATCGAGAGCGCGCTGCTGGGGGGTCGGTTCGCGCACTCTGTCTCACCCCGGACGAGACGCTCGGCGGGCGGGAGCCGGCGGCGTTCGAATCGGACGAGTTCTCGCTGTCGCCGGTTGCCGACCGCGAGCGGATGCGCCGGGACGCCCTCGACGCGGACTGCGCCGTCGTCGACGGAACGAACGACGGTTCGATCGAGGCGGTCGAGGCGTTGCTCGAGGCGCACCCGACGCTTCCGGTCATCGTCGTCGGTGGGTCGGTCGACCTCGAGGCGCGGGCGCTCGAAGCCGGCGTCACCGAATGTCTGCGCGACGAGACGCTGGATCGGAATCCGGGTCTCCTCGAAGCGCGGGTCCGCCGCGCGGTCGGGTCGGCTCGTGCGAGCGAAGCGTCGCGGCCTCGTCGGCGCGGCAGTCGGTCGTGGGCGGCGTTTTACGGCTCGCTGTACGAGGTGAGTTCGGACGCGGACCTCGAGTTCGAGGAGAAACTCGAGCACCTGCTCTCGTTCGGGTCGGAGTACCTCGGCGTCGAACTGGGCTTTCTGACCCGAATCGAAGACGGAACACAGACGGTCGAGGTCGCCGTCGGCGACCACGAACTGTTACAGAACGGCTCGCAGTATCCGCTCTCCGAGGCGTACTGTCGGAAGACGATCGAAACCGACGGCCTGCTCGGCGTTCACGACGCCCTCGCGGCCGGCTGGGAGGGCGACCCGGCCTACGAGGCGTTCGACCTCGGCTGTTACATCGGCGGGAGGGTGACCGTCGACGGCGCACTATACGGGACCCTCTGTTTCGCCGACACCGACCCGCAGACCGAGCCGTTTACCGGCCCCGAGCGGACCGCGGTCGAACTGCTCACTCGCTGGGTGAGTTACGAACTCGAGGAGCGACACACCAGGGAGCGGCTTCGGCGTAAAACCGAGCGCCTCGAGCGGCTCACGGCCGTCGTCAGCCACGACCTCCGGAACCCGCTGACGGTGGCACAGCTCCAGCTCGGCCTGGCCCGCGAGGCGATCGACGCCGATCTCGAGGCCCTCGGTCACGTCGCAGACGCCCACGACCGGATGGAGACCATCATCGACGACCTGCTGTGGCTCGCCCGGGAGGGCCGGGACGTCGGCGCCCTCGAGCCGGCCTCGCTCGCCGCCGTCGCGCGAGACGCCTGGGGTACCGTCGACACCGGCGAGGCGACCCTCGAAGTCACAGACCGAGAGGTCGTCGCGGACCCGAACCGACTCCGTCAGATCCTCGAGAACCTGTTTCGAAACGCGGTCGACCACGCCGGCGAGGAGCCGACGGTTCGCGTCGGCCCGCTCGACGGCGGCGCATCGGGGTTTTACGTCGAGGACGACGGTCCCGGCGTCCCCGCGGAACTCGGCGAGAGGGTGTTCGAGCCCGGGACGACCGAGTCCGACCAGGGAACGGGGCTCGGACTCTCGATCGTCAGGGGGATCGCGACGGCCCACGACTGGGACGTCTCGCTGACCAGGAGCGACGCGGGCGGTGCGCGATTCGAGTTCACCGGCGTCGACGGCGCGTAACGGCAGCGACCGCCGCCGAACCCGACCGTTTCTTTGTCTCCGCCGCAGAACTCGCAGCCATGACCGCGGACCCGGTTACCGACCTGATAGACAGACTTCGCGCGGAGGCCGAACTCGACCGACCGGCGGCAGAGACGCCCGACGTCGGGATCGTGATGGGAAGCGACTCCGACCTCGAGACGATGATGACCGGTGGCAGTCGTCCCGGCGCCTACGACGCGCTGGTCGACGAACTCGGCTTCGAGGAGCAGACGGACTTCGAGAACCCGCCCGAGGCGCGCTTTACCTTCGAGACGTACGTCACCTCCGCCCACCGGACGCCCGACCTGATGAGCGCCTACGCCGAGACGGCCGAGGATCGCGGCCTCGAGGTGCTCATCGCCGGCGCCGGCGGCAAGTCCGCGGACTTGCCGAACATGACCGCTTCGATCGCCTACCCGCTACCCGTCATCGGCGTTCCCGTCCAGGAGAAGTCCGTCGACAGCGTCATCGGGATGCCTGCGGGCGCGCCGCTGGTCGCCGTCGACGCCGGCAAGTCGTTCAACGCGGCGCTCTCGGCGGTCCAGATCCTCGCCCGCCAGCACGAGACGCTGCGCGAGCGGCTGCTCGAGTACCACGAGTCGCTGCGGGCGGACGTCGGAACCGTCTCCCGCGAACTCCACGACGGCGGAACGACCGCCTACCTGTCGCGGTAACGTCCCGCAGCGATCGCAAACCGTTCGTAACGGCGACAGTTACGACGAGTTCATCGCCGCGGTATCGACGTCCCAGCACGGACGGGCGCTGTTCTCGATCCGCGTGACCTCTCCGCTGTCGCGGCGGCTGCGGGTAAGACCGTATTACCATCAGCCGGCGGAGCGATCAGCGCCGGTGACTGTCACAGCTGAGACGTGAGACGGACACTGTCCGGAGTATCGGGTCCGAGGGGGACGCTGTCGGTCGGTATCGGGCGAAAAACAAAGAATCAACCCTTATATGGGTGCGTTTCCAAGCCCCGCACGTTACGGAGATGAACCAATGGATAGCCATCGGGGCGCTGGCGCTCGTGGGGCTACTGATTCCGCTCGGCATGATGGCGGTGTCGTATCTCCTGCGTCCGAGTGTACCCGAGACGAGTAAACGTGCCACCTACGAGAGTGGCGAGGTGCCGACCGGCGGGACGCGCATCCGGTTTAACACCCAGTACTACATGGTTGCGCTTCTTTTCCTGGTCTTCGACATCGAGACCGTCCTGCTGTTCCCGTGGGCGATCGTCTACACCGACGCGCTCGCCGCGGAGGAGTACGGGCTCCTCGAGGCGCTCGGACCGATGCTGGTGTTCGTCGCCATCCTCCTCGTCGGACTCGCGTGGGCGTGGCGCAACGGCGCAGTACAGTGGGCTCGAAGCCCCCGCCAGGTCGAACCCCGATCTGAGGTCGATCGACCATGAGTAGCGACAAACCACGCCAAGACATCTACGACAGCACCGCACCGGTGACAGACACGCGCGACGCGCGGATGGGAGAGGGTGTCGACGATCGGTTCAACTCGAAGCTCCGGGAGGCGTTCGGCTCGTCACCGTTCATCCTCACGAAGTTCGACCAGTTCATGAACTGGGTCCGCGGCTCGTCGATGTTCATGCTGCAGTTCGGAATCGCCTGCTGCAGCATCGAGATGATCCACACCTACGCGATCAAGCACGACCTGGACCGCTTCGGTGCCGGCGTTCCGCGTGCCTCGCCCAGGCAGGCGGACGTGATCATCGTTCCCGGAACCATCGTCTCGAAGTTCGGCCCGCGGATGAAGCGCGTCTACGACCAGATGCCCGAGCCCAAGTTCGTCATCGGGATGGGGTCGTGTACGATCTCCGGCGGCCCCTTCCAGGAGGGGTACAACGTCGTCAAGGGCGCAGAAGAGATCATCCCCGTCGACATCCACGTTCCTGGCTGCCCGCCCCGACCGGAGGCGCTCATCTACGGCGTCGCCAAGCTCCAGGAGCGCGTCGCCAACGGCGAGACCTCGCCCGTCGTCGTCAAGCCGTACGAACTCGAGCAGTTCGGCGACCTGCCACGGGACGAGCTGGTACAGAAGCTCGCCGACCAGATCGACGAGGACGACCTCGTCATGCGGTACAACTGGGCTGATTCACCATGAGCACGGAACTCGAACCGGTGGCCGATCGGACCACCGAAGACGAACTCGAGGCGCTGATCGGCGACCGCGCGCTCGCGCGTGACGATCACAAGAACGCCCCCGGCTTCGTCATCCGTCCCGACGCCGTTCAGGACGTCCTCTTCGATCTGCGAGACGAGGCCGGCTTCGATCACCTCTCGTGTCTCACCGCACAGCAGTACCCCGACCGGTACGAGTCGGTCTACCACCTGAAGAAGTACGACGACCCGACCCAGGAGGTGAGCGTCGTCGTGCCGACGTCGGTCGACGATCCCGTCAGCGAGTCCGCCGAACCCGTCTACCGGACCGCCGACTGGCACGAGCGTGAGGCGTTCGACCTCGTCGGCATCGACTACGAGGGGCATCCCGATCCCCGCCGCATTCTGCTGCCGGAGACCTGGCAGGGCCACCCGCTCTCGCTCGATTTCGACCAGAGCAAGCCACAGCTGGTCACGCTGTCGGAACACGCGAACCCGCTCCAGGAAGACCACAGGGACACCGAATCGGACACGATGTTCCTGAACATCGGCCCGCACCACCCGGCGACCCACGGCGTCTTGCACGTCAAGACCGTCCTCGACGGCGAGACCGTCGCGGACGTCGAACCCGACATCGGCTACCTCCACCGCTGTGAGGAGCAGATGTGCCAGCAGGGAACCTACCGCCACCAGATCATGCCCTACCCCGACCGCTGGGACTACGTCTCGGCGGGGCTGCTCAACGAGTGGGCGTACGCCCGCGCGGCGGAGGACCTCGCGGATATCGAGGTTCCCGAGTACGCCCAGGTCATTCGGACGATGGGCGCGGAGCTGTGCCGGATCGCCTCGCACATGCTCGCGCTCGGGACGTTCTGTCTCGACGTCTTCGGCGACTTCACCGCCGTCTTCCAGTACGCGTTCCGCGACCGCGAGGTCGTCCAGGACATCTTAGAGGATCTGACCGGCCAGCGGCTGATGTTCAACTACTTCCGGCTGGGCGGGGTCGCCTGGGACCTTCCGGAGCCCCGCGAGGAGTTCTTCGAGAAGACGCGGGACTTCCTCGACGACCTCCCGCACAAGCTCGCGGAGTACGACGACCTCGTCACGGGCAACGAGATCTTCCAGATCCGGTGTGTCGACACCGGTATCCTCGAGCCCGAGATCGCAAAACAGTACGGCTGCAGCGGTCCCGTCGCCCGCGGCTCGGGCGTCGACTACGACCTGCGCCGGGACGACCCCTACGGCTACTACGAGAACTTAGAGTGGGACGTCATCACCGAGGACGGGATGGACAACTACTCGCGCGTGCTCGTACGCATGCAGGAAGTCGAGGAGTCCGCGAAGATCATCGAGCAGTGTATCGACCTCCTCGAGGAGTGGCCCGAGGACGACCGCCAGATTCAGTCGAACGTCCCCCGGACGCTCAAGCCCGAGGCCGACACCGAGGTGTACCGCGCCGTCGAGGGTGCGAAAGGTGAACTCGGGATCTACATCCGCTCTGACGGCACGGACAAGCCGGGACGGTTCAAGATCCGGAGTCCGTGTTTCCACAACTTACACACGCTCGAGGAGATGACGAAGGGCGAGTACATCCCTGACCTGATCGCCTCGCTCGGCAGCCTGGACATCGTGCTCGGAGAGGTGGATCGATGAGTTCGGTCACGGCGCCTCTCCAGGTCGGCGAACCGCTGTTTCCGGAGCGGATCGCCGACCTCACCGGTCTCGGCGAACTCGGCATAGCCGGCGAACTGATCGCGACGTTCATCGCGGCGTTCATCGTCGGCAACCTGATGCTCGCGATGACCGGCGTCGCCGGTCCGTGGGCGAAACGAAAGATTACCGCCGCGTTCACCGATCGAATCGCGGTCAACCGCGTCGGACCGTTCGGCCTGCTGATCATCGTGGCCGACGCCGTCCGCCTGCTCTCGAAGGAGAACATCATTCCCGAGGCGGTCGACCGACCGGCGTACGACCTCGCGCCGATCGTCGTCGCCTCGTCGGCGATGCTCGGCTTCGCGGTGATCCCGATGGGAAGCGGCGTCCAGCTCGCCGACCCCGAGGTCGGACTGGCGTACGTCTTCGCCGTCTCCGGCATCGCAAGCATCGGACTCGTGATGGCCGGCTACGCCTCCGCGAACAAGTACTCGCTGCTGGGCGGGCTGCGCGCGGTCGCACAGAACGTCGCCTACGAGATCCCGCTGGTCGTCACCGGGATGTCCGTGGTGATCTTCACCGGTTCGCTGCAGATGAGTACGATCGTCGAAGCGCAGGCCGAGCCGCTGATCGACTTCGGCGCGGTCGCGATCCCGTCGTGGTACGCGATCGTCAACCCGTTCGCGTTCGTGTTGTTCCTGACGGCGAACTTCGCCGAAATCGGCCGGAACCCCTTCGACACGCCCGAGGCGCCGACGGAGATCGTCGCGGGGTACCAGACGGAGTACTCGAGCGTCTACTTCGTGTTGATCTACCTCGGGGAGTTCCTGCACATCTTCCTCGGCGGGGCGATCATCGCGACGATCTTCCTCGGCGGCCCGGCGGGGCCGGGGCCGGAGGAGATCGGCATCGTCTGGTTCCTCGTGAAGATCTGGGCGGTGTTCTTCCTCACCCAGTGGCTGCGCTCTGCGTTGCCACGGGTTCGTATCGACCAACTCATCGAGATCGGCTGGAAGGGCATGCTCGTCCTTTCGTTCGCCAATCTCGTGCTCACTGCGGTTATCGTGGGGCTGATTCAGGCATGATCGGACTGCTCAAATCCATGGCGACGACGATGAAACACGCACTGGACGGGAACACGTTCACGGTCGAGTACCCGGACGTCGCTCCCGAAGTATCGCCGCGCTTTCGCGGCGTCCACAAGTTCAGCCAGGAGCGGTGCATCTGGTGTCGTCAGTGCGAGAACGTCTGTCCGAACGACACGATCCAGATCGTCACCGACGACCAGCGTCAGGGCGAACAGTACAACCTCCACATCGGACAGTGCATCTACTGCCGGCTCTGTGAGGAGGTCTGCCCCGTCGACGCGATCTTGCTCACCCAGAACTTCGAGTTCACCGGCGACACCAAACACGATCTGGTGTACAACAAAGAGCAGCTGAAGGCGGTACCGTGGTACAAGGACATCGACCCCCTCGAGTCGCGCGAACCGGACCGCGGCGGCTGGATCGGCGAGGGTGAAGGAGAGGTCGATTACCAGTAAGAGAGTCAGCCCATCTCGAAATCTACAAAGGGCATACACAACCAGACAACACCAATGACATACGAGCTCATCGCGTTCGCACTGTTCGCACTCGTGACGCTGAGCAGTGCCTTGGGCGTCGTGCTCCTGCAGGATCCGTGGCATTCGGCACTCCTGCTCGGCGTGGCCCTGATGAGCGTCGCGGTCCACTACGTGATGTTGGCGGCGGAGTTCGTCGCCGTGATGCAGGTTCTCGTCTACGTGGGCGGGGTCCTCATTCTCATCACGTTCGCCGTGATGCTGACGCAACGGGCGGAACCTGATGACAGGGTGGTACAGACATGACGACAGGGCCGAAACTGCGCCTCGGAAAGGCGCTCGTTCCCGGCGTTCTCGCCGTTGCGCTGTTCGCGGTGATGGCGCTTATCGTCCTGAACACGCCGTTCGGCGGGATGGAGGGCTTTAGCCCCGGTGATACGACGATCACCGACAACATCGGCTACGCAATGCTGGATCTCACCGAGCTGCAGGAAATCGACAGCGAGCCGTTCCTCGCGTCGTTCCTGCTGGCCGCGGTCGTTCTCGACGCCGCACTGGACGCCTCGCTCGTCCTCGCAAAGCGCGAGGAGGCCGGCGAACCGGTGACCGCGCTCTCGAGCCGATCGGACCCCGGGGCGGACGAGGGGGCCCAGCCCGCCGTCACCGACGGCGGCGAGGGAGGTGAGAACGCGTGAGTGTCGGCGTCGAACACTACGTGCTGCTGTCGATGGCCCTGTTCTGTATCGGGCTGTTCGGCGTACTCACGCGCCGCAACGCACTCATGTTCCTGATGTCCGTCGAGTTGATGCTAAACGCGGCCAACATCAACCTGATCGCGTTCGCGTTCTACCACGGCAACCTCACCGGCCAGGTGTTCGCCCTCTTTACGATGGCGCTGGCCGCCGCGGAGGTCGCCGTCGGGCTCGGGATCATCCTGGTGCTGTACCGGAACTTCCGCGACGTCGACGTGACGGTGCCGTCGGCGATGAGGTGGTAAGATGGTAGGTGTATTCGAACTTGCTCCGGCGATCGCGTTGTTCCCCCTTGCGGCGTTCGTCATCGCGCTCGTCTTCGGCGACGCGATGCCGAAGAAGGGCGCGTTCGCGGGTATCTTCGCGACGGCGGCCTCGTTAGTGCTGTCGCTCGTGATGCTCGCGACCGTCGCAGGCGGCGAAGTGTACCACGAGACCCTCTACGAGTGGGCCGTCGGCTCCGAGATCGCGTTCACGTTCGGGATCCTGATCGATCCCCTCTCGGCGCTGATGCTCGTCATCGTCTCGCTGATCGCGCTGCTCGTGCACGTCTTCAGTCTCGGCTACATGAACGCCGAGGGCGAGACCGGGCTGCCGCGGTACTACGCCGAACTCGGCCTGTTCACCTTCAGCATGCTCGCGTTCGTCTTCGCGGACAACCTGCTGATGGCGTTCATGTTCTTCGAGCTCGTGGGACTGTGTTCGTACCTGCTGATCGGCTTCTGGTTTCGCACCCGGTCGGCACCGTCGGCGGCGAAGAAGGCGTTTCTGGTCACCCGCTTCGGTGACTACTTCTTCCTGCTCGGGGTCGTCGCGATCGCCGCGACGTTCGGCACGGTGGCGTTCGCCGGCGACGGCTCGTTCGTCGCCGAGGCCGAAGCCGCCATCCACGGCGGGGAGACGCTGTTCGGCTTCGACGCCGAAACCTGGGTCACGATCACCGGCCTGCTCGTGCTGGGCGGCGTGATCGGCAAATCCGCGCAGTTCCCGCTGCACACCTGGCTGCCCGACGCGATGGAGGGTCCGACCACCGTCTCCGCGCTCATTCACGCGGCGACGATGGTTGCAGCCGGCGTCTACCTCGTCGCGCGAATGTTCGGCTACTACGCGCTGTCGCCCACCGCGCTCGCGATCATCGCGTTCGTCGGCGGCTTCACCGCGCTCTTCGCCGCGACGATGGGCGTCGTCAAAGACGACATCAAGCAGGTGCTCGCGTACTCGACCATCAGCCAGTACGGCTACATGATGCTCGCGCTGGGCGTCGGCGGCTACGTCGCCGGGGTTTTCCACCTGATGAACCACGCCTTCTTCAAGGCGCTGCTGTTCCTGGGTGCCGGTGCCGTCATCATCCTGATGCACCACGAACAGGATATGTGGAAGATGGGCGGCCTGAAGGAGAAGGCCCCCGTCACCTACTGGACGTTCCTCGCCGGTGCGCTCGCGCTCGCCGGGATCATCCCGTTCTCCGGCTTCTGGTCGAAAGACGAGATCCTCTACGACGCCTTCATCGTCGGCCTCGAGGAGCCCGTTATCCTCGCGGCCTACGCGATGGGGCTCGTGGCGGTCTTTTTCACCGGCTTCTACACCTTCCGGATGGTCTTCCTGACCTTCCACGGGAACCCGCGTTCGGACGCGGCCCGTGACCCACACCCGGTCGGATTGCCGGTCAAGATCCCGCTGATCGTCCTCGGCGTGCTCGCGCTGGTCGCCGGCGTCGCGAACCTCGCGCCGGTCTACAAGCTTACCGGTGCGGAGATCACGTTCCTCGAGTACTGGCTCGACGGCGAGTACGGCGCGGTCGAGGGGCTGACCTACAGCGCCTACAGCGAGGCGGTCGCCTTCGAATCCGGTCAGATCGGCAGCGAGACGCTGACGCTCCTGCTCGCGGCGGGCCTCTCGCTGGGGCTCGCGTTCGGTGGTGCGGGTGCAGCGTACGTGCTGTACAACGTCCCCGACCCCGTCGCCCACACGGAGAAGCTGGGCGGCGCCCGGGACGTCCTGCGGAGCAACTACTACCAGGACGAGTTCCAGGTCTGGATCGCCGAAGGGTTCGCGCTGCCGCTGGCTCGAGCCGCCGACCGGTTCGACCAGAGCGTGATCGACGGCGTCGTCAACGGCGTCTCGAGCGTGAGCCTGTTCGGTAGCAGCGGCGTCAAACGCCTCCAGACGGGGCTCGTGACGAACTACGCGGCGTTGATCGTCGCCGGGTTCCTCGCGTTACTGCTCGTTCTGGGCGTGCTCGGAGGGTGGTTCGTATGATGATTGAAGCACTGATCGCAGTTGCACTGATCGGCGCGCTCGTGACGTTCGTCGCGCCGAATCGCATCGCAGGGAAGCTCGCGTTCGGCATCAGCCTGATCCCGGCCGCGCTCTCGCTGTGGATGTTCGCCGTCTTCGACGGCAGCGGAAACGCCTTGCTCGACGGCGACCTCGCCTTCGAGTCCCAGATGGAGTGGATCCAGCTGGGCGAGTACTCGATCTCGTGGCTCGTCGGCCTCGACGGGATCAGCCTCCCGCTGGTCGTGCTGACGACGGTACTCACGTCGCTCGCGATTATGAGCTCGTGGACGCCGATCGACGAGCGCGAGTCGCAGTTCTACGGGCTCGTGTTGTTCATCGAGGCGAACCTGATCGGCGTCTTCGCGGCGCTCGACTTCTTCGTCTGGTTCATCTTCTGGGAGGCCGTGCTCATCCCGATGTACCTGCTGATCGGGATCTGGGGCGGACCCCGCCGGAAGTACGCCGCGATCAAGTTCTTCGTCTACACGAACGTGGCGTCGCTGGTGATGTTCGGTGCGTTCATCGCGCTCATCTTCGGTCTCGACGTCGGGAGCTTCGCGCTCCCCGAGATCGCTGACGCGATGCTCGACGGTGGCCCCGACGGCTTCGCCGGTATCAGCGGCAGTGCGCTGGCGTCGATCGCGTTCGTCGCGCTGTTCCTCGGGTTCGCGGTCAAGGTTCCAGTCGTCCCGTTCCACACGTGGCTGCCGGACGCTCACGTCGAGGCGCCGACGCCCGCGTCGGTGCTGCTGGCCGGCGTCCTGCTGAAGATGGGGACCTACGCGCTGCTCCGGTTCAACTTCACCATGTTCCCCGAGGAGGTCGCGGCCTTCGCGATCCCGATCGCGGCGATCGCCGCGATCAGCGTCATCTACGGCGCGATGCTCGCGCTGGCCCAGACCGACCTCAAACGGATCGTCGCCTACTCCTCGGTTTCCTCGATGGGGTACGTCATCCTCGGTCTCGTCGCCTACACCCAGTTCGGCGTCGGCGGCGCGACGTTCCAGATGGTCTCACACGGCCTCATCTCGGGGCTGATGTTCATGGCCGTCGGCGTCATCTACAACGCGACGCACACGCGCATCGTCTCGGACATGTCCGGGATGGCCGACAAGATGCCGGTCGCGGTCGGCATCCTCATCGCCGGGGCGTTCGGCTACATGGGGCTTCCCCTCATGTCCGGGTTCGCCGCGGAGTACTTCATCTTCTTCGGGGCCTTCGGCTCCGAGGTGCTCGAGTACGCGCCGGTGTTCACGGCGATCGCGATGTTCGGCATCGTCATCGTCGCCGGCTACCTGCTGTTTGCGATGCAGCGCACGCTGTTCGGCCCGTACCGCCTGGAAACCGACTACGAGGTGAGCCGCGCCCCGCTCCACGACATCGCGCCGATGTTCGTGTTGCTCGGGCTGATCATCGCACTGGGCGTCGCTCCCGAACTGATCTTCGAGATGATTACCGACGCAGTCGATCCGATCCTCGAGCTCGGAGGTGACGCCTGATGGTGGCGTTCGAGCTCCCACAGTGGACCGCGCTCGCGCCGGCGCTGTTGCTGGCGCTGACGGCGCTCGTCCTGTTCGTCTTCGACAGCATCAACCCGCGTTCGACGAACCGGCCGGTCGTCGCCGGTATCGCTACCGTCGGCTCGCTCGCCTCCCTCGCCGTCGCCGTCTGGTTCATCGTCGTCGGCGTCGGCGACCCCGACCGCGGCGGCGTCATCGACGTCTTCGGCGGCCAGTTCGTCGTCGACCAGATGGCGCTGTTCTTCATGGTGGTCGTGAGCGTCGTCACCGCCCTCGTGGCGGTCGCGAGCTACGACTACATGCGCGATCACGCCTACCAGGCGGAGTACTACTCGCTGATCGTGCTCGCGGCGACCGGGATGGCGACGATGTCCGCCGCGAACAGTCTCGTGACGATCTTCATCGCCCTCGAGCTGGCGAGCCTGCCGTCGTACGCGCTGGTCGCGATCTTGAAGAACAACCGCGGCAGCGTCGAGGCCGGCCTGAAGTACTTCCTGATCGGCGCGCTGTCGTCTGCGATCATGGTGTACGGGATCAGCCTCATCTACGGGGCGACCGGCCACCTGCAGCTCGAGGCGATCGCCGACAACCTCGATGCTGCAGAGGAGTTCGGCGGCATCCTCGGCCTCGGCATCCTGATGTTGATCGGTGGGTTCGCGTTCAAGACCGCGAGCGTGCCGTTTCACTTCTGGGCGCCGGAGGCCTACGAGGGCGCGCCGGCACCGGTCTCGGCGTTTCTCTCGTCGGCCTCCAAAGCTGCTGGCTTCGTGATCGCGTTCCGCGTGTTCACAGAGGCGTTCCCGCTCGCCGAAACGACGGCTGTGATCGGCGTCGACTGGACGCTGGCGTTCATCATCCTCGCGGTCGTCACGATGACGGTCGGGAACTTCGCCGCTGCGACCCAGGAGAACGTCAAGCGGATGCTCGCGTACTCCTCGGTGGGACACGCCGGCTACGCGCTGATCGGCCTCGCCGGTCTCGGTGCCGGGAGTGAACTCGTCCTCGGTGCGGCGATGATGCACCTGCTCGTCTACGGCTTCATGAACACGGGTGCGTTCCTGTTCGTCGCCCTGGCGGAGTACTGGGGCGTCGGCCGCACGTTCGAGGACTACAACGGCCTCTCCGTGCAGGCGCCGATCGCCTGCGTCGCGCTGGCGATCTTCATGTTCAGCCTCGCCGGAATCCCGCCCTTCGGCGGCTTCTGGAGCAAGTACTTCCTGTTCGTGGGAGCGCTCGAGGCCGGCCTGTTCATCGTCGCCGCCGCGCTGGTGGTCAACAGCGCGCTGTCGTTGTACTACTACTCGCGGCTGGTGAAGGCCGTCTGGATCGAAGAACCGGTCCTAGAGCGCGAATCGCTGGCCCAACCGACCGGTCTCTACGCGGCGATCGTCGTCGCCGCCGTCATGACCGTCGTCCTGCTGCCGGGCTTCGGTCCGGTCGTCGACGTGGCGATCGACGCCGCGGCGACGATGCTTGGTTGAGCCGGTAGATTTTACCGTTCCGGGGGACAAGCCGCGCTATGGTTTCCCGGCTCGTCCTCGGGTGCGGGAGCGTCGGACAACGCATCGTCGAGCGACTGCCAGCCCGCGAGGGACGACTGCTCGTCATCGCGGCGAACGACCGGATCGTCGAGACGCTCCGCGAGGAGAACGTTCCGGCCCAGACCGCGGATCCGACCGACCCGGACGTCATCGCCAACCTCGAGGCGCCCGAGGTCGTCTTCGTCGCCAGCGACCGGACGGACGTCAACCGGACGATTCTCGACAACGTCCGCGAGCGGTTTCCGGACGCGGCGACGGTCGTCTACCTCGGCGCGAGCCCGGATCCGGCCGACAGGCGACACATCGAGGAGCGAGCCGATCGCGTCGTCGACGCGAAAGCGGCGATGATCGAGGCGGTTCTCGGCAAGACCGCCAGCCCGTCGGCGGAGAACGCGACCGCGCTGCGCCGACGGCTGTCCGGAATCGACGGTAAACTCGCCGTCGTCATGCACGACAACCCCGATCCGGACGCCATCGCCAGCGCGGTCGCCCTGGTCGACATCGCGGCGGCGGTAGGCGTCGACGCGGACGCCTGTTACTTCGGCGAGATCTCTCACCAGGAGAACCGGGCGATGGTCAACCTCCTCGAACTCGACCTGCGGAACCTCTCGCCCGAGGACTCGCTGGCGGAGTACGACGCGTTCGCGCTCGTCGATCACTCCCGGCCGGGCGTCAACGACCAGCTCCCGTCGGAGCTCCACGTCGACATCGTCATCGACCACCACCCACCACGGGGACCGGTTCCGGGGGAGTTCTACGACCTCCGCGAGGAGGCCGGCGCGACGAGCACGGTGCTCACGGAGTACATCGAACAGTTCGACCTCGAGTTCGACCGCCGGACGGCGACCGCGCTGCTGTACGGGATTCGAGTCGACACCAACGACTTCATCCGCGAGGTCTCCTCGATCGACTTCCGGGCGGCCGCCCTGCTGTTACCCCACGTCGACGAGACCGTCCTCGAGCAGGTCGAACAGCCGACCGTCGACGGCGAGACGCTCGAGACGATCGCGCGGTCGATCAAGAACCGCGTTCAGCAAGGATCCGTCGTCGTCGCCAGCGCGGGCCGGATCACGAATCGGGACGCGCTCCCGCAGGCGGCCGACCAGCTCCTGACGATCGAGGACGTGGATACGACGCTCGTCTACGGCTTCAAAGACGAGATGGCGTTTCTCTCGGCGCGCTCGCGTGCGAGCCAGGTCGATCTCGGCGAGACGCTGCGGGACGCGTTCGACCCGATCGGCAGCGCGGGCGGACACACCGACATGGCGGGCGCCCAGCTCGAGGTCGGGATCCTCGCGAGCACGGACGACGAGAGCCAGGTGGAGTCGATCGTCAGCGTCGTCGAGGAGGTGATCACCGACCGGTTCTTCGAGGCGCTTCGAACCCGTCCCGGGACGCCCGTCGGCGCCTACAGCCGGACCAGCGAGTGGCTGTTCGCACCCGACGAGACCGACGGCGACGGCGGGGAGTCCGAATCGGCGTGACGACCGCCGGGGAGTCGAGAGGGGGAGAGTTTTTGCGCGCGGTGGCCGTTACACGGGGTATGGACGTCGTGTCTGGCGAGAGCAAGCCCCAGGTCAGCGAGTACATGACCCGCGACGTCGTGACGGTCTCACCGGACGCGACCGTTCGCGACGTCGCAACCCGGATCGCAGAGAGCGACGAGCACAGCGGCTTTCCCGTCTGTGACCGTCGTCGCGTCGAGGGGTTCGTCAGCGCCCGCGACCTCCTGCTGTCCGACGACGACGAGCCCATCTTCAAGGTGATGACGACGGACCTGATCGTCGCCCACCCCCAGATGAAGGTGACCGACGCCGCGCGGGTGATCCTGCGATCGGGAATCCAGAAACTCCCCGTCGTCGACGACGCGGGCAACCTCGTCGGGATCATCTCCAACGCCGACGTCATCCGCAGTCAGATCGAACGCGCCACCCCCGAGAAGGTCGGGAAGCTGATGCGGACCTTAGAGAACATCCACGGGATCGAACTGCACGAGGAGCGCCGGACGGTTCCGCTGGCGGAACTGACCCCAACGCAGGGTCGGGTGTACGCCGACGAACTCGAGGGTCGGCGCTACGAACTCGAGCACGGGCTCGCCGAACCGCTGGTCGTCATCGACAACGGCGGCACGCTGTTGCTCGCCGACGGCCACCACCGGGTGATGGCCGCAGACCGCCTCGAGATCGACGAGATGGACGCCTACGTGATCGTCATCGACCGGAAGATCGACCTCGGGATGGCGCGGACCGCAGAGAAGGAGGACCTGCGCACGCTCGCAGACGTCGACATCGTCGACTACGCCAGACACCCGCTGGTGGAGACGACCAAGCGGCTGCAGTCCGGACGGGAGTAGCGCGGTCGAAGAAATCACAGCCGAGCAACAGTTAAGGCCCCTCGACCCCCGAATAGGGCCGATGAACGCTCGGTCACCGGCTCGCGAACAGAACGGGAAGGTCGCGCTGTCGGCCGAGAACCTGACCAAGACGTACGGACGGGGCGCGGAGGGTGTTCGCGCCGTCGACGGCATCGACCTCGAGATCGGGCGGGGGACCGCCGTGGGACTGCTCGGTCCAAACGGCGCCGGCAAAACGACGACGATCAAGATGCTGCTCGGGACGGTGCTCCCGGACGAGGGGTCCGCGACGGTCGACGGCGTCGACGTGATCGCCGATCCGCGAGCGGCCTATCGCTCCGTCGGCGCGATGCTCGAGGGTGCGCGCAACGTCTACTGGCGGCTCACGGTTCGCGAGAACCTGCGGTTTTTCACGCGGCTGGCCGGCCGCCCCCTCGACGCCGCCCGGATCGACGAATTACTCGAGAGCGTCGGGCTCGTCGAGAAGGCCGACGTCACGGTCAACGAGCTCTCGCGGGGGATGAAACAGAAGGCCTCGCTCGCCTGTACCCTTGCCCGCGAGACGCCGATCGCCTTCCTCGACGAGCCGACGCTCGGACTCGACGTCGAAAGCTCCCTCGAGCTTCGCCGGCAGCTCCGCCGGCTGGTCGAGGAGGAGTCGCGCACCGTCTTGCTCTCGAGTCACGACATGGACGTCATCGAGGACGTCTGCGACCGGGTCGTGATCATGAACGACGGGCGAATCGTCGCGGACGACACGGTCGAGAACCTGATCGAAGTCTTCCGAACGCAGGCGTATCGGATCACCCTCAATGGGTCACTGACTGCCGACCTGAGGCGCCAGCTCGCGGAGACGTATGGCGCAGAGAACTGGCGCCTCGAGGGGGATCGCCACCGTTTCGACGCGACGCGCGTTCAGGGCGAAGAGTTCTACGCCATGATGGACGTCCTCCGCGACTCGTCGGCTGGACTCCTCGCCGTCGAATCGCTCGAGCCAGACCTCGAAGACGTCTTCCTCTCGGTGACCGCCGGAAGCGACGACGGCGCGGCGTTCGGGGGAGCGAGCCGATGAACCCCGCAGCCGGTCTCGTCGCGGCGGTGTTCGAGAAGCAGTTGATCCTGCTCAGACGGTACTGGATCAACACCGCGATGATGCTCGTCTCGACGTACGTCTTCTTCGCGATGATCTTCTACGGCGGGCAGGCAGTCGCCGGGCCCGCGATCGGAGAGGGGACGCTCGACGGTATCGTCGTCGGCTTCTTTCTGTTCACCGCGACGGTGTCGGCGTACTTCGGCATCGCCGGAAACGTGATGCGGGAGGCCCAGTGGGGGACGCTCGAGCAGCTCGCGATGTCTCCGTTCGGCATCGGACGGGTGATGGCGGTCAAGGCGGTGTGGAACGTCTCGATCAGCGTGGGCATCGGGCTGGTCCTGCTGGTCGTCATGGTGGCGACGACCGGCCGCACGCTCCACCTTGACCCGGTAACCGTCGTGACCCTCGCCGTCCTCTCGATTCTCTCGGTCGTCGGAATTGGATTCGTCTTCGCCGGCCTCTCGCTTCTGTACAAGCGGATCGAGAACGCCTCCCAGCTGATGCAGTTCGTGTTCATCGGTCTGATCGTAGCCCCGGCCGCCGACGGTCGTCCGCTCCTCGCGGCGCTGCCGCTGACGCAGGGGAGCGCGATGCTGACCGAAGCGATGGCCGCGGACACCCGGCTCTGGGAGTTCCCGGCGGCCGACCTCGCCGTTCTCGCCGCCGTCGGAGTCGGCTACCTGCTCGCCGGCTACGTCGTCTTCCACCTCCTCGTCCGGCGGGCGAGAACGCTCGGCGTGCTGGGTCACTACTGAGCGACGCCCGCGTCCGACGTCCGCGAAACGGCGCGTCGGTTTCACTGACAGTCACCGTTTCGAACCCCTGGGGAGCATTATACGGCCTCCGGCGGTAGACCGCTCATGGCTTCGACTGGCGAACGCGTCCTCGTCGCAGGTGCGAACGGGGGCACCGGCCGCGAACTGCTGGCTGTGTTGCGACCGACCGACCTCGAGGTGCGCGCGACGACCCGCTCACACGCGAACGTCGACGCGCTCGAGCGCCTCGGGGCTGACGAGGTGGCCGTCGTCGATTTCTTCCGGTCGGCCGACGCGGTTCGGGCCGTCGAGGGCTGTGACATCGTCTGCTGTGCGCTCGGAGCGCCGCCGAGCCCGCGTCACTTCCTCGGGGGCAAACTCGTCGACCGAACGGGGGTGAGCAACCTCGTGACCGCCGCGATCGGCGCGGGCGTCGATCGGTTCGTCTACCAGAGCGCGATCGGTGTCGGCAGCTCTCGAAAGGGGATGCCGCTGCCGGGCCGACTCATCGTTCGCGGTTCGCTCCGGGCGAAAGGCGACTCCGAAACGACGCTCAGGCGGTCGGGGCTCGAGTACACGATCGTTCGCCCCGGCAGGCTGACCGACAGCCCGCCGAGTGGCGAGGTGCTGGTCGGCGAGGGCGGCGACTCGGTCTCCGGTTCGATTCCCCGAGCCGACGTCGCCCGGGTGATGGCCGCAGCCCCGTTCACGCCGGAGGCGCGCAACCGCACGCTCGAGGTCGTCAGCCGCGACGGCCTCCGCGGAACGCCGAAACACCTGGCGGAGATCGACTGGGCGGTCGACCGTCTCGGAATCGAGCGGGAGGCCGAGTCGTAATGGGGACGTTCGAGGCGCTCGTCGACCGGGTGACCGGGTCGATGACGGTTCGGACGGCGTTCGGCGAGCCGATCACCGTCGACGGACGGACGATCGTTCCCGTCGCGAAGGTCGGCTACGGGTTCGGCGGCGGGTTCGGACCGAACGAGACGGACGAGCCGACAACCGACGCCGAAGAACGGGCGTCCGCTGACGCTGAAGAGCGGACGTCCGCCGACGCCGAGGACGGCGGGTTCGGCGCTGGGGGCGCCGTCCGGCCTGCGGGAGTCATCGAAATCACCGACGAGGAGACGCGGTTCGTCCCGGTTCGGCAGGGACGGTGGCGGCTCGCGGTTGCCGCCGCGCTGTGCGGGCTCGCCGCCGGCTGGTTCGTCGGTTGCCGGCGGTCCCGGAATCCTTAATGGACTGTCCGGCAAAAATTACGATCATGTACGACGAGGAAGATCTCGCCGAGATCCGCGAGGCGAACTCGGAGTGGGAGTCGGAGGCCCTCGAGCCGGTGCTCGAGCGCTTCGGCGAGCGCAAGGACCGGTTCGCGACGGTCTCGAACCTCGAGGTCGACCGGCTGTACACGCCCGACGACGTCGTCGACCTCGACTACCTCGAGGATCTGGGCTTTCCCGGCGAGGAGCCCTACACCCGCGGACCCTACCCGACGATGTACCGGGGGCGGACCTGGACGATGCGCCAGTTCGCTGGCTTCGGCACCGCCGAAGAGACCAACGAGCGCTTTCACTACCTGATCGAGCAGGGCCAGACCGGGCTCTCGACGGCGTTCGACATGCCGACGCTGATGGGGCTCGACTCCGACGACCCGATGAGCGACGGCGAGGTCGGCAGGGAGGGCGTCGCGGTCGACACCCTGCGGGACATGGAGATCCTCTTCGACGGCATCAACGTCGGCGAGGTCTCGACCTCCTTTACGATCAACCCCTCCGCGCCGGTGATCTACGCGATGTACATCGCACTGGCCGACCAGCAGGGAGTGCCGCGAGAGGAGGTCCGGGGAACCCTCCAGAACGACATGTTCAAGGAGTTCATCGCCCAGAAGGAGTGGGTGATCCCCCCGGAAGCGTCGCTGGATCTCGTCACCGACGTCGTCGAGTTCAGCACTGAAGAAACGCCGAAGTTCCACCCGATCTCGGTGTCGGGCTACCACATCCGCGAGGCGGGTTCGACGGCGATTCAGGAGCTCGCCTTCACCCTCGCCGACGGCTTCGGCTACGTCGAGGATGCGATGGAGCGGGGACTCGAGGTCGACGAGTTCGCCCCGCGGCTCTCCTTTTTCTTCAACTGCCACAACTCCTTCTTCGAGGAGGTCGCGAAGTACCGGGCGGCGCGCCGGATCTACGCCCACGTGATGGACGAGTGGTACGACGCCGAAACGGCCGAGTCGAAACGGCTGAAGTTCCACACCCAGACCGCCGGCCAGTCACTGACCGCCCAGCAGCCGATGAACAACGTCGTCCGGGTGACGATCCAGGCGCTCGCGGGCGTCATGGGCGGTACCCAGAGCCTCCACACTAACAGCTTCGACGAGGCGCTGGCGCTGCCGAGCGAGGAGGCGGTGCGAGTCGCCCTGCGTACCCAGCAGATCATCGCCGAGGAGTCCGGCGTCGCGGACATCGTCGACCCCCTCGGCGGGAGCTTCGCGGTCGAGGCGCTCACGGACGAAACCGAAGAGAAGGCGATGGCCTACATCGAGCACATCCGCGAGATGGGCGACGGCTCCGTGCGCGACGGCATCCTCCAGGGGATCGAGGACGGCTACTTCCTCCGGGAGATCCAGGAGGCCTCCTACGAGTACCAGGAGCGCGTCGAGCGCGACGAGGAGGTCGTCGTCGGCGTCAACGAGTACACCATCGACGAGGACACCAGCCCCGACATCCTCCACGTCGACGAAACCGCCCAGGAGCGCCAGCTCGAGCGCCTCGCCGAAACGAAAGCCGAGCGCGACGACGCGGCCGTCGAGGCGGCCCTCGAGGCGCTCGCCGACGCGATCGGCCGCGGGGAGAACACGATGCCGTCCATCGTCGACGCGGTGAAGGCGTACGCGACGATGGGCGAGATCATGCAGGTGTTCGAAGAAGCCCACGGTGCCTACTCCGAGCAGATCGGGCTCGCGTAGTCTCCGCTCGAAGCGAGCCGCCCGCTCGAGTCGACGCGACCGCCGAAATCGGCAACCAGCACGGAGTCGATGGGGAACACTTATTCGATCCATGGTCGATGATTCCGCTAGCCATGACAGACAGTTCCGAGGAGAGCGTCGAACTGGAGGCACGACTGGAAGAACAGGGGTCGTTCGACCCCCCGGAGTCGTTCGTCGAGCAGGCGAACGTCGCCGATCCGGGGATCTACGAGGAGTTCGAGGAGAACTGGCCGGAGTGCTGGGAGGGGGCCGCCGACCTGCTCTCCTGGGATCGTGAGTACGAGACGGTGCTCGAGGACGACGACGCGCCGTTCTACAAGTGGTTCACCGGCGGTGAGCTGAACGCTTCAGCGAACTGTCTCGACCGCCACGTCGAGAACGGGGCGAAGAATCGCGCGGCGATCAAGTGGGAGGGCGAACTCGGCGAGACGCGCACCTACACCTACGGCGACCTGTTGAACGAAGTCGAGGCGTTCGCCGCCGCGCTGCGCGACCTGGGCGTCGGCGAGGACGACGTCGTGACGCTGTACCTGCCGATGATCCCCGAGTTACCGGTCGCGATGCTCGCCTGCGCTCGGATCGGCGCCCCTCACTCGGTGGTATTCGCGGGCTTTTCGGCGGATGCGCTGGCGACGCGGATGAACGCCGCCGACAGCGAGTATCTGGTGACCTGCGACGGCTACTACCGCCGCGGCGACGCGCTGAACCACAAGGAGAAAGCCGACAAGGGGGTTCGAGGCGTCGACCACGACGTCACCTCAGTCGTCGTCGATCGGCTGGGCGACGAGCTGAAACACTTCCTCGGGGATAGTGCCCACGACTACGGCGAGCTGGTCGAGCAACACGAGGGGGCGTCGGTCGACCCCGTCTCCCGGGACGCCGAGGACATGCTGTTCCTGATGTACACTTCGGGCACCACGGGCCAGCCGAAGGGGGTCAAACACACGACCGGCGGCTACCTCGCCTACGCCGCCTGGACCTCACACGCGGTGCTGGACGTCAAGCCCGAGGACACCTACTGGTGTGCGGCCGACATCGGCTGGATCACCGGTCATTCCTACATCGTCTACGGTCCCCTCGCCCTCGGCACCACCACGATGATGTACGAGGGGACGCCCGACTATCCCGACCGCGACCGCCTCTGGGAGCTCGTCGAGAAGAACGACGTGGACATCTTCTACACCGCGCCGACGGCGATCCGCGCGTTCATGAAGTGGGGCAGTCAGTACCCCGAGAAACACGACCTGTCCTCGCTCAGACTGCTCGGCACCGTCGGCGAGCCGATCAACCCCCGCGCTTGGAAGTGGTACTACACTCATATCGGCGGCGATGAGTGCCCGATCGTCGACACCTGGTGGCAGACCGAAACCGGCGGCATGATGATCACCACCCTCCCCGGCATCGGCACCATGAAACCCGGTTCCGCCGGTCCCCCATTACCCGGCATCGACGCCCGGATCGTCGACGCCGCCGGCGAGAACGTCGAGGCCGGAGACGCCGGATATCTCACGGTACAGAAACCGTGGCCGGGAATGCTGCGGACCCTCTATCAGAACGACGAGCGGTTCCTCTCTGAGTACTGGCAGGAGTACTCCGACGAGGAGACCGACGAGTGGGTCTACTTCCCCGAAGACGGCGCGAAGATCGACGACGACGGCTACATCACCATCCTCGGGCGCGTCGACGACGTCATCAACGTCTCCGGCCATCGGTTGGGGACCATGGAGATCGAAAGCGCCATCGTCGGCACCGAAGGCGTCGCCGAGGCCGCCGTCGTCGGCGGCGACCACGACCTCAAGGGCGAGGCCGTCTACGCCTACGTGATCCTCGAGGACGGTCAGGACCCCACCGACGCCATGTCCGACCGGATCGTCGAGGAGGTCGAAGACGCCATCGGCCCGATCGCCCGCCCCGAGGAGGTGATCTTCACGCCCGAACTCCCCAAGACTCGCTCCGGAAAGATCATGCGACGGCTCCTCGAGGACATCGCCTCCGGAAACGAACTGGGGAACACGTCGACGCTGCGAAACCCCGAGGTCGTCGACGAGATCGCCGCACAGGTAGAGAGCGACTGACGCGGGTTCCGATTTCCGAACTGAGACGACACGCGATCACCCCACTCACGAAACATGACAGATAATACTATACACGATTCGGAGTCCGACGTCGAAACCGACGGCGGCGTACAGACCGAGGCCTACCTCGAGGAGGAGATCAACATCTTCAGACCCGCGACGCCGTTCATGCGGGATCACCTGCGGGTGATCTGGCTCGCCTTTTTCGCCTGGATTCTCGTCGTCTTCGGCCCGGTCACGCTGGCGCTGGCCAACCCAAGCCTCGTGACGGAGACGACGGTTCTCGGGGGCTACCCGCTACACTTCTTCCTGACCGCGATCATCACGCCGCTTGGCGCGCTGTTGCTGTCGGTCGGCTACGCGATACAGCGCGACCGCCTGGACGACAGGTACGGCATCGCTCACGACGAGGCGGCCGAGTCCGAGAGCACCGTCGCCGCGGACGGGGGTGACCGATGATCGAAGCGGTCGACCCGGTCGTTCTCCAGGAGACCGCACTCGACGTCGGGGAGTTCAAGCTGGTACCGGCGCTCACCGTCGCGGTGATGCTGGCGCTGTTCCTCGGCGTCGGCTACTTCTTCCGGGTCGCAGCGGTCGACGAACTGTGGGTCGCCGGTCGCTCGATCGGCTCGATCGAGAACGGAATGGCGATCGGCGCAAACTGGATGAGCGCGGCGTCGTACCTCGGCGTCGCGGCCCTTGTCGCCACCGCCGGCTACTTCGGACTGGCGTACGTCGTCGGCTGGACGACGGGCTACTTTATCCTGCTCATCTTCATGGCCGCGCAGTTCCGCCGGTTCGGGAAGTACACGGCGCCGGACTTCGTAGGCGACCGGTTCTACTCCGACTGGGCGCGCGGTATCGCCGCGTTCACCACCCTCGCCATCGCCTTCACCTACGCGATCGGCCAGGCCAGCGGGATGGGACTGATGGCCCAGTACATCTTCGGCATCTCCTACGAGATGGGCGTCATCCTGCTGATGGGCGTCACCATCGGCTACGTCGCTCTCTCGGGGATGCTCGGAACGACGAAGAACATGGCCATCCAGTACGTCATCCTGATCGTCGCGTTCACGCTCGGACTGTACGCGACGGGCTGGGCCGAGGGGTGGTCGACCGCGCTGCCATACCTCGAGGCCGGGCCGGAGTTCGCGGAAGCCGCGAGCCTCGAGGCCCAGTTCATCGAACCGTTCGAGTACGCGGGCTACTACGGCTGGATCGCGCTGGCGTTCAGCCTGATCGTCGGGACCTGCGGGCTACCCCACGTCCTCGTGCGCTTTTACACGGTCGACAACGAGCGGACCGCCCGCTGGTCGACCGTCTGGGGGCTGTTCTTCATCTGCCTGCTGTACTGGGGGACAGCCATCTACGCCGTCTGGGGCGGGCTGCTGTACGCCGATGGCCCCGGCGACGGCACGTTCACCGATATGGCCGGCGTGGAGGCCGACGCCCTCGTCGTCCTGACGACCCAGCTCGCGGGGCTCCCCGAGTGGCTCGTCGGACTCGTCGCCGCGGGCGCCGTTGCGGCGGCGCTCGCGACGACCGCGGGGCTGTTCATCTCCGCCTCGTCTGCGGCAGCTCACGACATCTACACCAACCTGTACAAGGAGGATGCGACCCAGCGCGAGCAGCTGATCGTCGGCCGCGGAACGATCCTGGGAATCGGCGTTCTCGTGACGCTCATCGGCCTCAACCCGCCCGCGCTGATCGGCGAACTCGTCGCGATGTCGTTCGCCATCGCCGGCACGGTGTTCTTCCCCGTATTCTTCCTCGGACTCTGGTGGGAGAACACGACGAAAGAGGGCGCCCTCGCCGGGATGATCACGGGAATCGTGATCTCCTTCGGGGCGATCCTGAACGACACCGCGATTCCGATGTACACGGGCGTCGAAGACGCGGTGATCCCCGCGCTCGCGACCTGGCTGCCCGGCACGTCCTCGGCGCTCGTCGGCGTTCCGGTCGTCTTCGCGGTGATCGTCGTCGTCTCGCTGCTCACGGACGCGCCGCCACGGAGCGTCAAGCGCCTCGTCCGGCAGTGTCACAGCCCCGAACCGATGCAGCGAACGGAGACCGCCGAAGACGTCGCCACCGATGGCGGCTCGCCAACGGAGGACTGACAATGTACGATACGATACTCGTCCCGACCGACGGTAGCAGAGTCGCAGAGCGAGCGGTCGACCACGCACTCGAGCTCGCGGGGGCGTTCGACGCGGACGTTCACGCGCTGTACGTCGTCGACACGAGCGCCGTCGACATCGGCCTCGGAACCGAGCAGGTCGACCGCATCAGACAGGGGAAGTTTGGCGACATGCCCGAACTCGAGAAGCGGGCGAAAGACGCGACCGGCAGCGTCGCAACCCAGGCCGACGACCGCGGAATCGCCGTCACCGAGGCGGTCGTCGGCGGCCAGCCCCACCGACAGATCGCCGACTACGCCGAGACCCACGGCGTCGACCTGATCGTGATGGGCTCTGCCGGTCGAAGCGGCGTCAGGCGGGCCTTACTCGGCAGCGTCGCCGAGCGGACCCTCCGCTCGACGAAGATCCCGGTGCTGGTCGTCGACATTCACGAGGAGTAGCCTCACGCCGCCGAGGATACGACCCGCCCTGTCACCGCGTTTTTGCGAGAACTCGCTTCGTAGCCGGCGTTGCGCCGAGCGCCCCGCGTCGTTTTATACCGACCCGCCGTCGACTCGTACTATGGCTCCGGTTGGTGGCAGGGTCGTCTGGGGAACTCCCGACGCACCCCGTTTCGAGGTAGTCGGCGGGTTCGCGCTGCTCGTCGGCGGGACGCTGGTCGCGTTCGTCGCCACCAACGTCCTCGGCACCGACGATCCGGTCAGACGGTTCGTCGCCGACGTCTGGTTCCCTGTCGTCCTCTTTTACGCTCCCGCGCCGGCCGCCGCCGTCGGCGCCTACCTCCGGTGCGGCGCGGTGACCGGCCTGCTCGTCGGACTCGTTCCGGCCGGGCTGTTCGCGACGACCGCGGTCCTCGGAACCGCGTTCGCGCTTCCTGGCGTCGGCGGCGGAGACGCCCCGCTGTGGAGCATCACGCTGGCGTTCGCGACGATCAGCGCGGTCGCCGCTGGCGCGGGGTTCCTCGTCGGACTCGCCGTCCGGTTCGCGGTCGCTGTCGTCCGACGGCGCGTCGGTGAGAGCGAGTCCGGCGAGTAGCCGCTACCGCCGGTCTCGAGATTCGTCCCCGGCACCGTCGTCCCCGGTCGCCGCCTCGAGGCTCGTCACGAACCCGAAGTAGGCGATAATGCCGGCGAGCATGAAGCCGTAGTAGGCCAGATCCGGCCCCTCGAGCACCCGAAAGAGCAGGTCGACCATCGTCACCCAGACGACGGCGAAGACCAGATCGACGAACATCCCCCATCGCTCCCGGCGGGCGGTTTCGACCCACTCGCGGAGGCCCGTCACCGACCCACCCGCCCGGTCTGGAGCGCGCTCATCACCCTCGAGTTCGCCGGAGGAGCGAAAAAACCTGCCGGGACGAAACGAAACCCCCTAACCGCCCCCGGGAGTGGACTCGAGCATGAACGAGACACCCGAGGTCGTCGTCCTCAGGCTCGGCCACCGTCCCGGTCGGGACGAGCGGATGACGACCCACGTCGGCCTGACGGCGCGGGCGCTCGGCGCCGACCGCGTTCTGCTGCCGGAGAACGCGGGCCAGTCGCTCGAGACGGTCGAAGACATCACCGACCGCTTCGGCGGCCCCTTCGAGGTCGAACTCACCGACTCGCCCCGCGCGGTGGTCCGCGGCTGGGCGGGCCGCGTGGTTCACCTCACGATGTACGGCGAGCGCGTCCAGGACGTCGAAGGCGAGATCCGGGCCGCTCATCGGGACGACGACGAGCCCCTGCTGGTCGTCGTCGGCGCCGAAAAGGTGCCCTTCGACGTCTACGAGGAGGCGGACTGGAACGTCGGGGTGACGAACCAGCCACACTCGGAGGTGGCCGGACTGGCGGTGTTTCTCGACAGGTTGTTCGAGGGGCGAGAGCTCGAGCGCGAGTGGGAAGGCGGCGACCGACGCGTGGTCCCACAGGAGACGGGCAAGCGCGTCGTACCGACCGACGAGGAGTAGCGAGGCTGGAACGAGGGTATCGGAAGGCGCGGTTACCGCTCTGTGTCGCCCGACCGGTCGTCCGCCGTCTCGTCGGAGCCCCCACTCGAGTCCGACGCTGCGCCGTCGGTCCGCGATCCGATGACGGCCTTCGCTCCTCTCTTCGCCACGACGATACCGGCCGCACCGCCGGCACCCGCGACGACCGCACCGGGGACGCCGTACTTTTTGTAGGCGTACGTGGCCGCCTTCTTGCCTGCGGTAAGTGCGCCGATCATACACGCCGACTACCGGCCGGCGACACGAATCGGCGCCGCCTTCCTTCACAAGCCCCTTTTATCCCGGTCGCGGCGGGCACCGTTCGCGGCGTCGGCCGTCCGGTGCCGCGGACGCTTCGGTGGGGACTGCGGCGGGCGCCCCTCAAAAGACTTAATGGGTCGATGGAATTAGAGAGGGGTAATGGCTTTTGATGGGCTGCTCGAGGACCCGGTCATCCAGAAGTACTTACACGAGCTGGTCGGCCCGAAGGGGATGCCCGTCGCGGCGGCCCCGCCGGACGGCGAAGTAACCGACGAGGAGCTCGCAGAGGAGCTCGACCTCGAACTCAACGACGTCCGCCGGGCGCTGTTTATTCTCTACGAAAACGATCTCGCGACCTACCGCCGGCTGCGCGACGAGGACTCGGGGTGGCTCACCTACCTCTGGACGTTCCAGTACGAGAACATCCCCGAGAACCTAGAGGAGGAGATGTACCGCCTCCACGACGCCCTGGCGGACCGCCAGGAGTACGAGCGCAACCACGAGTTCTACCTCTGTGAGATCTGCTCGATCCGCTTCGAGTTCGGCGAGGCGATGGACTTCGGCTTCGAGTGTCCCGAGTGCGGCTCGCCGGTCGAGTCGATGGACAACGACCGCCTCGTCACCGCGATGGAGGGGCGCCTCGCGGCGCTCGAGGACGAACTCAACATCGACGTCGACGCATAATGGTCGTTCTCGCAACGAAGATCTACGTCAGCGGCGATGCCCGCGAGCGCACGCTCGACTCGCTTCGCTCGCTCGTCGGGAACGAACTCGGCGACCTCGAGGTGGAGTACGAGGTCGGGATCCGTCACGACGACTTCCCCTCGGTGACGGTCGAGGGCGAGGACGCCACCGTCGCGCGAAACGTCCTCCGCGAGGCGTTCGGCGAGATCGTTCCGGACCTCCAGCCCGGCGAGAGCTACGTCGGCACCCTCGAGTCCTGGGACGACAACGGCTTCGTCCTCGACGCCGGCCAGCCGGTCCGGATTCCGGCCGACGAACTCGGCCTCGGTGCGGGTTCGCCCCCGCAGATCCGCGAGCGGTTCGGGCTGGTCCAGCACCTCCCGATGCAGTTCGTGTACGGCGACGTTGAGGAGGGCGGCGACACCCCCTCGCGACTCGCCGACGCGGAGCGCGACCGCCTTTACGACTGGACTCGCGGCGACGGGCGGCTGAACGTCAACAGCGCCACCCGCGCGGAGGTCCGGGCGACGCTCAACCGTGCCGGCCACGCCCAGGACTACGTGACGATCGAGCGCCTCGGACTGCTCGAGCAGAGCGTGATCTGTCCCGAGGACACCGATCCGCCGGGGCTGCTCGCGAGCGTCGGGAAGTATCTTCCCGCCGAACTCCGGTGTGTCGTCCCCTGACTATGAACCGCCGCCTCGTCCTCGCAGCGATCGCCGTTGCTCTCCTCGCGACGATGGCGGGCTGTTCGATGATCTTCGGCGGCATCTCCGACGAGGAACTCGACCGCGAGGAGGAGTACGACGACCTCCGCGACAGCGACGCCGACGTCGCCATCGACATCGAGGGCGGGAGCCTCATCGGTAGCGGCGAGTTCCGGGCGGTGTACGACTTGAACGACACCGAGGAGCTCTCGCTGTACCGGTCGAACTTCTACCGGGACGAGGCGCTCGACATCCACAGCGTCCGCTACTGGTACCCCAACGGCACCGAGGTGACGGGGTCGGAACTCGACGTCGACCAGAGCCGCTCGAGCACCGAGGTCAGAGTGCCGGACGGGAACGGAACGGTCGCCTTCTCCGGCGGCGCCGGGAGCAAGACGTTCCAGCTTCCCGCCTACACCCACGGCTCCTACGAGGTGACGCTGCCGGAGGACCACCGCACCTCGAACTTCCTGTTCGGCGCGGTCAGCCCCGGCGGCTACGAGCGCGAGGTCGTCGACGATCGCGAACGGCTCCACTGGGAGCACGTCGACAGCACGATCTCGCTTCGCTTCTACAACACGCGGGACATCCCGCTGTTCGCCGGCCTGATCGGCCTTCTCGTACTGGTCGGCGGCACCGGGATCGCCTACTACTACCGGCAGGTAAAGCAGTTACAGGACCAGCGCGAGGAGATGGGTCTCGACGTCGACATCGACGACGACTCGGGGAAGGGCCCGCCACCGGGAATGCGGTAGCTCACTCGTCGATCACCCGTTCGGTCGGCGGTCGCCTCGAGTCGTCGAAACCGGGTGTCGTTGCGATCGTCAGTGGCGACGATCACACGCTGGCGCGTGATCGACCGGGAGTCTTTTACCGGCGCCACGAACCGTGCTCGTGTGTAGATCACGACACGGGTTCGTTCTCGAGTGAAGTACCAAAGGCGATCGATCAGTGTCGGTGATTACTACGATCCACCGGCAGCTATTCAGTACTGTGGCGGAGACGACTGATAGAAAAATGTATAGCGAGATAGAAGACGGTCGGATACCTCGAGTGCTTATCGGGTTGGGCCTGCTCCTGGGTGCTATTCTCGCCGGGCAATCGTTCGCCATCGCGTTCCTCACGTTTCCGCTTACTGCCGCATTTATCGTCGTCGTCGCTACCAGCGTTCCGTGTATTCTCGTGTTGATTCTCGGCGGATTCAAACTCACGCGCTCGGTGATGTCCACACACCGTCATTACCGCGTTCTACAGTGGTCTCTCTCCGGACTCCTCGTTTTCACAGGTGTCAACCTCGGATTGATGACGACGATCCCCGTGAGTGGCCTCTTCGGAGCGGTCGGATGGGTACAGTGGGCGGCCAGTCTCGGCGCCGGTGCGGGTTTTCTCATCGGCTACTTCGAGGCGTCCGCGTTAGAACGGGAGGCAGAGTCCCAGCAGGCCGCTGTCCGATCCGAAGAACTCGCCGAGCGGCGGGAGTTGCTTACGTATCTGAACGGGTTGCTTCGCCACGAAGTGTTAAACTCGGCCAACGTCATCGCGGGATATGCCAGCCAGATCGAAGAGACGGCTGGCGAAGGTGGTCCCAGTGCGGAATACGCCAGGATCGTTCGATCCGAGGCGGACGAGTTGAGCCGCGTCACGAAAGACGTTCGTCTGTTGCTCGAGGCGACGGACGGGGGAAAGACGTTGGAACCAGTACCGCTCTCCGCAGTCTTGCACGACGAACTCCGGAAACTCCAGAACCGATACGAGGGGGTCGAAACGGAAGCGAGCGTTCCGGATGATGTCTACGTACAAGCGGACGACCTTCTCCGACGGTTGTTCTCCAATCTATTCAACAACGGGGTCGAACACAACGACAGCGCGATTCCACGCGTATCCGTGACCGCCACCACCGCGGCTGGCACGGTCACGGTCCACGTGGCGGATAACGGGCCCGGCGTTCCTGACGATGCTCACGACGGGTTGTTCGACCCCACGATCAACATGAGTCCCGACCACGGGCTCGGACTCAACATCGTTCGGACGCTGGCCCACCGGTACGATGGTCGGATTACCTTGACTGAAACCGGAGCAACGGGGAGCGTATTTACTGTTCACCTCCCTCGCGCGAAGGCTGAGTGACGCGATATCGAAGGCGCTCGCTGCGGACCAACAGTATCGTGTCACCGCGTACCACCTCCGACACGCGATCGCAGGGACGGGAGTCAATGTTTTATTCCTGGACTGAAATACACGGATACGAATAATGACACCTGATCTCCCCGAATCCCTCCTGAAACCCAGCAGCGACGAGTCTGGAGCGCCGCCCGCAGGTGCGCCCGACGAGACGGAGGAACTGGTTCGCTTCGTCGTCCTCGAGATCGGACCGCACCGACTCGCCGTCGACGTCGACGACGTCAAGACGATCACCGACCCGCCGGAAACCCTGACGGCGGTTCCCCGCTCCTCGCGCGCCGTCGACGGCGTCACCGACCTGCGCGGAGAGATCACCGCCGTGATCGACTCCCGCGTCCACTTTCCGGTCGAGGCCGAGCCACCGGCGGCCCAGCGTCTGATCGTCTTCGACCGGCCGACGGACCGCCAGCCGGCGGCGATCCGCGTCGACGAGGTCGTCGGCGTCGAAACCGTCCCCGAACGCGCCGTTCGCGGCGCCGACGACCTCGAGGACCCCACCGTCGCCGGCGGCGCGATCGACCACCCGCTCGTCTGCGCGATCGTCGAACAGGAGCGGACGCCGGCGCGAAGCGCCCGCGGGACGCGTCCGCACTCGCCGACCGCGGCGAAATCCGCCGACTCCACGGCCAGAGAACGAGTCGCCTCGAGACTCGAGCAGATGGGGCGAGGCGACAGCCGGGACGGCGACGAGTTCTCGACGCTCGAAGCGGACGAACCGGCGACGGAGTCAGAGATTCCGGCGTCCGAACCGGTCGTCGTCGAGGCGACGCCGCTGATCGACGTCGACCGGCTGCTGCGGGCGTCGGGAGCCGTCGACTGACCGCCGAGCAGGGACCTCGCGGCGTGAACGGACGTCGGGGAGAAGCGAGCGCCAGAGCACCTATCACGTCTGATAATCGGGAGATAGCATTTATAAGAAAGCTATTACTATCGGATTGTGGTGTACAATTGAATGTCGAAAGGGGTGCTCATCGTGGACGACTCTCATTTTATGCGGAATCTACTCCGGCAAATTCTCGAACAGGAGTACCGCATCGTAGGAGAGGCGTCTAACGGAGCCGAAGCCGTCAAACTGTACAAGGAACGGAACCCCGACATCGTCATGATGGACATCGTGATGCCCAAGTGTAACGGCATCAAGGCGACCGCGGCGATCAAGAAGCTCGATCCCCGGTCGCGCGTCATCATGTGTACGAGTGTCGGACAGCGAGAGAAGATGAAACTGGCCGTGAAAGCGGGCGCCGACGGCTACGTGACGAAGCCGTTCGAGGAGCCGAGCGTCCGGAAGGCCCTGGCTGACGTCGTCGCGGTATGACGTGCGTACTCGTTGTCGACGACTCGCAGTTCGTGCGGACAGTCGTCGGCAACGCGCTCGCAACGGCCGGCTACCGCGTCGAGACCGCCGCCGACGGTCGCGAGGCCGTCGCCGCGGCCGACCGATACGAGCCGGCGGTCATCACGATGGACGTCGAAATGCCGGGGCTGGGCGGTATCGACGCGGTCGAGCGGATCATGTCGACCACTCCGACCGCGATCCTCATGCTCAGCGCCCACACCGAACGAGGGGCCGACGCGACGCTCGAGGCACTCGAGCGCGGCGCCGTCTCGTTCGTTCACAAGCCCGACGGCTCCGACTCGCGGAACCTCGCGCACCTGACCGAGGCGGTCGTCGAGGCGGTCGACGAACTCGTCGCGGCGGACGTCTCCTCGCTCGCGCTCGCGCGGGCGGCGGCGGCCGTCCACTCGACGGGGCCGAACCGCCACCGCCGAGTCGCCGTCGCCGGCGGCAGCGCGAGCCAACGGGAGCCGGATGCGACGGCTCGAGGCCGGGGCGCCTCGACGAGCCGGGCGGTCGACGTCGACGCCGGCGAGCCGACGGTCGTCGTCGGCGCCTCGACCGGCGGACCGAAGATCGTCGAGGGGCTGCTCGCCGGCCTTCCCGCGGCCCTGGACGCGACGGTGCTCGTGGTCCAGCACATGCCCGCCGGATTCACCGGCCGATTCGCGAGCCGCCTCGACGAGATCAGCGAGTACGACGTCCGCGAGGCTCGAGACGGTGACCGGATCGACGCCGGCGAGGCGCTCGTCGCACCCGGCGGATACCACCTCGAGGTCGCCGCCAGCGTCGGCGGTCGCGTTCGCGTTCGGCTCGACGACGGCGAGCGTCGCCACGGCGTTCGGCCGGCGATCGACGTCACGATGCAGACCGCCGCCGAACGGGTCTCGGGGCCGCTCTGCGGCGTCGTCCTGAGCGGCATGGGTCGTGACGGCGCGGCGGGGATCGAAGCGATCGCCGCCGCCGACGGGGTGACGGTCGCACAGGACGAGGCGACGAGCCCCGTCTTCGGCATCCCCGCCAAGGCGATCGAAACCGGTTGCGTCGACGCCGTCGTCCCCGCAGAACGGCTCGCGGACGAACTCGTCGACGCCCTTACAACGAACGGAGAGAACGATGACTGACGACTACTGGAGCGACTTCGTTCACGAGAGCGAAGAGCACATCACGGAACTCAACAACGCGCTGCTCGCCCTCGAGGGAAGCCCCGACGACCGGCAGGCGATCGACGGCATCTTCCGGATCGCCCACACCCTCAAGGGGAACTGCGGAGCGATGGGGCTGACGCGGGCGAGCGACCTCGCCCACGCGCTCGAGGACCTCCTCGACGGCGTCCGAACGGGCGCGGTCGACGTCTCGCCGGCGCTCATGGACACCGTCTTCGACGGCGTCGACGCCCTCGAGGCGATGATCGCGGAGGTGGACGACGGCGGCGAGGTCGAGACCGATCCGGGGGCGACGATCGAGGCGATACGCGCCCGGATCGACGCGGCCGAAGAACCCGACGCCGGGGAGCTGACGGCGCCCACCGACGAGGAACTCGAGGCCGTCCTCGCGCGGTTCGACCCGCCTACGGACCCCGACCACGACGCGTTTCTCGCCCGCCTCGCGATCGCCGACGCTGGCGGCGACGACGACGGGGTTCGCGTCGTCACGGCGCTCGAGGACGCGTTCGAACTGCTCGGCACCGACCCCTCCCTCGAGGCGATCGAGAACCGGGAGTACGGCTCGCGATTCGACGCCGTCTTCGCCAGCCCGGTCGGCGAGGGAGCGATCGCGGCCGCCCTCGAACCCGTCGACGCCGTCGACGCCTTCGAGATCGTGACCGTCACGGGCCGGCTGGAGCGGGCCGCCGACCGGGAGGGGCCGCTGTCCGGACTCGACTCGCCGCGGACGAACCTCTCGACGGACGACGCACAGGAGCTCTCGGTCGACGAACTGCTCGACGAGTTCGAGGAGTTCGACGACCTCGACGCGATGGTCGAAGAGACCGACGGGGACGACCTCGACGTCTTCGACGAGATGGGCGAGGCGGGCTCGTTCGACGACCTGCTCGGCGACGCCGGCCTCGAGCCCGTCGACGCGCCCGACGAGCCGAGTTCCCCGGAGCCGACCGAGGCAGACGACGACGTCGGTGACGACGCGGGTGCGGTCTTCGCCGAGCTCAAAGACGAAGTCGAGATGGTCGGCTTCGAGGAGCTCCAGGACGAACTCGACGAGCTCGAGTTCGACGAGTTCGACAGCGACGACGAGGTCAGCATGGCCGAACTGCTGGGCGAGGACGCCGACACCGACGACTCGTTCCTCGCGGTCGACGACGAGGTCGACGCGGCAGACGCCTTCGAACCGGAGACGTCCGAGGCAGTCCCCGAAGAACCGGAGACGTCCGAGTCTCCTGCGAGGGTGAGCGAGTTCGAGGGGGCCGACGACGAAGCCACCGAGGTCGACCTCGACTCCGCCGCCGAGGCGGACCCCGACGACGTGACCGTGTCGTTCGAGGAGGCCGACGACGTGGCCGACAATCGAGCCGAGGCGGACGACGCCACGGCGGACGACGAGTGGACTCCCGAGTTCGACGGGACAGACGAAACGCAGGCGGAAGACGAAGCGATCGCCGACGAGTTCGCGGACGACGGGTTCGACAGCGAGTTTGCCGACGACGAGTTCGGGACCGACGGTGACTGGACCTCCGAGGACGAAGCGGACCCGTTCGCCCTCGAGGAGCCGGCCGACGACGCGCTCGACGGGTTCGGAACCGCGGACGACCTCGAGTCCTCGGACGGGTTCGATGCGCCCGGTGGCGCCGACGAGTTCGGCGCGTTCGAACCCGGCGACGATTCTATGGGGGACGGATTCGACGACGACTTCGCGCTGGCGCCCGAGGACGACGCGGCAGGCGTGGACGACCTCGAGTCGGCCGACGAGTTCGAGACGCCCGCGTTCGAGGGAGTCGACGACTTCGGCGGTGTCGACGAGCCGGCCGCGTTCGATCCGGCCGAGAGCGCCGCCGGCGACGTCGGCTTCGAGGAGACGGACGACTCGTCGACGACCGACCGCGTCGTCGCGGAGGCGCCGCCGTTCCCGATTCCCGATCTCACGGTTCCGGAACCGAGAGAGGGCGCGATCGGCGACGAGAGCGAGGGCCTCCAGTCGGTCCGCGTCGACGTCGAGCAGATCGACTCGCTGCTCACTCTGGTCGAGGGGCTGGTCACGAGCCGCGTTCGCTTGCGACACGCGATCGAAGCCGAAGAGGACCCCAAGACGGTGGCTCGAGAGCTCGACGACCTCGAGAGCATCACGTCGGACCTCCAGGAGACGGTGATGGACGTTCGGCTCGTCCCGCTCCAGACGGTCACGAACCGGCTGCCGCGGGTCGTCCGCGACATCGCCAGAGAGCAGGACAAGGAGGTCGCATTCGAGATCGACGGCGAGGACGTCGAACTCGACCGGAGCATCCTCGATCGGATCGGCGATCCGCTGATCCACCTGGTCCGGAACGCCGTCGACCACGGTATCGAGACGCCCGAAGAGCGCGAGGCCGCGGACAAGCCCCGCGAGGGAACCGTCGAAGTCAGCGCGAGCCGGTCCCGTGACCGCGTTCGACTCGTCGTCGAGGACGACGGGAGCGGGCTTGACCCCGATCGGTTGCGCGACGCCGCCGTCGAAAACGGCGTGCTCACCGGCGACGAAGCCGCCGACCTCTCGGAGTCGGACGCCTACGACCTGATCTTCCACCCCGGCCTCTCGACGGCCGAGGAGGTGACGGACGTCAGCGGTCGCGGCGTCGGCATGGACGTCGTCAAGCGGACCATCGAGCGCCTCGACGGAACCGTCTCCGTCGACAGCGAACTCGAGGCCGGAACGACGGTGACGATGACGCTGCCGGTGACGGTCGCCATCGCCGACGTGCTCTTTCTCGAGGCCGGCGGAGTGTCGTTCGGCGTGCCGGTCAAGGCAGTACAGGACATCGAACACGGGGGAGCGATCGAGCGAGTCGACGGCCGGGACGTGCTTTCGGCCGACGACGCGGACGTACCGGTCGTCCGCCTCGCCGAGGAGTTCGACCTGCCGGCGGGCGACTCGAGCGCCGGCATGGTCGTCCGCCTCCGCGATGCGGTGCGGCCGGTCGCGTTGCACTGCGAGACGGTCTCCGGCCAGCAGGAAGTCGTCGTCAAACCGTTCGAGGGATTCATGGGGGACATTCCCGGCATCAGCGGCGCGACGGTTCGCGGTCGGGGCAACGTGGTCTCAATCCTGGATGTGACATCGATATGAACGGACGAACGCCGAACGAGCACCGATGCGAAACCGAACACAGACGGAGGAACACATGACGTTGAAAGTCGATATTCGAAAGCTAAGTTTCATCAATAAAATGGCAAAGGTCGGGACGAACGGCGTCGCCGATAACATGAGCAAACTCACGGGCGAAAACGCCCGGATGGAGGTGACGAAGACGAACTTCATCGACGTCGACGACATCCAGTCCCAGCTCGAGCCGGGCAAGCGCGTCGGCGTCCGGGTCCGGCTGCTCGACCCGCCACACGGACACATCCTCATCCTCTTTCCCGAGGCGAGCGCGAAGAAGATCACGGCGATCATGCTCAGCGACGTCGTCGACGACATGTCGAACGTCTCCGGGAAGATGGCCCGCAGCGCGGTCGAGGAGATGGGGAACATGATGGCGAGCGGGTTCATCGACGGCTGGGCCAACGTGCTCGGCCGCGGGATCGACATCGCCGCACCACAGCTGGTGTACGCCCCCGCCGGCGAGATCGTCGTCCGAACCGCCGGCCTCGGCGGCGACGACCTCGCGCTGTTTTTCGACTCCGATCTGTCGGTGCCGAGTTACCAGATCGAAGCCGAGATCTACGCCTTCCCCGAGCTCGAAACGTTCGTCGAGATGGTCAACGGTATCGACGTCCAGCCCGCATGAGACTCGACGTCAACGCCCTGGGGACGTTCTACCGCATGGCCCGCGAGGGCGCCGGCCTCGCCGCCGGTCGTCTCACCAAGATGACCGGCGTCGACACGCAAGTCGGCGTGACGAAACTCAACTTCATGCGCGGCGGCGAGATCCGCCACGAGTTCGACGACGACGCCGAGAAGGTCGGCATTCGCGTCGAGCTCACCGGCGGGGTCGACGGCCACTCCGTCGTCGTCTTCGATCGGGAGAGCGCGTTCCGAATCGTCGAGATGCTCGTCGCCGAGCCCGACATCGACGAGTTCGACGAGATGAGCCGGAGCGCCGCGACCGAGGTCGGCCAGGTGATGAACAGCGGTTTCATCGACGGCTGGGCAGACGTCCTCGAGACGGTGATCGACGTCTCGACGCCGGAGTTCATCGAGGGCGAGACCGCGGCGCCGTTTCTCGACGACATCGAGGAGACACCCGACGAGGGCGACCTCGCACTGCTCTTTCAGAGCCAGATCGAGGCCGTCGGAACCGAGATCAGCTTCGACCACTACCTGTTTCCGAAGCGGGAGTCGATGGCCCAGCTCCTCGAGCGCCTGCGCGAGAACGACGGCATCGAGTACGACAAGCTCGAGGGGTTCGACCGGATGGCCGAGCAGGGCGCAGAGGAGGTCGCGAAGACGGCGACCACGCTCACCGGCATCGACACGCGCGTCGAAATTCGCCGGCTCAACTTCGTCTCCCTCGAGACGATCCCCGAGCAGGTCGCAGACGAGATGCTCGTCGGCGTCGCCTTCGAGTTCGACGGCACGCCGAGTGGCTACCTCCTGTTCCTGTTCGACGAGGACTCCGCCCACGAGATCGTTGACGCGATGGTGCCGACGGCGACCGGCGACGGCGCCGGGTTCGACGAGATGGAGACGAGCGCGATCACGGAGCTCGGGAACATCATGGCGAGTGGTTTCCTCGACGGCTGGGCGAACGTCCTCGATACGACGATCGACCACTCGCCGCCGGAGTTCATCCACGACTACGGCGCCGCGGCCGTCGACCCCGTGATCATCCAGCTCGGCGAGAACCAGGAGTTCGCGTTCGTCTTCGACACGGTCGTCACCGCCGACGGCCGGGAGTTCGACTGCGACGTTTACGCGATCCCCGACGAGGCGGACCTCGAGCGCGCGCTGAACGACCTCGACGTCGGCCGCATCGCGGAGACGCCGACGACCGCGACCTTTCAGGAACTCGAGCAGACATGAAGACGTACGGAAGCGAACCGGGAACCCCCGACCCGGTCCAGGTCGGCATCTCAGAACTCGTCGTCAGCGAGGGTGACGATACGCTCAAATCCTACGGGCTCGGTTCCTGTCTCGCGATCGCCCTCTACGATCCCGACACCGATATCGGCGGCCTCGCCCACATCATGCTCCCCGACGGGGACGCAGCCGACAACAGCGACACGAAACCCGGGAAGTACGCCGACACGGCGATCCGGGCGCTCCTCCGGCGCATGGTCGAACGCGGCGCGAGCTACACCGCCGTCGAGGCCAAGATCGCCGGCGGCAGCGACATGTTCCAGTTCGAGAGCTTCGGCGAGGGCGTCGGCAACCGAAACATCGCCGCGGCCAGGGAGGAACTCGAGAAACTCGGCGTGCCGCTCATCGCCGAGGACGTCGGCGGCAGTTCGGGCCGCACCGTCGAGTTCACGCCGGGGACGGGCGCCCTCACCGTCAGAACCGCCGACGGCGAGCACGGAGTGACGGAGCTGTGAGTACCGCCGCCTTCGACTCCCTGCTCGCGTACGTCGAGGACGAACTCGGCTTCGCGACGAGCCACTACAACGACAGCTACCTCGACCGGCGGATCGCCTCGCGGATGCGCCGAACCGGCACGGACTGCTACGAGACGTATTTCGATACCCTGCGGTCTCAACCCGCCGAACAGGAGGCGCTGCTCGAGTCGATGAGCATCAACGTCACCGGCTTTTTCAGAAACCCCGAGGTGTGGGACGGCCTCCGGTCCGTGTTACGGACGCTGGCGGCCGAGAACGAGCGCGTTCACGTCTGGAGCGCCGCGTGCGCCGACGGGCGCGAACCCTACTCGCTGTCCATGCTCGCCCACGCCGACCCCCGAATCGACGAGTCCTCGGTGCACGTGCTCGCGACGGACATCAGCGAACCCGCCCTCGAGACGGCCCGACGCGGCGTCTACGAGGAGTCTCGCACCGTCGACATCGCCTCCCAGCTCGAGTACCTGCCGAACTACCGGGCGTACGTCGACCGCGAGGGACCGTACTACCGCGTCGCCGACACGGTCAAACGACGGGTCACGTTCGAGCGCCACGACCTGATCAACGACGAGCCGAAAGCCGGGTTCGACCTCGTCGTCTGTCGCAACCTGTTCATCTACATCGACACCGAGTACAAGCAGTCGATGCTCGAGACCCTCTCCCGGTCGCTCCGACCGACCGGGTTCCTCGTGATCGGCAAGGCCGAGACGCTCCCGTCCGCGCTCAAATCGACGTTCGACGTCCACCGTAGCCGCCTCCGGATCTACCGCCGCACCGTCGAGGCGTCCGTTCCGCGGCGCTGACCGCCGCCCCACGATCCTCGTTCTCGAACCGATCGACTCTCCGGTTCACCCACTACACCCGTCGCAAACGGTGCGCTATCGAACCCGTAGACCGGTGGCGCCGTCTCGAGTGACGTCCGTAAGAGAAGAATCCGCGGCGGACCGTTATCGGCCGTCGCCGAACGTGAAGACGTCGTCCGCCGACTCCTCGTCGGCAGCGTCGTCATCGTCTTCCGCAGCGTTATCATCGTCTTCCGCAGCGTTATCATCGTCTTCCGCAGCGTCGCCGGCAAGCGGGTCGTCGCCGGGTAGCAGCGGATCGCGCTCGTCGGATCCACTCTCGGGAAGCAGCGGATCGCGGCCCTCGAACGACTCTTCGCTCGACGCCGGCGCGTCGTCGACGCCGAAGTCCAGCTCAGCCGCGTCGTCGACGGCGGCCGGTTGCTCGTCTCCCGAGTGGTCGGGAGCGAACTGCTCCGCAGAATCGGCCGGGAGCTCGAGCGGCTCCGCCTCGTCGGTCGGCGCCGCGAGCACGTCGGTCTCGTCGTGTGCGACCTCGACCGGGAACGCACCCTCGAGGTCGATCTCGGCGTCGGTGTCGAATCTGTCGAGCGCCTCCGAGAGCGTCGACGCCTGGCTCGCCAGGTCGCTCGCGCTGCGAGAGACCTCGGTGAGCGCCGTCGTCTGCTCCTCTGCGGCGGCCGCGACGTTTTCGCTTTCGGCGCTGGTCTCCTCGGAGATCGTCGCCGCCTCGTCGACCATCGCGACGGCCTCCTGGGTCGACGCCGCCTGCTCCTCGCTGGCCGCGGAGATCTCCTGGACGCCGGTGTTCGTCTCCTCGGCGTAGTCGGCGATCTCGTCGAGTGCGTCAGCCGCTCGCTCGACGGAGTCGGTGTGTTCGGAGACCCGGTCGCTGGTGAGCTGGACCTCGTCTGCGGTCCGCTCGGTCTGCTCCTGAATCCGCTCGAGGCGCTGTTCGATGTCTTCTGCGGCCTGTTTCGTCTCCTCGGCGAGCTCTTTGACCTCGCCGGCGACGACGGAGAACCCTTCGCCGGAGTCGCCCGAACGGGCGGCCTCGATGTTGGCGTTCAGCGCCAGCATGTTGGTCTGTTCGGCGACCTCAGTGATGAACTCGATCAGCTCGTCGATCTGTTCCATCTCGGCCTCGAGGCGCTCGATTTCGGCGACCGCCTGCTCGGATTCGGCCTCGATATCGTTCATGCCCGCGATGGCCGCCTGGGCCGCGTCCCGACCCTGTTCGCCCGTGTTCGCGGTGCGCTCTGCGATGTCGGCGACCTGGTTCGAGGAGGCCGCGATCTGTTCGATCGTCGTCGAGAGGCCGTTCATCTCGTAGGTGACCGACTGTAGACTCTCGTTCTGGCGGTCGGCGCCGTCGGAGATCTCCTGGACGGACTCGGTGACCTGCTCGGAGGCCGACCGCACCTCCTCGCTCGAGGCGGTGACCTGCTCGGAGGCCGTCGCGACCTCGGTGGCGAACGCCTTGAGCTGGCCGGTGGTCCGCTCGATCTCGCCGATCATCTCGTTGAACTCGACGGCGATCTCCTCCATCGCCTCGTTCTCGCTCGACTCGTCCATCCGGGCGGTCAGGTCGCCGTCCGCACAGACCTGCATGACGTCGCTGTACTCGTCGGCTTTCGCCTCGAGGTGGCGGTTCGTCCGTTCGGTCTCGGCGCGAGCCTGCTCGGCTTCCTCGCGGGCGTCCTGTGCCTCGCGGATCTGGTCTTTGAGCGAGTCGCGCATGCTGGCGAAACCGCCGTAGAGCTGTCCGATGCTGTCGATACGCTGGGTTTCGAACTCGACGTCGAGGTCGCCCTCCTCCATCCGGGCCGCCTTGGTGGTGAGACGGTCGATGGAACTCGAGATGTTGCGGGCGATCAGTCCTCCGATGCCGACGATCAGCAGGATCGCCCCGGCAGAGGCGTACAGGCCGTAGTCGCTGACGGTGTTGACGAACCCGTAGGCCTCGCTCTCGGGCGTGTGCGTGATGACGACCCAGTCGCTCCCCTCGGTCACCCGCATCGCGGTCGCGAGGTAGTCGTCGTCCGCGTACTGGCTGCCGACCGACGCGCTGAGCGCGTTGGCGGCCGCTCCGATCTCGTAGAGCTCCGGTTCGTTGTCGACGTTCGCGAAGTCGATGTCGTTGTCGTACGTTTCACCGAAGGACTCCCCCGCGGGGTCCATGACGATCGTCCCCTCCTCGTCCTCGGCGTTGACGATGTAGGAGATGCTGCCGTCGGCGTTAATCATCTCGTCGGAGTACGCCTCGAGGTCCATCGAGATGACGACGAAGTGCTGGCGGTCCTCCGCGACGCTCGCGTAGGTGAGCACCGGCGTGCCGTCGTGGGCCTCGTCGGCACCGAGAAGGATCGCGCCGTCGGTCCACTCGGAGTCCGTGATCACCGTCTCGTAGTCGAAGGCCGCGGCCCACTGCTCGTCGGCGTCCTCGAAGGAGGCGCCGTTGAGGTCGCGATCCGTGCTGTCGAGGACCACTTCGTCGTTGATGTTGACGTAGTGGATGCTGTGTATCCCGTCTTCGGTCTGTCTGACCGAGGAGATGTACTGGTGTGGCCGCTCTTCGTCGCCGATCTGTCCGGCGATACTCTCGACGAACAGCTCGTTACGGTCGTTCCACTGCTCGATGTTTCGAGCCTCGTGGTGAGCCAGCGTCTCCTGGTCGGCTACCACCCGCTGTTCGACCTCGCCGGCGATCTGGTCTGTACCCACGTAGCCTGCTGCCCCCACGGACAGGCCGAGAATGAGCAACGCGATCATAAACTTCGCCGCGAAACTCCGTCTGATGAATTTCGGTAGTACTCTTCGAACCGGGCCTAACATACGACCGATAGCGGTCCTCACTCCCAATAAAACCTTACCTACAATTATCATGTGTGAGAATACTTTTTTCCGAGAACCGCCGTGGATTCATCCCGATCGGACGATACATGAATCAGCCGCGAGTACCCCGTCCCGATGAGCGAGTCCGACTACCGTTCGTTCGTCGACCGGACGCGTGCGCTGATCGAGGCATCGCCCCCGACGACGCTCGAGGAGACCCGGTCGCTGCTCGTCGATCCGCTGCTCGCGACGCTCGGCTGGGACGTCCGGACGGACGGAACGCCAGACGCCGAGATCGAGGGGGCGGCCCTCGAGTACGTGCTCTCGATCGCGGAAACGCCGGCGCTGTTGGCCGCCGTCGAGCCGTTCGCGGAACCGCTCGCGGAGGCGCGGATCGAGGCGCTCGAGGCGACGCTGGCGCGAACCGGCGTCGACCGCGCGCTCTACACGAACGGGCGAACCGTGTTGTTACTCGGGAGGCGCGGCGGTCGACTCGAGCGTGCGGCCGTCGACTGGGCGGCGCTCCCGGAGAACGAACGGGCGCTCACAGCGCTCGAGCGGTCGACGCTCGCCGCTCGACTCGAGGACCCCACCCCCGCCTGCGGCGCCCGGCGACTCGCGATCGGGCGAGAGGAACTCGTCGCCGCGATCGTCGACGAACTCGCGGCGACGATCGGAGACGACCACGAGCCGATGCTCGAGGCCGCAACCGACCGGTTTCTCGAGGGACTCCGCGAGGAGCTGTCGACTCCGCCGGTCGAAACCGGGGATCGAACGGACGACGAACTCGAGGCGGCCGGTCGAACCGCCGAGGCCGGTGGCGCTGCGGATTCGGAGAGCACTAGTGTCGACGCCGGGGCGACTCGCTCGAGCGGGGACGGAGATCGAGCGGACGGAGCCGAGGGGGCGGAGCCAGCGGGTACCGACGAGGGCGACGGCGAGTTCGTGGTTCGGTTCTTCGGCGAGCGCGGATCGGTCGGCGCGATCGGCCACTCGACGCCCGCGGGGGCGCTCGTCCACGCCGCGGAGTTCCTCCTCGAGCGCGGCCTCTCGGGGGTGGAACTCCCCTGGGAGGTCGACGGGGAGGTCGTGCTTGCCGGAGAGGGGCTCGAGGGGCCGTCTCGTCAGCTCACGAACGGCTGGTATCTGAATACGGCAGGGGATCGGGAGGCGCTGGCTGACCGGGTCGAGGAGTTGGCGTCTCGAGCCGGGTTGCGGGCGATGTTGAGGGGCGATTGGGAGAGTCAGTAGTCGATGTCGACGACGACAATATCAATAGTGACCTTATCAGCATCACAGGTATAGGTATCGTCCTCAAATTCCCATTGTTTATTCTCGTCTTCGGGATCAAGAACATCCTCCCATACTTGGCTAGTGCTGGATTCGCCAGTGATTGTGATTTCAACAGCATCATTTTCCTCGACTGTTTTTCGTATCGACTCTTGCTCCGTGACAGTAAGTTCGAGGCTCCCGGAACTCTGTAGCGAACGATCAGTCGGTTCGATAACGACGAGCGAGATCAGTCCTGTGTTTTCCCCGCAACTCATTCGAGGCTCCCGTAGCGCGACGCTGCCCTCTCCATCGTCGCTGTGTCTGAAGATGCCACCGCCCTCGTAGGCGACGACTTCGGAGCCGAGTTGGTACTCGAGTGAACCGATCGGGACTTTTTCGCCGTCGAATTCTCCGTCGACCTCGAGTTCTGCACCGCCGTCTCCCGTACTGATCGTTCCGTCCCGAAGTGCGAGTTCACCCGATCGTTCCTCGATTGCATCGTAGCGCATCACGTCGTTGAAGTTGTCTGCGAGGGCGTCCATCGCTCGTTCGGCGTTGTGGATCTGTTCGCCCTCCTGGTAGTCCTCCATTGCCTGGAAGCCGGTAACGTACAGTAGCCCGACCGAGCCGATGATGATGGCGAACACGAGGACGAAGCCCATGACTTCGCTGACTGCGCGATCTCGGCCGTCGCTGTCAGAATCAATTACTCGAGTCATACGTTCTGAATCGAAACCCCCTCGTCTCCCGTAGAGACGATTTCGATGCTACCGCCGCGAGCCTCACTATCTTCGGCGACATTAGCCGATACTGGAACAAACACCGTCACGTCCTCGTTGTCGGCAGACAGTTTCAAACAGGAGTCTTTTATTTCATTTTCGTTCTCATCTTCATATTCTCTGATCATCCAGGCATCCGGTTCGTCACATTCATCGTACAACTCGACCGTATACGTCGAACTAGCAACTCGTTGAGGGTGTGACGTTCGAAGCGTTACTTTGTCATCGTCCTCCGTTGCCAGTCGATCGGCATCCGAGAGTTCACCCGACAGTCGCTCGCCGATCGTCTTGAGGGAGCCCTCCGCGCTCCGTTCGGTTTCGGACTCGAGCAGCGAGCCGGCACCGAGCATGAGCCCGGAGATCAGAACTGCAGTGATCCCGAGCGTTATCACGTGGGTGACCGTAATCGAAACGGCACGGTCGTCATTACGAAATCGTGTGTGCGTTCGATCCATTAGCTCTCACCCTTGTTAGGACAGTCCCCACCGGAAATGCCCTCGATCGTTTTCTCGACGGATACGTCGGTAGATTCGTAAATATACGTCAGATCGACACTGTCCTCGTTATTGTTTATACTAATCTCTTCCTGTGGAATATCCACGACCGCGGACCTCGAGTCGGATACCGATTGGTGATAGAGCTCTGCGAACGCTTTGATTTCCTCCATCTCCTCGTCGGTGTCTTCGAGGTCTTCTGCTTCGTGAACGAAGCAGCCAATGCCCTGTTTGATCTCGAGTTCGACCGTACTCGCGTGAGCAGTTTCGCCGCTTGTTCCACTCGAGGAAACCGTCTGCGTGTACAGCAAGCCGTTGAACACCACAACCACCCCGAGAATGATGAATGCGATCGCGATCGCAGAGACGAGGATCAATTGTCCACGATCCCGAGAACGGCCGCTTACCATACAACCACCCGCACTTCTACAACATTGTAGATGGCCCCATCATCCTCAGTCGGTTCATTTGGTATGGGATAATTAAATTCATCAGCATTCTCGAGTGACCCACTGTGGTCAGGTGTCCTGAAATCCTGATACTCGTAGAGCGTCACGGTGTAACTTGCCGTGACAGCAGTTGAGCTCGGTGATCCCTGATAGACCAGATACAGGTCGTCTTCTGCCTCCCCGTCAGAGTCCTGATAAACGAGTTCGACATTGTAGTTTTGACCACGCTCACCGAACCGTTCCTCGAGAATATTTCCAAGTAGACTTCTCTCCTCGAGTACGTCCTCATCGCTGAAACGGTCTGCAGTATACGCCGTCGTTTCAGCAGGAGCATTGCTCCTGTAGAACTCTTGCTCTTCAGGGTCTTCACTCGCGTTCCAGTATCTAACCAGTTGGGAGAGTTCACCCTCATTTTCCGTAACGATCAACGCATCCTGCACCTCCTGTTGCGTCTGTGCCTGACTCGAGCGGTCCACCGCTCCACCGGTCGTCGGCGTGATCACGACCGCCTGAAGCGCGAACAACACCGCCATGAGGACAATGATAGCGCCGATGAAGCCCTCTAGTGTGTACGCCTGTCCACGATCGTTGTTTGTTCGTCTCATCTTACCATACCCTCACGATCAGTCGGCAGGCGGGATCACACACCTTTTCTTCGACAGTGACGATCCGACTCGCACTCGCTGCAGTTTGCCCGTCTTCGTAGCTGTCGTCCGTTTCCCACTCATCACCGCTACCGAGTGGCTCGATCGTAACGTGGACGTTATCAATAGGATCGCCTTGATTATTCACTCGCAATCCCATTTCGGTGAGGTCGACATCCTCGAACTCGTCCTCGTTCCCGAAATCGAGATTATTCGGATCTCCATGCTCATACTGGCTCAGTATCTCCCCCGCAATCCGATCAGCCTGCGCCTGCTCCGCACTTCCAATGGACGAATCAAAGGGCGTCAGCAGCGACGGAACGAACGAGAAGACGAACGCCATCGCCAGCAGGAAGACGCCGATGCCGACGACGAAGTCCTGGGTGGTCTGGCCGCGCTCTGCGAGCGAGAGCGAAACGCGTCGGGGACGACTCGAGCCCGCCATCTCAGGCCACCATGATCCACGCCACGAGCGCGATCGTCGCGAGGACGATCACGTACTTGAGCCCGCTCAACAGGTCGGCGTCCCGGATGTAGCCGCTGATGAATCCCGCGAGGATCGCCTGGAGGGCGATCGCGTGGAAGAACAGCAGCGAGAGCATGTCGGTGTCGACGTTCTCGCTGAAGTCCGCGTCCCCGAGGTCGCCGCCGGCACCGCCGACGTCGCTCGTTCCCGCGTCGGCGCCGCCGGTCTCGAGGCCCGCCATCGTGTCGATGAACTGCGTCTTGAGGATGGCGATCACCGCGAGGAGGGTCATGAACGTCATGATGATGATGACGACCTGCATCAGGGTGCGGGACTTGCGCTCGCGTTCGATCTCGTCGTGGTTCTCGCTGGCGGTCGCGGCGGTGCGGAGGACGTCCGAGATCTGGTTCGAGGCCTCCTGGGCCTTGACGACGAGTTTGACCGTCCGGGCGAGTCTGGGGATGTGGTACTTGTTGTTGAACTCGACGAGCGCCTCCTTCAGGCTCATCCCGTAGTTGACCTTGGTGTGCATCATCTCGAACTCGCGGGCGAGCTTGCCGTTGGTCGTGTCCGCGACCGACTGCAGCGACTCGAGCAAGGTCAACCCCGTGTCGTTCGCGCTCGAGAGCTTCCGGAGGTCGTCCGAGAGCGTGTTGATGACCGCGTTCCGGGTCCGAACGTTCCACTCGCGGAAGATCGCCAGCGGGACCAGCGTCAGGTACAGCGGAACGTAGAGGTAGACGAACGTTCCCCAGATCGGCGCCGCCTGCATCCCCTCCCAGCTGGTCGGTGCCGAGCCGGTCATCATCCCCATCGTGACGACGACGAGCGCCGCCGGAACGGTGAGCGCGAGCGTGTACAGCGGGTTGTCCCGGAAGAAGATGTGAGGTTTCCGGAGCACCTGGACCGTCTCGTGGGTGCCCTCGCGGTTTTTGATCCGGTCGAAGACGCTGTGCTCGCCGGTGAACTGTTCGACCAGCCCGAGGTTGAGCAGGCTGCGGTTCTGTGCGCTCTCGATTCGCTTGTCGTCGCCGCCGACCGAGAGGAAGCCGTCGCCGGGCTCGTCGTGTTTGACCGTCGAGACGAGCACGATGAACGCGATCCCCGTCATCGGAATCAGCCCGTAGACGGTCAGGTAGAGCATCCCGTCGGAGACGTCCGCGGAGGGGATCATCTGCATGATGACGAGGATGATGATGAGCAGGAGGGGAAACAGCGAGAGGGTCATGTACATCTCGCCGAACAGCTCGAGCGTCTCGAGGGTCGTCTCCTGCTCCTGTTTGGCGGTTCGCATGTGCTTTTCCTTCTTGTCCTCGAGGAAGCTCTCCATGTCACCGCCGCTGTTGATGATCGAGAGCATGTCCGTCAGAAACTGCGAGAGGTCGTCGCTTGGCGTCTCGATCGCCTGCTTGCGGACTGCGGTCCGATAGTCGATGTCGAAGTACTCCGTCTCCTGGACGATGCTCTGGAACTCTTTTGCGACCTCACCGTAGGTGTCCTCGGCCTGGGCCATCGACTCGAGGATCTCGAGCTGGTTGAGCCCGCCGACCGACAGCGCGTACATGAACGAGATCGAGTCCGTCAGCAGCATGTTGATCTCGCGCTTGCGCGCCGACGCCCGCGAGTAGGGGATCGCGACGAGCGAGCCGAAGCCGGCGGCGAAGCCGACGGTTCCGAACACTACTCCGGTAACGAGCACCAGCGCCGGCACCCGCAGCGTCTCGATCAGTGAGAGCGCCGTCTCGTTCGGGACGGGCATCCGGGTGAGCGCCCCGACCGGCACCAGACCGGTCGCGAACAGCGCGTAGCCAAGGACGACGCCCAGGAACCACAGCACCAGTCCGGTGATGAACCCGACGCCCAGCGCTCGTGCCAGGTAGAGTTCGACGGTGTCGGCCATCCGGGCCTGGGCGAGTTTCAACTCGACGTCGCCGACGAACTGGCTGTCGTCGGAGAACAGGCGATCGTACAGGGGGTAAAACGCGTTCCCGAGCGAGTCGGAGCCGGCTGACATCCCCTGTGAGCCCGTCTGTAAACTCATTTCGCACCCTCGTCGTCGGGGTCGGCCTCGAAGATCGACTCGGCGTCCCCGTCGTCTTCTTCCTCGTCGATAGCCGCGGCCGGTTCGAACATCGAACCGCCGTCATCGGCGTCAGCCAGGGAGTCGCCGCCGAAGATCGACTCCGACTCGTCGCCGAAGATCGACCCGGTTTCGATCGGCTCGCGACCGTCGTCGTCCGCCGAGGAGCGATCGTCGAAGACCGATTCGTCGCCGTCCCCGGCGCGCGCGCCATCGAGCGACTCGCCGGCCGCCTCCTCCCGGGCCGCGTCTGAGTCCGGCGTCTCGCTCCCGAGGTTCTCGAGGGTGTCTTCCATGTCGTCGAACAGGCCGCCGAGGTCGGCTTCCTCGTCGTCGCCGCCGCCGGCCTCCTCGTCGTCGCCGACTTCTGCTGTCTCGTCGAACGACAGCTCCGCGGTCTCCGATTCGTCCGCGGCCGTCGCGTCCGCCGCTCGCTCGGCGCCGCCGCTCTCTGGCTCCGGTGCCGTTTCCGGGGCGTCGGCCGGGGATTCACTCGCCTCGGCGACATCTTCGGTCTCGTCGGCGTCGGCTGCCGCAGGGGCGGCGTTCGAGTCGTCCCCGATCGTCGCCGGCTCCGCCGGAGTGGAGTCGGCCTCGACGTCCTCCGGCGGCGCCTCGAGCGCCGGCCGCTCGGGCGTTTCAGCGTCGTTACCCGCCGACGTCTCGGCGTCTGCGGCGGCCTCCGCCGGCGACGGCTCCGCCGGTTCGGTGTCCGCACCGATCTCGAAGCCGCCGTCGTCGTCGAGCCAGGAGGGGGTGTTCTCGTCGTCGGTCGTGGTTCCGAACGTGAACTCGTCGCCGTCGCCGAAGTCCCACTCGTCCTCGAACTCGTCGTCGACCTCGATCGGATCGGCCGCCTCGACGCCGCCGAGTGCGCTCGCGAGTCCGCTCGGGACCTTTCCGCGGTAGTCCTCGAACAGGGACTCCTCGGCGCGCTCTAAGATGTCCATCGAGGTGTTGTACGTCTCCGTCGTCGACCCCGGTCTCGGCACCAGCTCCTCCTTCTCGGGGTCGACGTCGATCAGCACGCTCTCCATCTCCCGGAGGTCCTCGAGGCTGTCCTCGAGCTGGCCGTTGGCGATCAGCGTGAGGATCGTGTCGGGGTCGTTGATGAACGCCTGGATCGTCGCGGCGACCTGCGCGTAGGTGTTGAGCTCGTTTTTGATCAGATAGGCCAGGATGATCTGGCGTTTGAACAGCTCGTCCTGGAGCTTCTCGTAGCTCCAGCCGCGGTCGAACTGGATCGCGTCGAGCGTGTTCGAATCGCCCATCTTGAGGTACTCGTCGGTTTCGGCCTGCCACTGGTAGACGTCCTGGACGTTGATCTCGTCGTGTTCGGCCTCGTAGTGGTTGATCTCCGTGAGCGACTTGTTCCGGCGGACCTTCCGGCCCTGGACCCGCGTCTGTGTCTGGATCGAGACCAGGTCCAGCGCCGTGAACATCGTCTTCGAGACGTTGATCGGGTCCGTCGTGAATCGCTTGAGCACCTCGTCGACGGAGTCCGCGTGGAACGTCGTGTAGGTCGTGTGACCCGTCGACATGACCTGGAACAGCGTTCGGCCTTCCTCACCGCGAATCTCACCCATCACGATGTAGTCGGGGCGCTGTCGAAGCGCGGCCTCGAGCAGGTCGAACTCGTCGACGTCGCCCGTGGAGTCGTCCGAAAAGGACGGGCGGGTGACGCTCGCGATCCAGTTTCGCTGGGGGAGTTCGACCTCGCGGGTGTCCTCGATGGAGACGATCTTCGTGGCCGAGGGGATGAACAGCGACACCGCGTTCAGGCTGGTCGTCTTCCCCGAGGCCGTCCCGCCGGCGAAGATCAGGCTCTTGTGGTTCTCGATGGCGAGCCAGAGGAACGCCATCTCCTCCAGGCTGAAGGTGTTCCAGTTGATGAGGTCGATCGGCGTGAACGGGACGTCCTTGAACTGCCGGATGGTGTAGTTGGTCCCGTGGTCGGAGACCTCCTTGCCGAGGGTGAGCTGGGCGCGCGAGCCGTCCGGCAGGGTCGCGTCGACCTGCGGCAGCCGCTTGCTGATCCCCTTGCCGGAGCGCTGGGCGAGTTTGACGACGAAATCGTCGAGCTCGGTCTGTCCGTGGTAGATGTTCGAGATGATCTGCTCGTACTCGGAGTGGTAGACGAAGACGGGCGAGTTGTACCCGTCACAGGAGATGTCCTCGACGTTGATGTCGTGTTTGATGCCGTCGATGCGCTCGTAGCCGATGAAGTCCCGCTTGAGCAGGTGGAGCAGTTTCTCGACCTGGTACTCGCTGAGGACGTCCGAATCCTCCTCGAGCAACACCGGCTCCGGGCGGGCCTCGATCCCCTCGAGCTGGCCCTCCTCTCGCTCGCCGTCCTCCTCGTCGTCGAGCAGGGTTTTCAGCGTCTCGATGATGCCCGCGTTCGTGGTTCCGGTGGTCCCTTCGTAGAGGTCGTAGCGCTCGAGCAGTCGCCGCGTTTCCGCGTCGATCACCGCCCGGCGGCTCTCCTCGTCGGCGGTCTGTTTGATCCCGTCGTCGGAGTACTTGATCGCCGTCCTGAGCTTGCCCGAGAGGAACTCCTGGAGCTCCGTCTCGATCGCCGTCAGGTACGGCTCGATCATGTAGTACTTCTTCTCGTTTTCCTTCTCGGAGTGGAAGATGATGACGAACGCGTATGGTTTGTTGACCCAGTAGCGCTCGACCTCCGTGAAGTGCTGTTTCTTGGCCAGCGAGACGGCCTTCTCGAGGTCGTACCGGTTGACGACGGTCGTGTGGCCGTCGGCCGTCGAGAAGAACTCGTCTTCGTCGATATCCTCGGCGACGTTGACCGTGCGCTCGTCGACGAGGTCGTCGAGCTCGCTCGCGGCCTGCCCGCCGGCGTGGAGGTACGCCTCGATCCGGTCGGGGTCGAACCCCAGGGCGTCCTTCTCGTCGTGCCGGACGATCTCGCCGTCGTCGTCCCGGGGCCTGTTGCCGTCCTCGTCGTAGTAGTACTCCCACTTGTAGTGCTCCCAGGTGTAGACGTCCTTGACGACCGGCGTCGTCTCCGGGTCGACGTACTCGAGAAAGACGTCCTGGAGGTAGTTCGCGTTCGGTCCGAAAACGTCGGTGATGAGGTCGGAGAGCTCGAGCGGATCGTAACCGAGGTAGGGAGTCGGGTCGAACTCGACGCGATCCCAGTCCGCGGCGGAGGGGGCCGTCGAACGCGGTTCCTCATCGGTGTCGATGCCGAGCTGATCGTCCGGACCGTCGGTTCCGTGGGGGTACAGCAGAGAGACTTCGTCACCGTGTCCGTACTCCGCCATGAACTCCGCCCACGTGTACTCGCCGACGCGGACGTCCGCACCTCGCGTCGGCTCGCGGGTCCGGTGGTCCGCCGCGCCACCTGCCGACGGTTCGCCGTCAGAAACCTGTCCGGCGTCCGACCTGTCGGCCTCGTCAATAGCCATTAACGTCCCTCACTGACCCACCCCTCAAAAAATTCATCCACCCATTACCAAGTCTGAGAATCCCGCAGTCCGTCTTTCGGCCCGGTCTCGAGGAATCGGTTTCGGCCGTCCGGCACCGAGAGTGTGCCGAGCGGCAGTCGTATCAAATTACTATGGGTTTTGTCGTCTCACTCGCTCGACGGCGGCGCTCACCCGGCAGGTGCGCCGCCGAGGTATTTCACCGGTGACGACATGTGTCCGACCGTCGGACGGCTGCGAACGATCCCGACACCCCGAGAGCACTACCATGGTTACACTCGATTCAAGCGAGGAAGGCAAGACCGTTCTCGACGACGACGGCCGGGAAGTCGGCGTCGTCGTCGAAGTAGAGCGCGGCCGAGCGTACGTCGATCCCGACCCGTCGATGCTCGACGAGATCGGGTCGCGCTTCGGCGTGTCGAACGCCGACGAGGATACGTTCCCCATCGAAGCGGACGACGTCCGTGCCGTCACCGACGAGGAGATCCACCTCACCGAGTGGACCGACCCGAACGTCTGAGCCGGTCTGCTGTAACGACTTGGGCGCAGCCGCGGGGCGGTTCGTGGGTGCGCCGGAACTGACGGACAGGAGTCCGCACGAAGCCCGGGTTTCCGATCGTCGGCCGGGCGGCGAGCGGCGACTGTCCTACTCGACTTGCGGGAGGACGACCACCGGAACCGACGCCTCCTTGACCATTCGGCGAGCGACGTCGCCGGTGAGCAGTTCGGCGATCCGGTTGCCCTCCCGCGGAACGAACGCGACGGCGTCCGCGTGTCGCTCCCGTGCGCCGTCAAAGATCGTCTCGACGACGTCGGTCCCGTACAGAACGTCAGTCTCGACGGTCGCACCCGCGGACTCGAGCGGGCCGCGCGTTCGCTCGAAGATGTCGTCCGCGACGTCCTCCCGCGCTTCCATCGGCGCCTTGTCGATGCCGCCGCCGGCCTTTTCGACGACGTGGACGACGACGGCCGTACTCGACTCCGAGAGCCGCGGTGCGAGCGCGCGTGCGGTCCGCTCCCCGTCGTCGGGGTCCGCCGCGGGGACGATCACCAGCCCATCGAATCGGAGCGTCATCGGTCGATCACCGCGAAACTGCCGCGTCGTCCGTCGCGCCGGACCGTCGTCCGTCGGATTGCGGATCGAATCATCTCGAGGGAGGGTTCGACACCGACCGGGATAAATGCCAGCCCGGATCGCTGATTCGTGGACGGCCGCCGGCGAATCGAGGCCGACCGACCGTCTCGGAATCGATCGATCGGTTACCGGTTGAGCACCGGGTCCTTGAGCGCGACGACCTCGGACATGATCGCGTCGACGTTGGCCTCGTCGACGCCGTTCTCCCGGAGCGCCGCCTCGAGGTGCGCGCCGACCGCGTCGAAGTCCGCCTCCTCGATGTTCAGGTGGGCGTGCGCCTCGCGCATACCCGACCCCGTGTACTCGACCGGGCCGCCGGTGACGGCGCTGATGAACTGGACCTGGTGGGCGCGCAGTTCGGTCATGTCCATCCCCTCGAAGTACGGCTGTAGCTGTTCGTCCGCCAGGACGCGGTCGTAAAAGTCCGCGACGACCGCTTCGACCGCCTCTCGCCCGCCGATCTCGTGATACACGACGTGTGCCATTATCTCGGGTGAACCTCGGTACCGACTTCGGATACGCGCTGTTCCTCACACGCTCGGGGTTATTTATATCACTGATCTGTGTTATCATCCGACGTGAGGGTGAGGAGCGACGAGCGCCGGCCGGCGCCGGGATTCGAGGCGGGGTTCCCCCGGCGATCACGTCTCGAGGAGCTGGTCGAGCAGCTTCGACTGGGCGACCGCGAGGTGCTCGACGAACGTCGCCGATGAGATGTCGAGCGCCGCCGCGACGTCGCGGGAGGTCGCCTCTTTGGGCGATTCGAAGTACCCCATCTCGTGGGCCGTCTCGAGGACCTCGTACTGGCGGTCGGTGAACGCGTCCCGGTCGACGAGCGCGAGCGAGCCGTTTTCACCCCCGAGGCCCGACCGGGTGAGCCGACGGACGTGGACCTCGCCACACGACGAGCGGAGGTCGGTGACGACCGCCCGCACCGTCTCGAGGTCGGGCGCGATAAACGAGAGGCGGAGCTGGCCCCCCACCGCCTCGAGATCCCGGATCGGACAGCCGTGGTCCGGAACCCGCTGACAGGGACAGCCGCCGTCGTGGGAGTAGCGGTACACCGCCCGCGAGCCGTCGGCGAAGACCGGTTCCCCGAGCGGCGACTCGACCGCCTCGGAGCCGCCGTTTGCGACCGTTAGCTCGCCGACGACGGCGTCGTCCTGCCGTCGGCCGACCGTGAGCGACTCGATTTCGACGTCGGTACTCGCCGCCGAGATCGGACACGCGCTCGCGTCGCTCACGGCGAGTTGAACGCGGATACCCGTTCCGGAGCCCATAGCAGACCCCAGCGGCCGTCCGGCAATAAGTGGCCCCGTTCCGGCCGATTCTCGAGCGGGCTGCGTGCGCTTGCAGCGGTCGTTTGTCGCCGGGTCTCGTTACCGCAGCCATGAAACGGAATCGTGCGATCCCGGCGGGACCGCTGGCGGCTGCGGTCGTCGCGAGCCTCGCGCTCGCGGTCGGGCTCCGGCTGCTCGCACCGGAGTGGCACGGCGGTATCGCACTCGGCGCCGCCGCCCTCGCGCTGGTGGTCGTCCTCGTCGGAGCGCACGTGCTGGGTGGCGCCTCGAGCGACGACGACGCGGGCGCGTGAGCCAGGGGACAAGCGGCGGGCCGATCAGACGACCTGGTTCTCGAGGTCCGTCGCCTCGCCCGTCTCGCGCACCCGCTCGACGTTCGTCGCGACGACGTCGGCCAGCCGTTCGTAGTACGCCGGCGTGAAACCGGCGTTGTGCGGCGTGATGCGAACGTTCTCGAGCCCCCAGAGGGGATGATCCTCGGGGAGCGGCTCGGGATCCGTGACGTCGAGGGCGGCACCCCGGAGGTTGTTGCCGCGCAGCGCCGCGAGCAGGGCGTCGGTGTCGACGACCGGTCCCCGGGCGACGTTGACGAGGACGGCCGTCGGCGGGAGCGTGTCGAGCGCCGCCTCGTCGATCAACCCGCGCGTCTCGTCGGTCAGCGGGCACGCCAGCACGAGGTAGTCGGTGCGGGCGAACGCCGCGTGGAGGTCGTCGTCGTAGCCGTACACCTCGTCGACCGGCCCGCCCTTCTCGGGGGAGTGGCGGACGCCGATCGACTCGACGCCGAACGGCTCGAGGCGCGCACAGATCGCGGTGCCGAGCGCGCCGAGGCCGACGACGGTCACCGTCGAGCCCTGCAGTTCGTGGGTGCGGTAGTGGCGCCACTCGCGGCGACGCTGGCGGCGCTCGCCGACGTGGAACCGCCGGACGAACGCGAGGGTCGCGCCGAGGACGTGCTCGCCGATGTTCGGCCCGTGGACGCCCGAGGCGTTGGTGACGGCGACGCCCCGTTCGGCGAGTCGATCCATCGGGAGGTGGCCCGTCCCCGCGTAGGCGCAGGCGAACACCTCGAGATCGCGGGCTCCCTCGAGCGTCGCCGGCTCGAGGTCCAGTCCGGTGACGAACCGGGCGCTCTCGACCAGTTCGCGCTCCTCTTCGGGAGTGTGCGCGCGTCGGATCGTACAGTCGGGGAGCCGTTCCTCGAGTGCGGCGACGTACTCGCTCACCGGAACGCCGTGGACGCCGCGCCGAAGGACGACGACCTCGAACTCGTCGGTCATGCGTCCGTGCTTGTGGGGAGACACCAAGAAGCATACGCTTCGAGCCGTGCTGAGAGTCGTCGTTTGCGACAGTTTCTCACGCTCCGGGAACCGTCCGACGGACTACGCCGGCGCGCAGCAAACGTTCACTCGGGAGGTGAACCGAGATGGACTACTACGACACGCCCCTTGCCGCGATCCCGCGGATTGTCGTCCTCGGCGTACTCGTGAGCCTCCACTCGGCGGTCGCGTTCTCCCAGGGCCTCGTCGGCGGGAGCCTGGTCGCGATGGTCCTCGTGATCGACCTGCTCTTTCGAAACCCGCCGCTCGAGTCGACGCCGGTCGCGATGGCGGCCGTGGCACTCGTGGGGCTGGGCTGGGTGCTCGCGCTTCTGGCGGTCCTGTGAGCGAGCGCGGCGGTGAGCCGTGGCTCGGCTATCGGCCTTCGAACCCGGCTCGCTCCTTCTCGAAGAATCCCTCCAACCCCGCGGCGTAATCGGCCGTCTCGGCCAGACCCGTGATCCGCCGTTTTTCGGTTGCGAGGTGGCCCTCGAGGTCCGCGGTCGTCGACTCCCGCAGCAGCGTCTTGATCTCCGCGTACGCGAGCGTCGGGCCGCTCGCGAGCCGGTTTGCGAGCTCCGCGAGACGGTCTGCGAACTCGTCCGCTGGAACCGCTTCGGTCGCCAGCCCCAGATCGACGGCGTCCGCGGGCCCGATCGGCTCGTCCAAGAGCGCGAACCGCTGGGCCTCCCGGTAGCCGAGCAGCCGCGGCAGGAACCAGGTCGCACCGCCGTCCCCCGAGAGGCCGATCTTCGGGTAGGCGTACTCGAGTCGGGCGTCCTCGGAGATCACCACCACGTCGCCCACAAGCGCAAGTCCCAGCCCGCCGCCGGCGACGACGCCGTTGATCCCGGTCACGACCGGTTTCGGCGCGCCCGCGATCGCCCGGACGGCCCTGTGCAGCGGCGTCGCGATCGCGCCGATCCGCTCGGCGTCGCTCGCATCGCCCTCGAGCGTCGAGAGGTCGGCGCCGGTGTTGAACGCGCCCCCGGTACCGGTGAGGACGAGACAGCGCACGTCGTCGTCGGCCGACAGCGACTCGAGCGCGTCGGCCAGGTCGCGGGCCATCGCCGCGTCCATCGCGTTGTGTCGCTCCGGGCGATCCATCACGATTCGGCCGACGCCGTCGTCGATCTCGAGTGAGAGGTGGTCCGTGTCCATGCGGGGTCGTGGGACGGACGGCGAGAAAAAGCGGCCGGTTCGCGGTCGACCCCTTCGGTCGTTGTCCGGCAGGCCGCGACGTTTTCACGACCTCCGCCGTACACGGTAGTATGCCGACGTACGAACGCGAGACGACGATCCGCGCGCCGCTCGAGGACGTCTGGGAGTTTCACTCGACCGTCGCCGGCCTCGAGGCGCTGACGCCGGCCTGGCTCGGGTTGCACATCGAACGGGTCGTCGGCCCCGACGGCGAGGCCGAGCCGGACGTGCTCGAGGCCGGTTCGGAGATCGACCTGTCGCTCCAGCCGCTCGGTCTCGGGCCGCGCCAGCACTGGACGTCGCTTATCGTCGAACGCGAGCGCGAAGACGGCGTCGCGTACTTCCGCGACGAGATGATCCGCGGCCCGTTCGACCGGTGGGTGCACACCCACGCCTTCTACGCGGACGGCGACGAGACGCTGCTCAGGGATCGGATCGAGTACGAACTCCCCCTCGGCGACCTCGGGCCGCTCGACTCGCTCTCCCGGGTCGGCTTCGAGCCGATGTTTCGCGGGCGCCACCAGACGACGAAGGAGTTACTCGAGGAGTCCGACCGCCGGTGAGGCGTCGGCCATACGTTTATCCGACGGCTCGTTGTCCGCCCCGGTATGGCACACGTCATCATCGTCGGCGGCGGCCCCGCGGGGCTGAGCGCCGGCCTGTTCACCGCGAAGAACGGCCTCGAGACGACCCTCTTCGACACCGGCAAGACGTGGATGCACAAGGCACATCTGTTCAACTACCTCGGAATCGAGAGCCGCGACGGCTCGCAGTTCGTGGACGACGCCCGCGAGCAGGTCGACGAGTTCGGCGTCGAGCGCGTCCAGGGCGAACAGGTAACCGCGGTCGAGGAAACCGACGACGGCTTCAGCGTCGCCACGGAGGGCGACGACGGGGTGTCGGACGCGTACGAAGCCGACTACGTGATCTTCGCGACCGGGACGAACCGCGGGCTCGCCGAGGAACTGGGGTGTGAGACGACCGCGGAGGGGCCGATCGAGGTGAGCATCGACATGGAGACCAGCGTCGACGACGCCTACGCGGTGGGCGCGACCGCTCGCGCCGAGAAGTGGCAGGCGATCATCTCCGCCGGCGACGGCGCGGCGGCGGCCCTCGACGTCCTGAGCAAGGAGGAAGGCGAGAAGTTCCACGACTTCGACACGCCCGCGGACGCGGAGTAACCCTCAGGCCCCGCCCCGGTGGATGAGGACGACGCCGGCGACGACGAGCGCGCCGCCGGCGAGCGTGACCGCCGTCACCGGCTCCGCGAGGACGAGCGCCCCGAGTGCGACCGTGACGGCCGGTTCGACCGTGCTGAGGATGCTCGCCCGGCCGGCGCCGACCCTCGAGAGGCCGGCGAAGAACGCCAGCACGGGGATCGCCGTCGCGATCACGCCGAGGCCAAGGGCGATCCCCCACCCGGCGGCGCTGGTCGGCGCCGCGAGCGAGTCCGTCGCGAGTCCGAGGACGACGAAACTCGCCGCCGCCGCCGGTAACACGAACGCGCTCAGCGTAACGGAGTCGACCGTCGCGAGCGCCCGCTGGCTCACGACGATGTACGTGGCGTAAGCGAGCGCAGAGCCTAGAACGATGGCGACCCCGCGGGGATCGGCGCCGGTGGGGTCCGCGCCGGTGATGAGCGCGACCCCGCCGATCGACAGCGCCAGCGCGAGGAGGAGTCCCCGCGTCACCCGGTCGGGAGCCGTCACGGCGACGAAACAGACCACGAACGCCGGGTACGTGTAGAGGACGATCGCGACGAGTCCGGCCGTGAGGTACTCGAGGCCCAGGAAGTAGAGCCCGCTCATCGTGGCGTAGCCGAGGGCGCCGAGACCGAGGGCGGTGAGGAGGTCCCGACCCCCGAGAAACCGGAGGCGACCGCGGAGCCAGAGCAGCCCCCACAGCACGACCGCCGCGATGGCGAACCGGAGGGTGAGAACCGTCGGAATCGAGAGCCCCTCGGCGGCGGCGAGCACGCCGAAGATTCCGAGGGTCCCGAAACTCGCCGCCGAGACGAGCACGAGCGCGACGCCGACTGCCTCCTCGTCCATGTACCACGGCTGGCGGGCGTCGGCAAAAACGTCCCGACAGCCCCCGCTTTCGCTACTGCTTTAGGGTACCACGCGACATATGCGCGACGTGTATTCGAAAGCGGACCTCGAGGTGACGCCGGCGGCCGCGCTGGCGTTCGCGATCTTCGCCGCGAGTACCAGCGCGATCCTGGTCCGCTGGAGCCACGCGCCGAGCTCCGTCGCGGCGTTCTACCGCGTGCTGTTCACGACGGTGCTCGTCGCCCCCATCGCCCTGATTCGCCACCGTGAGGAGTTCTCCCGGCTCTCCCGGCGCGACCTCGGCTTCGCGATCGTCGCGGGCGTCGCGCTCGCGGTCCACTTCGCGGCCTGGTTCGAGAGCCTGAACCACACGAGCGTCGCCGCGAGCGTGACGCTGGTCCAGACCCAGCCGATCTTCGTCGCGGTCGGCGCCGCCGTGCTCCTCAAAGAGCGCGTCCACCGGATGACCGTGATCGGCATTCTCGTCGCCATCGTCGGCGCGGCGGCGATGTCCTTCGGCGACGCCGGGGAAGCGCCGATCTCCGACGCCACCCTGTACGGCAACTCCCTCGCCGTCCTCGGGGCGATCACCGTCGCCGGCTACGTCCTCGCGGGGCGGGCGATCCGCCAGCGCGTCTCGCTGTTTCCGTACGTCACCGTGGTGTACACCGCCTGTACGATCACCCTGTTCGCGCTCGTCGGCGCCCAGGGCCACGGCTACCTCGAGTATCCGCCCCGCGAGTGGTTGCTCTTTCTCGCGATGGCCGTCGGCCCCGGCGTCCTCGGCCACACCATCGTGAACTGGGTGTTGAAGTACCTCGAGTCGGTGGTCGTCAGCGTCGCCTGGCTCGGTGAGCCGGTCGGGGCGACGATCCTCGCGCTCGTGTTGCTCGCGGAGGTTCCCGACGCGATCACCGTTATCGGGGGACTGGTCGTCCTCGCCGGGATCTACGTGACGACCGTGGAGCGAGAGCGGCGGGCGGGCGGCTAGCGGTGCGACTGGCAGATGCGGGTGCGGAACCGCCGCCGTCTCAGTCGCCCGCCCGCGGCGGATCGGCGCCTCGCGGGAGCGGGCGCATTCCGTCGTGAAGGGGTGAGACGAGCCGGCAGCTGTAGACGGCCAGCGCCGCGAGGACGGCCGCGACGAGAAACAGCACCGTCGGTATCGCGAGGCTGACGGACTCGGGCAACGAGAACAACGCGCCGCCGCCGAACAGCAGCGTCGTGAGCGCGCCGACCCGGCCCGGAGCTAAGCCAGCGATTCGGTCGTGGTAGTGGGCGACGGACAGGTAGCCGGCGAGCGTACCGAGAGAAACGGCGAGCCAGCTCTCGCGGGGGTGAGGGATGCCGGTGTTGCCGTGGGCGATCCAGAGCACCAGCGCCAGGGCGGCGAGGAGTGCGACGACCTCCCAGCGCCGGCCCGTCGGCGTCGTCCACTCGCCGTCGTCGCGGAACCACTCGATGACGGAGGGACTCATCGCCGTTCAGTTAGCTGCAGTGACAGTTGAGCCTTTCCGTCGCGACCGCGGCCCGCTACCGGTCCGCCGTCGACGCCGGCGGCCGCTCGGCGTACTCGATCGGGTCCCGGACCCCGACGTTCCGGAACGCCTCGAGCCGGTACGCGCACGAATCGCACGTTCCGCAGGCGGGCTCCGCCGCGCGATAGCACGACCAGGTGTGTTCGAACGGGACCTCGAGTTCGACCCCTCGGCGGGCGATCTCCGTTTTCGACCAGTCGACGAACGGCGCCTCGACGGCGATCTCGGTCTCCGGTTTCGTCCCCGCGTCGACGACACGCTCGAAGGCCTCGAAGAAGGCGGGGCGACAGTCGGGATACCCCGCAAAATCCTCGCTGTGTGCACCGATGAACACTGCCTCACAACTCTCGGCTTCGGCGTAGGAGACCGCCATCGCGAGCAGGTTGGCGTTGCGAAACGGGACGTAGGTGTTCGGGATCTCCTCGCTCTCCGTGTCGGCGTCGGCGATCGCGAGATCCTCGTCGGTGAGACTCGAGGCGCCGATCGCCGAGAGGTGATCGGTCTCGAGGGTCAGGAAGTCGACCACCTCGAGTCCGGCGGCGAGCCGGCGAGCGCACTCGAGTTCCCGGCGCTCGGTTCGCTGGCCGTAGGAAGTGTGTAACGCGAACAGTTCGTAGCCGCGCTCGCGGGCCTCGTAGGCGGCGGTGGCGCTGTCCATGCCGCCCGAGAGGAGGACGACTGCGCGTTTCTGCGTCGAATCGGCGGTCGGTTCGCTCGCTTCGGCGGTCGGTTCGGTTAATTCGGTATCGTCAGTCATGGTGTACGAGGGGTCACGGTCAGGTTTCTGGCGCGTCGTTCCACAGGTCGACGTGCAGCCGCGGCGTGTACCGGAAGCCGTACTCCATCGCCAGTGCGGCGACCGTCTCCCGCGTTTCGGCGAGTCGGTCCCTGGTCGCGCCCTCCGGCATCAGGAGGACGCGGTCGTCGGGGATCGACGCCGACGCCTCCGCCCGCAGGTCCGAGAGCAACTCGAGGATCTCGGGGAGGTCCGTCCCGTCCGTGACGACGAACTTGAGCTGGAAGTCGTAGGCGTCGACGAGCGCGACGAGCGCCTCGAGGTCGATCCGGTCGCGCTCGTGGCGTCCGGTCCACCCGCCGGGGTCGACGCCAGCGGGGGTGCGCTCGGCCGTCGGCGTGCTCGAGGCGAGTTTCGGGCTGATCGAGGCGAGGTCGATCGGTGCGTCCCGGTAGATCGTCCCGTTGGTCTCGACGGTGGTGTGGTAGCCGCGAGTGGAAAGGCGCTCGAGGAGGTCGACGCAGCGGTCGGACAGCAGGGGCTCGCCGCCGGTGAGCACGACGTGGTCCGGGTCGTGAGCGTCGACCTCGGCGAGGATCTCCTCGAGCCCCATCCAGGCGTGAGTCGGCTCCCAGGAGGTGTGCGCGGAGTCACAGAACCAGCAGCGGAGGTTACAGCCGCTGGTTCGGACGAAGACGGAGGGGACGCCGGCCAGCACCCCCTCGCCCTGCAAGGAGGAGAACAGTTCGTTGATCGGGAGGGCGTCGGCCGGCCGCTCGCGCGAGTCAGCGTCCGTGACGGGCATTACAACACACCACTACCGCAGAGTTCGCCGGTCTCTGCGACCTCCACGGCGACGTCGTGGACGTTGTCGCCGAGGGCGTCCTCGAGGCGACCCTCGAGGACGAGACTCATCACCTCCGCCGTCGGCGGCGCGTCGAGTACGACGAGCGCGTCGCCGTCGCCCGCCGCTTCGAAGGCGTCGATCAGGGGGTCGCCCGCCTCGAGCAGGAACATGTGATCCCACTCGGAGAGCACCGCGGTAATCTCCCCCTTGTCGGCGATCCAGCCGTCTGCGGTCAGCTCGCCGACGACGGTCACGGTGATCTCGTAGTTGTGGCCGTGCGGACGGGCGCACTTCCCGTCGTGGTGTCGGAGACGGTGGCCCGCGCTGATCCTGATCGGGCGGTCGCGGCCGACGTGGAGTGTCCGGCGCGCACCGGCCGATTCCGTCGCGTTCGAGGAGGTGGCCGCCGAACGTTCGACTCGTTGAGCCATACCCGAGTATTCCCACAGGAATACTTGAATCTGACCGATCGACGGTCGCGGCTGGCGCCGGTTAGCGCCGCAACTGGTCCTGGAGCCGATTTTTCGCCTCGGTTCGGCGTTTGCGGGAGAACTGCGGGCCGTCGTCGCAGAAGTCGACCTCGAGTTCGTCGAGCGTTCGACGATAGATGTTCGTCCGGCGGCCCTCCTCGGAGAGCGTCCGCCCCTCACACTCGAGCAGGCCGGCGTCGACCAGTTCCTCGATGCGCCGGTAACAGGTCGCGATCGGAATCTCGATGTCCTCGCTCAACGCCTGGGCCGACTTCGGGGTGTCGGCCGCACAGAGGATTTCCGCGCTGTATTTGCTCCCGAGTGCCGAGAGAAGTGTCGTCGATTCACCGTCCTGGCTCCAACCACCATATCTCATCGGTACAGACTATTCTGATTATCAGAAGTGAATCTTGTGGTTATCAAGAGTGTCCATTTATATAGGGTCGTGTCGGCTCGGCGACGACGAGATACATTTGAGCCGCCGTCACGAACGGGGGGTATGAACGTCGCGATCGTGACAGTCGGTGACGAACTCCTCGCGGGACGAACGACGAACACGAACGCCGCGTGGCTGTGTGCGCGACTCACAGACCGGGGCGTCTCGGTCGAACGTGTGACGACGGTTCCCGACCGGGTCGGCGACATCGCCCGCGTGGTCAACGAGTACCGCGCCGAGTACGACGCGGTCGTCGTCACCGGCGGCCTGGGTCCGACCCACGACGACCTGACCATGGAGGGCGTCGCCGCCGCGCTCGGCCGCCCCCTCGAGCACCACGCCGAGGCCCTCGAGTGGCTCACCGAGACGGGCGGCTACGCCCGCGAGGACCTGACCGAGGGGACCGCGGACCTCCCGCGTGGTGCGCGGGCGCTTCACAACTACGCCGGCGTCGCACCCGGGGCCGTCCTCGAGGGCGTCTACGTCCTCCCCGGCGTCCCGGCGGAGATGCAGGCGATGTTCGACTCGGTCGCCGACGAGTTCTCGGGACCGGCGACGTACCGCGAGGTGGTCGTCGCCGACGAACCCGAGAGCGCGCTGCTCGACCGGCTCGAGGCCGTCCGCGAGGAGTTCGACGTCTCCGTCGGCAGCTATCCCGGCGAGTCGGTGCGAATCGCACTCGAGGGGAGCGACGAGACGACGGTCCAGTCGGCGGCGGCGTGGCTCCGCGAGCGGGTGACTCAGTCCGAGTGACGGGCCGCTTACCGGTAGAGGTACAGCAACCAGACGACGGTGATCACGAGGCCGACGAGCAACACGCCCCAGCCGGCGATCTCCATCGGCAGCGCGGGCTCGGTCTCGAGGAGCACGGACGAGAGTTCGTTCATGCTCGCCGATGCGTCCGCGCCCCTCTTAACGTTTCAGAAACCGGCCCGGCCGCGAAGCCACACAGGCTTTTGACTCGGCCCGCGAACGGAGGGGCATGGAGTCACTCGGCGTCGTCGTCAACCCGATCGCCGGCATGGGCGGCCGGGTCGGACTGAAGGGAACCGACGGAAAACTCGAGGAGGCGCGCCGCCGCGGCGCCGAGCCTCGAGCGCCCGAGCGCGCCGCGGAAGCGCTCTCGGCGTTCGCCCGCCGCGCGGGCGACGGTGTGACGGTGTATACGGCGAGCGAACCGATGGGGGAAGCCGCCGTCCGGGCGGCCGGATACGACCCCGAACTCGTGTACGACCCCGATGGCGAGGAGACGACTGCCGCCGACACCCGCGCGGCGGTCCGGGCGTTTCTCGAGCGGGGAGTCGACCTCGTGTTGTTCGTCGGCGGAGACGGCACCGCCGTCGACGTCGCCGCGGTGCTCGAAGCCGACGGGGGCGAGACGCCGATGCTCGGCGTTCCCGCCGGCGTCAAGATCTACTCGTCGGTGTTCGGAGTGACCCCGGCCGACGCCGGCCGGATCGCCGCTGACTTCGATCGCACCGAACACCGGGAGGTCAACGACATCGACGAGGACGCCTACCGGGCGGGCGAGGTCCGCGCGGAGCTCAGAGCCGTCGTCCCCGTCCCGGTCGCTCAGGAACTCCAGTCGAGCAAGCAGCTCTCGAGCGGCGGCGTCGAGACGCTGGCCGCCGGCTTCGCCCGCGACGTCGACCCCGAGACGACGTACGTGTTCGGCCCGGGGAGCACGGTGGGCGCGATCGAGGCCGAACTCGGCATCGACGGCTCGCCGCTCGGCGTCGACGTCTGGCGGGACGGCGAGTTACTCCTCCGCGACGGTTCCGAGGCGGAGATCCTCGAGGCGATCGCTGAACCGACGGCGATCGTCGTCTCGCCCATCGGCGGACAGGGGTTCGTCTTCGGTCGGGGAAACCATCAGATCTCGCCGACCGTGATCGGGCGGGCGACCGAGGTCGAGATCGTCGCCTCGGGGGAGAAACTCGACGGAGTCGGCGCGCTCCGCGTGGACACCGACGACGAGGAGCTCAACGAGGAGCTTCGCGGCTGGACGCAGGTCAGGACCGGCCGCTTCACGACGCGGCTGATCAAGGTCCTGTGACGATCGCAGTTGCCGGCCTCGAGCGGACCGGGTACCGACCCGTTGTTAATAGCTGCACAGGTGAACACGTACGCTGATTGGGGAGACGCCGCTGGTGATAGATAACGGGAACCGGCCCGGAACACCGGAAGACGTCCCCCAACCTTCGTACGTCCCCCCAGACCGACCGTCTTTCCCCGGTGTCCTGGCGCCGTCCCGTACCGACGAATCGACACACGACCATCCCGCGACACACTCCCCTGCTTCCGTTTTCGGCCCGTACAACCGCTCGAGAGGGAGGACACTCCTTCAGCGTCCCGTACTCGATCGACAGTAGCCACACGAAGCGAACCTGTCGACGTCACCCCCATGTATATTACCACCAACCGGGAGTATACTGAGCATATAGTCAGGATTAAGGTCGGTTGCCCCGTAGCGAGGGCCATGGAAACGCGGAAAGTACAGCGGCTCGGCCCCTCGACGCTGGCGATGACGCTCCCCGCGGAGTGGGCGTCGAAACACGGCGTCGAGAAGGGCGACGAGGTCTCACTCCGGGTCGGTAGCAAGGGAACGCTCACGGTGCTATCGGAGTCGGCCAGCTCCGAGGAGACGGAAGCGATCATCCACGCGGACAACCTCGACGCGCGGTCCGTCGAGCGCGCGATCGTCGCACAGTACGTCCTCGGTCGGCGCGTCATCCGCATCGAGTGCTCCGAGGGCGCTCTCGAATCGGACCACATCAACGCCGTCTACCGCGCCGAAACGCAGCTGATGGGGCTCGGCGTCATCGAGGAGACTCCCGAGAGTATCTCGATCCGGTGTTCGGTCGACCCCGAGGACTTCACCCTCGACAACCTCTTAGAGCGCCTCGAGCGAACCGGGCGGACGATGCGCGGGGAGGCGATCAAGGCGCTCGCCCACGGCAACGCCGACCTCGCCCAGCGCGCGTTAAACCGGGAGCGACAGGCGAACAAGATCTTCGTTCTCCTGCTGCGGCTGATCTTCACCGCCTACCAGAACCCGAACCTGGCGCGGGCGGTCGGCCTCGACGACGGCTTCCCGCTGATCGGCTACCGATCGATCGCGAAGAACCTCGAGTTGACCGCAGACAACGCCGAGGACATCGCCGACATCGTGATGGAGACCAACGGCCACACCCTCGATGTCGACAGTTCAGTGATGCGCGAGATCAGGGAGCTGACCGAGGAGGTCGACGAGATCACCGCCCTCGCCGTCGAATCCGCCGTCGAGCGCGACTACGACAAGACGATCCAGGTCAGAGAGCGCTTCCACGACATCGCCGACCGCGAGCGCGAGATCCTCGCCGACCTGCCGGAGATGGCGAACGACGAACTCCTCGAGGTCCGCGAGGTGCTCGTCAGCCTCCAACAGACCGCCCAGTACGCGATGCGAAACGCGGAGATCGCGGCCAACCTCGCGCTCAACGAGGAGTCAGAACACACGACGATCAACTGACCGCACCGATCGTTCGGCTCGTCGCCTGAAGAGCGATGTCGACTCGAGTCAGTGACAGCGGTTCACGATGCGGAATCGAAACAGAGTAGTCCCGGGCGGACTATTCACAGAGTCTTCATAGTCCCACACTGCGTCATGTAGAATATCGTGACGAACGTCGACGACATTCAAGGGTACGGGCGCAAGTTCGATAACCAACTCTCGAAGCTCGCTGACGCCGATATCGACGAGAACGACCGACAAGCAATCGAGCGATTCATCCGCCATGAAGACGCCCAAGACGACGTCAACACGGGTACGATGGTCTCCCACCTCAACCGGCTCCGACTCTCCGCTGAACGAGCGGACGTCCCATTGGTTGAGATGGAGCTCGAGGACGTCGACGTGTTCCTCTCGCGGCTCAAACGCGAATACGACCTCTCGGAAGGAACGCGGCGCAACTACCGCAAGGCCCTGCGCGTCTTCTTCCGCTGGCGCGGTGTCGATTGGGCCGAGGACATCAAGATTGGTGCCTCGCCGAAGCGCTCTGTGGATCCGAACGATCTCCTGAGCGATGAGGAGATCAAATCGCTCCTCGAGGCTGCGGGCAATCCCCGAGACAAGGCCCTGGTCGCCTTGCTCGATGACACTGGATTGCGTATCGGTGCCATTGGCTCGCTTCGCATTGGCGATCTCGAGTTCGGCGAGCGAACAGCAACCATCCACATCAACGAGGACGCAAACGTCAAGGACGCGTCCGGGCCGAAGCCGCTGACGTGGTCGCGAGGGTACGTCGCCAACTGGCTCGACATGCACCCGCGTGCGGACGATCCCAATGCAGCGCTCATGCACAAGATCGAGCGGTGGAGCGACGATGAGGACGGCGCACTCACCCAACAATACCTGAGCCGGCGTATCAAACTCATCGCCGAGCGTGCCGACCTCGATACCGACCGCGTGCACACGCACCTGTTCCGAAAGACTGCTATCTCGCGCTGGATTCGCGAAGACATGAGCGAGCAGGTCATCAAACACCGCGTCGACTGGGCGAAGGATTCCCAGCAGTTCGAGACCTACTCCGGAGTCCGGGATGAGGAGATGAACGACCAGATCCTCGAGCACTACGACATCGTCGAACCCAGCGAGGAGCGTTCGAAGAAACTCGAGACCTGTCCCGTCTGTCACGCAGCCCTGCGCGGCGGGGAATTGTTCTGCCCGGGGTGTGCAACACCGATCACCGACCAGGCATCCGAGACCAGCGAACAGTTGCAGTCCTCGGCTCGAGACTACCTCGTCGACGAACAAGACACCAGTAAACGCTCGGCCGCGGCGAACGTTGTCGATGCTGCCGAGAACGACCCCGAACTCGCTTCCGCCCTTGCCAAGGAGTTCCAACGGCTGGCCGGAAACGACTGACGCGTCACTCATCGAGTTCACCTACAACACGGAGGACAGCCCGACAGGCTGCTCCGATTTCGTCGTCTCGTTCGGCAAGCTCTTCGATTTCGTCTGGATGTTGTTTATAGGCGTCTACTGCAGTAGGTTGTTTGCTCTGGCTCATTGGTCGAGTCCCTCACAATCACAGTCACCGATCACGAGACAGCCACAGTCACAGCGCTGAATCGTCTCTATACGACTGAGTTCTTCATGGCCGCCGTCAGCTCGGATTACCTGCCCGCTCGCGAATGCGTTCTTCTGTGAATTGCTGAGCATCCACTCATCGGGGAGTTTTCCCCGAAGACCGGCAAGGACAATCCAGAGGTCGGCATCCGGACGCCAGCGAAGTCGGTGGCTTGCATCCTCGAGTACATTGGCAGCTCCAGGTAGCGTCACCGGGATATCGTTCTCGGTGGGTTGGTCGTCGGTGTCGTCGTTGGGTGTGGGTTCGTCAGTATAGGCCTCCAGGCGACCGTAGTACTTCTCGAGACGGTCAGGGCAGACACTGAGTCCGTGGCCTGGTACCCCACAAAACGAACACGGCATATCAGACCGCCACCTGCTCCCAGTTATCCGCCGTTAGCTTGAGATCCTGGGCAATCTCTCGAAGATCCTCTGCCTCGAGGTTCTGTTCGTGGCGACGGATTGCTGAGCGAACATCGTCGCGAAACTCCTCCGAACTCATTGGTCGCCCCGTGAGACCCACACCGTTCGGTGGTTGAGAACGCCGCGTCCGTTCGCAGTGAGCTCGTACGTGTTCGTTCGCCTGTCGAGTGTTCCTTTCTCGACGAGGTCGTACTCGACAAGAGTATCGAGGTTTGGATAGAGCCGCCCGTGGTTGATCTCTTTTCCAAGGGCGTCTTCGAGAGCGTCCTTGAGATCCGAGCCACTTGGTGGCGTTGTCGCTTCGAGATCGCGGACTGCAACGAGCAAGTCGATTTGGAAGAGCGTCAGCTCGTGTGCGAGTGCGGGTTGGTTGGAGTCGGTGCGTTTACGATTGTGGTGGGTATCTGTACTCATGGTCATGGGCTGTGTGGGGTCGGTTTTCCGTCCCACACTGTGTACATCTGTGACCCGCGAAACAGCCGAGGCGTGCTATGCTTTGGAAGGTTGAGCGCGCCTCGGCATGTGTCGCGAGTAGCTGATTATTCGGTACGGCTGTGTTTCTAATAGGCCTACCTGGGTCATTTCCGAGAGTTCCGTGAGTACGGAGATTTCGGATCATCTGTGTCCCAGTGGTGATATGCCCCCGTTCGCTATTTCCGAGAGTTGGTATCTGCGGTGGGTATTTCGGTGACCTATTTCGACTGATGAATGTCGTCATTAGCCTTACCGGCTTGTTGCTCATTTCAGCGAACTGTGCGTCAGCAGGCGCGTTTCTGTCATCGGCGCCATCGAAATCATGAACTCGGGGAGACACCTTAGGATTTGTCATCCCTGATGCCAGGATGACAAAATCTATGGGACGTGCTTTCCTACGAGACGATATGAGTGATGGAGAGGAGGTTCGGGTTACGTTTCGGGCAGATAGGAAGCGGATCGAGTATCTTGATTGGCTAATCGACCAACGAAACGCTAAGCTCCCACCAGGGTCAGATGAGAAAGTGGTGAGAAGCGATCTCCTTCGCGAGCGAGTTGACGAGTTAATCGAAGATCTCGAAGAGGAACTGGACGAAAAGACATAGAGAACGGGCGGTACCAGTTACCCGGACTAAGCGTGTGGGGAAATCTCCAGGCGAACACCAGTGCTAAAAGGGCCGTGGAAATTCTTGATCGATATCTAAGATAGTGACTGGTCCTTCAGGATCACGAGAAGGGTCGACTCTATCAACACAGAGGAATCCATGCACGGACGCGGCATCTAGTTCGTCTACCTCGGTGACGAAATATGGGAACTCGTTGCCGTTAGAGGCACGAGCAAATAAGAGGTACCGATACAACTCCTCGAGACCGTTTGCTGCGGTTGATGCTTTCCGAGTGTACTTGACCTCACCAATTGCAATATCGGTAACAGTATCGTCATCAAACCGAAGGAGAACAAAATCCGGTCGCCGTTCTTTTTTTCGTGAGGCAGATTTTCCAAAGACACCTTTTCGTTCACTTTCTCGGAGAGTGAGCCAACGTGCTGTCCGTGCCAGATATCGGTCTTCTCCTGAGAAGGAGAGATCTGGTTCACGATCTCCATACGACTCACCGAAATCGAATCGATTCCCACCATTCCAATCGTGATAGAGTTCGTACCGTGCGCCTTGGAACTCCCATGCGGCGATACAATGAGTCCCATTTGTGACCAGATTCCGTTGTGCGGCATCGTACGTATCCAAGAGCTTATAGATCCAATACAGTTCGAAAAAGACTGGTGTATCATCCTTGCCCCAGGTATCACTTTCTGCAGGATGGAGGAGTTGCCGTCCTAACAATTGCTTTGCCTCAGTTGGATCGATATCGTGATCCATCAGATTCCGATACCGTTGCAGAAGTATCGCAGCCTCGCGATAGAGTTCCTCGCGAGATTCAAGGACATTGCGGATAGTTCGATCAGATACCGTCCCCAGAGTTTGACGGTCAGCATCTAACTCTGAGAGATGTACATTCGAACGAGCATCGTCGAGATATGATACAAGACGGCCATCATCCTCCCAACTCTGGAACCAGTCGATTTCATTATGATTCTCGATGATTGAGGTTGCTGTCTTGTATGAGTTAGAGATCGAGTTCAATAGCTCCCAGAGGACGAGATTTTCGGGAATGCTGGCAGTCTCTTCTGCTAGCTGGCAAGCAAATCGTGTATCATCGATCGAGCCGCTGTAATAGCGCTGTTTTATCGTCTCGTTCCAGTCAATACGTCCCCTTACTTCGCCATCGAACATCCGAATTTCTCGCGCGGTAGTAGTGCGGAGGTGTCGGATTCGTTGGGGCAACAGCGAGAGGAAGTCTTGTATCCCAATCGGGGTTTCTGGCGGCCGGGAGTCCACTCCCCTCGGTAGGAGTGAACCAGAAAGAATGAAATGGATCTCGAGGAGGTCATCGAGATTGTTGATGTTGAGATCAGGATCAATGTTTTGGAATACAGAGTCAGCAGCGACGCCTTTGCTGAGATAGACGCTAAATTGGTGTGCAATCTCCTCGAGGAGGTGATCCAGGGGCGTCCGATCGTCAATTGGATTAGCCATGATTCATCACGTGCTGTGAGTGGTTACACTCCATCAACGTCAACTCCGAAGTACTCCTCGACGAATCGGGTGATCTCTTCGATATCAATTTGGGCGTCGTGATCACTGTTGTACTCACGAAGTTTCGCGACGAACTCCCGTTGCTCACCTTTTGGAAGCCCTTCCAGTTGTGGCATAACATGCATGATGATTGGGTCTGTAAGCGTCGCGATGGTGGAACGCTGATAATCCGCAAGAATGTCTCGGAGAATCGCCGGTCCAATCGGACGAACCGAATTGATCGTTTCCCATAGCGCTGCAATACGAGTTGCAGTCTCATCGTTGATGCGCTCGTCAAACCAGCCCTCCGTATAGTCTTGAATCAGAGAGGGAGTGATCTCTTCTGGAATTGGAACTGGAATGAACGCAAATCGGCGCATAAAGGCATAACTGAGTTGATAGAGCGATGTCTTATCATACGTATTCATCGTCCCTATCAACCTCCAGTCATCGGGAATGAAATAGACGTCTTCGTGGATAGGACGATCACTATCCCGGGTAGGGCCCCCGACCAGCGTTATCTGTGACTCCTGGCCCTCAAAAGGAAGTTGAACCGTTTCACCGGTTAGCGCTGATAACAGCGATCCAAACGCTTTATCGATGTCTGCTCGATTGAGTTCATCAATTATCAGCCATTCTGAACTCGGTTCAGCAGAATCTTCAGTTTGGAAGCGGTTCAAAAACAGTCCGGGGTGGAACTTCAACTGACTATCCTGTTGTGGACGATAGCCACCAATTGTATCAAACGTAGACCAGTCAGAGGTAGCCGTTACCAGCTCGTGATTCTCCGTTCCGGCGTAATGGTCTGCAACATGGCGTGCCAATTTCGTTTTGCCGGTCCCAGGTGGTCCTGTCAAGATGAGATGCTTTCCATTGGAGATCGTCGTTTCGATACGGTTGATGAGTGTTTCCTCAAGATCATCTGGAAACACGAGATTCGATGGTGACTCCAGTGGAGGCGCACCCAAAACGAGATCCTCATGAGACTGCCACCACTCAGCGTACGTCTCGGTAGTATCATCTGGCTCTGGGCCGTTGCCATTGAACTTGATCGGCGGATCTCCTGCTGGCCGCCCATCATCAAGGCGTCTGTATCCAAACTGATTCACTATGTCAGATATGAAGGCATCTGAGTCGTCAATGAGTTCGAGGACGACCATTCGTCTCGCAACCGCCCCAAGGAAATGATCCACCTCTGCTTTGAAGGGGCCAATCGTCCAGTTATGGAAGATTTTCTTACCATCCTTTAAGCAGTTCACCGCAACCCCTTCAGGAGCAAACTCGCTCCACTCTACTCGAACAAAGCGCTTATGGCCAGTCTCAGCACATTCACCGGAGCCGACCTTCGACGGATCGTCAATCTCCTCCATCGTTTCATAGTGAGTTTTAGTAACGTGGCCCATGCCGAACGCGACATCTATCTTCTCATGTGGAGCACCGGCTACAATGAGATCACCTTCAGATAACTGATGCTGAAACCGGAGAAGTTGGCCTTCAGGAGAATTATGTACAAACTCTGCCTCATCTACGTCGTCATCTACGTCGAAGCCAGACGTGTCAGAATGTCCTATTGACGCGATACCGGCATCCCGCCATTCTGTCCACAGACTACCCCCTGCCGGTGAGAGTTCCCAGACTGACCGGTCGCCGATATCAATGTCTGGAATTGAATACAGGCGATCCAGCAATGTTTCGTAAATCGTTAGGAGATCTTTGAGATCAGAAACAACATCAATTTGCGTATCTCGGAGGTCATCAAGCCCATAGGCTCGATAGAGAATACACCCAGCATTGTAACTATCTGCCCGTTTTACTTCCTCCACATCATCCTCTCCGGGAGCGTTAATTGACTCTGTGAGTTCGCATTCGGCTCCGGTAAAATGCGGTGGCCAATCGACATATTGGCGATAATCCTCGGCATGGCGGCGAAGGATCTCTAACCGATTCGGAGGTGAGCTACCAAAACGACCCGATGCTCGTTGAGCCTCTGTTGCCCCCTGGTTTAGTGTAAGATACACCGTAGACGTTGCTGCATCGAATAGATAGACTACATAGATCCCTTTTTTCGTAGTTTGGGTCTCATCACGCCGTTCAATGGGGATATACGGAATATCCGCCATACCACCGCTCCCGATAGTTGGACGAATGTTGTAGTCGTCTGCCTCATCCCCAATCGCATCACTAACTACGTCTTTTGAGGTCTGTTTTACAAGATCACGAAGTTCCTCGTCTGCATCGGTATTCTCATACTCACGACCACGGCCAATTTTACTAGGTGATGGATATTCTTCTAAAATCTCATACAAAACGTTCGATAGTTCAGAAGTGGTTGACATGCCCGTGACCTATCGTTCGCATATAATTAATGTGCTGATGGACGTTCGCTATACACCCGATGTTTTCTACAGCCACAGAATTGGTTTATGGATAACTCACAACTGGGCCACCACAGATAGTAGCCAAGTGTAGGGTACCCAGTTAATGATGGGACGAAACCAATGACCGATGAGCACCGAGCCTAAACAATCGTTTCGTCCTCTGGAAGGAGAGACCGGTATTTCGTCCAGCGGGTATTACCGGTCTTCTCGAGGTAGTTGTACTCCTGGAGTTTGACGAGGATGTTCCGCCGTTGACGTTTTGTCAGTGCATCATCGCCCCATCGATGTTCGTATTGCTCGTGAAGGTCGCTGCTCGAGATTTCGGTGTCAGCTGCGTGAATCAGTACAAGAAGGGAGCGTTCGTGCTCAGTAAGTCCCTCAGTTGAATACCGCGGAGTCGTTCCCGCGGTCTCGATTGCGACCTGGACGTCTTCGTCAGTGACTGACCGTCCATCGCGATCTGCACGCTCAACCGTCTTATGAAGCGCGTCAATTGCTGTTCGTGCATCGTCGCATACAGCAGCGATTTGTTCGATTTGCTTTCGCGTTATTGCGTCGTCTCGGACACCTGCCTTGACGCGATCGCGAAGGATTTCGGTGAGTGCTCCTGTCGAGTATTCGCCAAAATGGATGTTCGTCGATCCCTGGAATCGAGAAGTGATCCGGTCGTCGAGTCGTGAAAAGAGGTCCTGTGGACGATTCGAAATCGTCACTATCGAGACGCCGTCAATCGCGTGCAGTTTGTACAGTAAGTCTTTGTCCTTCAACCGGTCGACCTCATCGAGCGCGATTACGCATGGCCGATCGATTGCATCCGTAATCCGCTGATAGAGTGTTGATTGTGCAGTTGACTGGCGATGGATGTCGACGGTGGTATCGAGCCCATCAAGGATTCGTTCGAGTGTATCGAACGGTTTGTTGTTGATCCAGCAGTTCACATAGACCGCATCCGCATCGTCAGTTCCTGTGTCGAGTTGCTCGAGGACGTGTTTGATAGAGAGCGTCTTCCCAACCCCTGGCGGGCCATACACCGTGATGATGCAGTCAAATCCCTCAAGGCCGGATTTGAGTGCTGTCGAGAACATGCTGAGTTCCGATCGGCGATGTTTGATGTCCTCTGGAACCCACCCTTCGTCAAACACCATTTTATCAGTGATGACCTCCCCCTTGGTTAGCATATGCTGTCCATCACAAGTATCTGGGATAACAGTTACCGGTGAGTTTCCGAGAGTTCCGAGAGGAATCGAAGTACCGAGAAGGGGCGGCTCAGGCAATCTCACGCCAACATCTATCGGAAATACTGTAAGCTGAATTAACCAGAGTCGCTGGCTAAGTGACCCGTATTGGTAGCGGTGACCGATGCAGCCAAGCAGGCGGTTTACTCGGATATCAGTCTTCGACCTCGATCTCTATACCCTCCTCAGTGAATTCCTCGTTGTCATCACTTCGACGGAGTAATTTGTCGATGAGGTTCATACCACAAATTTGATTTCTATATAATAATGTATATTGCTTGCATAGTTACGTCACAGACTGTACCACAAATTCACAATTTTGCGATTGGTCCGGATGACCAAGCGTGACGAAAATTGCTGGAGGCTCTATGGGCCTCGATTGATATCCGTTGCAGGCGCTGATGCTTCTATGTCGACGTTCGAGATGGGGGCACGACCGACTTCGCGCCATGAAGCGCCAGTCCATTGGCTTTCGATGCGCCATCCCTCACACTCGCCTGTATCGGGGATGAACTGTACTCGGCGTCGCGTGCCGGTTAGGTCGGTCCACTCAATCGAGAGTGTTCGTCTCATTCAGACCACCGCGGTTTACCGGAAACGTGCTCTCCGAGCTGGGCGTCGGCATCATCAGGGTCGATCCACATGGGGATTTCGCGAGTGCCTGTCGCGAAAGCCACTCGACGGTAGTGTTTGCACTGGTGCTGACGGTAGACGCTGTCTGGACACTCGCACGCGCCAGAGATCGTGTCCACGAGGTAGGTCTTTCCGCTCGCGGACGTCACCTCGTAAAGTCCAGGCACATTCCGAACAGTCCCGACGTTATCCATCACGGTCATTATCTCGGTGATTGCTCGGCGGTCGAGTTCGTCGTCTTCGTCACGGTCAGTGCCAACGACGGCCATCACTCCTCACCATCCTCGCCCTCGTCAGCATCGATGACCTCACCTTCATCGTGGTCGCCCGGCTCCCGACCGGCGACTGCGCGCGCTTCGGCACGTAGCCGCAGGTCGCGTGCGGCCTCGCGCTCGAGCGTTTCGGCTCGGCGGCAGACGTGCTCCATATCGCGGTAGTACATCGTTAGAGCGCCTCCTCTGGGCTCACGCTGTAGGTAATCGCGTCGCCGGCCGTCCGGAACAGGTACCGAACTTGCCAGCCACGACGGTCGGCGACGTAGTCCATGAAGAGGTTGATCGAACGGTCCTCGAGGTCTTCGCGGTAGGCTACCTCGGTGCCCTCGATCGTGTAAACAGTCTCGCTACGAGTATGGTAGACGTGCGAGCCGCCTTCGGTATCGACGCCCAGTAGAATGTACACTGGGCGCGGGTCGGTGCGCTTTTCATCTCCGCTATCGTATCGGGTCATTGCTGGTTTCGCCAGCACGGTCGAGGGCGCTGCAACGCCCGTCGGCCACTTCTGGAGCCGAACTCCCGTGCCTATCCTAGAGCACTACCGCTGGAAGTATATAGTTTGTCCATCCGCAAACGTATGCTAATGCGCAAACTATTACCATCTGCAAGTGATGTGCATTTGCTATGGCACGAACGCGCGCGCTGATGACCCAAACAGACCGCGAGCAAATCGCTGGCAACGTTGACGACGAGAATAAGCGATATCAGGCTATCTCACGAGTTCGTGATCGGTTCGATGAACTCGAGCGAGACGTCGCAGTCCTCGAGAAGCATCACGAAGGTCTGCTCGAAGAAATTCGAGAGATCATTTGTGGAGGAGATTCCGATAAGTAACCCTCGAGACATTATCAACGACTTATGTCTCAATTGATCGCCGGCGATGTTACTCAGTGGCGAGGAGCTGCTGTATCTTCTCGCGAAGGGCTTTGAACGTCGCTTTTGACACTTCTCTGTCGGGACTGCCAGTGATTACAACACGGCTTGTGGCAAATAACAATACGACACACGAGGCACCCGGTGGGCGGTAGATTAAGCCAGGAAATTGCTCGGGTTCATATTCCGTGTGTTCGAGTCCGAGTCCGATGGCGAGAGCGCTGAGGTTCAATTTTCTGCCTAGCTCACCTATGCAGACGAGGTTTTGGATACGGAACCACTCGTCATCGGGAGTGTCAATAACCGGCATCTCTGCAAGGAGATCGAGGAATCGATCGCGTGTCGCATACGCCTCTCCCGTAGAATCCGCCCCCGTTGTGATGTACTTTCCAGTCCGATAGAGGGTGATAAGCGGGGCGTCATCGTCGAATCGAAGGTACACCCCCGGATACTTGTCGGGATTGTACTCCGCTATCGAGCCGAGATCCATAGCGACTCGCTCGAGATCCAGCTCAACATCTAGTGACCCGGACCCGACCACGTTCACAATTTCCACGTCGGTACCTGGTTGCAAGGGAGGTTTCCTCAATCCATTAGATCAGTTTGAATTTGAGAGAACTGATCGAGTGCCGCTTCCAGATTCTCCGTGATGTCTGCTGCTAAGACCTCCGGCTCGGGAAGGTCCTCGATGTCCTCCAGACTGTCGTCTTTTAGCCAGAAGATGTCCAGATTAACCTTGTCGCGCTCCATCAGTTCCTCGTAGGAGTAGGACTTGAATCGCTCCGTCTCCTCACGCTCGTGGCGGTTGTCGGGGTTGTAGCAGTCGACGAAATCCGTCAGATCCTCGAACGTGAGGGGATCGCGCTTACGCGTGAAGTGCTTGTTCGTCCGCAGGTCGTAGATCCACAGGTTATCAGTCCAGGGGTCCGCCTGCGCTGGCTTCGCGTCGAAGAAGAGAACGTTCGCCTTCACACCCTGGGCGTAGAAGATGCCCGTCGGCAGGCGCAACATTGTGTGGACGTCAAACTGGTCTAGGAGTTTGCGGCGGACGGTCTCCCCGGCCCCGCCCTCGAACAGCACGTTGTCGGGGACGACGACGGCTGCGGTCCCACCTATCTTGAGCAGCGTCTTGACGTGCTGGAGGAAGTTCAGCTGTTTATTAGATGTCGTGGCCCAGAAGTCGTCTCGCTCGTAGGTCAGCGATTCCTTGACTGCCTCTCCTTCAGTGCTCATCACCGTCACACTGCTTTTCTTTCCGAATGGTGGGTTCGTCAGGATGAGGTCGAAACGGTCGCCAGGGTCAGACCGCAGGCTATCGTCAACGATGATGGGACTCTCTTTGCCGTTGATGCCATGCAAGTAGAGGTTCATGACGCAGAGCCGCGCCGTGTTGTCGACGATCTCCCAGCCTTTGAACACGTCGTGCTGGAGGAACTCCTTCTGTTGCTTGTCGAGTTGGTGATTCTCGGTGATGTAGTCGTGGGCAGAGAGGAAGAATCCGCCAGTGCCAGACGCCGGGTCACAGATGGTCTGGTCGGGTTCCGGCTGGACCGCTTCGACGATTCCTTTGATGAGTGGCCGGGGTGTGAAATACTGGCCCGCTCCGCTTTTCACGTCCTCGGCATTCTTCTGGAGCAGCCCTTCGTATATTTCACCTTTGACGTCTACCTCCATCCCCGACCAGTTCTCGTCGTCGATCATGAGTACGAGGCGACGCAGCTTGGCGGGGTCCTGAATCCGGTTCTGTGCCTTGCTGAAGATGACGCTCAAGAGGCCGCCCTGGGTTCCAAGTTCCTGGAGTGTCGCCCGGTAGTGGCTTTCCAACTCTTCGCCGTCCTTGGCGACGAGACTCTCCCAGTTGTACTCATCTGGAACCTGCGACTCCTCCTGAAAGCCGATTTCTGTCATCTCCTCGTCCATCTTCAGAAAGAGAAGGTAGGTCAGTTGTTCCACGTAGTCGCCGTAGCTCACCCCGTCGTCCCGGAGGACGTCACAGAAGTTCCAGAGCTTGTTTACGAGCTGGTTTGCTTCATTCGGCATCGTTAGTCACCTCCGAGAGGGTTACCTGCTTCCCCGGTTCAAGATTTGCATTTCCGGCGTCCATGGTCGGTGCCTTCTCTGTCGGTTCTTGGGGGATGATGTTGCCCTCAAAGGCCTGCTTAAGGATTGACTGGCGAAGTCTCTGGGCTCTTTTTAGTTCATCACCAACACTTTTTTGACTCTCATCGACGACGGACATTATATAATCAAGGCGCTTTACGATGTATTCTTGCTCTTCTAATGGTGCAAGTGGGAAGGGCATATTCCGAAGGTGTTTTTGATTGATCTTTGCCATACTGCCAGATGTTCCTTTAGATTTGCCTCGGAGGTAGTTTCGGAAAAATGGTGATAGAAATACGTAGTCAGCATATTCTGGGATCGCCAACGAATCATCCAACCTCGCACGGATCATCAAGTCTGGATAGATTGCATAGTCATCATCCCCACGATAGACTGCGGGTAAACCAACATATTCCTCAGTATTTGATCTTTCAATTAGCAAGTCACCCGATTGTAGCCAAAGATCTTCTACATCTTTCGGGTTTGCTTCCGTGATTTTCGTATTTTTCTTGGAAAAATCTCTCTCGGTTACTGCAGACAATGTCAGTGTCCGAATTCCTTCCTCAGATTGTTTTGCGGATTTACCGTTACGTAATGGTTCAGAAAGAACATCATCAAAGGGGACCCATTTCCAGATTGAAGGCAATTCAGGTGCGTTAGCTGGAGCCTCAATTTCGGCAATAGTGGCCCCGGACTCAACATCTTCTTTTTGATAGAATTCCTCCGAAAAACCTCCTTCCAATGCCTCATTCAGAATGGCTTTTTTATAGAGATTGAATCTGCCTTGCGATTCCTCCAGTTCGGAGACGCCCGAATCCAATTTCGAAAACAGTTCCTCTATCTTGGCGACGATGCGTTCCTGATGTCCGACTGGTGGTATCGGCATTTCGTACGTGTACAGTGAGTCCGAGTTAATGCTCGCAACAGTCGTTCCATCCTTGGTGCAAGTTCTCAGAATGTCGAATTCACTTGCTCTCAAATAGTAATACGCGTAGCTCTCATCAAGTCGGTCTCCGGGGATGAACGCCTTCAAATCTTGATTGATAGTAACTGGCCTCTCCGTGACTGCCACCGGGAACGAGTGCTCTAGAATGCCACTGCGGGTCACCATAACGATAGAATTTGGTGGGATGAGCTTCGAGTTTGTTTCTTCCAACGCCTTCTCAGTCATCCGATCTTGGGTCTGGTCAATCCTGTCGGTTTTCATGTCTTTTGGCGAAACCCACAGGATGTCGCCACCCCAGTATTCGTCATTAGAACGACGCGGCGTACTACCTGTCTGCCACTCACCGAGTTCCTGTAATTCCGCAACTGGCCAGCTCTCTGGATAATTCATGCCACCAACTCCTGGTTAAGCTCCTCGATAACGGAGTCCACATCATCAAACACCTCGTGTGCCCGGTACAGCCCACCTCGCTGATTGAACGGCTCCAACTGCAGATCCGATTTCTCCATCGCCGCCGAGGTGGCGATGTGGTCTTTCATCATGTCTAACCACTCCAACTGGTGCCGCGAAAAGCTATCGGAACGGTCGGCCAGCCACGCCTCGAAACGCTCCTCAACAGTCTGGCCGAACGGCTCCAGCTGGTCGCTCTCACCCATCTCGAACCGGATGATAGAGATGATGTCCGTTAGAAGCTGTTTTTCGCTCTTCCCGGCCACCCTCGAACTCTCCAGTTGTTCGTACGCTTCCCAGACTTCCTCGGTCCGGAGGTTGTACGGCGGGGCAGTCAACGTGTCCGCCAGCTCCCGTATCGTCTCATAGGTGAGCTCCTTCCGCCGGTGGGGCTGGTTGTAAATGATTTCGAGTGCGGCGATCTCGTCCTTGTTGTCCTCGATAAATTCGCGGAACCGATCGACGGTCTGCTCGGCGTTCATCGACTTCTCGGGTTCAGCCTCGAACTCGATGACCTCGTCCGCTGTCGGGTCGATGTACTGGATGTTCTGCTTCTTTATTTCCGTGAGCGTCTCTCGGAATCCGCTGTCGTCGAAGTGTTGCTTTGCTTGCTCGACCAGTTCACCACGCGCTTCCTCGATCTGTTCATCGCTCGGGTCGTCGGTGTCGAATTGCTCCCGTGCCGACTCAAGCTGAGCGTCCCGATTCGTCGCGGTGAGCAGGTCGTTGATCATCGTGTTTAGCGAAGCGTCCCCTCGCTGCTCGAGTACCCGGCGCTGTTCGTCCTCGAGCACTTTATCCATCCGCGACAGCCGTTCGGCCAGGGTTGAAAGGGTGTCGTCGTCTGGGTCGGGGTTGAGCGAAACTTCTTCGAGGACGTCCTCGAACGATGCGCTTGGTTCCCGGTCGAGTGGCTCGGAGTCGGTCTTGTCGGTCTCGGTCACGCCAACGGCGTCGACGAGGACGAACCGCGTTTTGTGTTCTGCGTCGGGGGTTACCTGCTGGAGGTCGTTACTATCGATCGTCCGCGTGCCTCGCCCTTTCATCTGCTCGAAGTAGGTGCGGGATTTCACGTCGCGGAGGAAGATGAGACACTCGAGGGGTTTGATGTCCGTTCCCGTCGATATCATGTCCACTGAGACGGCGATCCGTGGGTTGTAGGAGTTTCGAAACTCCGAAATCAGATTTTCCGGGTCGGCCATCGACTTGTAGGTAATCTTCTTGCAGAAGTCGTTCCCCTTTCCGAACACCTCTCGAGAGATTCGAACGATATCGTCGGCGTGGGAGTCGTTCTTCGCGAATACGAGCGTCTTTGGAACCGCCTGGTCCCGACCAGGGAACATACTGGTCAGATTATCTCGGAAGGACTCCATCACGGTCCGGATTTGGTCCGGTTTTACCACGTCCCGGTCGAGTTGAGTCGGGCGGTACTCCATCGTGTCGTCGAGCTGCTCCCACATCTCTTCGCGCGTCAGTGTGTCCCGTTTCCCGACGGTGTAGCCGGCCTCGAGAGTGTCCCCTTCTTCTGTTGCTCGTGTTCGGATGCTGTAGACGTCGTACCCGACGTTCACACGGTCTGCAACAGCGCGTGCCTGTGAATACTCAGTGACTAGATTTTGATTGAAAAATCCTAATGTGTGTTTGGCAGGCGTCGCGGTGAGTCCAATGAGGAATGCGTCGAAGTAGTCGAGCACCTGCCGCCATTTGTTGTAGATCGACCGGTGACACTCGTCGATGATGATGAAGTCGAACTCTGTGATGGGGACGTCTGGGTTGTACTCGACCTCCCTTTGTTCTTCATCGTCGTCTTCTTCCTCGAACTGAGATCTCTCCCCTTGTTCCTCTTCGACTTCTTCGCCTTGGAGTATCGAATACATCCGTTGGATGGTCGAGATGCATACCTTGCTGGCAGGGTCGATGTGCCCGGTTTGGAACCGTTGGACGTTGTATTCCTCAGTAAACTTCCTGCCTGCTGGGGTATCGAACTGCTGGAACTCGGTGTCTGCGTTCTTCCCGAGGTTTTTGCGGTCTACGAGGAATAGGATCCGCTTGGCATTCGCGTGCTTGATCAGCCGATAGCACTCCTCTACAGCCATGTACGTTTTCCCGCTCCCGGTTGCCATCTGAATGAGTGAGCGAGGTCGCCCTCCAGCGAGCGATTTCTCTAACTCTTGAATCGCCTCGAACTGTGCGTCTCTCAGATTTCCCTGCTCGAGTTTTGGTAACCGTCTTAGTTGGTTGCGCAGCGTGTCTTCGCGGTTCAACAACTCGCGAAGTTCCTCTGGTTTGTGGAACCAGAATAGTTCCCTCGACCTGGACTCTACATCTCGAAGATCTCGGAAGTATGTCTCGACACTTGTGCTTTCGTAAACGAACGGAAGGGGCGATTCGACTGGGTTCAGCCTCTCCGGAAAGCTTTCCGCGTAACGCTTCGACTGTTCTTCGACGCCGGAAAGCGTCGTCCCTTTAGGTTTTGCCTCGATGACCCCGACGGCTTGGCGGTCGAGAAACAACATGTAATCGGCAGCATCAATCCCGATTTGATATTCCCGAATGGCAACGTGGCCGTTGTTAGCGCCGAGGTTGTGATCTCCGTAGTCCTGTATCTCCCAGCCTGCGGACTCCAACATCTTGTCGATCTCAGCCCTCGACTCCTCCTCCGGCAACATATAGGAGAAGAAAAGAGTCAGATTGTTAAAAGCCTATTCGTTAACACGAAGTTAATCTTCAAGGTGCATAACTCATTCCCAATGGTCATATACTATCTCGAGTTCTGCTCTTTGCTCGGAGCGCCGGACGAATCTGGATGAATTCGTATAACACTGCCAAGGCACGGCCAGGTATAAAATCCGAGAGCTGGCCAGACCATCTATATTCAGTATCAATGAATCTTCTGCTCGGAGGACAACTCTCATGCTTAAACAAATTGATCTTAAGTTTTCTATCCAAGAAAGGAAGGTATGGCATTTGCGGTAGTTGTTTAGTAGAAGAGACTTATCTTGTCCAAATGAAACAGGCTGATACAGTACAGAAAGTGTAATCGATAGTGTTGCTACTAGCCCTGCGTAACGACACGCCTCAGAACCTGGAGGCGACCACACGACAACATGAAAAGCAGTCCCCTACAATCGTCTCTACTCCCAAAGATGAAGGGGATCGAAACAGATGTTTCCCCGGTATCATCCGATCTGGGGCTCCAGAGGTGCCCGTAATCCCCGTCATTCCATTTTGTGTCGTCGACGTCGAACTCCCCCAATTTTGGAGCCGTCGCTCTCGTCGATCATATACTAATGACGGGGATGGATCTCAAATGGATACTAATGGCTGAGTATCGTAATCAACTATAGATACCGTTCGTTCCGCCGCCGTGCCTTCTCCCGTAGCTCTCGATTGAACGCATCACCATCCCGTCCCTCGTGGCGCCGCCGGTGACAGTTCGGACACAACGCAATCACATTCTCTGGATCATCTGGCCCACCATCGCTCAATCGAGTCAGATGATGGACCTCGAGAAACGGCTTACCACTCGTAGAGACAAACGGCGCATCTTCCCCACAACCCTGACAAACACCATCAGCCGTCCGAAGCGCAAACTCTCGAACGTACTCCGAGCGTGGGTACGAACGACTACCACCAGACCCACCCGAACCCCCACTTCCCGAGGGAGAACTCTGCTTTGCCTTTGCAAAGAGCTCCGAATCAGACAGCGACCGAGGCGTACCCCCCTCAATCTCTATCTCTGTTCCCCCAACAGGAGCTAACTCAAACCGGAACGCATCGCGTGGGTTGTCGTGTTCATCAGGAAGCGTATCAATCCTGTGGGTGACGTATTCGTACTCGCCGAGATAGGTGACGATCCACGGCATATCGGTATTCTCGAACAGGTGGATCGATTCACCGTTCTCCCGGTGATCGCGGAGAGCCTTGTTCCCATCGTCCATCGTCATATCGCCTTCCGTGCCCTCACCAGTGTAGAGAAATCGATCGCCCTCGAGGAACATATCCTCATACCCGTAGGTGCGACCAGCATCGCCAGTGAAGATGAAAATGAGTGGCAGCTCGCTCGGGGTTGCAATACCCTTGTATCGCTCCCCTTTGAGGACGTCGTGGATAAACCAGCGACTGTACCGCTCGCCAACCTCAAAGTTGCCTCCCTCAATCGGGATCGAGTATACGCCATCTTCCTTTGTAACCAACTCGAGTGACTCGAGCCAATCTAAGTGCTTTGTGACGACCCCCTTCGGTAGCTTGTGGTCGGGGTACGCCCGTCGGAGTTGGTGTTGGATCTCCTCGATTGTTCGATCCCCAGATGGAATTGCTCTGGCGATCTCACGAAAGCCATCAACAGCTGTCGCGAGCCCCTCATACATGACCAGAGGCTCATCTTGTTTCCAGAACGTCTCTCCCTTGTTTGTGGTCCGGTAGCCTTCAGGGGTGCTCTCGAGTAAGTCGACAGACTCGAGAAAGGAGAGATTCCGCTTGACAGTGCCCGCTGCTCCAGCGGGTGTGTTTTCGAGTATCCAATTTATGAGATCTGCTTCAGTGGGTTCGTGTTCGGATACAAACTGGAGAGTCAAGCAGAGATATTGAACTCGATCATCGACG